>JBBPID010000129.1:0-8864 GCA_038040505.1 Acidobacteriota bacterium | reverse complement strand
TTGTCCGTCTTGGTATCTCCGTGATCAATGAACCCCAGCCAAAGTTTGAAGGCGTCGATCTCCGCGCGAGGAGCGCCACTCTGCAAAAGTTTTTGAAGCGATCCGGCCAGCGCGCCCGAGTCTTTATTGTTGCAGTTGACATCTATCCCGCGCCCAAGCGCCAGCTCGATACCGGCGGCCGGCTGGAAGGGAGAGAAGCTTGCGCCTTGAAAACCCCGAGTAAGACTTTTCTCGCAGTCAGGACAATTGACGTCCGCCACCCATTCATCGTCCGCAAAGAAACCTAACGCTTTTGAAAATCGCGAAGAAAGAAACTCTCCGTAGATCTCGCCATTGCGCCGGTCTCTGGTCTGCCCTTTAAAGTGCGGCTTTATCTTGTAGCGGATCAGCTCGCCGTCTTCGTCGACAATGCCAGCTACCGAGCAGTGGAATTTCGGCGTGGTACCGGCGCCCGGAGTCAAGTCCTTATTGGCAACGCAGTTAATCGGTCTTGCCAGTCCGTTGGCATCTGCAGGAGGGGCTCCGCGGCGGGGACCTTGAGCGGGATTGAAGCCCAGGACCGGGTTGTAACCTGGATCCGGCGCGCGAAAAACCTTGGCAGTTTGCTCAGCTTTTGCTCGCTCCTCGGGCTTAAAGCAGATCTGTTGGGCCACCACCGGCATTGCGAAGAAAGCTAACATGGAAAAAAGCGCGACGTGGACTATGAATCTCGAAGACCTCTTACTAGACATGGACAAACCCCTTCCTTAAGATGCTAACGATCGACGTCAATTCGGGTTAACGAAGATTAGTTTACTACATCTCTTGCCGAAGCGATGTCATCAAATCATCCGAAACGCCCTGATAGTCAAAGGCAGGTCGGGCAGTTCACGAGAACTTTCGGAAAGATGAGAACCTTCTCACCTACTAACAGGACGAGACGTGTGATGCAGGCGGCCATCATTGGTATCGTCTCGGTCTTCGCGTTCGGACTTGTAGCTTGTCATCATGCTCCGGGAAGTTTGAGTTTGTCGCCAAGAACCTTAGCCACCGCTACCGTCATTTCGGCGCCAAAGAAGCCCGACTTTGCGACCGAGATTAAGCCGATCTTTCAGGCACGATGTCAGCCTTGTCATTTTGCCGGTGGCCAGGTTTATGATCGCATGCCGTTTGACAAACCTGAGACCATCACTCGCCTGGGAACAAGGCTCTTCACCCGGATCAAAGACGAGAAGGAACGGCATTTGATTCGCGAATTCCTTGCGCCTTGATTTGATCAAGGGCTTCCTTCATAACCTCGCCAAAACGCCAGCGCACCCTCTCTCTTTTGACGAAAACCGTCACTTAACTGCTGACACAATTTGTCAGGAACCGTCCGCTCATCAAGACGAAGCGGCGAACACTGCTCCGTAACTTGCGATCAAATCCAACTTCAGTGGGATTTTCGACTTGCGCAAAGGAATTGCGTCTTTGGCACAGGCCTTGATGTTACCGGTGCGACAAAATCGCGCGCTGCGGTTGTTCGATGAGACAAAGCCGGTGGCGCGAATAAAACAGCAACCAGCTTATCTCAATCTCTGAAGGAGCATAAACAGACATGAAAAAGAATCAAAAGGGCTTCTCGCTAATCGAGCTGCTCATCGTGGTTGCGATCATCGGCATCATCGCCGCCATCGCTATTCCCAATCTTCTCGCTTCCCGCCGCGCGGCGAACGAGGGTTCCGCTCAACAGTCACTGCGCACCATCGGCAGTGCTGAAGCTACTTATCAGTCAACCGCCGGTAACGGCGCTTATGGCGACCTCGCCACTTTGATGGGACAGAGTCTCGTCGACAGCGTTCTGGGTCAGGCCACAGCGGCAGCTAGCGCCAAGAGCGGTTACTACTTCGTCATGAACGTGGTTGCCGGTCCGCCCGCGTCCTACTGGTCGTATGCATTGCCCTCGACCACCAATGGTGTGGGACAGACGGGTACGCGCAGATTCGGCCTCGCACAGGATGGCGTGCTGCGTGGTGACACGACTCTAACGGCTCCGGCTGATGCAGCCGCGGTCGCAGCGATCAATCCGGTCGGAAACTAATTCTGGTTTGCCGATCAACTCTTAAAGAGGGCAGGGTTGCTTTTACCCCTGCCCTCTCTCCCTAGAAGCGGCATTTGAATGCCGCAACCAATAGAGTAAACGGTCGCACACCCTGCGGCAGTTCCGTTACTAGACAGTGCGAATAACCGGTAAACGTAACTCAGAAAGGAAAAGGAACATGCAACAGAAAAACGAAAAAGGCTTCTCGCTCATCGAGCTGCTTATCGTGGTTGCGATCATCGGCATCATCGCCGCCATCGCGATCCCTAATCTTCTCGCTTCCCGCCGCGCGGCGAACGAGGGTTCCGCTCAACAGTCACTGCGCACCATCGGCAGTGCTGAAGCTACTTATCAGTCAACCGCCGGTAACGGCGCTTATGGCGACCTCGCCACTTTGATGGGACAGAGTCTCGTCGACAGCGTTCTGGGTCAGGCCACAGCGGCAGCTAGCGCCAAGAGCGGTTACTACTTCGTCATGAACGTGGTTGCCGGTCCGCCCGCGTCCTACTGGTCGTATGCATTGCCCTCGACCACCAATGGTGTGGGACAGACGGGTACGCGCAGATTCGGCCTCGCACAGGATGGCGTGCTGCGTGGTGACACGACACTAACGGCTCCGGCTGACGCAGCCGCAGTCGCAGCGATCAATCCGGTCGGTAATTAAATCTGAGCACTAGGTTGGCGAGGTGTTCCGCATGTTACTGAAAAACACCAAAGGGTTTTCTCTCATTGAACTCCTGATAGTCGTGGCCATTATCGGGATCGTTGCCTCCATAGCAATTCCCAACTTATTGGCATCGCGACGAGCCGCCAACGAAGGCTCAGCTCAATCCTCCATCCGTACCATTGGTTCCTGTGAAATGACTTACCAGTACACCTATGGCAACGGAAACTTCACAGACCTTGTGGGTCTCGGTGTTCGCACCCTAACGGACAGCGTGCTGGCTACCGGAACAAAGAGTGGTTACACCTTTGTCGCTAACGCGGTAGCCGGCCCGCCTGCCCAGTTTTGGGCCCACGCGGTTCCCACCACCACCTCAGGCATCGGCAAAACCGGCACCAGAAGGTTTGGCATCACCGAAGACTGCGTTCTCAGGGTCGATTCCACCCTGGCGGCGCCGGCCGATGAAAACGAGGTGAAGTCAATGAGTCCTGTCGGGAACTAACAACCTCTGAAATTTTCCTACTAAGGCGGAGGCCGGAGTAAATTAAGCTCCGTCTCCGCCATTTTCTTACCCCCCCCTCCAGGTCGCACGACATGAGTTCTCGCGCCGTCACAATCCACTCTAGTCGAAATTCGATCTCATGGCTTTCGCCGGAGACGAGACAAATCCTGTGGGTTACGTTGGTCGCGTTCGCGATAATGTCGCCCACCTTCTTCTGGGGCATTCCCGCCAGCCAGGACCTAACAAATCATTTTCGTTTTGCACTTCCCTTCTATGATTCGTTGCGGGCAGGCAACTTCCATCCGGGATGGCTCGCTGAATCCAACGCGGGATACGGCGACGCCAGTTTTCGTTTTTATCCTCCAGCCGTCTATTACCTCCTGGCCTTGGCTCGGACGCTGACCGGCAACTGGTACGCAGCGACGTTACTCACGGCTAATCTCTTATCGATAGCAGGCGCGCTCGGTGTGTATTTCTGGGGACGCGCGATCGGTTTGGGACGATATGCCGTGTGGGCGGGAATTCTTTTCGCCGTGGCGCCGTACCATCTCAATCAGTTTTTTCAGTCATTTATGTTCGCGGAGTTCGCGGGCGCGGCGATTCTCCCGTTCGCCTTCGCGTTTGTCGAGCGAGTTTGCCGGCACCGCCGGCGCCGCGATATCGCCGGACTGGCCGCGGCTTATGGACTACTGATCCTCACGCATCTGCCGCTGACAGTAATCGGGTCGATAGCGCTTTTCATCTACGCGCTCTTTCGGCTGGTTCCGGGAAAGCGACTCGCAACGCTCGGCAGTCTTGGTCTCGGGGTTTTGCTCGGACTGTGTGCCAGCGCGTCATACTGGACGACCATGCTGGCTGAACTCCGATGGATTCGCGCCGACAATATCATGACGGACACCTCGGTTGATTACCGCCAGAATTTTGTGCTTTCGACTTTCTCTCCTGACTATCTGAGTGTCTGGTGGATGAACATTTTGCTTCTGGTTGCGGTGGCTATGTTTTGGCCGGCTTTGGCGCTGATAAGAAAGTCGGCGCGCGAAGCAATGCCAGGGCAGACCAGGAAACGCAGCTTGTTACCGGCTCTAACTGTTCTCGTGTCGCTGACCATGTTCATGGCCACGCCCTTGTCACGGCCTCTGTGGGACGCTCTCCAACCCTTGCAGAAGACACAATTTCCCTGGCGCTGGTTTGCGATCCTGTCGATGGTCTGTCCACTTTTGCTAGCGATGGTAATTCCGTACTGGAAAACATTGCTCGCCGGAAAGCGTCGTCCTTTAGCTCTCCTGACCGCAGGCACGGCGGCGGTGGGTTTCGCGTTTTCCTTCTCGCACATAATTCGCGAGGCGTACTGGTTGACCCCCAACCAGTTCGAACAAAGGTTGAGCGAGATCCCAGGCTCGCCAGGCGTCTCCCAATGGTTTCCGGTTTGGGTACACGAGCCAATTCAAAGCATGGACGCTCCAGTCAAAGCCGGCGATCGAATGGTAACGATCGAATCCTGGCTACCAGAGCACCGCGTCGTTCAGCTGGGCGCCGGCGAGTCCACTACAGCCCGAGTGCGAACGTTTTTCTATCCTCATTGGGTGGCCACCTCTGAGGGACAACGACTGACAACCACTCCTGATCGCGACGGAGCGATGCTGATTGCACTCCCCGCTCGTGGTGGCAGAGTAATCCTTGAGTTCCGCGAGCCCATGCGCGTGCGTTACGCCACAGTGTTTACCGGCATCGGATGGATCCTCATTGGACTGTTACTGCTGCCACGACGGCAAGCTACCGATTCAACGAATTCCGACGTTAAGCAATGAAATCCGCATTCTTATCAGGAAGATTTTTTTCTTCGACCTCGTTCGGTCGAAAGCCAGGATCCGTTTCTGCCAAAAGCAGCAGGCAGGATCTCCGCTTCAGTTTGCTCGTCGCGGCCATCAGCATCGCTGTATTGTTGCCAATTGTTTTTCTGGGAATTCCCAATGGCGCCGATCTGCCAAACCATCTGCGGTTCGCCCAGCCATTTTTGGATGCTATTCAGTCAGGTCACTGGCATCCAGGATGGTTAGCCGAATCGAATGACGGGTTCGGAGATCCACGTTTCCGATTTTACCCGCCGGGATTTTATTACCTGCTTTCGCTGATGCGAATGGTGAGCGGCAGCTGGTACTCAGCGACGATTCTCTCCGCGCTGGTGATCTCAGTTATTGGAGGATTGGGAGCATATTTTTGGGCGCGCTCATTCTGCTCCCCGAAGCTGGCCTTCTGGGCCGGCGTGCTGTTTACGATTGCGCCTTACCACTTAAACGAACTCTATCAGGCGTCACTTCTTTCAGAATATGCCGGTTGCTCGATTCTTCCGTTCGCCTTCGCCTTCGTCGAACGCGTGTGCCGCAGGCGACGGTTGGTCGATGCCGTCGGTCTCGCCGCCGCCTTCGCCTTACTAATTCTCACGCACTTGCCGCTGGCTGTGATCGGATCCATTTCGCTAACCATTTACGCCTTGCTGAGGATTGAACGAAAGCATTTTGCCGCGACGCTGACTCGTTTGGCTGGTGGAGTTGTGTTGGGTTTGGCTGCGAGTGCCTTCTTTTGGACGACAGTGGTGACTGAGCTCTCATGGATTAAGGGGAGCGCAACTGATCCAAACCCTTACTATGACTACCGGCTTAACTTTCTCTTTTCGCCGGCGGCCCTGGTGAACCGCAACACCTGGTACGCGAACATTCTGGCCCTGGCTGCGATCGGTTTCCTTCTGCCGGGAATCGTGCTGATACGTCACTGGTTCAAAGACCAAAGGCATCGCCGGCTAGGACCCGCACTGATTTTGTCGGTTCTCACATTTTTCATGGCCACTCAACTGAGCAAACCGATCTGGGTGCTCATTCCCAAGCTTTGGGAGGTTCAATTTCCGTGGCGCTGGCTTTCGATCCCTTCGCTCGCCGGATCTCTGCTGGTAGCCGCGAGCTTGCCGAAATGGAAAGAGATCTTTCGTGGAAAGTTTAGTCCAAGAGATTTAGCGGTAGGCGCGGCCTTTGTGTTCTCACTCGCTTTCATCGTTACGCAGATTGTGATCGACTGCGAGTATCTGAACCGTACGCGTTACACCACCCTCGCTCGAGAAACTCGCGGCGCGGTTAGCTTCAAAGACTGGTTGCCAGTCACGGCGCGAGACCTCCTGCATGTTGATCTAAAGAAAGGTAAAGTTGACGCCGGCGAAAGATCCGTAGCGCTGCAAGCCTGGGAACCTGAGCGTCGCCAGTTCCATGTCGCCCCCGGCTCAACCACCAAGGCCCGCGTCCGCACCTACTACTACCCTCATTGGAAGGCGACCGCTGATGGTCAACCCTTGCCCACCCGCGCGGCCGAAGACGGGGCCGTCCTGATTTCGATTCCAGCGAACGCCGTGAATGTCACGCTGGAATTTCAGGAGCCTGCTCGCGTTCGCATTTCAGAATTCATTAGCCTTTTCGGCTGGCTTCTCATAGCCGGCTTCTTCATCGCCAACAGGTTAGCAAAGAAGTTTCGCCGGCCGGCGGTGAAGCTTGACCCGCAGAAGCTTCTGCTTGCGAACTCGCAATGATTCGCCTTCTAAAACGATTCGGCGCTCCGATGCTGGCGGCTTTCGCTGGAGTCGGAATTCTTTTGCCTTTGGTGTTTTGGGGAATACCCAACAACAACGATCTGGCGAATCACTACCACTTCGCGGTGCCGTTTTATGAAGCCATCAAGCAGGGCAATCTCCTTCCCGGCTGGCTGGCTACGTCGAACTTTGGCTACGGTGATCCGGTAGTACGATTCTATCCGCCAGCCCTCTACTACCTAATGGCTCTGGGAAGAGCGATAACGGGAAACTGGTACGCCGCTAGTCTCTTTGCGCTCATGTTGGTTTCGGCTTTGGGAAGCCTGGGGGCTTATTTTTGGGCGCGGTCATTTGTTCCTGCTCGCATCGCGGTTTGGGCGGCGGTTTTCTACGCATTCATGCCTTATCACCTGGCGGAAGTTTACCAGGCCGCTCAACTCGCCGAGTTCGCGGGCGGCGCTGCCCTCATGTTTGCGCTGGGCTTTACCAAACGAGTTTGCGACGGCGGTCGCACACGCGAAGTCCTGGGCCTGGCTACAGCCTACGCGCTCCTGGTGCTCAGCCATTTGCCGTTGGCAGTCTTCGGATCGGTCGCGCTGATGCTCTATGCGTTGATGAGTCTGCCGAAAGATCGGAAGTCGGTGACCGTTATTAGACTTGCTACTTCGGTTGGCCTGGGTCTCGCTGCCAGCGCTTTCCACTGGGTCAGACTGGTCGCCGAACTTAACTGGATTTTGGCCGACGGTATCAACCCGGATCCGTTGCTTGATTATCGAAAGAATTTCATCTTCTCGTCATTTTCTCCGGAGAAGAGCGAAACCATCTGGTGGATGGGACTGCTGCTGATCGGAACGTTGGCCATGTTTCTGCCTGCCCTGGTAACGCTGCTCAAGAGATTCGGCCTGCCGAACAGACGAAGCCTGATTGCTATCGGCCTGCTGACAATTTTTTCGTTGTTGATGTGCACATCCCTGAGCAAACCGATTTGGGTCGCCTTGCCGTTTCTGCGTTTGGCGCAACACCCGTTTCGCTGGCTGGCAGTCGGTTCCGTGGCCGCCCCCATCGTCATGGCCGCTAGCGTGCCATTCTGGGTCCGGCAGTTTAAGGACGGCCGTCGACCAATCGCGATTGCTATGGCCGGGCTGGTGATCATTTCGATTACGTTTTCAGTCTCTCAGACAATTCGCGGCGCAACTTATCTGTCACGAACTGCTTTCGAGCAGATGCTGCAGCTCTTGAATGAAGCGCCCGGAATAAATCAGTGGCTGCCGGTTTGGGCGAATGCAGCTGCGGAGGGAAAGCCTGCTTACGAAAAGTGCGCACCTCCGGTTACCGGCAAACGGGTTGAAGCCGGCACGCGGACGCTGCGAATCGGCAATTGGCAAGATCTGACTCGCACGTTTGAAGTGGGGCCGGGATCGCCCCTCGATGCGCGAGTCGCCACCTTTTATTATCCTCATTGGATAGCCAGCACGAACGGCCAGACCCTGCCGACTCGGCCTGGCGACGATGGCGCGCTCCTGATTTCGTTGCCGCCGGAGCAGGCTACCGTAAGTCTGGAGTTTCGCGAGCCCCCGCGGACCATGATTTCCATCGTCGCCAGCATAATTAGTTGGACTTTGCTCGCTTCGCTTCTTATATTTGGTTCGTTCGCAGACAGACGCCGCCAGCATGACGCAATCGCCAGCAGACCCGCACCCGCGCGACAAGTCTTCCAATCCTGAATTGGGTCGGGTGGAATATTCACCAAACACCGCCGGCTCCGGCATGTCCCGCACTTTCGCAATCGCCCGCAATGCCTTTCGCGAAGCGGTGCGTGATCGGGTGCTCTACAATCTGGTGATCTTTGCGCTGTTGCTGATTGCCGGCGCGATTTTTTTGGGCGAGCTTTCGGCCGGCCAGGAAGCCAAGATCATTGTCGACCTCGGGCTAAGCGCCATCCTCCTTTTCGGAGTTTTTATTGCAATCTTTGTTGGCGTGGGTTTGGTCTATAAAGAGATCGAGCGCCGCACGGTTTACGCAATCCTGTCGAAGCCGGTCGGCCGCGGCGAGTTTCTGCTGGGCAAAT
>JBBPID010000128.1:0-8892 GCA_038040505.1 Acidobacteriota bacterium | reverse complement strand
AGCGAGCGGGTTAAGGACGCGACTTAAGCCATGCGTCGAATCGATGAAATCAGAGAGCGCGTTGAAGAGTTGAGTCTTTAACCCGCTCGCTACCGCGAGCGGTTCCGTACCCTATTTTATGAGGCTTTGGGAATACGTACTGATTTTTGTTCAAGCGAGAGCAACTAGACCCCGATCCCAAATTTATGGAACGAGCCGCTGATATTTCAATGACCGCCTGGTCCGGGCGCGGCCGCACTGAGCGCGCAGGTTCGGCTACGAAGCTGTTTGCCGTCCTGCTCGTGAGCAGCGCCTGCGTGTCCGCAGCGCTGGCGAACTGGCTGCCGTTGCAGATGTCGATCGCGACGGTCTTTCTTTTCGCCGGCCCGCACAACTGGTTCGAAGCCCGCTATTTTCTGACACGCCTGCCGGCGCGGTTTGGCCGCTCGCGCAACTTCTTTATCCTCGCCTTCGCGGGAATTTTCCTCCTGACCATTGCTTATGTTTCGCTGCCGGTCCTCTATTACACAGACCTTTGGTCAGCCGCAAACTGGCCGGTCGCGATTGGCGCCTGGAACACCCTTCTGCTTTTGTGGCTGGGCGCGCTGGTGTTGATGCGCGGTAAGCAGAACTCAAGACGCGATTGGTTCTGGGCTCTGCCAATCACCTTTGCGCTCTGCGCGCTGAACTGGCTGGCGCCGGACCTGTTTAGCCTGGCGATCGTTTACGCGCATCCGCTGGTGGCGCTGTGGTTTCTTGATCGGCATTTGAAAAGGACGCGGCCTGAGTGGTTACGCGCATATCGTCGCTGTCTGCTCATCCTGCCAGTGCTGCTCGCCGGAATGTTTTTGTACCTGGCGCGCACGCCGTCGCTCGCCGAGGACAACGGGTTGTTCTGGCGCATCACACAGCATTCCGGAGCTGACCTGCTGCCAAATGTCTCCAGTCACCTGCTGGTGTCGACGCATGTTTTCCTCGAGTTGCTGCACTACGGAGTCTGGATCATCGCCTTGCCGTTGATTGGCGCAACCGGAGCAGTGTGGAGCGTGCAGACGATACCGCTCGCCCGTCACCGGCGCGGTTGGCCTAAGTTGATTACGGCTTTTCTGATCTGTGGCTTGTTCCTGGTGGCGCTGCTGTGGCTCGGCTTTTCAACCAACTATGCGGTCACGCGCGACGTTTACTTTGCCGTGGCCATTGCGCACGTGATGGCTGAGGCGCCGTTTCTGCTGCGCATGATATGAGGAAATTGATCCATTGGTTCATTGAATCATTGCAAAAAATGAACCTCTGGTTCACTCCTAAGTTTTTCATTGAGTCAATGAACAAATGAATCAATGGGTCAATTCTTCCGACCTCTGGCGCTTTTTTATTCCTGGTTATCTGCTCACAATCCTCATTGAAACCCCGATCCTGTTGGTTGGTTTGTCCGCGCGTCATTCCATTCGGCGCCGGTTGTTCGCGGGCGTCTGGCTAACTGCCTGCACTTATCCAATCGTCGTGCTGGTCTTGCCCTTGGTTTTCAGTTCTTCACGAACTATTTATTTGATCGTGGCCGAGACTTTTGCGCCGCTGGCGGAGTGTGCTTTGTTTTGGTTGGCTTATGGTGAAGCAGAACAACTCGGCAAGGAGTCGATGTGGCGAGACTTCGGCGCGATCGTTGTCGCTAATCTCGCGTCGTTTCTAGGCGGTGAGGTTTTGAATGCTTTTGGTTGGTTTGGATTGCTGGGTTGAAAGGTTTGGCTATTGCCCGCCACAGAAACAAGTTCCATCACAGCCGCAACCTGGACAACAAGGCGGATCTCCCGGATTACTACAAGAAGCGCCCTGCCCACCGCAAGTCACGGATCCCGCCGGCGTCGGCGCGCTAATAGACATGATCACCGGTAGCGCCAGTGCGGCCGGGGCATACTTGAGCACCAGGTCTCGGCGCGAGACGCTCGGTAATTCCTTTGGCGCCTCTACCATGTGAAAACCCTGGAGCTGTTTGACCGCCAGCCAGATCACATCTTCCTCGACCGGAATGCTGAACACGCTGTTCAACGACCGCAGCGCCTGCTTTGCCGTCGTGCTTCCATCGCAGTGCTTCCAAACCATGGCCGCGGTTGAATTCAGACAATGCGCCTTGTGTCGTTGCGTGTCATAAACCAGGGTTTCGTCCTCTAATTCGCGAACTACAAAATCGCTGGTGCGCGCGCGGGGCAGTCGGGCATTGCTTTTCATGGACAGTCCTCGGATTGGGTTTGAAAGAAACTCGCCCTTTCTATGTTAAAACCGGGGGCAAGTCAATAGTTCGCGGAGGAGCAGCCTTGGGTCTTCTTCCTCGCCAATAAGCGCTCAGTCCGATGAAACCGCGTTTCAGATGCTCGCGATGAGCTTCACCCGAACCTTGCTGAGTTGAAGACTAATCACCCGTTCACCCTTAATACTCTTAGTTAGACTTTGCAATTCCCCAGTCCGCCGGGCGGCTCTCGGCCAGAACTCGTTCGTTTGGTAGAAACATTTGCTTCAGATGCTCGCGATACTCTCGACCTGCGCCAGGTGGATATTCATCGGGGTGGCGCAGCATGCGGTCAACTACGGAGAAGGCGGCGTTCCAGGATTCTTTTGCATTTGTCGAATGACTATTGCTGTGAACCCGCTGACATACGAGTAGTTCTTCGACCACAACCAGGGGAAAGTGCTTAAGCGCTCGCGCGAAAAACTCGACGTCCTGGCAGTAGCGAAAATGCTTATCAAAAAATCCGGCGGTAGCAAAAACGCTTCGTCTCAGCAGAGCGGAAGGGGGCGCGACCTGAAACCACCTCAAAACACTACCATCCACCCGGGGAAAATAAGTGCCCTGTTTGGTAACGATCGCGGGAGCAGAAAGCTTGCCGTGCCTCTCACGAAGCTGCTTTCGCGACCGCTTCTTTATGCTTCCCTCAAAGACAGTGTACAAGTCGCAAGAAATGATCGCTGCGTCGGGGAAAGCCTGCACCGCCTTCCATTGAACTTCAATCTTGCGCTTCTCCCAAAAATCATCGGCATCCAACAGGGCAATCCATTCCTGCCCCGCCGCCCGGACGCCCTGATTTGTCGCCGCTGAGATATTCCGGTGCTTTCCCTCGATTACTATCGCCCCCAAACGTTTCGCAATTGCCGGTGTCTCATCTGAGCAATCATCGACGACCACGATTACTTCTGCGACCGGAAGCGTCTGAGCAAGCACACTCTCGATCGCCTCCTGAATAAATTTCTCAGCGTTATGTGCGGGGATTACTACCGAGATAGGTGCAGGTACTGGCACAGTCAAAGTAAGCCAGGTGAGTTTTTATCCGGAATCAAGCGAGCCAAGAGGACTAAAAGTTGTTCGGTACGCAAACCTGATTCGAAAAGTCGCAAATGCAGCCAAGCGGACACGTCGTCTGGCCATTGCAGGGTTGCCCACAACTTACAACGCCGCCCGCCCGGGTCGGAGCGCCAATCGACATAATTACGGGTAAAGCCAACGCCAGGGGCGCGTACTTTAAAACCAGGTTTCTGCGCGAGACAGAGGGAACATTTCCATTGCTTTCTACTAAGTGAAAACTTTTGAGCTTTTTGACTGCCAGCCAGACGATATCTGTATCGACGGGAGTGCCCAACTTGCTTGCCAGACAACGCGCAGCTTGCGCCGCGGTAGTCTTTCCGTCACACAGCTCCCACACCAGCGCTGCCGTTTGATTAAGGCAATGTGCTTCGTCTCTCTCCTTGTCATAGACGAGGGTTTCGTCGTCCAGTTCGCGAATCACTAAATCTTCTGTTAGCGCACGAGGCAGTCGGACGTTCATTCTCATAAGCAATCCTCTGTTGAAATTTGGGGAACGGGCTCCTTACTTACGTCAATTTCCAGATCAAGTCAATAGCTGGTCTCAGATCCCTACTTAGGCTTACTTTGAGCCAGAACGTCCAGCTGGCGGATCACGAGATTGTCAGTTCGAGAACGTGGCGGCAGAGCAGCGCTTTTCATCTTGAGAATCCCCTGTGTTGGCTTTTGCGAAAGCTGATATTTATGACGTCAGTTTGTCCTCAGTAGTCAACCAGCAATTCCTATCCGAGGTAGATTTATCCTGGCGCGGATCCCGTAGATTCCGGCCCGGGGGCTGAACTTGAAGGGGAGAGGGGCGCTGCCCATGCGTCGCGTACTGCGTCCGCAGCCGCGCGGCTTTGTCGCAGGCGAATGAAGATGAAGACTCCGGTGGCCAGCGCCACCACTGTAACCACAGAGATCACGAGGATAACCAGGGCGATTATCGCGATGAGCTCTTTCCCGCCCACACCCGGCGCGACATCGAGTAGCAAAGCAAGCATCAAGTCTATTCCGCAAGGATTCTGACTAACATATCCGAATCAACGTTGCCGCCGGAAAGCACCACTCCGGCCCGCTTACAATCTTTCGGAATCTTTCCAGTGAGCACAGCGGCCGCGGCGGCGGCTCCCGATGGTTCCACCAGAATTTTCATCCTAAAAAGCAGGAACCGCATGGCGGCGATTATCTCTTCGTCGGTCACCGCCAGCACCGCCTCGGCGTTAGCCCGCGTGATGGGAAAAGTCAGCGCCCCCGGGGTCTGGACGCGCAACCCATCGGCGATGGTGGGCGGCGGCGGAATTTTGACGCGCTCGCCTTGCTGAATAGATTGTTGCGTGTCGTTCGCGGTTTCCGGCTCGACGGCAAAACATCGGATTGAAGGACTCAGCGCCCTGGCGGCGGTACTGACTCCAGCGAACAATCCACCGCCACTGCACGGGGTCAGGACGCAATCCAGGTCCGGGACCTCTTCGAGTAACTCAAGCCCGCAGGTCCCTTGACCGGCCATGATCAGATAGTCGTCGTAAGCAGGCACCATCAGCAGGCCTTCCTCTTCAGCGATCGCACGACCAAAGGCATCGCGATCGTCTTTGTGACGATCAAAAAAGCGAATGTCCGCTCCATAACCGCGGGTCGCGGCGACTTTCATCTTAGGGGCGTCTTCAGGAATGCAGACCACGGCGCGGGTTCCCGCCTCGCGAGCCGCCAGCGCCACCGCCTGCGCGTGATTACCGGAAGATACCGCAATCACGCCGCGCTTTCTTTCGTCATCGGTGAGCGACCGGATCTTGTTGGCAGCGCCCCGCGCTTTAAAAGCGCCCGCGCGCTGCAGGTTTTCGCACTTGAAGAAGACTTCATGACCGGTCGCTTCGTTGAATGCACGCGAAGTAATGACCGGGGTGCGATGGACGCGGCCGGCAATGCGGGCCACGGCTTGTTTGATGAGATCAATGGTCAGCATAGGAATCGAGATATGGAGTCAGTACCGGGAGCGGTAGCGACCGGGTCGTATTGATCGCCAAAATCTAGATTGCCGGAACCATGACCCGGTCGCTACCGCTCCCGGTACTGACCTCATCATTCTCCATTTCAAAGACTTCCGCGAAGCGCGCGATGATTCGATCTTCAACGGCGCTGATCGCAACGTCGTGGCCCAGCAATTCTTTCATCGAGGTGACCGGCTCGCCTTCGCAGGCGATAATTAGATCGAAGTAACTCAGATTCGTGTTCACGTTCAGCGCAAAACCATGCGTGGTGACCCAGCGCGCGATGTGAACGCCGATGGCAGCGACTTTGCCGCGCGGGGTATGCACACCCGTTAGTTTCTCAAGCCGAAAGGCCTCGATGTCAAAGTCGGCCATCGTCCGGATCAGCACCTCTTCCAGGTCCCGCATAAACCGATGCACATCTTCGCGGTCGGGACTTAAATTAATAATGGGATAACCGACGACCTGGCCGAGGCCATGATAGGTGACTTTGCCGCCCCGGTTCGTTTCAAACACCTGCACGTCTCGGGCGCGCAGCACGTCGTCGGCAGCGATGATGCCGCTGCCGTTGGCGCGGCGGCCCAGGGTCAATGTGTGCGGGTGCTCAAGCAGAAGCAAAGTGTCCGGCTGGGCGCCGCTCAAAACTGCGCGCTCAGTTTGCTTTTGAATGTCGA
Organism: Acidobacteriota bacterium; assembly: GCA_038040505.1. GTDB lineage: Bacteria > Acidobacteriota > Blastocatellia > Pyrinomonadales > Pyrinomonadaceae > UBA11740. The sequence continues at coordinate 2,923 of JBBPID010000128.1, read as the reverse complement.
GCGCCGCGCCATACTCGACGCGGCCCAGTCGTTCGACTTTCAGAGTTCGCTCTCGCATGTAAGTCAGGACCCCGACTCGTCAGGGTAGCGGGCCGTTGAACGCTGCGATCTGCAATGAACGTGAAATTGTAGCAGCAGGGTGCAAAGTGTCAGAAGCCCGCGCGTAAGCAAGGGCTGCCTTTATGATGCGAGCCCTAGCGGAACAAGATCCCGACGAAGTTGAGTCTCGGGGCAGTTGCCCTCCCTCACGGTCGGGCTTCTGACACACGGCGTTGCCGGATCGATATCCGAAGCGAGGCTATTTGAGTCATGGCTTTGCCACGTCGATGCGCGGTAAGTCTCTGACTTACCGAAAAGCTCTCCACCAATCCTGCGGTCTATGACCGCGGGGTCACAGACCCGGAGAAGCAGCAAACCTCGTGACGGCAAGTCAAAGACTTGCGCGCATCAGCGTGGCAGAGCCACATTGTAAGTACCTCGGCTTTGACATTACGTCATGATCATCAAAGATCAGCTGGCCCGCTACCGACGGGCGCGTCTGAGGTCCTAACCTGTTGCGCTTTCCAACTTGACCTGGCGATGCTCGATGTCGCAGGCTTTACCGCATTAAGATAACTTCCGGTAATCGAAGGAGCAAAAATGAAGGTTATCGTAACTATCGTCAGCATTCTGCTGCTCTCGACCGCAGTCTTTTCGCAGACCCGTTCACGCAGTACTAAGCGCCCCGCGCCGTCAGCCAACACTACAAAGACCGCTGCGGAACAGGCGGTTGCCCTGGCGCGCTCGACGGGCGCGACGAAAGTTGCCGATCAGATCAAGAACCTCACTCGGTTTCTTTACCTTCTAGGCGGAGTAGCTAAACAAATCGAGGAACTGGATGTGGCCGCGCGCGGCAATCAAGGGTCACCAACGGTCTTGCAACAGAACGAACAGAACAAGGCCAGGCTGAGATCAACTTTTCAGGATTTCCGAGTGGGTTTGGATCAACTGGAGATTCATTTTCGCAGCACGCCCGGGCTGGAAAGCTACTATCTCAAGTTGGCCGGCTCCGCTTCAGGCGCCGCCACCGCTGAAAGCCAGGCCGTGGCCGGACGCTTTGATCAGGCCGGGCGAACCCTCCTGGGCGTCGTAAATCGTTTGACTGACGTATTGGTGGTGATGCCCTAGACTGTCGGCTGTCGGGAGTTTGCGTAGTATCGAATGATTGGAGAGCGATATGTCACACGGCAAGATCTGTTACCTTGAAATTCCAGCGATAACGGCGGAAGCATCAGCCGGCTTCTATAGCAGCATTTTTGGCTGGACCGTGAGAAAGCGTGGCGACGGTGAGCTGGCCTTCGACGACACAGGTGGCGTTAGCGGAACATGGGTGAAAGAGAGCGACCGAACCCCCGACGAACAGACACGCATATACATCATGGTGGATGATATTTCGGGCACTCTCAAAAAGATCGAGGCTGCCGGTGGCAGGATGCTGACGCCACGAACAGACATCGCCCCAGGTTCCGGCGCATTTGCCGTTTTCGCGGATCCGGCGGGCACCGAATTCGGAATATACGAAGAGCCGAAGCGCTAGTCGAGGCCCGCCTTCTTGCGCAAAGGCCGATCGAGGGTTGGCCGATTCATATGGCAGCAAGTGTCGTCTAATAGTTGCACTCGAGTTTCTCCTTTCCCAGTCGGATCAAGCCAAAATCAGAAAATTGTTTCGGGCACGCGAATCGCTTTGACCTGGGCGAGGTGCAGGCAAAGCAATGTCGAAACTATTTCTAATTCTGTTTCTCCCAATCCTGGTTGTATTCACCACAGTAGCTCAAACCCCTGAATCAAAGCCGGCCGCAACAGCAACTGCCCAGACTGTTGCCGGCGAGACCGCGGACAACAACGATAAAGCCCTGATTGAGAGCATCAAGAGTGGTGATTTACCCGGCGTCATTAAACTGCTTGAAGAGGGAGCCGATCCGGGCGCAACTGACGACGGCGGCTCTACGGCGTTGTGCTGGGCGGTCCGAGTGAACCGGGTTGATCTGGTCAAGGCCCTGCTCGCCCAAAAGGCGAAGGTCGATCAGGAAGAGTCTGATGGCGGGACGGCGCTTCATGCCGCGGCCGCCATCGGAAGTGCTGAGTTAGTTAAGCTGCTGTTGGACCACGGAGCCGGAGTAAATCACAAGGACAAGGGCGGGCACAGTGCGCTTATGATCGCCGCTTTCGGCGCAATGATTAAGAACGCGCCTCAATGGCTTGCAAGTGCCCTGTTCCAGCTTGATGACGACGATGAAATGTTCACGCGAATCGGCAACGAGCACAACCTCGCCGCCCAGGTTCTTTTGCAGGCGGGCGCGGACGTTAACGCGCAAGCTGAGGATTGTGGGATGACCACGCTGATGGTTGCTGCCCTAAGTGGAAACGCTGAGTTAGCGAGAATTCTCTTAGCCAATAAAGCGGATGTAAACATCAAAAACGGCGACAAGTCAGCGCTAATGTTTGCAGAAGATTTTGATTCTCCGGAATCCCTTCAAAGCGAGTTGAAAGATTCCAAAGACAACGAAGAGAGACAGACGCTCCTCAATTGGATTCAGCTCACCGCACCAGGCCGCCATGAGCTCGCCCGGATGCTGAGAAAGGCCGGAGCCAGGACCTGAAGAAGTTTTGACAGGATTAACAGGATTCACATAATCAAGGGCTTTGCCTCAAAAAGCCAGGGCCGCTAGCGAACAACCTCGTCGAGCTGCGAAGCAGCGGCTGTAGCTAAGCCCAAGGCGAGCCCTGCGAGCCTTGGGAAACATGCCGTTTTGATCAGCGGAGCCCGCGAAGCGGGCGACGTTTCAGTCTCGAGTTCCGAGTTTGAGTTTCGAGTCAGAACCGACGCGACTGCCCCGTTGAGTGGTTGGTCGCCGCTTGTATGTTTGATCCATGTCAAGTAAGA
>JBBPID010000158.1:0-3080 GCA_038040505.1 Acidobacteriota bacterium | reverse complement strand
AACGCAACTCAGCAAAGTTGCGAGAGTCGTGGGCCCGGCAACCATTACGCGAAAGTCGCGTTGTAGAATGGCGCACATTTCTGGGCGACTGACGATCTCTGCGAATAAACCTTCGGTGGGAACGTACATGATTCCAAAATCCGTTGTATTCGGAGGGTCCAGATACTTATCGCGAATGGACTTTGCCATCTCCTTCGCTCTTTTTTCTAACTGCTTCGAGGTCTGTTCAATCAACTCCGGATCACATTTCTCTCTTGCATCGATTAGTCGTTCGAAATCTTCTTTTGGAAACTTCGCATCGATGGGAAGAAACACCTCTTTCCTGCCACTCTCGTCCTGACCGGGCAGTTTCAATGCGAACTCAACCCTTTCGTTGCTTCCTCTCTTGGTCGCGACGTTTTTTGCATATTGGCCTGGAGCCATGACCTGTTCGAGCATATTCTCAAGCTGCCATTCCGCCACAGTCCCTCTTGTTTTTACGTTACTAAAAATGCGTTTGAGGTCGCCGACGCCTGAGGCGAGTGATCGCATTTCGCCCAACCCTTGGTGCACCTGTTCAAGCCGCTGCACGACAGTATTGAATGCTTCGCCCAAGCGGGTCTCCAGCGTGTTGTGTAATTTTTCGTCCACAACTTGCCGCATTTGATCGAGCTTCTTCGTGTTATCGTCTTGCAAGGCTGACAACTTTCGCTCCATCGTTGTCCGCATCGCTTCCAGTCTTTGTTCCGTTCTGTCTGTTAGGCCTCCGAGTTGTTTAGTGAACGAATCAAGTTGATTCTTTTGCGCGTTCCCGATTTCGACAATGCGGTTCGCGTTTGATTCGGCGAACGTGTTAATCGAGGTACTGAGCTCTTGCCGATCATTCCGGGCAGCTAGACTCATTTCATCTCGGTTTCTTGCGATCTCTTCCTTCACCGTTTGTTCAATTCGTTTCTGAGCGTCACCGACTCGCGAAAGCTGCTCCTTGATCTCTTCCGATGAGTCTTTGGGCTTACGGAAAGCGAGAAGCGTCAGCAAACAAACGTTCACGAGTGCAAGTAAAACTAGAAGTATTAGAAGCAATTCATTCATATGGTCCAAGTTTACCAGACTGTGTTTCGGAAATGAAACACTGTCGCAGGAGCGGGCAGCTAAATCACAACCCTGTGGGAGAGCCCTTCCCTAACGGTCGGGCTACTGACTTGCTTGCTCGTCTCGCCCGCTCTCAACACTTTTGCCGATTAGCTGCGTGGTCCGCTCAGTCACGCTGGGCACCGGAACGGGAAATCTTACTTCCGGAAGTTCCTTTGTGATGTGCGCCTCGCCAACCGGGCCGCGCTTGTGGGCGCCTGATTTCTTTCCCGAGGGCGTAGTTCCTTGTTGCACCGCCGCGAAAATTGAATACCCAGCCAACGCCGTGCCGACCAGCAGGAAGAGCGTAGCCATGAGATGGGCTATCTTATCCAGCTCAAACCCCTTCTTCGCCGTGAGGAGCACGACTCCAAGCAACACGATCAGCAAACCAAATCCCATTACCTTAAACATGCGGCGCAGGATCAGGTTTTTCTGATCGCTTTTGTCTAACTCGTCAGAATCCGCGTGTTGGCCGAGCAGCTTGCTGATCGGCGCCAGATCAAAACCGCATTGGCGACAGAATTTCTGATCGAGTGAGCTTTCGTTTCCGCAACTGGGACAGTGCATTCGGCAGGACCTCCCGAATCGAATTAACAATTGGTACGCCCCCGGGAACCCGAAGGTTCGATTTGAACTCAGAATTAATAACGTCCGAAACACGCAATCAGCCGCTCGTAAACCTGGCGCGTCACCCGCACGTCGTTGAGGTTGTATTCGCGAATCTCGGCCAGCTTGCCGGCCTGGTACAACTCAAAGACCCGGCTGCCTTCAACTTCGTCGGTCTTGCTGGACTTGATTCCCAGCGCCCACGCGATGTCGTCGAGACTGACGCGGCTGCGGCGGTCGCCCAGCCACCAGGCGCGCATCGTGTCGTACACACCGCGCACGTTGTAATCGCTGAGATTTACGAAAGGCCGGGCCGCGATCCCGTTAATCAGGCAGCGTTGAAAGATGAACGGAAGATCAAAACCCACCAGGTTATGCCCTACGATTTCGTCGCAATCAGGATCAAAGTCCGACATCAGGTTAAGAAAATCGCGGAGAGCCTGGGCTTCGTCCTGCTCGTTACCTTGAGCGTCGATGCCAAAAGCATGTTCGCTTTGCTTTGAGTTCAAGCCGGCTACTTCAAAGCCGGGAATCGGGCCGACGTGCACGGCGATCGAAATGATTCTTCCGGAAGTCGCGCTCAAAGAACCAAGTTGATAAACGCGTTCTTCTTCCGCGGCAATATCCTCGAGGTATCGTTGCTGTTGTTCGAGCCGCATATAGCCCAAACGGAGTTCGCGCTCGAGTTTCGGGCCCACCCGATCGCGGAAACCCGAGAGCGCCAGCGTTTCGATGTCCATGGTGAAGGCGCGCGGCAGGAGCGGATCGCAACCCTGGTACTCGCGATACTGATCGAGCGCAATCGGCTTGTACTCAGTCACCACAAACTGCGGTTGATTCTGAAAGGTCTCGAGTTTTCCGGTGACGCCCCACAATCCCGGACCCAGGTCCTCACGGCCCTCGAGGACGTCGGCCCAGATCTTGAGAGCCAGATTGCCGCTGGCATTGCGAGCGCTGGCTTCGCGAAACGGCTTGCCCTGTTGCGTGCGCCGCTCGCGGACCGCGGTCACCAAAACCATGAGCCAGACTTCTTCCGCTAATGGGAGTTCAGGGATGGGGATATTGCCCTTCATTGGGAAACTAAGAGGTCGGAGTCAAGAACGGAAACCATTTTCCATTTGTCATTGGACATTTCTCATTTGCCATTTGAAGCCGCAAGTCAGAATGTGTCAGAAGCCCGACCGTTAGGGAGGGCAACTGGAGGAAAGGGGTTCACTTGATACTCGGTCGTCTTACGACCAGTCTCTATTGTTTCAAATTGCCCTTCGTTACCGTCGGGTTTCTGACACGATTTTGCGATCCCATAGGCCTCGATCAATTGCGTCACGTTCTTTCTTAAGTCGAACCTGGCTGAAACGGCT
>JBBPID010000018.1:0-58324 GCA_038040505.1 Acidobacteriota bacterium | reverse complement strand
GTAACTGAAAAGCCTGAAGGCTTCCGCGTTGCGACACATTTCTTTAATAACGAAGATGATATTGAGAAGCTGCTTGCGGGATTGAAGGAGACGCGCGAGTGAGAGGTTGCCCTCCCTTACGGTCGGGCTTCTGACACTGAAGACGATCGCTACCGGCCGGCCGCTCTTTTTCTCTGCTTCGTTTTCGACTTTGGTGGAGGACTCGTGGCCGCATTTCCAAAGTGCTGGCGGCAAATCTGCAAGAATGTTTGATGAATCGGTGATTCATAACCGCCGACCAGCCGGGCAATGCCGAGCTGCCAGTTGATTTGCGCGCCTTCGATCCACCAACGCACCAAACTTCCCCTGGCCACCTCTTCACGCACGGATTGCAGCGGCACAATGCCGACACCCATTTCTTCTTCAACCATGCGCTTGATCGCTGCCAGCCGGCTCAATTCCATCGCCACACTCAAACTCACGCCGGCATGCGCAAAGAATTGATCGATTAGCCGCCGCGTGTTTCCCCCGCGCTCGCCGAGAATCAGTTTCTCGCCGGCCAGCGCATAGGCGCTAACAACTTTTTGCTTTGCCAGTTTGTGTCGCGGCGAAGCAATCGCGACCAGATAGTCCTCGCTCAAAAGCTCGGACTGAACTCCGCGCGCTTCCACGGGTAGCGAAACAAAGACTGCGTCCAGCTCGCCGGCCAGCACCTGTTGTACCAGCGACTCGCTGGTGCCCGAGGCGACCGACGTTTCAACGCCCGGATGCGCATTGCGCAACTCTCTTAAAACCTGCGGCAACGGATCGGCGCTGACCATCGCGGAAGCGCTGCCGATGCGCAATCGTCCGCGATGGGCGCCAGTAAGCGCCGCCAGCTCCTCCAGCGCAGCGTCGTGCTCGCGCAGGATCACATAGGCGCGTTCGAGCAGCTTCTCTCCCGCTTCGGTAAGAATCACTCGGCGCGGCGCGCGAATGAAGAGCTTGGCGCCGGTCTCGTTCTCCAACTGTCTGATTTGCATGCTGATCGCCGCTTGCGTCACATGGACGCGGACCGCGCCGGCCGTGAAGGTGCCGGTTTCAGCAATGGCTACAAAGGCTTTTATCTGCCGGATGTCCATGGCCTAATCTTACATCAACAACCATTATTACATGAATAAGATCTTTTAGTTTCCATTATGGCTAGGCCGTTCCTAGAATAGAAATCTTTATTGGCCCCTGCGGCATCGAAAACGCATGACCCTCTCTCAAACCAGAATTGGCATTTTGCCGCGCCGGCTAAACCCTCTCCGAAAGCTGGTGGTCGGCGTTGACGGCGGCGGGACCCGCACCCGGGCCGTTATTCTTGACGGAAATCGCGTATTGGGCGAAGGCACCGCCGGCCCCTCAAACCCGCTGCGGGTGGGTATTTCCAACGGCGCGGTGGCGATCCGTGAGGCGATCGATAAGGCCTGCGCCGCGGCTTTGGTGCAGCGCGACGATATCATTGCGGCCGGCATCGGTTTGGCCGGAGTACGCCGAAAAGACATTCGGACCCGGATGCGGGAAGCGCTGATCGAGACCCTCGGAATTGAAAACATCGAGTTATTGCCTGATGCGGACATGGCCCTCTACGGCGCTACTGAGGGCGCGCCCGGCGTCGTGGTTATCTCAGGCACCGGGTCAGTAGCGTGCGGGATCAACCGGCAGGGCAAGCGCGTCTATGCGGGCGGCTGGGGTCCGGTAGCCGGCGATGAAGGCAGCGGCTCGTGGATCGCGCGGCGCGCGTTGCAGGCAGTGGCCCACGCTACGGATGAACGTGGACCCAAGACCACGCTGGCCGAAGCGGCTTGCGATTATTTTCAGGTGGCCACGCCGGACGATTTGGCTACCGCGATTTATTCTACGTCGATGACCAATGATCGGATCGCCGGATTCAGCAAGCAGGTAATTGAAGCAGCCAGGACCGGAGATCCAGTCGCGCGGCAGATTCTAACCGACGCCGGCCGCGAGCTGGGCAAAGCCGCAGTCACTGTGATTCGCAAACTAAAAATGGAGGGGGAGCGTTTTCAAGTGGCTTTTGTTGGCGGCGTGTTCAGCGCGGGAGAGTTGGTGATTGAGCCGTTGCGCGAAGCGATCGTCCGCGTTGCCCGAAAAGCTTTCATTGCCGAGCCCAGAATCTCTCCGACCTTCGCCGCCGGACGTATCGCGCAGGAACAACTGCACCGGCTGCCGTTGGCGGTTTAGCGCGGCGCGAACGAATCAACGTCCACCCATCTGACACTTCCAGTCTTCCCTTTGTTGCTCGACCATGTCCGAAGCCGCTGAGTCGATCCCGTTAACTGAGCAAGAGAACCCGAAAACGGTCCAGATTAGTTCGCTGGCCACGGAAGAGATTCTGCGGCTAATGAATGACGAAGACGCGCGCGTGTCCGCGAACGTCGCGCAGGTCCTGACGGACATAACTCGGGCGGTTGACTCGATCGTCGAACGAGTTCGCGCCGGCGGAAGGCTCTTCTACATCGGCACCGGAACTTCGGGAAGACTTGGTGTACTCGACGCCGCGGAAGTCCCGCCGACCTTTGGGGTTTCACCGGAAATCGTCCAGGCAATTATCGCCGGCGGTTTCGAAGCCTGCCATCGCGCGGTCGAAGCTTCCGAGGACGATTTTGCAGCGGGCGCGCGAGATTTGGATGAACGCGGTTTCACCAGACAAGATGTCCTGGTTGGCATCGCGGCTTCCGGTCGCACCCCGTACACGATCGGCGCAGTCCAGCACGCACGTGAATTGGGCGCTTTTACAATCGCTCTCACTTGCGTACCTGATTCGCAAATTACCAAATCGGCTGAACTCAGCATTGTTCCGGTCGTCGGTCCCGAGGTGATCGCCGGTTCGACGCGACTGAAGGCCGGCACTGCGCAGAAGCTCGTGCTTAACATGATCTCGACTGCAACCATGATTCGCCTCGGCTATGTCACCGGAAATCGAATGACAAACGTGCAGACGCGTAATGTTAAGCTGCGGGCGCGCGCTGAACGAATCCTGGGAGCCGAAGCGGGTCTGGACGAGCAGTCGGCAAGCAAGACCCTCGACGCGGCTGAAGGAAATTTGCCGGTTGCGCTGGTGATGGCCCAAACGGGCTGCGAGCTGTCGGCCGCGAAGAAAGCGTTAGCGGCTTCGTCCGGAGTGGTCTCAAAAGCTGTTGAGGCTCTCAGGAAAAGATGACGTAGAGACCAATCGATGAAGGCACTCGATCTGGCAATCATCTTCGGTTATCTGATCGGCATCGTCCTGTTCGGGACGTGGTTTGGACGCCGGCAGAAGACGACCGCCGATTATTTTCTTGGCGATCGGTCAGTGCCGTGGTGGGCGGTGGCTTTTTCGATCGTCGCTACTGAAACTTCCACGATCACCTTCATTTCGATTCCCGGGGTGGCGTTCGCGCGCGGTGGTAATTTTCAGTTTCTGCAATTGGTGTGTGGCTATCTGCTCGGGCGCGTCGTCATTGCCCTGCTCTTTATCCCGTCATACTTTCGCGGCGAATTGCTGACAGTTTATCAGTTGCTCGATCGGCGCTTTGGCGGAAAGATCAAGATGCTGGCCGCTTCAATGTTCGTGGTGATGCGCAACATCGCCGACGGCATCCGGCTGCTGTTGACCGCCATCGTGCTGGCCGCGGTTTACACTTCGTTTCAGCCCGCGGCGAATACTGAGACCATCATCGTTGCCTCAGTTGTGCTCATCGGCGTGGCGATGATCGTCTTCACCTACTTTGGCGGCATGGAAGCAGTGATCTGGGTCGAGGTGGTGCAGCTGGGAATCTACATCGCCGGCGCCATCGCTGCTACGGTGATTCTGATCAATGCGATCGATGGTGGTTTCAGCGCCGCCGTCGCGACTGCCGCGCAGTACAACAAGTTCTCGTTGTTTGATTTCTCGTTCAACCCCACCAAGACCTATACATTTTGGGCGGGGTTGATTGGCGGATGCTTCTTAACCATGAGCACGCACGGGACCGACCAATACCTGGTCCAGCGTTATCTCTGTACCGATCGTCCGCGACGCGCGGCGACGGCCCTGCTCACCAGCGGCGCCATCGTCCTCGGCCAGTTTATCGGTTTCCTGTTTATTGGCGTGCTGCTTTTCGCATTTTATCATCCGGCTACTGACCCGCTCTATACCAAAGCGGCGGAAGCGTGCGCCCAACTTCAACCGGCGGCGAGCGCTCGATGTTTTTCCGATCCGGCATTTGCTGCTTCCGCGACGGCAGCGTATCCATTTACCGGCGGCGATCGGGTCTTTCCGGATTTCATCACCCGTCATTTGCCGACCGGGCTTTCCGGGCTGGTGGTGGCAGCGATTTTCGCGGCGGCGATGTCGTCTTCGTTGAACTCGATCGCCGCCACGGCGGTCAACGATCTTTACAAACCGTTCCGGCAGCGCATGAGCGACAGACACTATTTGAAAGTCTCGCACTGGTTGACTCTTTTGTGGGGCGTCGTACAGATCGGCGTGGCGCTCGTCGTCCGTCATCAAAACAGATCGGCGCTGGATCAGGCGCTATCGGTCGCATCTTTGATTAACGGCCCGGTCCTGGGTGTGTTTCTGGTCGGCACGTTTCTACGACGGGTGAGCGAGCCGCCGGCCCTGATCGGAATGTTGGTAAGCGGCGCAGTCATGCTCTATGTTCGGTTTGGAACGAGCATCGCCTGGACCTGGTATGTTTTCATCGGCAGCGTAATTACGTTGTTGGTAGCCTTTCTGGCAAGCTTCGCGTTTCCGCCCGCGCCTGAGAGCCGGCGCAATGAGCTGGCGCCCGCCGGACCCGAGGCGAACTAATCGACCCGGAGAAGAAGCATCGAATGATGAATTCACGCACCAGAATTATCACCCTCGCCCTCCTGCTGCTTTCAGTTTTGGTGTCGATGCCCTTAGGGCGGACCCGCGCTGTTGAGTTCGAGCCAAAGTCTGCGGCGACGGCTGCACAGAAGTTCAAGCCCTACCGGCGACAGCCGTCGAAAGATGCGCTCGCATGGGCCAACAAACAGCTGTCGAAAATGTCTCTGGAAGAAAAAATCGGGCAATTGATCTCAGTCGGAGTGAACGCAACTTTTCTGAATCAGGACAGCGCCGCCTTTAATGCTCTGCGACACCAGGTTGTCGATAACCACGTCGGCGGGATCATCCTGTTTCGCGGACCGGTATATGAATCGGTGGTGCTGGTCAATCGGATGCAGGCGCTGGCGAAACATCCGCTACTGATCTCAGCCGACCTCGAAGCGGGCGCCGGCATGCGCTTTGACGATACGGTCAACTTTCCCTGGGCGATGGCAATTGCCGCCACCGGAAATCCCGATTACGCCCGCCGCGCCGGCGAGTTGACCGCCCGCGAAGCGCGCGCCATGGGCATCCAGCAGATTTACGCACCGGTGGCTGATGTGAATAACAACGCCGCTAACCCGGTCATCAACGTGCGTTCCTACGGTGAAGATCCGGTCCAGGTTGGACGCTTCGTCGCCGCCTTCGTTGAAGGCGCGCAGCGGGGCGGCGTGATGGCGACCGCTAAACATTTTCCGGGGCACGGCGACACCGCCACTGATTCACATCGTGGCCTGCCCCAGATCGACGTGAACCGCGATCGACTCAATTCAATTGAGCTGGTCCCGTTCCGGGCAGCAGTCGAGGCCGGTGTCGGATCGGTTATGACCGGCCACATCGCCTTACCCTTGATCGATCCCACGGTAATCACGGCGCTGCCTCGTGATGTAAAGCAGAAACCAATCGAAACCGAAGACGGCGCCGAAATCGTGATTGAGAAAGGCACCATGCCGACGACTCTTTCGCCCGTGATGAACGGAATGCTTCGTCGTGACCTGAACTTTGACGGGTTGATCGTGACCGACGCGATGAGCATGAGCGGCCTGACTCTTTACTTCACTCAGGAAGAAGCGTCAGTGCGCGCCCTCGAAGCCGGCGCTGATATGCTTCTAAAACCTGCCGATCCGGACGCCGCCTTTCGCGGAGTAAGCGAGGCCGTAAAGAAAGGAAGATTGAGCGAGCAGCGCATCGAAGAATCCGCGCGCAAGATCCTCGCGGCTAAATACGATCTCGGTCTGTCTCAGCAGCGTTTGGTTCCGCTGGATGAAATTGATCAAATCGTGGCCGGCAAAGACGCGTTTCACCTGGCCAACGAGATCGCCGAACACACGGTAACTCTGGTGCGAAACGACGCGAAGCTCTTGCCGCTGAATCTGGCGGCGACGCCGCGCGTCTTCAACCTCGCGATCACGAACGGTGACGATCGACTGCTGATAGCGCAAAACTTCGTGGCTGCGATGGCCCGGGGAGGACTGAAGATCGAAACGATCGTCCTTGATGATCGCTCTTCCGATGCCGAAATCTTGAAAGCGATCGAGGGCGCCGGTCGCGCAAACCTGGTGATGGTTTCGATGTACGGTCGGGTGCGTTCAGGTCAGGCGCGCAGCGTAGCTCTGCCTGAGCCGGGAATGAAAGCTTTGAATCAGTTGATCGAACGGCAAACGCCTCTAATCGGAATCAGCTTTGGCAATCCTTACGTGCTCCTGGGTTTTCCCAAGCTGCAGACCTACCTGGTCGCGTACGGGGACATGCCAAGCTTGCAGGAAGCCACCGCCCGGGCGCTGCTCGGACAAATAGATATCACCGGACGACTGCCAATCTCTCTGCCAGGAATGTATCAAAGAGGAACGGGTATTCAATTAAAGGCCGGCAAGAATTAATAGAAGCCTTGGAACGGGCGTTTTGCTAAAATCCCGCCTCGGCCCGAGAACTGTTAATGAACTGCGAGCAGCGTGTCGACCGTTTGGAACGAATTGCTCTGCTAATAATTCGGGTCTGCCGGGAAACCAAATCTGATGAATGTCTTTTCACCGCTTGTTCGTCCCGTCCTCTTCCTGCTGGTTGTTCTTAGCGTTTTCCCTCAAACAGTCGCGCAGTTAGCACCGGTTTCCCCCGCCTCAACCGCCGGGATGTCCGCCGAGCGCCTGGCTCGGATAGACGCGGTCATCGCCGCAGCGATAGCGAAAAAGGAGTTACCGGGCGCGGTCGTGGTGGTCGGCCGGCACGGTCGCATCGTGTGGCGCAAGGCTTATGGGGCGCGGGCGGTCGAACCGCAACGTGAAGCGATGACCGCCGATACGATTTTTGATCTCGCAAGCCTCACCAAAATCGTTGCTACCGCAACCAGCATCATGATCCTGGTCGAGCAAGGCAAAGTGCGCCTGGCCGACCCGGTCGTGGAGTTCATCCCCGAAATGAAAGGCGAGGGCCGTGACGCGATCACGATCGAGCAGCTGCTGACTCATGTAGCCGGGTTCGCTCCCGATTTCGACTTGCGTGAGAGATGGATGGGATACGACGAAGCGCTCAAGCGCCTCTACCGCGAGCCGTTGCGAAATCCGCCTGGCAGTCGTTTTGTTTACAGCGACATCAACTACATCGCGCTGGGTGAAGTCGTGCAGCGAGTGAGTGGACAATCGCTGGACGTGTTCGCGCGGAAGAATATTTTTGTCCCGCTTGGCATGCGCGATACGAGCTTTAATCCGCCAACCGGTCTGAGACCAAGAATAGCTCCGACGGAAACGCGGCGCGGCCAGATGAACTATCTCGGCGACAGTGGCGCGAACGCCGGCCAGCAAGGTGAAAGGTGGCTGCGCGGCGAGGTGCACGACCCCACTTCGTTTCGCATGGGCGGAGTCGCTGGTCACGCCGGCCTCTTTTCAACCGCTGATGACCTCACAATTTTTTGCCGGATGATTATGAATGGCGGTGTCTACAACCAAACCCGCATTCTCAGTCCCATGACGATCGCGGCCATGACGCGGCCAAGAGCCGTGGCGGAAGGCGGCGCCGCGCGCGGACTGGGCTGGGATATCGCCACGACCTTTTCGACGAACAAAGGCGATCTCTTCCCACTCGGATCGTTTGGTCACACGGGATTTACCGGCACCTCAATGTGGATCGATCCGGCCAGCGACACCTTCGTGATCTTTCTCAGCAATCGCGTTCACCCCGACGGCAAAGGCGACGTTGGCCCGTTGCGTGGCCGCGTGGCTTCGATTGTGGCGAGCTCGATCACTGATACAACAATTGCCGCCGCTCGTGATCAATCGGCGAGTACGGCTGCTGAGTTGCTGGCAAGCTTAGCTCGATTGACCTCAACTAGTTCGCGAGTCACCACTACGGCCGCCGATACGCAGGTCTTGACCGGTATCGATGTCCTTGAGCGCGCCGGCTTCAAACAACTCACCGGTATGCGGGTCGGTCTGGTGACTAACCATACCGGACTCGATCGCGCCGGTCGCCCGACCATCGACGTGCTCTTCAAAGCGCCGGGCGTGAAACTCGTGGCCCTGTTCGCTCCCGAACACGGCATTCGCGGTTTGGCTGACGAAAAAGTTTCCGATAGCAAAGACGAACAGACTGGCTTGCCTATCTACTCGCTCTACGGCGAGACGCGCCGGCCCACCCCGGAGCAACTAAAGAATCTCGACGCGCTGGTTTATGATATTCAGGATGTCGGCGTGCGCTTCTACACCTACATATCAACCCTTGGTTATGTGATGGAAGAAGCGGCCAAAGCCAAGCTTCCGGTTTACGTTCTCGATCGCCCGAACCCGATCAATGGCGTGGACGTTGAAGGCGCCATTGCCGACGCGGACAAACCTTCGTTCACTTCCTATCACACAATTCCTGTGCGGCACGGAATGACGGTCGGCGAACTGGCCCGGCTGTTTGATGAAGAACGCCGCATCGGCGCCGACGTGCGGGTGATCAAGATGGAGAACTGGCGGCGATCAATGTGGCTCGACTCAACGAATCTGACCTGGATTAATCCTTCGCCCAACATGCGCAGCCTGACGGAAGCGACCCTTTACCCAGGCGTAGGTTTGCTGGAGACCACCAACGTTTCAGTAGGACGCGGGACTAACACGCCGTTTGAAGTTGTCGGCGCGCCGTGGATTGACGGTCAGAAGCTGGCGAGTTATCTCAACGGTCGCAATATCGGCGGTGTGCGCTTTGTGCCGGTACGCTTTACGCCGGCGACCTCAGTCTTTAAGAACGAAGCGTGCAGCGGAGTTAATATCGTCATTACCGATCGTTCTCGCTTTCGATCCGTCTTTACGGGTATTGAGATCGCGGTGGCCCTGCGTCGTCTGTTTCCCGCCGATTGGAAGGCGGACTCTTACCTGCGACTGCTGGTCAACGCGGACACCCTCGAGCGATTGAAGCGCGGCGAGACCGCCGACGAAATCACGCAGTCGTGGGCTGTTGGGTTGGAGGAGTTTCGCCGCCGCCGCGAGCGAGTCCTAATCTACAAATAGGGCCAACATTGGTCTATTTGAGCGAGCCGCGACCTAATTGGCGCTGACGCTAAAGGCACTTGGATCAATCTTCTGATTGAAATCGTATTGCGTAAGCTTAATCACCCACTCTGCCAGGAATGTTCCGCCGGTCGCATCAACCGCCAATTTGATCTTATAGATGTGTGGCAGTTTGAGACCGCTCTCGACTTTAAACAAGGAGAACTCCTCGACCATCTTGTAACGCGTCTCCCGCTGCTCCACGTTAGTATAGGAACGGTCTCCTATTGTCGCCGGAATTACTCGTTCGTACACCGTCCGCACATGCTGGAAGGTTGCCGAATCAAAGAACAAACTGATTTTCAGATCAGAGCCTCCCCGCGGCAAGTACTTCAGTTCGTGCAGCATGTCACCGTCCACTTCCTTGACGCCAGAATATTCCAGCCGCGCATTTCGCGTCGCAGCATCCAGCAGCGGCCATGCTGACGACAACGTTCCTGACATCAGACCTTGCTTGAAGATGAGAGTATGGGTCATCAGAAAATTACCTAACGCTGAGCGAGTCCCGGGAACAACAAACGCGGCCATGAAGGCTTCTCCGTTGTATCCCAACTGCTCGCGCGGGTAAACCGGACTGGGAAAGCTCATTCCAACCAGGCTCTTGCTACCTTCTGAAGCCAACACGGCCCGGCCGATAGCTTGTCCAGGTGGCGGTGTGCGAAAAATCACTTGAGAAGTTCCTGAGATTATTCGCGTGTTAATCGCCGAGCGCCCCTGGGCTGAACCTATCGATTCCAAATGCCGGGCTACAATTTCTTGAGCGGTTACTTTTTCAGCCAGCGCTGAAGATCGCGGGGCTGGAGAACATACCAGGAGGGAAACTAAACCCAGGGCCAGGATAATCGAGAGTTTCCTGGTGTGAAGGGTCCTCATTCTCGTCAGGAAATGGAAAACAGCGAGGCATCGTGGTGATGCCTCGCCGTCAGGTGTTATTCCAAAGCAGTTAGAACTGGAATTTCGCCGCGAATTGAATCACCCGCGCCGACTCGCCAGTCTGAACAATGGTTTGCGTCGAAGGTGGCGCCACGGTCGCGCAGCAGGCCGAAGCAAACACACTAGACCTGATGCTGGGTGAGCCTGTCGACGCAGAAACCGGATTGTCAAAGTTCGCATGGTTGAGCGCATTGAACATCTCCATCCGGAACTGCACTTTCACCTTTTCCGAAATCAGGAATGTCTTGATAAAACCAAGATCGAGGTTCCAGTAACCCGGGGAAACGAAGGTATTCCGACCGATGCCGTTTTGGCCCGGCGCGGGAAGGCAAAACGTCACTGTTGGGTTAGTTCCACATGTGTAAGGCTGGCCGGTAGCGGGGTTAATGCTGACCGGTTTGAATAACACCGGACCAGGTAGAGAAGACCCGGGAATCTCCTGCAGTTGCGCGGTCACCGGCTGTTGCAGGCCCGCACGGGATTCGTGACTACCGTTAGCGGTAAATGCGCCACTGCGAACCGAGAAGGGCTCGCCGCTCATCATTGTGAAGATGCCGTTAATGGTCCAGCCGCCCAGAATCTGATTGACTACGCCGTTGGACGAACTCAGGAAGCGTTGCCCCTTACCCAGCGGAACTTCCCACACCGAAGCTGCCTGCAATACATGCGAGCGATCGAAATCTGAGCGCCCGCGCTCGAGGCGCCAGTCGCGGTTATCGATTGGGGCACGAGAGGTCGTCGTCGAAAGCCCGCCGCCAGATGCTGCGCCGACCGGATCAACCGACTGATTATCAATTGATTTTCCAAACGTGTATGCCATGCTCAAGCCCAAGCCACTGCTGAACCGTCGCCGCAACGTAAATTGTGCGGCGTGATAGTTTGAATCACCCTCGTTGCTCAGATAAGTAATCAGGCCGAACTGTTGATTCGGCCGCAGCTTCAACCCCAGGGTGTTGTCTTCGATGCGACGGGCGAAACTGCCGGCGCCATTGATGTCCAGTTCGGTGTTGGTCGTCGCGGAGTTAAGGAAGCTGGCTGACGCGCTGGCGCTGAGTCCACCCTGAGTTTGCAGCTGAGCCAGAAGTGGTGGTGCCGCGCCCGTTACTCCAGCTGGGCAACCCGTTCCATCATTGGCGCAGCCTTTCGCGCGATTCTGCTGCATGATCAGGAACGAAGGAATGATCGAACCGGGATTAACCTGGTTAGCGTCGTAAGCCATGAACAAGCGTTCGCCCCGGCGCCCGATGTAAGCTGCCTGCATTACAAATCCGCCTGGCAACTCGCGCTGGACGCTAAAGTTCCATTCGTGAACTGTCGGCAACTTCATATTTGGATCAAAGACCGTAATTGGCGGCGAGTTGGCTAATAACTGTTGGGGCGGTCGCAACAATGTTGATGGCTTAACCGCAGGCGCGGGCAGTTGCGTGGGGAAGCCGCCGGCGACGGTGTTGTTGATGTTAGGTGAATTAACACACCCGGCGGTAATTGTAGTGAACGCAGCCGCCGCCGAGCTGAAAGACGTCGTACAGCTCTGGACTAGTCCGGGAATTCTTCCCGCTGCTGCCGTCACCTGGAATGACGAAATTGTATCGAAGGCGATGCCGTAGCCAAGCCGAATCACGCTCTTGCTGCCATCGCCGAACAAGGTACGCAAAAAGCCCGATTTGAAATCAGGGCTCCATGCCAGCCCAAAGCGCGGCCCAATTGCGCCGTTGAAGCTGCCCTCGTACCAGTGTTTGGCTTTGACGAAGTTTACTGCGCCCGGTTGGTTGACGACTGGAGTCGCCGGCAGCGGCGTTCCGACGATCGGCGTGGCCGCGACAAAGACGTTGTCACCTGGGGACGTATTCGAGGGCGGATTGATTTCCCAGCGCGCGCCGTAATTCAAAGTAAGATTCGGACGAACTTTCCATTCATCCTGGAAATAGAAGTTGTATTGATCCAGGTTGTGCTTTTCGGCATACAGGCTAATGTTGTTCTGTACCTTAAAGGGCAGGAACACATCCTCCTTCAGATTCGCGATAAAGACCTGGGTCATCGAAGCCGGCAGGCCGTAGAGGTTGTTTATCAGGCTGCCCAGATTTCCGGCGTCGGTGGAATTAATGTTGGGCGCTACCGCGAACCCCGAGTTGCCGGTGGTGCCGATAAATGTCGGTCGAGTGGTAGCTGAGAACGTAACTGACGGCGTGACGTTGATGCCGCCAGGCTGTCCGCGTTGGTCGACGTGCCGATAGTAGCGCAGGTTTACGCCCATTCGAAAAACGTGCGCGCCGGAAACGATACTTAAATTGTCCAGTATTTGCGGAGTGGTGACCCAACGGGCCGTCCGCGGTGTGTTGATGTACGGCTCGCTGATCGTATTAAAGTTGAAAGGCGGGATGTCGGGCCATGCCGGGTTGGCTTCTCCCTGGGTGAAAAGGAAACCGAAACGCCCGAAACCGACAGTAAGCTCGTTCACCACGCGCGGCGAGATCACTCGGCGATAGCTAATCGCCAGATTCGACGTGCGTCGGAACACCTCACCTAGCGGCGGATTGTCAGGATAAACCTGCGGTCTGCCGTTCAGCGGATCGCCTTTCAACGTGTTGTAGTCGGACCAGAGATAGCGCACGAACATGCTGTTGTTAGCGTTGAAATTATGATCGATGCGGCCGTTGATTGCCGGACCCCTAATGGCCGTTGGCGGGTTCCAGGCATAAGTGGCGGTATTCAAACCGTCACCGGCGGCGGCAAAGTTATTCGCACTTGGGTAGGCCTTCAGGAGTGAAGCCACCGTCGTATCAAGTGGCCGGCCGGCGGTGTTATTGCCGCCCACGCCGGTGGTGCGAACATCGTAGGTCCGAACGCAGCGCAGGGAAGTTGGCGTTGCACAAAGCGGCACCAGCAAGGCGCCCGTGCTGGGATTCACCAGCAAGGTTGAATTACGCGTGATCGTACTGCCGCCAATAACGAGTGGGTTGGCGGGGTCCGGAACGAAGTAACGAAAAACTCCGCTTCGGGCCAGGTCTGTGTAAACAACGGGAAACCCAAACGTTTGATCTATCGGCTGAGTGAAGTCAACCCGGTTGTAGCCGTAGCTGCCAAAGAAGAACGTCTTGTTCTTCCGGATCGGTCCGCTCCCCTCAAATCCGAATTGCTGCATTCTGATTAGCGGTTTAGGCGACTTCTGCGCATTGGCATACCACTCGTTGGAGTTCAGCGCTTCGTTGCGCAGGAAGAAGAAAGCGGTGCCGTGGAATTCACTGGTCCCGGCCCGCGTCGCGATCGAAATCGAGGCGCCGCTATTGCGACCCTCTTCCGCCGTGGCATTGTTCGTGGTGACTTTAAATTCCTGAATATTGTCCGGATTTAATCGGTAGAGATTGCTGACCGGATTGGGAACTGATGACTCATTAGCTTCGATTCCATCGATGGTCACGTTGTATGCCCGATCGCGCGAACCGTTGACATGTACTCCCGAACCGGCGCCGCCGAACGATCTCTGGGTAACACCCGGTTCCAGCAGCAGCAAGGTCAGCGGGTTGCGCCCGTTCAGCGGGAGCTTTTCGATTGCCTTTTGTTCGACAACATTTCCCATCGTGGCGTTCGCAGTTTGCAGTTGCTCGGTTCCACCCTGAACAGTTACGGTTTCGGTAACTTGTCCAACCTCGAGTGCAATGTCGACGGTCAAAGGCGTTCCTACTTCCAGAGTGTTATTAGTTTTCTGAAGAGTCTTAAATCCCTGCTTCTCGACCGAGATCGTGTACTGCCCGACCGGCAGCGAGGAAAAAGCAAATACGCCGGAGTCGGTCGTGTTTTGGTTACTGGTAATACCGGTGGCTTCATTCTTTGCCGTCACCGTAGCGCCAGGAACAACGGATCCCGTTGAGTCCCTCACTGTGCCGGTGATGTTGGATGAACCAGTTTGCCCGTATATGTTTACGGCGCAACCCACAAACAGAATCAGAGCTGCCAGGATGCAGTTCAGGCGCATCAACTTCAACATGGGGTTCCTCCTAGCTGTGGTCAAAGCCGCTGGCGGTCGCGCAAACGGCGGAAAGTTATCGAAGCCAATGCTTCTACAAACGGTGGGCGAGAACTTGATCAGACAACTGAACTCATAATTTTCTTACCACTCGATGAGAGCAAAAAAATATGACGCCAGTATATCCACAGGATTTTATGCGTCAAGCCTTTTTCACTAAATCTTGTTCTTTCGTTCAAAGGTCTGCGCACAATCGAATTCGTGATCGTCACACCCTCTTACGTAACCAGAAACGTGCACGATGATAGGTCTGTTCAAACTCTCAGGCTCAGCCCGACGGCAAGGGCCCATGATGCGGCATCCTCCTATCATGTGAGGTTATTGGCCTGATAAATTCTTTTAGTTTTTTGTTGCAGGTCTCGCCCTAATAGAATTAGCAGCCCTCTCGCAGAATCGGGCCGGTCCGTTGGCAGGGTTCGCTGCGCGACCAGTAGAAAATTAGAGAGATAGATCGACGGGGGAGCAATGCTTCCGCCCGTTTCTATTCATGCCTTCATCAGCAAAATCTGAAATCAGATCAATAGGAAAAATGAGCAGGGCTTGGATCTGCGTCCTAGTCTTCGCCACTTTCCTATTCCCACCCGCGGACACTTCGAACGCCGCTGCTGATAAATCTTCGCCGGTAACAAATGAAGTGCGGGCCCTTTGGGTGGTACGCACCACCCTGACATCCCCGGAAAAAATTCGGCGCATGGTAGAGAGCGCCCGGGCGGCCGGCTTTAACACTTTGATTGTGCAGGTGCGTGGTCGAGGTGATGCTTACTACAAGTCGCGCTGGGAACCGCGCGCGAACGAGCTAAAGGATCAACCGCCGGAGTTTGATCCACTCGCGTTAACTCTGGCCGAGGCGCACAGCCGCGGCCTGAAGGTGCATGCGTGGCTGAACACCAGTCTGCTTGCCAATCTTGATTCACTGCCGGCCGACCCAAAACATGTCTACAACAGACATCCTGAGTGGCTGGCCGTGCCGCGACCTGTGGCCGCTGAACTTTACCGGCTCTCCCCACACGAGCCACGCTACCGGGAGCGCATCGTTGAATGGTCGAAAGCTAATCGCGGCGAGCTCGAGGGAGTCTACACCGGGCCCGCCAATCCAAAAGTACGGGAACATATCTTTCGAATTTGGATGGACGTTCTCGAGCATTACCCGGTCGACGGCTTGCACTTCGACTATGTTCGATTGGCCAGCCCGGATTTTGATTACAGCCGCACGTCACTGGAGCGGTTCTGGAAATGGCTGGAGCCTAAGCTTGACGATTCCGAGCGCCGCCGCCTGAAGAAATCCCTGAAAGCGAATCCACTGGCCGCGGTCGAATCTCAGGCCGATAAGTTTGCCGAATTTCAGCGAGCGCAAATCACCCTGCTGGTTCAGCGGATTTACGGGGAGGTCAAGAGACGGCGCCCGGAGGTTTTAGTGTCCGCGGCAGTCTTTGCCAACGATGAGAATGCCTACACTCGACGTTTTCAGGATTGGCGTCGTTGGTTGCAGATCGGAATTTTGGATGTGGCCTGTCCAATGGCCTACTCGACGGACACGGCTGTCTTTCAGAAGCAGATCGAAGTTGCGACTCTCTCAGCCCACAGCGCGGGGCGGCGCGTCTGGGCCGGAGTCGGCGCTTATCGAATTCCAGTTGAATCAACGGTCGAGAAAATTCAAGCAGCCCGAAAGTTAGGCGCCGACGGCATCATCTTGTTCTCGTACGACTTCACCGCAACCCCGGGCGCACTCAACCCCGCCGGTGATTATCTCGAGCGCGTGCGCCGCGCCGCCTTTGAGGCTACGGACGCGCCGGGATCGCTACCACCTTAAATCGCGACCATGCCGCACGGCATTTGCCTGTCAGAAATAATCTTCGAAGTGAGTCCTGGCAAGTCTTTAGACCTGATCAGTCTGGGACTTTGAATTCGACCAATTTGCCTGCTAATTCGCAACCAGGCAGCGACCGAGAAGTGCGTCCGAAATTGTTGCCGAGCGCCGGCTCAGAGATCTCGTCCAAAAATATGAACGAGGTATCCATTAATCTGAAAAAGGGCTGGCAGACGTAGGCGGCAGGGAGTATGATGCTCCGGCTCCCATCATGTGAGTTTATCGGCCTGATAAATTCTTTTAGTTTTGATTGTAATTGCTCGCTTAATAGAATTAGAGGCCTTACCGCAAAAATAACGGCGAGGGCTGTTCGCCACAGTCCACGATGCTTTTGAACATTCTTCCAGTAAAGAGGACCCCATTATGAGATACCACCTTCGGTTTCTGCGCGTGATTTTTGCTGCGCTCGCTCTCCTTAGCTTTACCACGCTCGTCTCAGCCCAGGAAATTACCGGCACCATTGCCGGCACCGTGAAAGATTCCAACGGCGCTGCGGTCAAAGGCGCCACCGTCACCATCACCGACACCGAAAAGAAGCAGGTGGTGCGCACGGTTTCGACCGACGATGATGGCTCGTTCACTGCCAGCGACCTCCACGTCGGCATGTACGATGTGGCTATTGAAGCTCCCAATTTCAAGAGACACATCGAGAGCAAAGTTCAGCTTGATATCGGACAGAGACGGGCTGTTGACGTGAACCTGCAAGTCGGCAGCGTGGCGGAGGTGGTGACGGTTACCGCCAATCAGGTAACAGTCGAGTTGTCGACGCCGACAGTGTCCACGGTCATCAACGGCGATCAGGCTCGCGAACTTTCATTGAACAACCGCAATTGGGTCCAGTTGATCACGTTGGCGCCCGGTGTTTCGAATGACCTGGCGGACCAGGTGTATGTAGGCACCACGAACCCGGCCGGACAAGCCAACACCATGAACATTTCAGTTAACGGGGCGCGCAGCGCGCAGAACACTTACACGGTGGACGGCGCGGACGTCACGGACCGCGGTTCGAACATAACGATCCAAGCCTATCCCAGCGTCGATTCAATCGCCGAATTCAAAGTATTGCGCAGCTTGTTCGCAGCCGAGTCAGGCCGTAGCGGTGGCGGGCAAATCAATGTCGTGACGCGCGGCGGCGGCGAAGAGTTTCATGGTTCGGCATACGAGTTCGTTCGCAATGACATCCTGAACGCCAATGACTTCATTTCAAATCGCAATTCCAACCCGCCGTTCGGCCGCGAGTCGAATGGCAAGGCCAAACGCGCTCCCTTCCGTTACAACGACTATGGTCTGACGATCAGCGGCCCGGTCTATTTCCCGAGGTTCCAGGAAGGCGGCGCCGGAGTAAAGAAAGTATCCCGCACCTACTTCTTCTTTTCGGAAGAGCAGCGTAAGGACCGCCGTTATCCGCTGCTCACTGCGCCCTCAGGCGTTCCTGATCTGCAATTGCGTAAGGGTATTTTCCCCATCGACATTTGCCTGAGTGCATTTACCGCGGCCACCTCCGGAACTGCTCCCTGCACGAGTGTATTACCGGCCGGAGTACCACTTTCATCAGTGGTGCCGATTAATCCGGTCGCCCAGCAGTACCTGACCTTTATTTACAACAAGCTGCCGCCGCCCACCGACGCCGTTACCCGCGCTCTGGTTTATCCATCGGCGGGAATTTTTGATTTCAGACAGGAAATTATCCGCCTTGACCACGCCTTCTCAGACAAAGCGTCGATGTACTACCGGTTTGAGAATGACGTGATCCCCACGGTCGACGTGAGCTCGATCTTCTCTTCGGGTTCGAATTTGCCCGAGGTTTCCAAGACTGAGACGCAGTCGCCCGGCAAAACTCATACTCTCCAGTTAACCAACGTTCTCAGTCCTAGCCTCGTGCTTGTTGGTCGCTGGAACTATGGTTGGGGCGCGATTAAGAGCAAGGACATCGGGACGATTGCTCTGGCTAACTCGCCAATCACTCCGCCACTCGCGTACGCCAAGACTCGCGACTTTGTGCCGACAGTTGCCGGAAACGGATACAGTACCTTGACGACCTTCGGCGACTACGACAACTTCTCCTATAAGCATAACTTCTCAGGAGATGTTAGTTGGACCCGCGGCCGGCATTCCATGAAGTTTGGCGGCACCTATTCAATCTACCGGAAATATGAGAACGCCCTGGCGGGCAACAACGCAGGCGCTTTCAGCGGATTCTTGAACACCACTCCCAATAGCGGAGTTCAGACCAGCACTCTGGCCCCGAACGCGGCTACGCAGGAAGCGAACGCGACCCGCCGCGCCGCTTTTCAGAACTGGGCGAACTTCCTGGTTGGCAATAACGTGGCTTTCAGCCAGGCCCGGTATGATTACATTGGCGACTTTCGGCAGTTTGCGATCGAAGCTTACGCTCAGGACGAATGGCGCTTGCGGCCGAATTTCACTATGTACTACGGTATTCGGTATTCTTATTTCGGCTCGCCCTGGGATAAGAACGGGCGGCTCTCGAACTTTGATCCTACTCTTTTCAATCCCGCGCTGGCTCCGCAAGTTACCGGCGCCGGAAATCGCGTTCCCGGGACAGGATCGTACTGCAACGGCCTGATTGTGAACTCCCAAAACTTTGCAACTTTGGGTCTTTGCACTCCGACCGTCTCACCTTACGGAAAGTATGTTGTTAAAGCCCCGAAGTTAGATTTCGCTCCCCGCTTCGGAATTGCCTGGGATCCGTTTGGGGATGGCAAGACCTCAATCCGGATGGGCTACGGTATTTACTACGACCAGGTTCTGAACGGAACTTACCAGCAGAATATCGGTACCAATCCGCCGTACCAGGAAACTTTCACGGTGAGCGCTGTCTCGCTGGGAAGTGCGGCGGTGACTCCGCGTCTGGATCAACCGGTTCCGACCGGAGTCCCGGTCTCGGTGGGTGTCTCAAACACACCGTTCAGCATCCGCGCGATCCAGCCGCAATGGAAGGATCCGTATATGCAGCATTGGTCGCTCGAATGGCAACAGCAATTCGGCACCGACACCATGATCAGTGTCGGATACTTTGGCTCGAAAGGTGTACACCTGATTGGCGCCTACGAACTAAACGAACTGCCGCCGGGTTATGCGCTTAACGCCCGTTGCGCAACCGGAACGAGTACCTTACAGACGGCCGGCGTAGTGACGGTTCCCTGCCAGACCGCCGGAACCTACTTTGGTGGAACTGGCGGCCAGTCGTCGAACATTCTCGATCAAATCCGGCCCTATCGCGGCTACCGTTCAATTAACATTATCACGCCGCAGTTCAATTCGAACTATCACAGTCTGCAGACGATCGCCACGCGGCGATTCGCAGGCGCATCGCAGATCAATGTGGCTTACACCTGGTCTAAAAACCTGACCGACAACCAGAATGACCGCAGCAACGCCCCACAGAACTCTTATAACAACCGGGGCGATTACGGCCGGGCCACTCTGGATCGCCGGCATGTCTTCTCGGCCAACTACATCTACGAACTGCCCTGGTTTAGTAATCGACATGATTTCAAGGGAAACGTTCTGGGTGGTTGGCAGATCTCGGGTATTGTCAGCTTGCAATCCGGTCTCCCGTTCACCGCGACGGCAAACTTTGACGCCGCGGGATTGGGAAACATTCCGGCGCTAATCGCCGGTAACCGGCCCAACGTGCTCTGCGATCCGAACGCCAACGCCCCGCACACGTTCGAGGCGTGGATTGCTAACACCGTCGCGACGACGTGCTTGCAACCTAATCCTACCTCCGGTGTAGGTCAGGCAAACGTCGTCGGCAATGCAGGACGCGGCATCGTTGAAGGCCCACCCACCAAACGTTTCGACTTCTCGCTCTTTAAGAACATCCGCCTCGGCGAGAAGGTCAAGCTCCAGCTGCGCGGCGAAGTCTTCAACATCTTCAACCACACAAACTTCCGAGGCATCACCAGCCTGGCGATAGCTAACCTGGGTGGCACCTACGGAACTATCAGCACAGTGAGAGATCCGCGCACGATTCAGCTCGGCGCTAAACTCAGTTTCTAACAAGCGTCACAGGTTAGACCCTTCCGAATGCCCGCGCGTCAAAGACGTTGCGGGCATTCGCCTTTTGTCACCTTTTCTGTGTTTTAATAAGCGGCGTGTCCAGGAACCCACCGAATTCAATTCTCTTGCGCGGTGCGCGCATTGTGGCGCCCGATCGGGTGATCGATGCTGGAGCAATACTGATCGAGTCTGATCGGATCGCCGCTGTTTCCGACCTGGAAAAAACGCCGGCTCCCAAATCTGACTCAGTGATGGACCTTGACGGGCTCACCCTGTTTCCCGGGTTTGTCGACGTACACATTCACGGCGCCGTGGGAATCGATACCATGCAAACCAACGCCGGCGAACTCGTTCGCGTAAGCAAGTTCTTAGCAAGTCAGGGAGTTACCGCCTGGTTGCCGACGCTGGTTCCCGCTAAAGACGAGCAGTACCACGACTCGGTAAGCGCAATCGAAAAAGCCATGCCCGACGCGGCAGGATCCGGGCCGGAATCGGCGCCCTTCTCGCGCATCCTGGGCGTGCATTACGAAGGCCCCTTCGTCAATCACGACCAATGCGGCGCCCTACACCGGGAACACTTTCGCGCTTTTAAGACCGCAGCCGATCTCGAATCGCTTCCCCGAATTCACAACCCTGGGGCGGTGCACATGATGACGGTTGCCCCTGAGATCGAAGGTGGCATCGCACTCATCAAAGAACTTCAGCAACGGGGGTGGGTGATCTCGATCGGTCACACACGCGCTCAGGTTCCGGTGCTCGATCAGGCTCTCCAAGCCGGCGCTCGTCATCTCACGCACTTTATGAACGCGATGCCACCGCTGCACCACCGCTCGCCTGGCCCGGTCGGCTGGGGGCTGACGCACGATGAGGTGACCTGCGATGTGATTGCTGACGGCGTCCACCTTGAGCCTTCAATCTTGAGATTGATCCTGCGCAACAAGACTTCTGAAAATATTTCTCTGATTAGCGACGCGATCGCTGCCGCCGGGCTGGGCGACGGCGAATATCAAATATGGGGAGAGCGAATTCGGGTCGAACATGGACGCACCCAAAACGACCGCGGCAGCATCGCCGGGTCAGTGATCACCATGCTGGACGCAGTACGGATGATGCGCTCGCTCAATTTTTCTGAAGTGGAGGTTGCGCGGATGGCTTCGCACAACCCGGCGCGACTGTTGGGAGTCGCCGGTGAGTGTGGCTCGATCGAAGCGGGCAAGCGCGCCGACCTCGTCGCGTTGGATCAGGACGGCAACGTTCGGCTGACGATCATCGGGGGCCGAACGGCGAGTTAGTCTGCTGATTGAAGCGAAACCGCAAAGAACAGTATCGGGCGTGGCTTGCCGCCGACCAGCAACGCTGCCGGACCCAGGTAGAGCCGCGGCGCAACTTCACGAACTTCGTCAACAATAGATCGAATCAAGGGCGGGTTAGCTGGCCCGGAATAGTCGAGTCTAAAGCTCGGCTGGCCGTCGAGAAATGACGGTTCGAACCTGGTCTTGAAAGGAAACCAGCGCATCTTGCGGAACAGGTTGATCCGATTGATGCCGGTGCCCGCCTCTCTCGATTCACTCGCGAACGACTTTCCTTCCCAGGGAAATATCGATGAAGCGCCAAAGGTCCGCAGCAGCCACGCGATGGGTCCGCCGGCCGGAGTGCGCCAGGCCAGCATTGCTCCTCTGGCATGTCCGTCCAGGTCAGAAATCGCCGAAGGTCTGGTGCCGGCGCGATAGAGTGCCTCGAGTTCCGAAAACTTCATTCGACGCAGGGCCGACAGATCGAGGGTCGGGGTTTCAATCGCTTTCGCAGTTGCGCTCATACGGTTGGGGCCTCCTGTCATAATGCTCGACGTTTGAGTAATCCATACGCACCTATAATTACGAGCGCCAACCCGATCAGGATGTGCAAAATATCATCAACTTTCGTCCAGAGGAAGTATTGTTCAGGGAAAAGATGCAGGCGGCTGGCGAGTGCCTGATAAAGATCGATCAATCCGAAACCCGCGTTGAAAAAGCTCACCAGCCGGTCACTCGCTTTCACCGCCAGCATCAGACCCAGAAAACCGAAAATCAGATGGAATATGTTGTAAGGCGCCGCGCCGCTGGTAAGACTCTGCTGCGGCGGAATCAGAAAGCCCGCCACACCGGCCAGAATCAGGATCGGCGCAAAGATGGCGAGAGTAATGCGGTTGACGCTTCTCTTATTAGTCGGCTGGTTCATTCGCGCCGTAGAATCCCGCGCATTGATACGATTCGTCAAGTAATTCGACGGGGTGGCAAACCTTAAGATTCAGTCCCGCGAGCCGCGCGCCGGCGGCGATCTGCATGTGACAGCCCGCGTTGCCGGTGGCCAGCACGGTCGCGGCGGATAGTTCGATGTTCCTGAGTTTTTCGTCGAGGACTTGCTCAGATAGCTCAGGTTCCAGCAGGTTATACACTCCCGCGCCGCCACAACAAACATCGCTGCCATTTAGAAGAGCCAGCTTCAAATCCGGGATGGCCCAGAGCATTTGGAGAGATTCGTCTGCCGCGTGTTGGCCGTGCAGTAAGTGACACGAGGCATCGTAGGTAGTGCGGTCGAATCCAATCGCGGCGCCATTGCGAAAGCCGATGGTCTTGAGTTGCCGACCGACATCGCGCACCCGTGCGCTGAAATTTCGGGCCCGGTCAGCGTAGGCCTTGTCTTCAACCAAAAGGTGATCGTAGGAAGCCAGCATCGCACCGCAGCCTCCGGCGTTGGTGATAATCGCTTTGTCAGAGCCGTCAAAGGCTTCGATGTTTTGACGCGCCAGCGCGCGGGCGCCCTCAAGATCGCCGGCGTGCGCGTGCAGCGCCCCGCAACAAACCTGACTTGGCGGCGTCTGCACTTCGCAGCCATTCGCACTCAGCACTCGCGTCGTCGCGTCGTTGACGCGTTGAAACAGACCTTCCGTGACACAGGCTTTGAAGAGTAGCGCCGAGTCGCGACGGTTAACTCTGGCGGCAGTTGTCCCGGGCGGGTTCAGAGGCTGGCTGCTCGCCTTCACCGGAGCAGATCCGTCGAGGAGCGCCAGCCCAAATTCAAATTGCGGATTCATCCCGCGCGCGATTCCGGTGCGCAATAACAGCCGCGGCAATCCGAGATCGCGAACAAAGCGAGCCATCGTGAACGCCGCTCGTAGACGCTTTGGTTTCATCCAAACGTGGCGCAGAACTAATTTCAGCAGCCGGTAAACGCCAGTTGGCCTGGTGGGGCCCGCCAGGATGTCGGCCCGCGCAGCTTCGAGCAATTGGCCGTACTGAACTCCGGCCGGGCAGGCGGCTTCACAGGCGCGACAACCGAGACAGCGGTCAATATGTTTTTCGAAGGTCAGCGATCCGACGCTGAGACGACCCTCTTCCACCGCGCGCATCAGGTAGATTCGCCCGCGCGGACTGTCGTTCTCGTCTCCCGTGGCGACGTATGTCGGACAGGCCTCCAGGCACAGTCCACAATGAACGCAGGCGAGGATCTTTTCTTCTTCTGATGAGAGAACGGGTGCGAGTACGGATGGTTGGGCGGCGGCCATACTTCTGCAGCGAAGCTACGCGGCTGGTGCCATCGCTGCTTCATTCTGAACCATCACGGTTGGATTAGGATTTGTTTCAGGAATGGGTAAGTTCCGATCAGCAAGAAGTGCAACGTGCTCGTCCATTCCCCACTTCGCCTTATAGAGGCAATCTTCGATTGAATGTCCAACGCCAGTGAAGCCTTCGAGATCGGGCGAATAAAATCCAAAGAAGGACGGATCTAATGTGGCCTCGATAACCAGCGAGTACTTCAGATCAATCATCGCTTAAGTCCTTTCCTTGATTTCCGCAGCCTTAAGGATAGCACGACATGTACCCGTGGGAACTTCCTTCGCGCCGTGAAAATCAACTCTGACCAGCTTGTCGTGTCCGGGTTTGGAATAGTAACGAATTGAACCTTTCTCTTTCAGCAAGCGAAAGCCATTTTTCTCGAGAAGCCTTATAAGCTCGCTGAATTTCATTGGTTAACGTGCCAATCCTGAACGCGATTCGAAATTAGTACCCAACCGCCAGCCCGTCACTCCTTCTCGGATCGGTTGCTCCCAGCCGGATCCCGGTCTTCTCTTCAATCATGATTCCTTCGGCGTCGCCGAGATAGCGCGGCTTCGCGAGTTTGTGACCGCGAGCGGTCAGCGCGGCTTGCGTATCGCCTGACAGTCCGTAGGGCTCGAAGACCAGTTCATCGGGTAGCCACTGATGATGAATTCGGGGCGCGTCAATCGCCTGCTGGATGTTCATGCCATAGTCGATCACGTTGGTGATCACGCACAGGCCCGTGTTAATGATCGTCGGCCCTCCCGGGCTGCCCACCGTGAACCAGAAGCTGCCGTCTTTGCGTAAGACGAAGGTCGGCGTCATCGCCGACAAAGGCCGTTTGCGCGGCGCCACGGCGTTGCGCTCGCCCTGAATCAAGCCATAAAGATTCGGCGTGCCCGGCTTAACCGCGAAATCATCCATCTCGTCGTTGAGCAAAAGACCCGTGCCCTTGGCCACCGCCGCCGAGCCATAGGAATTATTCAAAGTGTAGGTGTTGGCGACGGCATTGCCTTCTGCATCGACCACGGTGAAGTGCGTCGTCTCTTCAGACTCGTACCCGACGGGTTTGCCCGCTTTCACTTGTTCGCTGGACGAAGCGCGCTGCGGATTGATTGTCTGCCGCAATTGCGCGGCGTATTTCTTGTCAATCAAGCCGGCCAGCGGAACTTTAGCAAAGTCAGTATCGCCCATATATTCAGCGCGGTCCGCAAAGGCCCGGCGCATGGCTTCGGTCATCAGGTGATACCGATCAGAAGAGGCCCAATCCATCTCTTTCAAATCATAGCCTTCGAGAATATTCAGCATCTCGATCAGCACGGCGCCGCCCGATGATGGCGGCGGCATAGAAATAATTTCGTAGCCGCGATAGTTCCCGCGCAGGGGTTGACGTTCCTTGGCAACGTAGCCGCGCAGGTCGGCAAGCGTCATCAGCCCGTTGTTCCGCTTCATGTCGGCCGCAATCAACTGCGCTGTCTGTCCTTCGTAGAATTCATTCGGGCCGCGTTGCTGCAAACGGGAGAAAGTCGCGGCCAGGTCGGGCTGCACAAACAGGTCGCCTTCGTTGTAGAACTTGCCGTTGTTGAGATAGATGCGTTTGGTCTCGGCATACTTGGAAAGATATTCGCGGTTACCGCGCAGGCCGCGCGCGAGGCTGTTGGTGACGATGAAGCCGTTCCCCGCCAGACGCCGCGCCGGCTCGATTAACTGCGCCCAGGACAGCCGTCCTGAGCCGTATTTCTTGAGGGCCAGTTCCATTCCGCGCACCGTGCCGGGTACGCCCGCCGCGCGATAGCCTTCTATCGAGCCGCCCTCGCCTTCAATGACGTTTCCATTCTTATCGAGATAGATATCGCGGGTCGCAGCCGCCGGCGCCATCTCGCGATAATCAATCGCGGTCGCACGTCCGTCGCGCAGGCGAATCATCATGAACCCGCCACCACCGAGATTGCCGGCGGCCGGATGGGTGACGGTCAGCGCAAAGGCCACGGCGATGGCCGCATCGATTGCGTTCCCGCCGCGCTTCATGATGTCCACCCCGATTTTCGAAGCGACTTCATTAGTTGAAGCGACCATACCGTGCCGGGCGCGCACTGGTTCGCGCGACGCGGCCAGCGTGGTGGTCGGGCTGATGGACAGAAACAGTGACGCGATCAGCGTTACTACCATCGAAGCGGCGGCAATTGAACGGAACGTTTGGCAAAAGTTCTTGTGGATCATGGTTGCTTAGCTGTCCCTGGCTTGGTTAAGCCTTATTCGTCTTACGTCATTTGCAAAAAGGATCAACACATGAGAAGGAGGCTTCATCGCTCAGTTAGGAGCGAGATGTTTATAGAACCGTCACGCAAATAAATCAATAAAGCTCGTGTTTCCAGCCCAGCAAGAGCGATCCACGAAATCACACGAACCTTCACGAACAAAAATTTCTGGTTAGTGATGTTTTTGTTCGTGGATCGTTTTAGGGCAAACGAACACGAAATTATGATTGACTTACTCTCGGATTGATTCACAACACCCCTTAGAATCGTCCCGGCGAAAATAGTCGCTGCGGATCGAGTTTATCCTTTATTCGTCCCATCAGTTCTCTGCTCAAGCCCAAGCCGCCCCAGGAGTCAAATTCGTCCTTGATTTCCGGCGGCGCCTTTTCCAACACCAGGAATCCCCCCAGCGTTTCCACCTTAGCGCGCAGACGTTCAAGCGCGCGCACCGCTTCGCGGTGATATACGGGTGCGCGAGCAATTGCGCGCACCCGTCCGTCTCCTAAACCTGCGTGCCAACTGAGCGATACATGCGAGGTCTCGTCTTTCTCGAGCGCCACCATTTCATCCAGGAACGACGCTAGTTCTCCGGGCCTGAGTGTAACCCGCCAGCCCAGATTGTCTGCTGCCGGCATTGGCGCTGCGCTCAGTTTTCCCCAGACCGGCGCGTCTTCGTCTATCACAGAGCAGCGATTGTTCCCATCGGCTCGCAGGAGCTTCAGGGCTTGCGCCGTTTGTGAAATCACACCCCTCGCCGATCCGATGAAGCGAACCAGCAAAGCAGAATGCTGTGGTTTTGAATCCAACTCGAGGCTGCCTGCCATCAGTGGTGAAACCAGTTCGACCGCTACTGGAAAAAGGTCGGCGGCAATCCGGCGGCCGTTTGTCAACAACGAGGTTAACGGCCCTGACGCTACGACGGTTCGGGCCTCAGCAGGCAGCGGCCGCAACTT
The DNA here is from genome assembly GCA_038040505.1 of Acidobacteriota bacterium. GTDB lineage: Bacteria > Acidobacteriota > Blastocatellia > Pyrinomonadales > Pyrinomonadaceae > UBA11740. Next base: position 31,325 of record JBBPID010000018.1, on the reverse strand, counting down.
GAAAGTTACTTCGGTAATCAAACCCAACGTGCCGTAGCTCCCGGTAAACAGTTTGCAGAGATCGTATCCGGCCACGTTTTTTACGACGTTTCCACCGGCTTTAATCAGGCGTCCATTGGCGAGCACCACCCGCATTCCAATCACGAAAGATCGCGGCGTGCCAAAACCGAGGCTGTGCGGGCCGGCCAGACCGGTCGCAACTATTCCCCCTAACGTAGCCCGGCCGTCGTCAGGCGGATCGATTGGCAACCATTGTCCGGCTTCGGCCAAATGCTTTTGAAATTCAGTCAGTGACAAACCCGCTTCCGCCGAGGCGACCAGATCGGCAGGCTCGTAAGTGATCAGCCTCTTCATCCGGCGCGTGCTCAAGATCAGATCGGGAGTTTCGATCGGATTACCGGCTTCCAGCCAACCACCGGTCCCGGCCGGCAGAACAGTCAATCCTTCACTCGCTAAGATCTTTACTGCGTCGACAGCCTGCTCGCTGGTCAAGGGCGCTACTTCAAGCATGCGTTCATTGGCTAAAGATTCGGATTGCGATGCTTTGGCAGAATCAATTTGGGGGACACGCCGAACACTTTGGTCGCCAACTACTTTTGCCAGTTCGCGCGCGATTCGGGCCTCGGTTAGCTTAGCGTTAATCAAAGCCTGCTTCTGAGCGGCGCGATCGCGAGGAGTAGCGTCCACGCTTGAATTTGTTGACCCGCCGGGAGATTTACCTCGCTCTGGTGACGTGTCGGGTGGCGATCCAAGCGACCCGGCCGCTACCCCGACGAGTCGGGGTTCTGACAAAGTGTGAGTTGCGACCGCGCGCGCTTCGCCACAACCGCGCGGCATGGGAATGATTTTGCCTGGATTGCAAAGTCCGGAAGGATCGAAAGCCGCTCGCACTTGCAGCATCGCGGCCATGTCATCTTCGCTAAAAATCAACGGGAGGTAACTGCTCTTGTCGAGCCCGACGCCATGCTCGCCGGTAATTGAACCGCCTGCGCGCACGCACGTCTCCATAATTTCGCGGCCGGCCTGACGCACGCGTTCCAGATCGTCGCCGCGGCGCAAGTCAAAACAGATCAGCGGATGGAGATTTCCGTCGCCTGCGTGAAAGACGTTGGCTAATTGCAGTTTGTAGTTCGCGCTGATGCGATAAGTCTCGGCCAGCACTTCCGGCAGACGCGAGCGCGGCACGACCGCGTCCTGAATCATCACGTCCGGCAACAAACGGCCGACCGCGCCGAATGCCCCCTTGCGCGCGGCCCATAGTTGCTTTCTTTCGTTAGCGTCGTTGGCGGAGCGTACTGAGCGGGCGCCATACTCACGAAGAATAGACGCCGCTTTCTCGGCATCGTCATCAATGCCGGCTTCGATACCGTCGAGTTCAACCAGCAGAACCGCCTGCGCATCGACCGGCAATCCCGCCGCAAATACGCTTTTCTCGACCGCCCGGATAATTGCGTTGTCCATCATCTCCAGCGCTGCGGGCAACATTCCGGCGGCGATAATCGCGGAAACCGCGCGGCTGGCGTCGTCAACATTCGTAAAGTCGGCGAGCAAAGTGCGGACCGCCGGCGGAACCGGCGCTAGTTTCACCGTCGCCTCAGTCGCGATACCGAAAGTCCCCTCCGAACCGACAAACACACCCAGCAGGTCATAACCCGGCGAGCCGCCACCGAGATCCACAATCGATCCGTCTGCCAAAACCACCCGGGCCGCAAGGATGTGATCGGTGGTGGTGCCGTATTTCAGGCAATGGATGCCACCGGCGTTTTCGGCGATGTTGCCCCCGATGGTGCAGGACGGTTGGCTGGACGGATCGGGCACGTAATAAAGGCCAAAGGGCGCGACCGCCCGAGAGAGATGCGCGTTCACCAGCCCCGTCTGCACAACGGCAAGCCGGTTTTCAGGATCGACTTTCAGAATCCCGCGCATGCGCGCAAGCTCGATCACAACTCCCTGATTGATCGCCAGGGCCCCGCCAGAGAGTCCCGTGCCGGCTCCACGCGGCGCGAAACTCACCTCTTCGCGAGCCAGCAGTTTCAGTACGTCAGAAACTTCTTCGGTTGAGTTGGGAAATACGACGGCGCGCGGTGGATGCTTGTGCTGAGGCAAGCCGTCGCATTCATAAACAAGCAGCTCTTCGGGCTCAGCCAAAACATTTCGCCGGCCGACGATTGCGCGGAGATTTAGAACGACTTTATCCACCGATTTTGATCTGGTCGAGGCAATAATACACTACCGAATTGAACCCCCTCCAAATTTGAGGAAAAATCTTCTGGCAAACCTAGAGACGCATTCCGGGCGGCGAACTATAGTCCTGAAGAAGTCGACATTTTGTGTGAGTCAGTGCGTGGCAGAATTGACTCGCCGCCGCGCTCGGTGACGGCCCGCCTTACGCAGTGCGCGTGGAATAAAGCCGGTAGCCGGCGTAAATCAGTAAACCGACCGCCGCCGCGATTCCGGCGACTATGGCCTCTTTCCTGGTGCTGTGAATTACCAGCCACGCTGCCAGGATCAGCGAGGCAATGGCAATGATCGTTCCTCCCGGAAGTCTGAATGCGGCCTTTGGCATGTCTGAACGACGCCGGAACACCGGCAGCGCTGCGCAGGTCACCGCATAGGTTACCAGCCTGGCAATCGCGCTAATTGTCAGGGCCGCCAAAAATGAACTCTTCAGCGTAAGGACCAGCATCACCGCGGCCGTGATCACGATCGAGATGTACGGCGTAAAAGTCCGTCGATGAAGACGCGCGATAAATGCGGGCAACTGCTTCTCTTCGGCGATCGCAAACGGAATCCGCGATCCCGAGAGCAAAAGGATATTTAGATTGCCGGCAATCGAGATCACCGCGCCCGCGGAAATTATGGCGGCGCCCGTCGTCCCCAGAAATCTCTGAGCCGCATCCGCCAGCGGTTTCGTTGAATCTCCCAACCCCGGCAGAGTTCCGATGCAGACCACCTGAATGAAAATGTAAACGACGGCGACGACCCCGCTGGCTATTAGTAAAGCTCTTGGTAAGTTCCGCTGCGGATTGCGAATCTCGCCGGCCGGAATCACGGCCATCTCAAAACCGGTAAAGGCGTAAATGAGCAGTAGCACCGACTGTGAGAAGGCTCCGGCCGCCGGCCGCGGCCCTAAAGCAAACGCGCTGGGATTGAGGAAAAAGAGGCCGGCCACGATGAAAATTAGCAGGGGAACGAGTTTGCCAATCGTGAACACGTCGCTGGTGATGGCTGTCTGTCGAACTCCGGTGATATTGACCGCGGCTAGCGCGATGACTACCCCTATGATGATCAGTGCTCGTCCCGCCGGGTGATTCGCGCCTGGCCAGAAAAAGCCAGCGTAGCTGACCATCAGATTGCAGTTCGCGGCAAAAGCTGTCACCCGAGCCAGCCAGGTTAACCAGCCCACTTCAAATCCCACCGTTTGGCCAAAGGCTTCGCGCGCGTAACGGTAGGGCCCGCCAGTTTCATCAAACCGGCTGCCTACTTCGGCGAAACAGAGAATGAACAGGGCGACTACCAGCGCGCACGCGATAAAGGCAATCAGGCTATACGAACCGATGAGCGCGTAAGCCTTTGCCGGCAGTCCAAAAATGCCGGCGCCAATGATTCCGTTAATGGCAACCGCAACCAGATCCCACTTGCGTATGCCTCGCTGCAGGCCCTCAGTAGAAGCCTTTGAAGTAGGTAACTTTGTTTGCACGGTACTTTGAGCTTTGTGCTTTGTGCTTTGCATTCTTTGAAGACTTGAGCCCTGCAATCAGATTACAAAGTTAAAAGTACTAAGAACAAAACACAGTGGACGTGCTAATCGGACAATTAACTCCGCTCTGCCAGGGCCTCGCGCGCCACTTCCTTGTCATCAAAGTGAAAAGTTTCGCGGCCGATAATTTGGTAGTCCTCGTGACCTTTTCCGGCAATCAGCACCAGATCGTCGCTGCGGGCCTGCGCGATCGCGTAGTGAATCGCCTCGCGGCGGTCAGCAATCTTCTCGTAAGGCTTCCCTGTTTTTTTAATCCCCACCTCGGCGTCCGCCAGAATCTTGTTTGGATCTTCAGTGCGAGGATTATCAGAAGTAAGAATTACGACATCGCTAAGCGAGCCCGCGGCCTCGCCCATGGGGGCGCGTTTTGATTCGTCGCGATCGCCGCCGCACCCAAACATGGTGATGATTCTTCCCCGGGTCACCTCGCGGGCCGTGCGCAGAACGTTTAGCAGCGCGTCGTCGCTGTGCGCGTAATCCACAACCACTGCAAAATCGCCCTCGTGAGGCACGCGCTCAAAGCGGCCGGGCGCGCCCGTACAAACCGACAAAGCTCTGGTAATCACCTCGAGGCTGTAACCAAGGGCCAGTCCGCTCCCTACCGCGGCCAACGTGTTGTAAATATGAGGTGGTCCGACCAACGGCGAGTGAAACTCTGTTTCACCTTCCGGCGTGCGCAAGCGAAAATGCATCCCCGCCAGCGAGAACTCAGGAGCGCGGGCAGTGATATCGGCCTCCGCCTTTACCGCATAACGGACAACGCGCAACCCTTCCCGCTCCAGCCTGTCCGCTAACTCAATGCCGTAAGGATCATCCACATTAATGACTGAGGTTTTTGGTCGCGAGCCCAGTCGGCCATCGAACAGACGCTGCTTCGCGTACCAGTAGTTCTCCATCGTCTTGTGATAGTCGAGGTGGTCACGCGTCAAATTTGAGAAGACGGCGACCGCGTACTCGAGTTCATCGCAACGATGAAAATCCATCGCCTGCGACGAGCATTCCATCACCGCCGTCCGGCAGCCAATCTCGACGGCTTGCCGCAGCAACCTTTGCATGTCGGTCGCCTCGGGCGTGGTTCTGTCGGCTTTGCGGCGCTCTTTTCCTAAACGGTATTCGACAGTGCCGGTCATGGCCACCGGCTCACCGGCTGCTTCCGGTATCGAAGCGACCAGGTAAGCCGTGGTTGTCTTTCCATTGGTGCCGGTAATGCCTACCAGGCGCAGCTCGCGCGAAGGATGGTGATGAATTTCCACGGCGGTCAGGGCCATAGCGCGTCTTACGTTGTCGACCTTGATCCAGGCCGGAGCCCTCTCCAGTTGTGCGTTTGACGAACTGAGCCAGTCGGCGGGCGGGTCCAGTTCTGAGACTATTCCGGCGGCGCCTTGCTGAATCACCTGGGGAATAAACTTGTGTGCGTCGAATAACTCTCCGCGGACCGCCGCAAACAGAGTTCCTTCGCCGGCCCGACGTGAATCGTGACTGATGTCGCTGACAACTGCGCTCCCGTCGCCGCTGAGTTGACCGCTGACCGTTTGCGCAATCTCTCTGACTGTTATTGCCGGGGCGTTCTCTTCGTGACTCATAGTGTGGAGTTGAATTCTACGTAGTCATTCGGGAAAAGTCATCAGCAGTTCTGGGCTGGGGGTCTTGATTTGACGAACGGTGTACAGAGTACCGACTTTAGTCGGGCTTAGACCTGATCAAAAGAAGAACCCAACTAAAGTTGGTACTCTGTACGCCGTTAGATCCAGACACCTCCAGTGTTTGGAAAATGCTGGACACTGAGCAACCGAACTATTAGGATTTGCCGGTTTCGAATAACAGGCTGAACTGGTGAAATCATGACTGGCAGAATTTTTCTTATTCTGACGCTGTCGATAATGCTTTTGATCTCTTCGCAGATGTTCTCAAGCAAAGCGTCCCCTCCGGAATACGATCTGATTATCCAACACGGCCGCGTCATTGACGGCTCAGGCCGGCCGGCTTTTGTGGCCGACGTGGCGATCAAAGGAGACCGCCTTGCCCGGATTGGCAATCGCCGCGGCGCAACCGCTAAACGAATCATCGATGCGCGGGGACAGATCGTGGCGCCCGGTTTCATCGATATGCTGGGCCAGTCCGAAAGCTACCTGCTCATCGATCCGCGCGCCATGAGCAAGGTGATGATGGGAGTTACGACCGAGATTACCGGCGAAGGCGAATCGATCGCGCCTATCAACGAGAAACAAATCAGGGAGCAGGAAGACTTCCTGAAGAAGTACAACCTCACGATCGATTGGCGCACGCTGGACGAATACTTTAAGCGGCTGAAAAAACAAGGCACCGGCGTTAATTTCGGCACCTTTGTCGGCGCCACCCAAATCCGCGAATACGTTATCGGCTATGACGACCGTCCGCCCACGGCTGCGGAACTGGAACAGATGAGACAGCTCGTCGCTGACGCGATGAAAGATGGCGCGCTCGGGGTTTCCACCTCACTGCAGTATGTGCCGGCACGCTTTGCCAAGACCGATGAAATCGTCGAGCTGGCGAAGGTCGCACGGCAGCACGGCGGGATCTACATAACTCACCAGCGCAGTGAAGCGAATGCCATCGACGATTCAATGAAGGAGGTCTTCGAGATTGCGCGCCGCGCCCAAATTCCCGTCGAAATCTGGCATTTGAAAACTGCCTACAAGCAGAACTGGGGACGCATGCCAGAGATCCTCAGGCGGATCGCGAACGCACGCCGGCAGGGTTTGAAGATCACTGCGGACGTCTATCCTTACATTGCGGGCAGCACCTCGCTGACCGCCTGCTTGCCGCCCTGGGCCCTGGAAGGTGGGACCGAGCGGATGCTCGAGCGTTTGAAAGATCAGCAAACGCGTGAGCGTCTGAAACGAGAAATCACTGCCGATTCGAAAACCTGGGAGAACATCTACCTCGGCAGCGGCGGACCCGGCGGCATCCTGATCGCTTCCGTAGTCAATCGTGATCTGGAAAGCTGGCAGGGCAAACGGCTGGCTGAGGTTGCCACGGCCCAAAACAAGGATCCCCTTGAGGCGCTCTTTGATTTCATCCTGGCGGATCGGGGACAGACCGGCGCGATCTTTTTCATGATGACTGAGAGCGATATGCTGGCGGCGCTTAAGTCTCCCTTTGTTAGTATCTGCACCGACAACGGAGCGCGGGCGACGGACGGACCGCTGTCGGGATCGAAATCACACCCACGTGGTTGGGGTACCTATCCTCGTATCCTCGGGCACTATGTTCGTGACCAGCATTTGATGCCTCTTGAATTTGCGATTCACAAAATGACCGGGTTGCCGGCTTCAAATCTGGGCCTCAAGCATCGCGGCCTGCTGCGCGAAGGCAACTTTGCGGACGTCACCATCTTCGATCCGAAGACGGTAATCGATCGCGCCACATTCGAAGAGCCGAATCAATACCCGGTGGGAATCAACTTTGTGATCGTCAACGGCGAGATCGAAGTCGACGGCGGCAAACGCACGCCGGTACTGGCCGGACGAGTATTAAGGGGGCCGGGGTACAAGTGAGGGATCAAGACACCCTTTCATGCGGCTGCGCGGCTCTGCCTTCTCGCAGTCTCTGACTTGCCGAGACAGCCTATTGAAGACACGTCTTCGACCTGTTTTCAGTGAGTCCGAGATTAAACCGAACTCGTGATCTCGCGATACTGAGCCTCGGTGAAGGCCGGCATAGTCAAGGTTCGCACATTTCCCGACGCACCCAGCGACAGGATCGCCTTGGCCGCGGTTTCGCTGTCGGGAGCTTCGACCACGCAAAGCAGATCGTACGGGCCCATCGTCAGATAAGTGTCCTTAATCTCGACGCCCATCTTCTTGAAAGCCTTCCTGCCGTCATCGAGACGTTTCGGACTCGCTTTTACTTTTGCGATTCCCTGCTCAGTCCAATTCAATAACATTATGTACGTTGCCATAGTGTGTTCTCCTCCTTTGGAGCGCGGTGACTTGCCACCGTTTTGAAAAAAGTATCAGAAGCCCGGCCGTCAGCAAGGGCTACCTGGCGAGACCTCCATCGCTCAGGCTCGGGCTTCTGACACTAGATCTTAATAATGATTCTCTTCCTGTATAACAGCCACATTAGGAACAGCCACAAAAGCAGGAACGTAATCGCAAATGCCAGCGAGGCGTGGACTGGTGACAGCCAGGAAGCGAACGCGTGACTATAGATATAGGTTTGCAGGCCTTGACGCGTACCATCCGGACGAGAGAGTTTGATTAAGGTCAAAGTTCTCCCCATCAATCCCGTTCCCACAAACAAAACGATCGCATTCACGCCAAAGATGATGAACGGCTTGGTCCAGGCTTTGTAGCCCTTGATATCGATCAGCCAGTAACAAAGCGCCAGAAACTGGAGCGCCAGACCGCCGGTAAAGAAAACGTACGAACTGGTCCAGAGCGCCTTGTTAATCGGAAACCAGGCATTCCAGATCCAGCCGATGATCAGGCAAACAATTCCGGCGATGAACAGGTGCGCGACTTTTTCGATCGGACTTCGGTCTTTGCATCGCAAACGGTTTCCCGTCAGGACACCCAAAAGGGTCGTCGCCAGCGCGCCGAGGGTGCTCAGAATTCCTTCTGGGTCGTAAATGTGGTTTCCACCCTTCCAAATGTGGGAACCGAGGACACGGCGATCAAGGTAGGCAGCCAGGTTTCCCTCTCTGCTCAAATCACCAACGTAAAAACCGGGCGCCGGCACGTACTTCATCACCAGGCAGTAACTAACCAGCAACACCACGGCGATGATCGCCGTGGTTCGCGGCCGCGTGGTCAAATAAATAACTGAAGCGAGGAAATAACAGATGGCGATGCGTTGCAGCACCCCGGTAAGGCGAATGGTGGAGAGATTAAAGTACGGAAACCCGGCGAGTAACTCGCCGAGCAGGAAGATCACCACGCTGCGATAGACAATCTTAGTCAACAAATCGCGACGCTGGTCGCCGCGTTCGACGCGCTTTCCGAGCGCCAGGGGGATTGCGACGCCTACGATAAAAAGGAAGAAGGGAAAAATCAGATCGGTGGGCGTCCAGCCGTGCCACTCAGCATGTTGCAAAGGCCAGTAGATTGTCGTCCAGGTGCCTGGGTTGTTCACCAGCACCATCCCGGCGACCGTCATACCGCGAAAGACGTCGAGAGAGACGAGACGATTGCTGCTTTGCTCGGGCATATCAAATCATCCGCAGATTACGCAGATCTAAAAGGACAAAGGAAAAGACCTTAGCTGCTAAATCAGGGATATCGCCTTCATATCTTGGTGATTTCCAATCTGTGTAATCTGCGGATTAATTGCGGGTCGGCGACGGCGCGCTCGGCCTCGGTCCCAATCCAAATTCTTCCGGGTTGGGCAGCGTCGAGGTTAAATCGTAACGCTGCAGCGCTTCTCCCATGGCGCGGCTCTTCGTCAGCCAGATCGAAATCATTTGATCGTACCGGGCTGAGACGCTGTCCAGCCAGTAAGGCCGGTTCTCAGCCAGCCACTGCTCTCGATAACTCTGTCTTAAGATAGCCAACTCTTCCGCCATCTCGCGGAGATTGTTGTAAATCGCGCCGGAGTAGTAGCGCAGCTTTCTGACTTTAGCGCGGTCGCCCAGATTCAGATACGCATCCCAGTACTGCTCGCTGAACCGTTGCATGACTTCCATGCGCCGCCCTAGATGATCGAATCGCTGGGCCGCGAACTTCATCGAGGCAATCGCCGGAGCATTGCGTCGCGCGCCGTTCTCGTTTCGCGTCAGCGATTCCGAAGCGTTCTCAACCAACAAGCGCATATTCCGAGTTCGTTCCGCGAGATTGCGTGATTGATTCTGAAACTGCGTCGTGAAAGGGTCGCGCCAGAAAAGCTCATCGGTGCTTCCCGCTCCCAGCAGAGTATTAACGCGGCCCAGCGCGCGCGCTGCCTTTACAAACTGATCGCCGTCGTTTCGAAAGAACGCCCAATCGAAATCGTGATCGAACTTGTCGATGTCCACCGTGCCTTCCTGCCATGAAGCCGCAGCGCCGAGCGTGATTGGATACCACGTCATCTCGAACAGCGATTCGCCGTCGTCGTCCCAGGTGGTGTTCATCATTCCGATCGCGCCGGCCTTCTGCCCATCGCGAACAAAGACCGAGATGTTTTTGGTAGCGCTTTCGAGATTGGGGAAGACCTGGTTCCAGTTCTGCGCCCCGGGGCAAACGAACTGTTCCAGACCGGCGTTCTTGAAGGGATTGATTGAGTTCGCAAAGTCATCGCGCGCCCCATATTGCCAGTTCATCACGATCATGTCTTTGGGGATGTTGCCGATCAGATCGGGATGGTGCAGCGCGATGTCGCCCCAGAACATGAGCCGCCGGTTATGAGGCTTCAACACTTCACGCACGCGATTGAGATGTTCAAAATAGATTGCGCCTACACCACGCGCCTTCGCCGCTTCACGGCTCTGGCCTTCACCCAGCTCAAAAGTCTCGTCCGCTCCAATATGAAAGAAGCGGCTGGGAAATAACACGTCCAGCTCGCGATACCAGTCTGCGATCAGCTTGTAACTTCCCTCTTGTTGCGGCGACAGCACGTCACCGTACGGGGTCTCAGCCAGGTCAGCGTACTTTTCCAGCCTGAGCGCCTTGTGCAGATGACCAAAGGTTTGCTGTTCGGGAACCAACTCGACATGGAAGCGACGCGCATAAGCCACCAATTCGCGAATCTCGGCCGGCGTCAACGAACCTCCGGGCGGGCCAATCAGCGGATGCGATTCGCTTGAGAACGTGTGCTCCATATAAAAGGAGTGCATGTTGAGCTTAAAGAATGCTTCGGTGCGAATCTGTCGCTTGATATAGTCGGCCGTGGGCACCGGACCGCGACTGATGTCATCGGATACCGCGCGCCAGCGCATGGTGGGCCAGTCAGCAATCTTCACGCCGGGAATGAAGGTGTTCGCGCCCTCACCCCGCACCAGTTGCTTCAGCGTCTGCACGCCATAAAAGGTTCCCGCCGGGGTCTTTCCGGCCACGACCACCTGATTTGAAGTTGCCAACAGAACATAGCCCTCATCATCCGACGGGGCCGGCATGTCTACGCCACTTCGTTTCAATGCCTGGGCGATCTCTGGAAGATCAAAGCGTCCAATCAGGATTGTGCGGCGCGATCTTCCCTTTCCGATCGCCAGCGACAAATTCGCCGTCGCCTTCACATCGTCGATAAGATCCTGCGCGGCAAAACGATCGTCTTCGGATTTAGGATCTGCCAGCGCGATCCGCGTTTCGCGGTTAAGCGGAAATGCGTCCTGACTCGCAGTTAACTGCTTCGGTTGTGGAATCAGCCGCAGGGCTGACGATTGTCCAAACGCGGTCACTGAGATCCACATCGCTGCCGAAACAATTGCCAGACGCAGGATCAGGCTTCGTGATAAAGTTGTGGTCATCCGTTGTGATGGGTTATGACGTCCATAAATTTTCTTTGATCGAGTGGAGAAGAACGAAGGTTATTTACCCGATATTGTTGATGATTACAATAGCGATCAGGACTGCGTTATGTCCGATTCATGCGATGCCGGGACATTAGCCCAACCGTCAGGGAGGGGCTCAGTCCCGGATTTGAGCGAAAACGAGTATGTGCCCGGCTCCTAACGAAGCAACATTAGTTTGTGTTGCTCGGAAAGAATCCGAGGATCGCCATTGTCCTTAATGCTTCAGGAAATCGCCGAGCAGCCGGCGGCGCTGGCGAAAACGATCGCTGAAGAGCGTTCAAAGATCGATCGTCTCGGTTCCTCGTTAAGAGATCGCGACGTCGATCTCATTGTCCTGGTAGCGCGAGGCAGCTCAGACAATGCGGCACTGTTTGGCCGTTACCTGCTTGAGATCACAACCGGCATCCCAGTCTCTCTTTCAGCACCTTCAGTTCACACCCTTTATCAGGCAAAGCTTAAGCTCAAACGCGCGCTGGTGGTGGGAGTCTCCCAGTCTGGTGAAGGCGAAGACATTAACCGTGTGTTGGAAAATGCGCGCGCCGGTGGCGCTTTCACAATCGGAATTACTAACGAACCGTCGTCCTCGATGGTTGACCTGGTCGACGAAACGCTCTTCATGCACGGTGGTCATGAGCGATCGATTGCCGCCACCAAGACCTTCACCGGTCAAATGATTCTCTTTTACATGCTCGCGGCGGCGCTGGCGAAGGATGGACAGCGAATCGACTTTGCATCGGTACCGGATTTGGCGGCCCGCGCGTTGGAGCAGAAACAAGCAATCGTCGAGCTCGTGCAACGCTATGTCTTCATGGAAAACTGCGTCGTGGTTGGTCGCGGCATGGCGTACGCAAATGCTTACGAATTCGCGCTCAAGTTAATGGAGACCTGTTACGTGGTGGCCGAGCGATTCTCCTCTGCCGATTTCTTGCACGGCCCGGTCGCTATGATCGAGCGCCATTTCCCGGTAATCCTCTTCGCTCCACCGGGCGTTATGCTGAAGGGCACCAAAGATTTAATCGTTCGGCTTAGCGAACTGCGGGCCGACACACTCGCGATCACCGGCGATTTGGACACAGCCGCGAGTTGCACCCGTTCGATCATCATGCCGCGCGAGATCGATGAATTTGTAGCGCCCATCCCCTACATCATTCCCGCTCAACTGTTCGCGGCCTTACTGGCGGAAGCGAAGGGTCTCGATCCTGATGCTCCCAGATCGCTGTCAAAGGTGACCAGAACGCTCTAGTCGAGCATTGAAAATCGCTCCCTCGTATTTGCTACAAGAGCTAAAGTCCGCGATGTGAACAACTCGGGAAGTCTAAATTTTCCGCTTGATAGTTACCCTGGTTAGGCCGATAATTTAAGCCTGAATGAACGAGGAACCAACAAAAGATCTTCCCGGTAAGAAGTCCTTCGAAGAGCGAGTGTTCGCTCGGTTCGACGCTTTTGATGGAAGGTTCGATGCGGTCGACGCTCGGTTCGATGGGGTCGACGCTCGGTTCGATACGGTCGACGCTCGCCTTAAGAAACTCGAGGCGCGCGCATATGACACCAAACCCATTTGGGAAAAAGCGTTGGCGCAAATCATGGAAACCGGTTTGGAGATAGGTGAAATAAAGAAGAATGTTAGTGTCATCGACACCAAGGTTGGAGTCATTGACAACAGAGTTGCAGTTCTCGAGACTGAAACCGCCCGCATCCGATTCGACTATGGCGGTATACGAAGCGAATTTGCGGATCTGAAGCAAGAACTAGTACGCCAATTGACCAGACGCCTCGATCTGGTTCTGAGAACGCTTGTCGATCAGCGGGATGAGCTTCGTGCCGCTGAGGATCGAATTACACAACTTGAATCAAAACTCGCTTAACTCTGCTAAACTCGGCGAGTGAGCTCCCCGCCCGCCAGCAACCTCAAATCTCCGCCAATAGAAAACCTCTCAAACGACAAAGGCACACTGCTGCGCGTTCTCGGAGTCGGCTTCGGTCTCGCGGTGACCATCGGTGGCACCATTGGCATGGGCATTTTGCGCACGCCGGGCGAAATCGCGACCCAGCTTCCGACACCGGGACTCTATATCGGAGTGTGGATTCTCGGCGGAGTTTACGCCTTACTCGGCGCGCTTTCGGTGGCTGAGTTAGGCGCGATGATTCCTCGCTCTGGCGGCTGGTATGTTTTTGTTCACCGAGCCATGGGTGGCTATCCGGGTTTCGTTGTGGGTTGGAGCGACTGGCTTTCAACCTGCGGCACCCTGGCGGTCATCGCAATGGTCGTGGGCGAATACACCGCGGTGTTAGTTCCACGCCTCGCCGGCCGCGACAAAATAATCGCCCTGATCGTGGTTCTATTCTTCGCCGCCTTGCAGTGGCGCGGCATCCGTTGGGGAAGCTTTACTCAAAATCTAACCAGCCTGCTTAAAACTTTGATCTTCGCGGCGATTGCGATTGCGGCTTTTGCCTTCGCCGGCCAGGCCGAGGCCGGAAAAGCTTTGGCCGCGCCCCGTGGTTTGGCGTTGTTCGGCGCACTAATCATCGCGTTGCAGGGAGTCCTTTACACTTACGATGGCTGGTACGGAGTAATTTATTTTGGAGAAGAGGTTCGCAACCCCAAGCGTGACGTAGTGCGTTCAATGTTTGGCGGCGTCCTCATGGTCACTGCCATCTACCTGGTCGTTAATCTCGCCTATGTTTATGTGTTGCCTATGTCGCGACTTGCGGGAGAGAGTTTCGCCGCCGGCGCAGTTGCGCGACAGATTTTCGGTTCTTATGCCGACAAGACAATCCTCGTTCTGGCGATTCTCTCGCTCTTAAGCACCATCAATGCTTACACGCTAACCTCGCCCAGAATTCTTTACGCGATGAGCGTCGATGAGTTGTTTGTGCGGCGCGCAGCCAAAGTGAACAAAGGCGGCACGCCCACCATTACTCTGCTAATCAGCACAGTTGTGGCCGTGCTTTTCATTTTCAGAAGTTTCGCGCAGGTACTCGCGGCGCTGGCCTTCTTTTTTGTCGCGAACTACACGATGGCTTACATATCGGTTTTTGTGCTTCGGTGGCGCGAGCCCGATCTGCCGCGCCCCTATCGCACCTGGGGTTACCCATGGACCACCGGACTCGTGCTGCTCGGCTCGATTGCGTTTCTGATAGGGGCCGTGATTAGCGATCGGGTAAATCACAAACAGGATAGTCTGTTCGCCCTGGTAATTCTGGCTGCGAGCATTCCCATTTATCTCGTCGTCTACGTTACTGCTCTGCGCCGGCGCCCTCGCACGTAATCGAGTGCTCGAGCGAGTTTAAGCGTCCGGATGCGCTGCTTTTGACTGTGTGCTATTCTCGCTAGCGGTTTTGAAACGAGCTGCGAAAGTGGCGGAATTGGCAGACGCGCCAGACTTAGGATCTGGTACCGAAAGGTGTGGGGGTTCGAGTCCCCCCTTTCGCACCAAAGAACAGTAAGCAGCAGGCAGTGAGCAGTAAGCAGTGGTTAGCATCATATTGAGAGAGCGCAACTGACCTAGATCGCAGAAGGACCGCAGGGTTTTTCTTCAGTTGACTGCTCACTGCCCACCGCTCACTGCTTACTTTTATTTTATGAAGACAGAACTAAAAGAACTATCACCGACGCGAAAACAAATAGACATCGAGATTGACCCGGAAGCTGTGCGAGCCGTTTACGATTCCGTTAGCGATCGGTATGCGAAGTCCGCTAACGTGCCAGGCTTTCGCCCGGGGCATGCGCCACGCGCGGTTGTGCGCACGCGTTTCAAGGACCAGATTCGCACGGAACTCTTGCGCGAGCTGGTTCCTGAGGCAGTTCAAAAGGCGATCGAAGAGCATAAGCTGGAACCTCTTGGCGAACCGGAACTAAACCTCGAAAACACCGAAGGCCTCAGCGAACTCGGTCAAAAGCCGTTGCTCTTCAACGTTAATGTTGAAGTGTTGCCGGAGATAGAGCTCGGCGATTACAAAGGACTCGAAGGCGCCCGGCGTACTCGTCCGATAACTGACGAGGATGTAAACCGCCTAATCGAGTCTCTTCGCGAAAACTCCGCCTCGCTTGAGCCCGTTGAAGATCGCGGCGCGCAACTGGGGGACACCGTTACCGCCAATTTTCACGGCAAGTTTCTCGATGATCCTGAGGCCGAGCCGATCAAGGTTGAGGATGTGGACGTGGTGCTGGGCGGTGAAGGCGTGGTAGCTGAGATTACCAATAATTTGCTGGACGCCCGGCCCGACGACGAAAAGACCTTCCGGGTAAGTTACCCGGCGGATTTCAGCTCGAAGGGACTCGCGGGCAAGAACCTCGAATACACCGTCAAGGTCAGCGCGATCCGAGTCAAGGAATTACCCGAACTCGATGACGAGTGGGCCCAGAGCCTGGGTGATGAAGTTGGCTCGCTGGCTGAACTGCGCACGAAAGTTCGTGAAGATCTTCAAGGACAGGTTCAGAACGAAGCCGAAGGACGTCTGCGCGCCGATTTGATCCGAAAGCTGGTTGAGTCGCACGAGTTTGAATTGCCGGAACGTCTGGTTCATCACCAAACGGAACACCGCTTTGAGTCGGTGGTACGCGACATGATTGGTCAGGGAATTGATCCGCGCAATCCGCAACTCGATTGGGACAAGGCGCGCGACTCTTTGAAAGAGCAAGCCGGTTATGATTTGCGCGGATCGCTGCTGCTCGAGCGCATCGCCGACGAAGAGAAAATCGAAGTCAGCGATCAGGAGATCGATGACGAGATTAATGCAGTCGCTGCAGCTTCGCGACAGTCGCCGGAACAAGTGCGTGCTATCTTGACAAAGCAGGGAGGCGAACGTAGCATCGCTGGCAGGTTGCGCAACCGCAAAGCGCTCGAGTTTTTAGTCGCGAATGCGCGCGTGACTGACGAAGAATGGAAGGAAGAAAAGGAGCCGGAAGACAGCAGTCAGAAGCCTGAATGAAAGATTATCGAAAGTTTTATTCTGCCTACTGCCCACTGCCTACTGATTCACAATGGCCCTAATCCCCATGGTGGTTGAGCAAACGTCGCGCGGCGAGCGCGCGTTTGACATCTATTCAAGACTTCTCAAAGACAACATCATCTTTCTCGGAACTCCGATTGACGATCAGATCGCTAACCTGATTGTCGCGCAATTGCTGTTCCTTGAAGCGGAAGATCCTGAGAAGGACATCAACGTCTATATCAATTCGCCCGGCGGCTCGGTTACCGCGGGGCTGGCAATCTACGACACGATGCAGTTCATCCGGCCGGATGTCACCACCATCTGCGTGGGCATGTGCGCTTCGATGGGCGCGTTATTGTTAACAGCCGGTGCCAAAGGCAAGCGTTTTGCGCTGCCTAACTCACGAATTCTCATTCATCAACCGTCTGGCGGAATGCAGGGGCAGGCAACGGACGTGCGCATCCACGCCGAAGAACTTATTCGCATTCGCGAGCTGACCTCGGAAATCCTTGCCAAACACACGGGCCAGAGCATGGAACAAATTGAGCTCGACGTGGAACGCGATCGATATTTATCTGCCGCCCAGGCCAAAGAATATGGTTTAATAGACGAGGTGATCGCGCACCGCGAGTAGGCGGTCGCCCCAAATTTCCAGGCACGACAAGTCGATGAATTGTCACAAAAGCATGAAGTTCGTTCATTTAGCGAAGAGCGAAGTAAACGGCACGCTGAACCCGACGTCAAACCTAAGCTAACTCTAAAGTCTCAGACGGGAGTTCCCCAAACATGGTAAGACGAACTGACGACACCTTAAGATGTTCGTTCTGCGGCAAGTCGCAAAACGAGGTCAAGAAGCTGATTGCGGGTCCCACGGTCTACATCTGCAATGAGTGTATCGACATCTGCAATGAGATCATCAGCGACGATCAGCAGGCTGAGTCCGTAGCGTCGCGTCCGCCTCTGCCAAAGCCGGGTGAGATTAAGGCGTTCCTGGACGAATACGTAATCGGGCAGGAAGAAACCAAGAAGCAGCTCGCCGTTGCCGTTTATCAACATTACAAGCGCATTGAACTCGCCCGCCGCCGTGCTGACGTCGAAATCCAGAAATCAAATATTGTGCTCATCGGGCCAACCGGCACCGGCAAGACTCTGCTGGCTCAGACCCTGGCACGTATGCTCAGCGTTCCCTTCACCATCGTCGACGCTACAACTCTGACAGAAGCCGGCTATGTGGGCGAGGACGTCGAGAACATCATTCTTAAACTTCTGCAGGCGGCCAACGGCGACGTCGAGCGCGCCCAACAGGGGATCATCTACATCGACGAGATCGATAAGATTTGCCGCAAAGACGAGAATCCCTCGATCACTCGCGACGTGTCCGGTGAAGGAGTGCAGCAGGCACTCTTGAAGATCCTCGAAGGAACAGTTGCGAACGTGCCGCCGCAGGGCGGACGCAAGCATCCGCATCAGGAATTTTTCCCCGTCGACACGACCAACATCCTCTTTATCTGCGGCGGAGCGTTTGTGGGACTGGAAAAGGTGGTCGAACGTCGCCTCAGAAACAAGTCGCTTGGTTTCCATGCCGAAGTGAAGTCCGGAGCGCAGAGACAAGCGGACGCGCTCGCCCACGTACAGCCTGAAGATCTAATCCGCTACGGGCTTATCCCCGAGTTTGTCGGCCGGCTCCCGGTTTGCGGTGTGTTGCACGAACTGGATGAGGCAGCCCTGATCAAGATTCTCACTGAACCAAAGAACGCTCTGGTTAAGCAGTATCAGAAGAAGTTCGACTTTGACAGCGTTAAGCTGCGCTTCACTGACGATGCGCTAAATGCCGTGGCGGGCCAGGCGTTGCAACGCAAGGTTGGCGCGCGTGGTTTGATGATGATTCTGGAAGAGCTGCTGCTGGAGGCAATGTATACCCTGCCTTCGCAAAAACGGATCAAGGAATTCGTCATCACCAGTGAAATGGTTGAGCGCCGCCGGGCGGTGCCCGGTGAAGGCCTGGCGGGCGTGGATGACGCGGCGGCATAGGATCCTCGATCTACTGCAAGGCTAATACTTCAACTTCTTTGTCTTCAAATACTCCCTGCTCTGTTCGACACTTTGAGCCAGGACGGCGACGAGTTTAACCTTTTGTGTCGATTCCGCCTTCGCAACTAGATGTTGGTAGAAGGACGCGCTTGCCGAGCAAACCTTGCAATTGGTGGAAAGCACGAGCACCAAGGTCTTGCCATTTTTGGCCCAGTCAACGTCCGACAAGTTGATTTTTGTTCCAGGCGCAACACCGGAACGTCGGCTGCTGTTGAGGGCTATTGTTTCGATCGTCTCCATGAAGCAAGAGGATTCTTGTAGACCTAAACTCTATCCATACAAAATGGTTGACTTTCTCCTTTTTCAGGCATTATCATCACACCTCACTTGCATGAAAACTTGCAACCGGATGTAGTATTTCCGTCGTCTCCCGACCTACTTCTTTTCAGGATTGGAGAATATGTATGTCGATGAACATGCCGAACATGCTCGCTTACACTATACAGAGCACCCTTTACTCTGGTGGAAAGCCCTCTATCATTGTCGATTACGGCAAAAATGCAACCTGGATGGCGCCGGACAAACCCCAGGATGACAGTTACTGGATTGTCTTCCTTAATGCTAAGAATCCGAGGGAAAAAGTTAAAGAATGGGTCGTCCCCGGACAGAACAACTCGGCGATTCCGTCCGGCATTGATACGTACATGAATGACCCTGATTATATTTTCGTTGTCGCCACACAATTCCTCAGCACGCTGCATGTGCCGCAAGGCCCCTTCTATGATTTCCTTTCGAAATACGGGGCCGGTCGGGCATTGCAACGGCTGGAACAGATGAGCGTGGTGCTCAGTTGCGGCTCGTACAGCCACATGGCCTACATTCTTACCGGACAGGGCGGCCCGCGAGGACCTAAACTGCCACCGCCAATAAGTTATGAGCTGAGTTCCACCAGCACAGCTGTTCCGGCGCTTTTGCTAATGTCGCTGATGCCGATGCCGAATGGGGGACCTCCCTACTCGATCTGCGACAGCTATACCTTCCACCATTAATTACTTCCAGCAGGAGAGAGCTGTAGGCACGGTTACGACTGTACCCGCAGCGATCTCTGCCTGGCGCGATCCCCCGGAACCGACCTTCAAAATCCGTGCACGTGCGGTTTCCGGCTAAACACCACTACCCGACATCGATCCACCAACTTTCCTTAGCATCTCCATTAGGCATTAGGTGGTGAGAGATTGTTGAGGAGGTGCTTCATGAGCGAGGCGTGGCGGTTTCGTCCCGGGACGCTGGATCAAGCGATCTTCAATGGGGTGTTTATTTTCAACGAGTATGATTTGCCGCTGCGCTTCGCGCCGGGCGACATCGTCGTTGATATTGGTGCGCACATAGGGTCATTCGCTGAGGCCGTGTTGTCGAGAGGTTGTGAAAACGTCTACTGCATAGAAGCCGACCCGTCAAATGTTGAGATCGCCGCAGTAAACTTAAAACCGCATATCGAAAACGGCTATGTGCAACTGGTCAACGGCGCCGCGTGGCGGTCTGATCCCAACCAAGACGAGCTTCGGTTTGACGGTTACCACCCGTTTCCCGAGTCATACTCAGGCATGGAAGGCATTCTCAACACGGGAAACGGTTCGGTAATTTGGCCGACTGGAGAACAGGTGGCGAAGGTCGCCTTTGATGAAATTGTAAACCTTGTGACGAATGGTGGAGAGAAGCGTGTTCGATTGGTCAAGCTGGATTGCGAGGGCGCTGAATGGCCTATTTTACTGACCTCGGCGCGGCTCGAATTGATAGATGAAATCTGCGGTGAGTTTCACGAGCTCGGCGGCCAATACTTGGAGATTAGTGAGGGTCGCTCAACGAAAGAACCGGTTTTCTCGTATGAAGGCTCCGCGATATTCACTATAGAAGTGCTGGTTACTCACCTGACGAGGGCCGGCTTCTCTATCACGTATAAGAGACACCGTCGACCGACGGGCCAGCTTGAAGGGCTGGGATTGTTCTTCGCAAAGCGCAACGCAAGCCGAAACTAAATCATCCCATCCCTTAAAACTCTTGAGCGTCATTTAGCGGAATAGAGCATGCCGACTTCTTCCACGCGCCTAAAAATCATAGCCATCGGCTTCAACATGTACGGCACAGGCTTGACCCGCGTAATGCACAGCATCATGCGGCGACTCGCGGATCGTCACGAGATTCACTATCTGGGAATTGGCTACTCGGGCGAAACGGTCCGTGATCGGGGATTGACAATTCATCCAACTAATCCGAAGGGCGGCGACGTCTTCGCGGCTTTCCAGGCGAAGAGAATGATTGAGGAAATCAATCCGAACCTTGTTTTTATTCTCCACGACATCTGGGTCTTCGAATATTACCTTGGCATTCTTGGTCCTTATCGTGATCGGCTGAAGATCGTCGGTTATATCCCGCTGGACGGCAATATCATTAACGAGGAGGATGCAGCCGCGCTAGAACAGGCTGACCGTGTTGTAGTTTACACACAGTTTGCCCGTAAAGAGTTTGAAGGTGCTTTTGAGAGACTGCGTAACAAGCGTGGCGGCGAATTTCCCGCTGTTGACGTCATCCCGCATGGAATCGACGCTACCCACTTCTATCCTTTTCCGGATTTGTTGGACGCCGCGTTTGCCTCGCCGGCGCGCGCCGCAGCGAAGAGAAGAGTGTTTGGCGACTTTCCGGATATCGAGGACTCCTTCATAGTCCTCAACGCCAGCCGGCCCGACGCAAGAAAACGCATTGATCTAACAATAGAAGGATTTGTCAAATTTGCCGCAGACAAGCCGGCCAACGTCAGGCTTTGTTTGCACCACGCGATCATGGGAGAACCGGAGCAAGTTCAGATTAGTTCGCTGACGCAAAAGTTCGGACTCGAAAAGCGGCTGCATCTGAATCCGCTTGGTGGCGGCGTAGTGGACGACGACAAATTAAACTTGCTTTACAACGCTTGCGATGTGGGAATTAACACGTCCATGGGAGAAGGTTGGGGGCTGTTCTGGTTTGAGCATGGCGGAGCCGGCGCGGCTCAGGTTGTTCCAAGGCACAGCGCTTGCGCCGAGCTTTGGCGCGATCGAGCTGAGATGATGGAGCCGGTGCGAAGATACATTCCGGAATTTTCCGTGCTGGAGATGGGAGAGGTTTCCGTCGACGGCGTTGCGCAGGCTTTGAACAACCTCTATTACGATCCGGTTCGCCGCGAGAAACTTGCCCAGGCGGCGTTTGAAAACGCGCAGAAACCAGAGTTCTCATGGGACGCCATACCAGAACGGTTCAACGATCTGTTTATTGAATTAACGCAGTCCTGAATTTGCCGGCCGATTAGCTTTGCGCAATACGTCGGCGAGTATGACGACTCAACCAGTTGGCGAAGCCGACGACCGGGGTTAATCTTGTAAGACCCACTCATCACCGCTGAAACCCATTCAAGCAGTCCGAAAACCCTTACCTTTTTAGTGAATGTGATCTGTTGGTTATCGAAGATCCTTTCAAAGTCAACAGCGTTAACTCATACCTTCCCGCAAAAGTTCCTTAGCCCATTCCTTATCGAGTGCCCAGGCGACGTCGGCAAACGGCTCACTTCTTTTCGTTCTGCAGTTTGGTTTCAGCTTCTAGTTTTTCTGATTTCCACTGATCGATTGCTGCCAGGGCGACGATTTGTCGCAGGGGATCTTTCAGTTGCATCGCCGCCACACCAGGGAGCTTACTGCGACCGTCGGGAGACACTGGGAACGCGCGGATTTACTCCCCAAGAAGCAGCACAGCAAGGGTTTTTCACTGATTCTAACGAGTTTTTTCGGTGATGATAATTGCTAGACTTGGTAATTTGCGTTGTGCTTATTCGTTCCTATTTGGGTAGCACCTTCCCAGCAAATAGTTTACAATCACGGCGGTTAGAAAAGGGGCGAGCCGACCAGAGCGACTCGCCCTTCTTCACAACCAGCGATGGGCCGGCCGGACAATTTGCAAGCGCAGCCGAATTCGTCGTTTAATCTAGGAGCCCCGTTTCGCGTTTTCCAGGAGTATCCGTCTCAGGCTTTTCACTTCAGCAATAAATAATCATGGAAGAATATTCAGACAAAACCCCAGCCGACATTAGCCGTTATCCGATGGTGCCGATTCGCGATGTCGTGATCTTTCCCTTCACTAAAGTCGCGTTCAAGATTGGCCGGCCGGGATCGGTGCGTGCCCTGGAAATGGCTCTGGCTTCCGACCGCACAATATTTCTTTCGACCCAGCACGATGCCACCGTTGACGAACCGTCACCGGAGCAGATCTACGGCGTAGGCACAATCGCACGCATCCTCCAGTCACAGCGTCAGGAGAACGGTCAGATAAAGGTGGTAGTGGAAGGCCGGGAACGGGCCACCACGATCCGCGTCGAGAATAATGAGGGCGCCTTCACGGCGTTGGTACGCCGGGCGCCAGTCGTCACTGAAGAAGGTGTGCGAACTGATGCGCTGGTGCAGAAAATTGCTCAACTTGTCGAACAGCATCTGCGGCTGGCGCCCGACGTGCAGCCGGATGCGTTGCAGACCGCCATGCGCAATGCCGATCCGTCGCACATGGCCGACGCACTGGCTTCGCAACTGCGAATTTCCGTAGAGGACAAACAGGGACTGCTCGAGCTTTTCTCAGCCCAGGCTCGCCTGGCTCGACTGATTGAGATTTTGGAGATCGAGCTGGAGAAACGGCAACTGGATCGAACCATTCAGACACGCGTTAAGCGCCAGATGGAAAAGGCGCAGAAAGAGTACTACCTCAACGAACAAATTAAGGCGATTCATAAAGAGCTGGGCCGTAAAGACGAGCGTGCTGAGCTGGATGAGCTAAAGAAAAAGATTGAAGAAGCCGGCATGACTGAAGAGGCCAAAGAGAAGGCTCTTCAGGAATTGCACCGGCTTGAAGCGATGCCGCCGATGTCGGCCGAAGGCACGGTCTCGCGCACCTATATTGACTGGCTGATCAGTGTGCCGTGGAAACAAAAGTCCAAAGAAATTCGTGACCTGTCCAAGGCCGAAGAGGTTCTGAACGAGGATCACTACAGTCTGGAAAAAATCAAGGATCGCATTCTCGAATATCTCGCCGTGCGGCAGTTGGTTAAGAATCCCAAGGGTTCGATTCTTTGTTTCGTGGGCCCGCCGGGAGTCGGCAAGACCAGCCTTGGTAAATCCATCGCGCGCGCTACCGGCCGCAAATTCGTCCGCCTCAGTTTGGGCGGCGTGCGTGACGAAGCAGAGATTCGCGGCCATCGCCGCACCTACATCGGCGCCCTGCCCGGCCAAATCATTCAGATGATGAAAAAGGCCGGAACCGTAAACCCTGTGCTCTTGCTCGACGAAGTCGACAAGTTGGGAACAGATTTCCGCGGCGACCCGAGTGCGGCTTTGCTCGAAGTCCTCGATCCGGAACAGAACCACATGTTCCAGGATCATTATCTGGACGTCGAATTCGATCTCTCGAAAGTTTTCTTTATCGCGACGGCCAACGTGCTGCACACGATTCCGCCCGCGTTGCAGGATCGCCTGGAAGTGCTGCGCCTGTCCGGTTACACCGAGCGCGAGAAGCTGGAAATTGCCAAACGCCATCTGGTGACGAAACAAGCGGAAGCCAACGGATTACGCACGGAACAATTCGAGTTCACGGACGATGGCATTCTGGAGATCGTGCGCCACTATACGCGCGAAGCCGGCGTGCGCAATCTCGAGCGCGAGATTGGCTCGTGCTGCCGCAAGATCGCCCGTAAGTTCGTGGGTGAAAGTGTGGCCCCTGATTTTAAGGACGTAGTTACACCGGAACGGGTCCAGGAAATGCTCGGCCCGATCAAATTCCGCCAGCAGGGAGTTGCGGCGGAAAGTGAAATCGGCCTGGCCACCGGTTTGGCCTGGACGGAAGTCGGCGGTGAAGTGCTGCAAATCGAAGCGACCCTGACCAAGGGTCGCGGCACCGTAACCTTGACCGGTAAACTTGGCGACGTGATGCAAGAGTCGGCGCAGGCTGCCTTAACGTGCATCAAGGCGCGCGCTGAACGTCTCAGCATCAATCTCGACTTTATTCGCAAGCGCGACTTGCATGTTCACATTCCCGAGGGCGCAATTCCCAAGGACGGACCTTCAGCCGGAATCACCATGGCCGCGGCCATGGCTTCGGCGCTGATGCGTGTTCCCGTCCGTAAGAATGTTGCGATGACCGGAGAAATTACTCTGCGTGGACGCGTACTGCCCATTGGCGGAGTCAAGGAAAAACTCCTGGCGGCGCATCGTTTTGGCATTGATACGATCATCATGCCAAAAGACAACGAGAAAGACCTGCCTGAAGTCCCGGAAGAAGTTCGCAACGTGCTGACGATTAACCTGGTCGAAACGATTGACGAGGTGATCGCTCTGGCGCTCGAAGAGCAACCGCCGGAAACGGCCGTGGGTGTCGAAGCTGAAGCTCCGCCCATCTGGACGACCGAACCGCCACCGCAGGGTTTGCAAACCCCGGCTGAGCAGTAACGTCGCCAATCAAATCAGTTTCAAACTTACGTTCGGAAAATACCGCACTCACAACTGAGTGTGTGCGTGTGTTTCCGGTGACCTATCCCTTTTAATCAAAACAGGAGCAATGTAAATGGGCAACCAAGCAGATGCAGATCTGATTCTGAAACTTTATGAGCTTAGACGTGAACCGGTGATGCGCGAAGCCAGAAACTGGTTCTTCACTTTCAATCCAACCTCCGCCGCCGAATACATGGAAGCGATGATGGGCGACAACAGCGCCTATTTGCGCATGGTGATCTCGTACTGGGACATGGCCGCTTCGCTGGTTAACAACGGCGCAATCGACGAACAGATGTTCAATGACGCGAACGGCGAGCACCTTTTTGTTTTCGCCAAGATCGAGCCGGTTCTGGCCGAGCTGCGGCAACAGTGGAACCAGCCGGACATGCTCAAACATTATGAGACCCTGGTTCGACGGGTCCCGAATAACGAGCAAATCCTGGCGGGCATTCGTGAGCGAATCAAGATGATTCAGGCAATGATGGCCGAGCGCGCCACCAGAGCTCAGGCTGCCGGGGCCAGCTCGTAGGCGACGACACTTCGGTGTCAGCCTTGCGCCGGCGCTCAACCGTTTTTCAGAATGCAGATTAGCAGCGCTGAATTTGTGAAGAGCGCCTACGACGAAACCGACTGGCCCGGAGACAGCAAACCCGAAATTGCGTTTCTGGGCCGGTCAAACGTAGGCAAATCAAGCTTGATTAATTCCCTGCTGGGCGTGCGGGGGTTGGCCCGGACATCTTCAACCCCGGGACGCACGCAGGCGCTCAATTTCTTTCTAATCAACCGGAAATTTCGGTTCGTTGACTTACCGGGTTATGGCTATGCCCGTGCACCCAAAACGGTAAAGGAACGTTGGAACGCTGCGGCCGAAGGTTATCTTGCCAAACGAGCGCAGCTTGTGTTATCAATTCACATCGTCGATTCGCGCCACGAACCCTCGAAACAGGATTTGCAGCTTCACGAATGGCTTGAACATCAACAAAAGCCTTACTTGATCATCGCCACGAAATCCGACAAGCTCTCGAACAATGAACTGCGCAAGAATGTTGTAAGTATCGAGCATGGGCTTAAGACCGATCGAGTTTTGACTTACTCGGCAACCACCAAACGCGGGCGAAACGAAATCTGGAGCGCAATTGAAAAGTCACTGAAAAGCTAGGTGAAATCGGGGGGCGCGGCTTTATTCTTCGCGGATTCGTCCTTGCGCTTTTGCGGCTTTAGTTTAGAATTAGAAGTCCATAACCAATATCGCGAAACGGAAGAATTAATCTTCCGAATCCTGGCTGAAAGTAAGAAGCTGACCCTGGACCACACAGACCGCCCCAGCCGGCATCCAAATAAACAGACGTGACTTTCCTGGATTCGGAACTGCTGGCGGTTGAGGCTAGTGAGAAATCGGTCATCGCGGTGGGAAGTCCCCACATGAGCTTCCAGCATAACCGCGAGGAAACTTTCCCTTTGAACGGCAGCGTTGAAATCAATTGACAGGACTGTGAATTCGAAACCAGCGCGCGGCTGAGATGCGGCTGCGCATGAAAGAACTGATATGGCAAACAAAAGGCGTACGAACAACGGCAGTAATGGCGAGAGCGACGGTGGCGGTGTAGCCACGGCTGAAGCTCCGTCGGAAGTCTCAGTCAACAGGGACGGCAATCCGGACGTGTTCAATCTGTCCGACCTGAAGGAAATGTCGATTTCCAAGCTCACTCAGGTGGCTAAAGGCATGGATGTGCCGGGAGCCACCGGCATGCGCAAGCAAGAGCTGATCTTTAAGGTGCTCGCCGCCCAGACTGAGAAGAGCGGACTGATCTTTTCCGAAGGCGTCCTGGAAACTTTGCCTGATGGATTCGGATTTCTGCGCGCCCCTGAATACAACTATCTGCCGGGCCCCGATGACATTTATGTTTCGCCGTCACAGATTCGCAAGTTCGACCTGCGCACGGGCGACACCATTAGCGGCCAGATTCGTCCTCCGAAAGAGGGCGAACGCTACTTTGCCCTGATCAAGGTCGAGGCCATCAACTTTGAATCGCCCGACCAGGCCCGCGAAAAGGTCTTCTTCGACAACCTGACCCCGCTCTATCCGGACGAAATGCTCCGCATGGAAGTCGACGCCGACAACCTCTCGGCTCGCGTGATCGACCTGGTCACTCCGCTGGGCAAAGGCCAGCGCGCCCTGATCGTCTCGCCGCCGCGCACTGGTAAAACCATGCTGCTGCAGGCCATCGCCAATTCAGTCACGCAGAACCATCCCGAAGTAACATTGATTGTCTTGCTGATTGACGAGCGGCCCGAAGAAGTAACCGACATGCAGCGTTCGGTTCAGGGAGAAGTAATTTCTTCGACGTTCGATGAACCACCAACCCGGCACGTTCAGGTAGCCGACATGGTGATCGAAAAGGCCAAGCGTTTGGTCGAACACAAACGCGATGTCGTGATCCTGCTAGACTCGATCACGCGCCTGGCGCGCGCCCACAATGCGGTGGTTCCGCCCAGCGGCAAGATTCTCTCCGGAGGTATCGATTCCAACGCTTTGCAGCGACCTAAGCGCTTCTTTGGCGCGGCGCGCAACATCGAAGAAGGCGGCTCGTTGACTATTATCGCAACCGCGCTAATCGACACCGGGTCGCGTATGGACGACGTGATCTTTGAAGAGTTCAAGGGCACCGGCAACAGCGAAATCCACCTCGACCGCCGGCTCAGCGACAAGCGTCTCTTCCCGGCCATCGATCTACAAAGATCTGGAACGCGCAAGGAAGAATTGCTAATCAGCAAGGAAGACCTCAGCCGCGTGTGGGTGATGCGCCGTGTGCTGAATCCGCTTTCGCCTACTGAGCAGATGGAAGTCGTGCTCGAAAGACTCGAAAAGACAAAGTCCAACGCCGAGTTCCTGGCGTCGATGCAAACCTAGTCTGAAGTGCTTGGTGCTTAGTCCTTTGTTCTTGGACCCTTTTACCAGGATGATGCCTTGTTAGTTGGAGAACAAAGTTCAAAGACCAAAGATCAAAGTACTGATAAGCCCCTGCGCGTCGCGATCCTATCTTCTGAAGCAGTTCCCTTTGCCAAAACCGGCGGCCTCGCCGATGTCTCCGGGGCGCTAACTAAAGCGCTCCACGCTGAAGGCGCCGACTCTTTCCTCATCATCCCGCTGTATGATCAGATTGACCGGGCGCTTCTGACTGGTGTGGTAATCGATGATTTGGAAGTCGAGTGGCGCGGCAAGCGTCCCCGGATCAGGGTCTGGAAAAGCGAAACGCTGAAAGCCCCTACGTACCTGATTGAGGCTTCGCATTACTACGATCGCGGTAAGATCTATGGCGACGTTGATGACTTCGAGCGCTTTGCTTTCTTTTCCCGAGCGGCCATTGCTTTGTTCAACCGGCTCGGCGACGCTCCGGACATCCTGCACTGCAACGATTGGCCCACCGGTTTCGCGCCGGTTGAGTTGCGTGCCCGTCGTCAACACGAGCCGTTTTTCGCTAAGACCGGAACAATTTTCTCTATTCACAACCTGGCTTATCAGGGAGCTTTCCGCCCGTCTGATTTGTGGTGGCTCGGCTTTGCCGACTACAGCAGTGATTTCATGCTTCAGGGCGCCGCGTCGGCCTTGAAAGCGGGCATTGTCGCCGCCGATGCACTGTCCACGGTGAGCCCGCGTTACGCCGCTGAAATCCAGACGCCGGAGCAGGGTTATGGACTCGATTGGCTAATGCGCGCCCGCAGCGACCGGCTGGCAGGAATCACCAACGGCGTGGATTATGAGATTTGGAATCCGGAAACCGACTCTGATATCGCAGCCAATTTTTCCGCCGCAGATATGAGCGGGAAGCGCGAATGTAAACTGGACCTGCTGCGCCGCTTTAAACTTCCCGAAGAGCCTTCACGGCCCATCATTGCCATCATTTCACGACTGGTGGGACAGAAGGGCTATGACCTGATCAAGGACGCGGCCCGCGGTATTCTGGACACCGGAGCTTTCTTTATCGCTCTGGGTGCGGGTGCGAGCGAATACGAAGATTTTCTACAAAGTTGGCACGACCATGCGCCGCAGCGGGTGGGCGTCTACAAGGGTTATGCGGGCGAGCCTTTGGCGCATCAAATCGAGGCCGGCGCCGACATGTTTCTGATGCCCTCGCTGTACGAGCCGTGCGGGCTGAACCAAATGTACAGCATGCGCTATGGCACAGTTCCAGTGGTGCGGGCCACCGGCGGCCTCGACGATACGGTGCAAAGTTTCGACGTTTTAAACGGGAAAGGCAACGGGTTCAAATTCGGACCTTATTCCGCGTCGGCGCTGCTTGAAAAAATACGAGAAGCGATTTACTTTTATACTCAACCCGATATCTGGGCAAAGATTCAGCGCAACGGGATGGAGACGGATAACTCCTGGTCAGCTGCAGCAAAGAAGTACCTTCAGCTTTATCAAGAAGTCACCGGGCGCACTACAGTTTGAGCGAACTTGTGAACGAAATAGTCAGAGCAAATCAAGGAGTCTATTGAAATGAGTGAGCATGTACAAGAAACTAGTGACGGCACTTTTGAAGCGGATGTATTGAAGTCGGATAAACCGGTGCTGGTCGATTTTTGGGCGGAATGGTGTGCACCGTGTCGCATGCTGGCGCCGACGGTTGAAGCGGTTGCCGAGAAATACGCGACCACCGCGCGGGTCGTGAAACTCAATGTTGACTTCAACCCTTCGGTTTCCCAGCGCTACGGAATCAAGGGCATTCCCACGCTGATTCTCTTCAAAGGCGGCAAGGAAGAAGAGCGGGTCGTGGGAGCCACTTCGGAACAAGCCATCTCTCGCATGCTGGATAAGCACGTGAGCGCCGTCACCGCGGCATAGTTGAATTAAGAAGCGGGCGCGGTTTTGAGTGTTAGTCGCTGGAGCCGCGCCTGTTTTGTGTCCTTTTGCAATTTCAAATCAGCACCAGGTCCGTAGGCTCATGCTGAGAGCGAGTTGAGTCTACGGCGTGTTTTGCAGTTTCTGACCGCTGCTCTCTAACCTCTGCCAATGGTAATCGTAGTCATCGGCGCCCAGTGGGGTGATGAAGGCAAGGGCAAGATTGTCGACTTGCTGGCCGAACGTTTTGACGTGGTGGCCCGCTACCAGGGTGGCCATAACGCCGGTCATTCAGTACAGATAGGCGAAAAGTCTTTCGTCCTCCACCTGCTTCCTTCCGGGGTTGTTCACGAAGGTAAGACCTGCGTGCTGGGAAACGGCATGGTCATCGATCCTACGGCCTTCTTTCTGGAAGCCGACCGGTTGATGGCGCAGGGGATCAAGGTCACACCTGAACGCGTCAAAGTCAGCACCCGCGCGCACCTGATACTTCCCTACCATCGAGCTCTGGATCACACCAGCGAAGAACGGTTGGGAAACGAGAAAGTCGGCACCACGCTGCGCGGTATCGGTCCGGCTTATGAAGACAAGGCCGGCCGCCGCGGAATCCGCGTGGCCGATGCGATGGTCTCAGACGTGCTTCGTTCGCGCATTGAACGCAATCTGGAGGACGCCAACCGGATCATTGTCGCCTACGGTGGCGAGCCTTTGGACGCGAAGTCGATCTTCGACGAAACCTCAGCGATGGTCGAGCGGCTGGCGCCGTTCCTTTGCGACACCACGCACTTTCTAAATCAGGCGGCTGCGCGCGGCGACTCGATTCTCCTGGAAGGGGCGCAGGCCACGCTGCTGGATGTTGACCACGGCACTTATCCGTTTGTCACATCATCAAGCACAGTTGTGGGCGGGGCTTTGGTCGGCACGGGCCTGGCGCCGCAGCACCTGACCGGCGTGCTGGGCATCGTGCGCACTTACACGACTCGCGTTGGTGAAGGTCCGTTTCCGACCGAGATGCTCGAGGGCGAAGCCGAACTGGGACAGATGATTCGTGAGCGAGGACGTGAATATGGCGCTTCAACCGGACGTCCGCGCCGATGCGGCTGGTTTGACGCCTTTGCCACTCGTTACGCCGCCGAGATCAATGGCTTCAGCTCGGTCGCCTTGACGAAGCTCGATGTGCTCGACGCGCTGGACGAGATTAAGGTTTGCATTGGTTACAACCTGGACGGCCAGCGCTGCGATTCCCTGCCGTCAGTTTCTCAGGATCTGCGCCGTGTCGAGCCGGTGTTCGCGACGCTTCCGGGTTGGAAGAGTTCAACCCTCGGGATGACGGAACTCAACACGCTGCCGCCGAACGCTCGGCGCTATGTCGAGTTCCTGTCCGCCCAAATCGGTGTCGAGATCGGTCTGGTCTCAACCGGTCCCGAACGCTCGCAGACGATTATTGTTAAGGATTCGAATGTGGGTAAGTGGCTGATGCGTTAGTTTCAAGGTCTCAAGTTTCAGGTTTCAAGTTTAAGGTTTCAAGTTCAAGAAAGACGACGGGTGTACAGAGTACCGACTTCAGTCGGGCTCTTCTGTTCAGGAAGAACCAAGCGGGAGTTTCCTTAAGCAGAATCATACCCCCACTTCGCGGGCTGAACTTGAAACTTCAAACTTGAAACTTTAGACTCCCTAGCGTGGGCCGATAGCTCAGTCGGTAGAGCAACTGGCTTTTAACCAGTGGGTCGCAGG
>JBBPID010000127.1:0-9310 GCA_038040505.1 Acidobacteriota bacterium | reverse complement strand
ACCCATGTGTCCGAACATGTGTTACCTATCTCTCCGGTCTGTACAGGGAGAAGGGTTGGGGATGAGGGACGGAGCTAACGAATTTATTTAGTCTCAGTTTTGTCTTCGTTTCAGTCTCCAATAATTGGAGACTGAAACGAAGACTGACTATTGAGCGCTAAGGAACTGTACCTAGGCCCTCACCCCGGCCCTCTCCCAGAGGGAGAGGGAGACAAGGTGTGCGACATGCAGGCTGAAACAGTAATCGAAATTTTCAAAACCGCAGGAGCGTTGCTTGAAGGTCATTTCATTTTATCCAGCGGACTGCATAGCCCGGCTTATCTTCAATGCGCTATCGCCCTGCAGTCACCCGCGGTGGCCGCGGATTTTGGCGCCGCAATCGCACACGAGTTTTCCGCAGCCGGGATCGAGATGGTCGCCGCGCCGGCGATTGGTGGCCTGATAATCGGCTACGAGGTCGCGCGGCATCTGGGCGTGCGGTTCGTCTGGACTGAGCGCGAAGCCGGCGAAATGACTCTGCGACGCGGCTTCACTGTCAGCCAGCGAGAACGGATCCTGGTCGTCGAGGACGTAATCACGACCGGTGGCTCTACGCGCGACACAATCGAAGCGCTGCGCCGGCAGGGAGCTGAAGTGGTGGCGGCGGCCTCGATAATTGACCGGTCGGGAGGCAAAGCCGACGTGGGCGTGCCGCGTGTGTCGCTGGCTACGCTGGAGGTTCCGGCGGTCGATCCCTCCGCCTGCGAATTATGTAAGCGCGGGCAGCCGGCTACTAAACCCGGGAGCAGGAAAGCAGGAGGCACTCGGCAGTAGGCAGTAAGCAGAAAGCCGTCATTTGAAGCAGCTCGGCTTACGCTGAGCGGCCTTGTTTCCTGCCTTCTGCTTTTTGCATACTGCCTTCTGTCTTATGAACTTCAGGCTTCTGATTCAATACGACGGCACCGACTTTCACGGCTGGCAAATACAGGAGGAACTGCGGACGGTCCAGGGCGAACTGACGCGGGTTCTCTCACTGCTGGACGGACGCGCGGTTGTCGTTCATGGATCAGGCCGCACGGATGCGGGCGTGCATGCCGAAGGACAGGTCGCGAGCGTTTCCCTCGAGCGCGAAATAAGTCCCCCCAAACTGCGTAGCGCGATCAACGGCAATCTGCCGCCCGATGTGCGGGTCATGTTTGCCGACATCGCACCCGACGATTTTCACGCTCGCTATTCCGCGCGCGGCAAAACCTACGTATACCGCGTGGTTCACGGCCCGGTGGTCTCGCCGTTATGGCGGCGTTACGCGCATCAAGAGAGCCGCACGCTCGACCTCCCAGCCATGCGCGCTTGTTCCCGGGTGTTCGTTGGCGAGCACGACTGGACAGCCTTTTCCGCGGCCCAGTCCGAAGCCGAATCTCGCGTGCGGACAATCGAATCGCTGGATATCGACGCGCGCTGGAATGCTCGCGGCCGTTGCGACCTGATTGAGATCACGGTTTCGGCCAACGGGTTTCTGCGCTACATGGTGCGCTCCATAGCCGGGACCCTGCTGGCGGTCGGTCGCGGGGAAATCACTGAGGAAGTTGTTGCTCGCGCAATTGCCGAGGGTACACGCGAAGCGGCCGGCGCCACTGCCCCGGCCCACGGCCTCACACTCAAGAGCGTAAAGTATGACTGAGTTGGATGTGGCACGCGCAGCTTGCGCGTGATTCACGGGCGGGACGCCCGTGCCACTATGATTGACACTGCTTCTGGTTGCAGTAAGAATGACAAGCGATTCATTTGCGAATTCACACCCGGATATTCTTTAAAGAGTGCTAACTGATTTCACTGAAGTTGTTGAGAAAGGCTCGCGCGACGACGCGCTGCTCTCGTCGATCGATTGGGAGCGTTTGCCGCGTCATGTGGCGATCATCATGGACGGCAACGGCCGCTGGGCGGCGAAACGCGGGCAGCCGCGCATCGCCGGACATCGCGCCGGCGTTGAGGCGGTGCGCGCGGCCGTTGACACCGGGGCGCGCCTGGGCCTGAAGGCGCTGACGCTCTACGCCTTCTCAACTGAGAACTGGAAACGGCCGCGATACGAAGTCGACGCTCTCATGCGCATGCTGCGGCGATACCTGCGCATCGAGCTCGATGCAATCGACCGGCAGAACATTCGTTTCCAGACGATTGGGCGTACTGAGGCGCTGGCGGCAAACGTGCGAGCGGAAATCAGTCGCGCTTCGGAACGGACCGCAAAGAATGCGGGAATGGTTTTGAGCGTGGCGCTGAACTATGGCGGCCGGGCCGAGATTGTCGATGCCTGCCGGGCGGTGATGCGCAAGCTTATTGCCGAAGGGAAATCGCCGGACGATTTGACTGAAGACGAAATCGCGCGCGAATTGTACACGCGCGATCTGGCAGAGCTCGATCTGCTGGTGCGCACCAGCGGCGAGCTGCGCATCTCGAACTTTCTCTTGTGGCAAAGCGCCTACGCCGAGATTCACGTTACCGAAACACTCTGGCCCGACTTTCGCCGGGTGCATCTGCTCGAAGCGGTGGTGGATTATCAACGGCGCAGCCGCCGGTTCGGCGGCCTAAAACTGGTCGTGAACGCGAAGTGAGTCGGTTCTGACGTTTGTGAAGACCCAACCACCAAAGCCGAAATCCAAATCACTTCTCGGGAAAATCCCTCCTTCAGTAGCGCGGATCGTAACCGCCGTGGTGCTGCTGCCGATCCTGATTGCTTCAATCCTGATTTCAAAGCTGGCTCTCTTATTTGTCCTGATTGCCGCCGTGGCGATGATCCTCGGGCTCGTCGAGTTCTGGCTGCTGGCGCGCAAGCAACAGATTCGGGCGGACATGGTCGCCGGTTTTCTGGGTGCGTCCGCGCTGTTTACGATTTTTTACTTTACTGAGCCCGGCAAGTCGCCCGATTTTGTGATGATTCAACTGGTCTTGATCGTGTTGACGATCGGCACGTTGACGGCGGCGATGGTCAGGGGCGCGCCGTTTGATCGAATGATCAGTTCCACCGGCGCAACTGTGATGGGCGTGCTGTACATCGTCCTGCTCGGCGGGCACCTGGTCGCGGTGCGCACTGGATTTGCGCCGGACTTGTCGCGGCACCTGCTTTCCTTCTTCTTTCTGGTGATCATGGGAGCGGACAGCGCCGCTTATTACGGCGGAAAGACGTTTGGAAAACACAAGCTCGCTCCCAACGTGAGTCCGGGCAAGACCTGGGAGGGCGCCATCGCGGGAATGCTGGCGAGCTTGCTGCTGGCCGCCGCGGCGCACGCCTGGTTCTTTCCCGAGTTGCCGCTCAAGTTCGCGTTACCCCTGGCCGCGGTCATGAACGTCCTGAGTGTGCTCGGAGATCTGACTGAAAGCGCGCTCAAGCGCAGCGCTGGCGCAAAGGACACCGCCAACCTGCTGCCGGGACACGGCGGCATTCTTGATCGGATGGACAGCTTGCTGTTCAATGCGCCGCTCCTCTACTATTTTGCCCAGGCTTACTTCAATTCCTGATGAGCACGAAGAAAATAGTTCTGATCGTAGTCGGCATTTTCGCGGTGCTGGCTTTGATTGCGGCGCTGTTTGTGGGCGGCATCAGCTTGTTTGTTTTCCGGACCATTGGCAACAGTGATGCCGCCGAAACCGCGCGCACTTTTCTTCGCGACAACAAGACGCTCAAACAGGATGTTGGCGAAGTAAAGGATTTTGGTTGGTTTGTCACGGGACAAATTAACGTTCAGAATGCCGATGGCGAAGCCACTTTGAATCTTAAGGTGATTGGCGAACGAAAAAATGTGAATGCGACAGTCAATCTGTCGTATCGCAGCAATCGCAACTGGAGAGTTACCGGCGCTTCGTACGAACGGGACGGTCAGACCATCAATCTGCTCGAACCTTACGAGACGCCTTCGGCCACGCCATAAAGAACGTGGCATCGGCAGCTTGCCGATGACGGTGCGGGACGCCCGTGCCACAAACAAATGTCTGTACGAGGAATTTCCATTTTAGGGTCGACCGGTTCGATTGGCTGCAACACCTTGCGGGTAATCGAGGCGCTGGGCCCTGAACGATTTCGCGCTGTGGCTTTCGCAGCCGGGCGCAACACCAGGAAACTCGCCGAGCAAATCTCACGGTTTCAGCCCGAACTGGTTTCAGTCAAAGACGAACAGGCGGTCGAAGAAATCAAGGCCGAACTGCGACAGGCTGGAACTCGAATTCCACGCATCACCAGCGGTGACGCGGGCCTGGTTGAGGTAGCCACTCATGGCGAAGCTGACTGCGTGGTTTCGGCGACCGTGGGCGCGGTCGGTTTTGTGCCGACCCTGCGGGCGCTGGAAGCAGGGAAGCGAGTGGCCCTGGCCAACAAAGAAACCCTGGTGATGGCCGGCGAGTTGATGACGCGAGCGGCGGAGAAGTCCGGCGCTGAGTTATTGCCGGTCGATTCGGAACACAACGCGCTCCATCAATGCCTGCGCGGAGAGAAGCGTTCCGAAGTGCGGCGCATTATCCTGACCGCATCGGGCGGTCCGTTTCGCACTCGTGACAAGGCGGCGATGAAATCCGCCACGGTCAACGAAGCCATGAAGCACCCAACCTGGAACATGGGGGCAAAGATTACTATCGACTCGGCGACGTTAATGAATAAGGGACTGGAAGTGATCGAGGCGCACTGGTTGTTCGGCTACAGCCCGGACGAAATCAACATTGTCGTCCATCCGGAATCAGTCGTGCATTCGATGATTGAGCTGATCGACGGTTCGGTGATTGCGCAAATGGGGATCACCGATATGCGTCACGCGATCCAATACGCGCTTACGTACCCCGAGCGCTGCCCCTCCGAACTTCCGGCGTTAGACATTGCCCGGTTGTCATCGCTGCATTTCGAGGAGCCCGACCTGGAGCGCTTCCCCTGTATTTCCCTGGCTTATCGGGCACTTCGCACCGGCGGGACCTTACCGGCGGCGATGAACGCGGCAAACGAAGAAGCAGTCCAGGCGTTTATCGACGAGCGCATCTCTATCTCGGATATACCAACGGTGATCGAGAGCGTCATGGATCAGCACAAAACCTCGCCGGTAAAGGATCTCGATTCGGTGTTGAGTGCAGATCAAGGCGCCCGGACGACGGCCCAGACGGCGATTGCGAAAATAGAAGCAAACTCTCGCGCGAAGAGTGTTGCGTGAGTCTGGTGGGGGCGTTGATATTCAATTCTGAGCCCGGTTGTTTTCAAAATTGGGAGAACGATCCACGAAACAACACGAACCGGAGAAAAGATTCTATTTGTTCGATTTCGTGTGTTTTCGTGGATCGTATTTCCTAACTTGGAACGAGTCACAAGAATTCATCCAGGTACCAGCCAGGAATCCTGCAGGTTTGACCCGCCTCCTCGCCACACGTAAACTCGGTTGGGAAGAACGAATCGCATTGATTGGAACTGCTGAATGAGCTTACTTCAGAGCGGCATAATTGGTGTTCTGGCTTTTATCTTCATCCTGGGTGCGGCGGTGACGCTGCACGAATTCGGCCACTTCATCGTTGCCAAACTCCTTAAGATCCGGGTCGAGACATTCTCATTTGGCTTTGGACCGCGCCTGTTGGGACGGAAATGGGGCCATACCGATTACCGGATCTCGGCAATTCCTCTCGGCGGTTATGTGAAGCTCGGCGGCGATGAATCAAACGCGCCGATCGAAGGCGAAGGCGCTTCCGACATTCCCGCGCACGAGCGATTCGATCTGCGACCGCGCTGGCAGCGGATTCTGGTGGCGATTGCCGGCCCGGTAATGAATGTTCTGACAGCCCTCGCGATTCCGTTTGCCGGCGCCTTGATGTACGGCGTGCAGGTCACCCCGCCTCCGGTGGTGCGTCATATTCTGCCGGGCGGCGCCGCGGAAACCGCCGGCCTCCAGCCCGGGGATCGCATCGTTTCGTTCGACGGAAAGACCAATCCCAAATGGAAAACCATTGCCGACGACGCCTTGTTGTCACCGGGCCAGTCGCTGCCTTTGGAAGTCGAACGAAACGGGCAGCGCATCAACCTGACCATCAAACCGACACCGCACACTGAAGAAGGCGAGACCGTCGGGTTTCTCGACTTTCTTCCTGATTACGGAACCGTGCCAATCGTAGTACGGGTTGTCGAACCGGGAACGCCCGCGGCCGAAGCCGGCCTGCGCGTTGGTGATCGGATAGTAACTGTCAACGGCGAACCGGTTAAGAGCGCGGAGCAGGTTACCCAATACATTCGCGATCACAAGGGGCAGGCGATAACGCTGCGGGTAAACCGCGGCGGCAGTACGGTGGATGTCACCGCCACGCCGAGGCTGTTGAGCCCCGAAGAAAAGAGAGAACGCCTGGGATTTCAGCCGGACGAGGAAATCCCTTTTCAAAGAGTAGGAATCATTGGCTCGTTCAGAGAAGCAGTCGATACCAATGTCGAATTCATTCGGGTAACCGGTAAGGCCCTCGGTCAGGTCTTTTCCGGACAGCGCTCGGTGCGAAACACATTTTCGGGACCGATTGGAATCTACCGCGTCGCCTCTACGTCAGCGATCAAGCTGGGTTGGGCCGGTGTCTTTGCCACTCTGGGATTCCTGAGTCTTAACCTTGGCATCTTTAACTTGCTGCCGATTCCGGTGCTGGACGGCGGTGCGATTTTCCTTTTGTTGATCGAAGGCGGGTTGGCGACAGTGGGCTGGAGTATTTCGACGCGGGTGCGCGAGCGAATTCCGCAGGTAGGGTTCGTCGTCGTGATTCTGTTGATGGTCTTTGTGATCACTAACGATCTGATAAAGCAGGCATCGATCTGGCGTGGGGGAGGGAATAGCCCGCCGGCGGCCACGCCGACGCAGGGGAAGTAAGATTTCAGTTTCAGGTTTAAGGTTTCAAGTTTGAAGTTTGAAAGAGAGAAACCTGAAACTTGGTTAATATGCGGAAATCAAAAGCTGTACAGGTCAAGAACGTCCAGATTGGCGGTGGCGCTCCGGTAGCCATCCAATCAATGACCAAGACCGACACTGCCGATGTGGGTGCTACTGTCGCGCAGATTGAAGAAATGGTCAGCGCCGGTTGCGAGATTGTGCGCCTGGCGGTGCCGGACAATGACGCCGCGATTGCGCTCAAGGAGATTCGTAAGCGCGTCCCCGAAGTTCCCATCGTTGCCGACATT
The DNA here is from genome assembly GCA_038040505.1 of Acidobacteriota bacterium. Lineage (GTDB taxonomy): Bacteria > Acidobacteriota > Blastocatellia > Pyrinomonadales > Pyrinomonadaceae > UBA11740. The sequence continues at coordinate 2,163 of JBBPID010000127.1, read as the reverse complement.
CACTTTCATTACAAGCTCGCGCTGCTGGCGCTGGAAGCCGGTATCGATAAGCTGCGCCTGAATCCCGGAAACATCGGCAAGCACGAGCGAATTGTGGAGGTGGTGCGGGCGACCCAGGCGCAAAAGGTGCCGATTCGGATTGGAGTTAACGGCGGCTCGCTGGAAAAAGATCTGCTGAAGAAGTATGGCACCGCGACTCCGCAAGCAATGGTCGAGTCAGCCATGCGTCACATACGCATCCTGGAGGATCTCGACTTCACGGATATCATCATTTCTTTGAAAGCTTCGGATGTACAACGCACGGTTGCCGCCTATCGTTTACTGGCCGAAAAAGTAGACTATCCATTTCATCTGGGCGTTACCGAAGCAGGAACCGCGTTCACCGGCACGGTTAAATCGTCCATCGGTCTGGGAATTCTCCTGCACGAGGGAATTGGTGACACGATTCGCGTCTCGCTCGCGGCGGAACCGCAGGAAGAGGTGCGCGTGGCCTGGGAGATTGTTAAGTCGCTCGGCTTGCGAACGCGTGGCGTGACAGTTGTAGCTTGTCCCACTTGCGGTCGTCTGGATGTGGATAACTTCGTCGAAATCGTAACCGAGATTGAGCGGCGTTTGGCCCACGTGGAAGAGCCTTTGCATCTTTCGATTATGGGCTGCGCCGTGAACGGACCGGGCGAAGCGCACGATTCCCAACTGGGAATTACTTTCGGGCGCGGGGTGGGAATGATCTTCAAAGACGGCGTTCCGATGCGTAAAGTCGCCGGCGAAGACATCGTCGAAGCTTTCGTGAAAGAAACCGAAAAGCTTCTGGCGGAGGGCGCTGCGGCCAAGCCGGAAGTGCGTCACGAGCTGGTCACCATAAGTTAAAGCAACGTCAAACCCACGCGCGTTGGCTTTCGTCACAATCGATCCACGAAATAACACGAACAAGGAAAAAGGTTTTGTTAGTGCGGTTTCGTGTGTTTTCGTGGATCGTTTAAAACAAAACGGCGCTAAGGCGCCGTTCTCACCAAAACTCCCAGAATACTGTCGTCTCTAAGCCGCAGCCATCGACGCCAGCAGGCCGTCGCTGGCGATCTTGCGGTTGATGTTCACGTCGAGCTCGCCGCGCATTTCCTCGATTCGTGACAGCCATTGCGCGGCTCGCCGGCTCGGCAGTTCATCAGCAATTCGTTGCAGGTCGTCCAGCAAGTCACGATTGACGATCGTTTCTTCAGGTCTCCCCAAACGAAGCGCCCAAGCGTCTCGGATCAAAGCTTCGAGGATGTCGAGCCGCTGTTCATACTCGCTCCGGTCTTTGGCCGTCGCCAGCTCTTCCGCGCAACGCATCAGTCGCGCGCGATCGCCGGTCAATACCAGGGCGTTCAGAATCGAAAGCATCTGCTGACGGCTCTCGCGATAGTCCTCAACGTCGCCCGCCAGCGCGCGGCCAAAGCTTCCCTGTGACGTGCGCGCCAAAAGGGCAGCATCGGCGGCCGGCAACTTCTGTTGTTTGATCAGAAACTCTTCAATGTCTCCGGCCGGAAGCGGACCGAAGCGAATCACCTGGCAGCGTGAACGGATAGTCGGCAGCAGCGATGTCGGGTTGGCAGTAGTCAGGATCAGATATGACGTTGAGGCTGGCTCTTCCAGCGTTTTTAGCAACGCGCTGGCAGCCTGATCGTTCATGGTGTCGGCATCTTCGACGATAAAAACCCGCGCCGCGCCTTCAAACGGGCGAAAGTTAGCTTCACGCTCTAACTCACGCATCGGTTTCACGCGGATGATGTCTTTGAACGGGCGGGCCATCGCGACGTCGGCGTGTTCGCTCCAGATCATTCGCTCTCGATTGTCTTCGTCGCTGGTGAAAGGTGAAAAGGTAGAGCGCGAAATCCGCTTGCACGATGAACATTCGTCACACGCCTCAGTGCCCACACGATTGCGGCAGTTGAGAGATTTCGCCAGCTCGAGCGCAAACAGTTTCTTGCCGATGCCGGGTTCGCCGGTGAATAACAACGAGCCAGGCACCCGGCCGTTGGAGAGCAGCCGCTGCAGCGATGCTTTTGCTTCGTCGTTGCCGATGAGAGTTGAGAACATAAGTCTCTGCTAAGAGCAAAGGGGGGAAGCAAATTCCCCTCCCTTTGGGAGGGGTCAGGGGAGGGACGTAGTTACTGAAGCTCTAAA
>JBBPID010000126.1:0-9367 GCA_038040505.1 Acidobacteriota bacterium | reverse complement strand
CCAATAAGCGTTCCCGTGAGTCCTTCAAGTGCGGTAGAGTGCTATCCATGCCGCGAAGTTCCGTTGAATTACAATAGGTCTCTTCTCTTTCACGGCGGCGACACGGGTTCGACTCCCGTACTTTACGCCAATTCTTTCGATCACTTAGCGCACCGAGTAGTTTTGCCGCGCGTCCAGAAGCGTCCATTAAGCTAAATCACTGCCCTGCGAGATTGGTCCGGGCTGCCATCGACTCCCGGTTGTGCCGGCCGGTCGCTGACTGGCGGTCCTGAAAAACAGTTGTCTTGATAGGGATCGCTCCGCTTTTTCACCCTGACTGTAAAGTGTTAAATCGTGATCGACGACGGACTGCATTCCGCGCTAGTTTGGAACCTGGGCAGAATCATGGAATACGCAGAATGATGATCGTGGCTCGTAGAGGTAGCTGGCCAGGTTGTCGTGATATCGCCGTCTGAGTTGTCCCAATCGGATTGAGGGCGCGGTTGAGATCGGTAACTGCCAATTTTGACATTTGGGGGCATTTGCCCACGATGAATGGTTCCTTAACCGCATCGTATGGCTCTACCTAAGGAATATGTGGATGTCGATTCGGGGCGCTTGGAGATTTGAGTTCCGCACCTCTACGGTGTCATGGGGCCACGGTAGTCGTCCTATTATTTATGTCTCGGTCCGTCTCTAGCTTTGGTGAGGGAGAGATGAATAGCCGACCGGCCAGAACCTCATGGATGGCCAGGCATAAATCCGAGGTCATCCGGCTTTTTACAACATAGCCTAGGGCCCCGCTCGTTAACGCGGCCTCCAGAAAATCCGGGTCGTCGTAAACCGTCAGCACCACGATTTTCGTTTTTGAGCCGCGCGCCTTCAGCTGGGCGGCAGCGTCGACACCGCAGAGAACCGGCATTGAGATATCAAGAACGCAGACATCGGGCTGCATTCCCAATTCCGCCTCCAGCAGCGCACCGCCATCCTCGACCGTCCCAACTACGTCGAATTCGTCCTGCAACAGACTAACCACCCGATCACGCATTTCTTTATGATCGTCGGCCAATAGAATGCGCGCGCGAGTCAAATCGTCCTCTCTTTCAATTGTCACCTAGTGAACAGGCTCAGATTCCTGCGTCCAGGCCAGAAGCGGCCCGGCCCATAGCTGGCTTGGAAGCTGAATCCTATTTCAAAGAGTCGCGCGAAAATACTGGTAAAAGTGACAGTGTGAGACGAGGGCTCGATTGCGGGAGGATTCTGGATTTTTACCCGGCCGACAACTAATCAATGCCGGTTAAGAAGAAGACGTTCCTTTGACGACCGCCTCTCTTCCTCGGGTTCTTATTCCGTGGCAACCAGGGAGTTGCTGATCGCAAACCGGATCAGATCGGCACTGCTGTGAAGGTGAAGGTGTTCCATCATACTGTACTTATGGAAGGCTACGGTTCGAGGAGTGACGTTTAAGATGTAACCCACTTCTTTCATTGAGCGCCCTTCGACCAGCAATTGAAGAACTTCCTTTTGGCGCAAAGTGAGATGGTTGGGTTTCTTGTTTCGTTCCACCTGATGAAAGAAGGACCCTGGCACGTCGTCCTGGGGGATTAACGGAGTTAGATAAGTTCGGCCCAGGAGAGCTAACCGTATTGCCTTAACTAACTCAGTCGCAGCGGAGTTCTTCACCACGTAAGCAGACGCTCCAAGCCGAAACGCTTCCGCCGCCGTGTCGGCATCCAGGTTCATCGTCAAGTAAACGAGTTTTACTCGTGGCAGCACTTGCCTGAGGCGCTGACCGGCATTCAAGCCGTTCATATTGGGCATGCCGATATCAAGCACTACTACGTCGGGCTTTAACTCTGGCGCGCCGTTAACCAGCGCCCGGCCATCCGTAAAGGTGCCCACCACTTCGAAGTCTGCTGCCAGCAGATTCTTAATTGCATCCAATATTAGAACGTGGTCGTCAGCGAGTATTATCCGGGGGCGTTTTGTCATTTCTTCTCCTAAGTCAGAAGGAACCGCTGCTTTCTGAAGGACACGCAAATTTTAGATGGGAACCACAATGTCGACTTGGGTGCCGGTGAATGGTTGGGACCGAATTGAGATTCTTCCGCCCACCAGACGCAGCCGCTCTCTCATGCTGATAAACCCAAGCCCATTTTTCGATCGCGATGATTGCATATCAAATCCGCAGCCCGTGTCCGAAACGTGGAGGTGCACGCTGTCTGCACTCTTCCTTAATAGAACCTGAGACTCATGAGCGCCACTGTGTCTGGCCATGTTATGCAGCGATTCCTGGGCAATCCGAAAGACACATAGGGTTACTTCCCTGGACAAAACCGCCGGAAAACCCTGCTGCCTGAATTCGATCTTGATTTCGCGGCGTTTGGAAAGTTCGTCGCAAAGGCTTTTGATCGCAGCTGCGAGTCCGAGATGATCAAGCTTGGCCGGGTGTAACTCATACGAGAGGCGATGAATCTCCGAAGATATTTCCTGGGCCTTTGCCCAGAGTTCGCTGACAAGTGCGCCCAGGTCCTGACGGCTCTCTGGTATCTTCCGTCCCAGTTGCTCAAGTTCAATCGACATGATTGCGACCTGCTGATTCAAGTCGTCGTGTAGTTCTCTGGCAACTCGACTACGCTCCTCTTCCTGGGCATTGATTAGCCGGCCGCCGAGGGTTTGCAGAGCTTTTTCTGCCTGCTTGTGCCGAGTGACATCTTCACGAGTGACCAGCACACGAAAACGATTCGTTCCAGGCAAGTCGAGCCGTGCTGCGTGCATCAGAAACCACATCGGTCCGTCGTTACCGGCAACCGAATATTCTTTGTGAAACTCGCGTTCGCGGCCTTCGAGAATTCGTTGAACGTCTTCTGCCAGGGCATTTGCCCCTCCTCCAGAAGGATTGCGAATCCCCAGGTAAATGCTCTTCAAATGTTTCAGGTCTGTGGGACCATCCGGCTCCGCTAATGGACCCCAGGCAGGACTCACATAAAGAACTGTCCCCAATTCATCCAGAACCGCGACCCCCGCGGCGCAGGCGTCGACAATTCTTCGCAGGAAGATATCGCCATCAACTTCCCCTGGCGCTACCGGCCCAGCCGTCGCGGGAAAGCGATAAAGCGGTGATTCAACTTCGCGGTTTCTCGTCATTTGGGGGATGCTCTTCGACATGATGTCGTACTTCTTCGTCTCTGTTTTCATTTGGTCCCGGAACGCTTGGTGGCTGATGAGTACGAGTTTCGGAAACCGGGCTGGCCCTGAGAACGTCGGTAGTACCTGGACTAAGGGCAAACGCTGACGGGCTGGCATTCTCAATGCCTGCGCCGCCGCCCCAGAGCCCGAGGCTACTTTGCCCATACTCGTAAACTGTGTCAGGTAACGTACACCTCGCCCGCCTACACGACAATCCGTATTATTACGGGTGGTCGCGTTAACTTGATGTTACAGAAAATCTTCCCGGATCACCGCCCCCGGAGCTAGGTCTCTGTGATGCCAAGCTTTATGGCGTATTGGATCAATTCGGCAGTGGTGTCGACACCCAGACCTTCCATCATCTCGTACTTGTGAGACTCGGCAGTTCGGGTTGAGATTCCCATCCTGTGGGCCACTTCTTTCATCGTGCACCCCTCGATGACCAACTTCAGGACTTCGCGCTGGCGAGGTGTGAGCGTGCGCCTCTTCTTGCCATCAATTCCTTTGCTAACATCGGCGGCCCATTCTTTCGCCAGCATTGGCGTAACGTACTTGCGTCCGGCGAGCACCTCTCTAATTGCCAGGGTGAGCTCCTCGCCGGCGGATTGCTTAAGTACATAACCTGATCCGCCACACCGGAATGCCTCGGCAAGTAGGCGGTCGTCGGCATGCATGGTGAGAAAGATGACCTTCGCAGTAACGCCCTGTTGTTTCAGTCGCCGAACCGCATCCAGGCCATTCATTATCGGCATCGAGATGTCTGCCACAATGACGTCGGGATTGGTTCGGCCGGCTGCATCAACCAGGGCTTGTCCGTTTTCAACCATGCCGACCAATTCGAATTCCTCTTCCAATAAAGATCGCAAGCCCTGAGCGAACATTTTATGATCGTCAGCCAGGAGAATTCTGGTAGGCTTCATGCTCACTTCCGTATTATCTGGCCAGAGGTACTCGCGCGATAAGCGTCGTGCCTGCTTCCGGCTTTGATCTAATCTCGAAAGTCCCCTGAAGCAACTTGACGCGTTCTTCGGCGCTGGCCAGTCCAATTCCACTTTCACGCTTCGCCTTTTCTACATCAAATCCGCGGCCCGAGTCCGAAATTTCGAGCGTCAGGAAAACGTCCTCTTCGCGGAGCGTGATGTTGACCAGGTTCGCACCCGAATGACGCGAGACATTCCGCAGGGCCTCCAGCGCAACGCGATAGACACAGACAGAGACGTCTAGAGGAATATTCCGCCGGATATCGGCATTGATCTTCACCGTGATTTGCTCTTCATGTCTAAAGTCTGCTGCCGCCGATTCGAGCGTTGCTACCAGGCCCAGAGACTCGAGCACTTCAGGCTGCAGTTGATGCGACAGCCGTCTGATTTGCGTGGTCACGTCGTTAGTGTGCTGGCCAAGAGCTTCGAGTTCCTTCACGATCTCCGGATTTCCGCTGGCCAGCTTACGCTTGAGCCGGCTAATCGCTACACCAAACGCGGCGATATTCTGGCTCACATCATCGTGCAATAGGTGCGCGATGCGTGTGCGCTCTGAATCCTGGGCGCTCATCAGGCTGGCAGCCAGCGCACGAATCTGTTGATTACTACGGAGCAACTTCTCTTCGCTTTCACGTAAAGAATCGGCTGCACGGCGCGCGTCGGTAACGTCTCGAATAATACTCAGTACCTTATCGCCTTCAGCCAATACCAACCGCGCTTCGTAATGCCTGTGCTCATCACCTATTTGCAGCGAGTATTCCAGCACTTGAGTTTCGTCCTTTCGGGTAAGTCGACCGACACATTCCATAACGCGGGCCGCTAATTCCGGAGGCAGAACGTCCCGCACATTCTTACCCAGAAACGCGTCCCCCGGAATAAGTAGCGAACTATGATCCCGAGCGTAGTAATCCAGGTAATTCCCTTCCCTGGTTTGCAAAAACATCATATCGGGCAGGGCTCGGAGTATCGCCTGGTTGCGCTCGTTACTCTCCAGCAGCGCCTGCTCGGCGAATTTCCGATCAGTAATGTCGCTGATGTACGTGATGAAATGGATCGGCTGTCCATTATCGTCTTCTACCACCGAGCAATTCTGATGGACCCAGATCGTGTGGCCGTCCCTTTGGATATAACGCTTCTCGATGTCGAAAGACTTGGCCTCACCACGAATCAGGCGCTGACATTGGTTCCAATCAGCTTCAAAATCGTCCGGGTGGGTTACATCCTTAAAAGTACGCGCGAGCAACTCCTGCTCGGTGTAGCCCAACAGGTCACACAAGGTCTGCGGAACCTTTAACCAACTTCCGTCGAGGCCGACGTGCGTCAACATCACGAGTGAGAAATCTTCGGTCCGCGCCAATCTCGCCTCACTTTGTCGCAGGGCTTCCTCGGCGTTCTTGCTCTCGGTTATGTCCGCGTTAAGACCGATCATTCGCAATGGCTTTCCCGCCTCGTCGCTTAGAACTTTTCCTCTACCGCGCACCCAACGAACACTCCCGTCTGGTTGCGATATGCGGAATTCGGCTTCGTAAGGCGCGCCCTCGCTGATCGAACGATTGATGGCCTGATTAACCAACGAGCGATCGTTGGGATGGATCATTTGGATGAAGTCTTCCGAGGTGGTCTCCGGATCGTCGGGTGAGAGCCCAAATATTCGCTTGGTTTCGTCTGACCATTTCGCGGTGTTCCCCTGAATGTCCCACTCCCAGGTTCCCATGCGGGCAGAAGTCAGAGCCATTGCCAGGCGTTCCTCATTCTGTCGCGAAGACGCTTCGGCTCGACGTCGCTCTTCAATCACGCCGGCCAGCGCCAACAGAGGAAGCGCAACGACGATTAGAAAACCCTGGATCGAGAGGGCGTTGTACGCAGATGAGTTCTCTATGAATGGTCCCTGCCCATGGGTAGCGCCGAAAATCGCCATAAACATGACGACCAGAACTGAGGTGCTGGCTCCGAGCGGTCCAAACCGCACGGCGGCCCAGAGTAAGAACACCAGTGGACAGTAAAGCAGCCACGTCGGTTTGTCGGCAGAGACCTGATCGCTGCTGAAGACTGCGATGCCTACAGCGAGCAGGCCTGCAGTCAGTATAGCCACCTCAACCCATCGCCTGAGGGGTGCTTTGAGCGCGGCTTTAATGTCCGCTTCGGCCCAGGTGACAATCACGGGAATCAGCGTTATGGCGGCGAGCACGTTTGAGAAAAACCGTATCCGCCAGATCTCCCAGTAGGCGGAGTATCTCCAGGTGCCTACATCCAAAAAAGATGAGAGAAAAGGCGCCAGGAAGGCTCCAAAGAAAACGAAGACTACCAGGTCTCGGAACCTGTCAAAACGGAGTTGGTCTTTGACAAAGTAACAGATCCCAAACGCTCCGATTAGCGCCTGCGCAGAATTGCTGATGAACAACGCCAGGGAAATAAGTATGGGCACGCCACTTCGAAGCTCAGACACAAAGTGCGCGGGAAATACAGCGACCAGAACGATCCACCATGAGCGTTTCGGAGTAAGCAATAACGCCGCCAACAGGATTGAGTTCGGCATCCAAAGTGTCGAAACAGGACCGGGCTGAAGCGCAAAAACAAATCCAATTTCTGCAGTGAGGTAATAGGTCACCGCCGCGAGTAACGCTACGGTCAATGGGCGACGGAGTCCGGCCTCACCTGAATTTGCTGATTTCAGTTTGGCAGCTTGAGCCAGGACCGCGCTAGACATATCTGCCCTCCCGAAGAGGCTGACATCGCCCTGGTAGACTTTTTGAAATCGACAGATTCGAAGAGGGTATATGAAAGCCTTTGGTGGAAGCTGTGAAGGTTGCTTTGTGCCTTTTTGGAGCGCAAGCGAGCAGTACCGAGTGAAGCAGCCCCACAATGAAAAGAAGAACCGCTGGGCTCGTAATCAGATCATCGAACGTTAGGCTCTGGGGAGACATCATTCCGCGATTACTGTTAAGCCATGAGACGACCAAAGCCGTCGGGGCCTGTCATCTTTCCCGAATTACCTCGAACGAGCTTTCACTCGTCGCTGTGGATGACCAACGAAGGTTATTCTAACGCGTCGGAAAGGCCTTGCCTAGAAAGGTCGATGATCGGTGCTGGTTCAGCCAAAAAAGAAGAAGTCTCATTGCACCTCACTTCTCGCGAGCATCGGCCTTGCCCAAAAAGTCTTAGGTGGCGCTAAATGTTCTTTATTGATCGCTCAGTCACGCCACATGTAGCTTGCAATATTCAACAAGCTGCGAAGCAGCGGTTGTAACTAAGCCCACTGCTTCGCAGCTCGGCGAGTTTGTTCGCTCGCGGCCGTGGCTTTTTGGGCAAAGCCATTAACATCGTTTCGTTAGGTAACCGTTTTCAACGGTTTCTATGGAAGCAGTTAAAAGGCGGGGAAAATCTGCCGAGAATACTTGCTCGCGGTGGGAAGGCCGTCAAGATTTAGCAGGCTAAATCAGGGCGCGATCGGTTTGGCTTAAGGCTTAGCTGGCAAAAACGGGCGTGATCACCAGCTCGCCTTTCCTGCTCGCAAGACGGTAATCGCGCCCTGATTAAGACGCCCGGGCCCCCGAGCCCGGCGTCGATTGTTTTGGTGCCTCAGCGTTTCATGATGTTCGTAAGCTTCCAGGGATTCTGGAGAACCTCTATCTCGAGCTGACCCTCTTTGTCGATCTTAAACTGACACGCCGGCAGCAAAGTGCCGGAGTTCTTCTTCTTGTCCGGACTGATAATTATTTCCAGCGCTGACAGGGAGTAGTCCATCGAACGGCTCGAGCTCCAGGCCTCGCCGAACGTGATAGGACGATCGGTTACCAGCCTGAGCTTCTTACTGCCATCAGGCATCTGAAACAACCTGATGTAATTGACGTCATAGCCCAGCGTGCCCGTGATCGCGAGACGTCCCTTACTGTGCATCTTGGACAGAGCGTTCACCAGACCTTCGTTTTGTTTCTCGTTAAAGGCGCCCAGCAAGGCCCTCTGGTCCTCGGCCGTCGAGTACTCTTCGATGATCAGAGTGACATTCATGCTCCGCCCAAGTTGCGTGGACGTTCCCATGGCCTGTGCCTGGATGTGGATGGACTTGGACAATTTCTGAGCAGAGCTGCTCGAGCTCGTAAGCAACAGAAAACTCATCACGCCGGCAATCGCCAACGTAACATTCACTAGTCTTCGCATCTTCTTGATCTCCTTCGTTTTTGCGATCAGGCCCGCCTTACGTCCAGGAAGGGAAACTTCAGAAACACTCTTGTCGGGGCCTTATCGTGCCGAATGGTTATTACGCCCCCGCCTGAGCAAACTTGCCGCTGCAGGCGGGAGCGATTCCCTGCTTCTCGGGCTGAATTGTAGGTTGGGTTGAGAGGCGACGTAACTGTCAGTTTTGACAGTGCCGCCAGGAAGGAACGAACGTTAGCGACCCAGATTGTTCAATACGTTGCGCATCGGCGCGCTCGAAATTTGGATCACTCCGTCAAATGGCCGGTCCAGCTCCAGAATTAGGAAGAGCGCGCTCGACACCGACAGCGCCACTATAAACATCAGGGCAATTACCGTCTTGTTAGCCGGTGCAAATAGGCCAAAGCTGAAAAAAATGATAGCCAGCCAAAGAATCACAGCGACCAGTAAAGGCGTGACGATTGAGGGGTCTTTTTGTGCTGACAGCAGCCAGAGTGTCTTACTGAGGTCGATGGTTGTTTCCAACGCCTGGGTCTTAAGCGAGCGCTGTGTTTCAGTCTGCGGCGCCAGCTGTTGGAGCGAGTTGTACAGCGCCTGCGCCTGTTCAGCAGTTGTATTCGTCGCGGACTGATCTCCGTTTTCTGACCATATACGAGTAATCGCGCCTTCTACTTCGCGGCGGAGCAGCGCACGTGCCTGGGCCGTTTCCGGGCCGTAGACCGCAAGCGCGCGATCGAGGAAACCGACCCTCGCCGCAATCTGAATTACCTGGCTCCTTTGTGTGTCGTACGAACCCTTTGCTGACGCGATCAGGAGTCCCAGCAGCAGAGCTGTCATAGTCGCGACCAGACCCATTCCCACTCGCACAGCGTCTTTGGCATCCGCACTAAGGTGATGATCGGGAAGCGCAGCGCGTAGGCGCATGCCCAGCAAAGTCGCTCCCACGATGCCGACGAAGGATAGCGACGCGATGACACTGGCGCTCAAGGATTTCTTTCTCTCATCGTGCGATCCAGGCAACGATCAGGCTTTTAATTTCTCCTGCGGTTTCATCCAGTCACGTT
>JBBPID010000017.1:0-59577 GCA_038040505.1 Acidobacteriota bacterium | reverse complement strand
CGGGCGCGTTATTTCTTCGCCCCAATTTCCTCTCTGCCGCCTTGGTACCGTCTCAGAATGGTGAATTCGCCGTGTTCGTTCTTCGAGAACTCGAATTGAGTGGGCCACGGCTTGGAAAAGAATTTCGTATCCGACTCCGGAAACACCGCAAGCGTCCCGCCGTTGTCAAACGTGACTAGCAGATGATTTCCTTCGGGGACCACCTTTAGGCTGTAACGCGGAAACTGGTAGGTCCCCGCATAGCGAGCCAGAACTTCCTTGGACAACGAGATTTCCCTGTGTACGGAAGGAGTCGGAGGGGTCTCCCCGTGTGCCACCGCCGCAAGTGCCCTCGTCATCTCGCTGGTGACGGTGCCATTAAGATTTGCCAAGACGATAACGGCAATCCGATCTTCGGGGTAGTAGGCCATATCTGAGTTAAACCCAATGTTGTTTCCATCATGCTCGATCATCAGGTGGCCGTTAACACGCTTGACATACAAGCCGCAGGCATAGTCACCCTTAAAGGGTGTGGTCATTTTGCGGAGGGATGCAGGTGTCAATAGCTTGCCGCCGAACAGTCCCTCGTTCCATCGGAGCAAATCCTCGGTTGACGAATAGAGAGAGCCTGACGAAAAGTGCATCCTTGGATCTGGACGATCTGCATTTTCGATCCCATTGTTGCCGGGCCAATAACCGGATGCACGTCGCGGAATGATAGTCACAAAGGAGAGGAGTCCCGAGTCGTTCATTCCCAGCGGTTTGAAAATATTCTTCTGAACGAACTCCTCGTAGGTCTGCCCGCTGATCCTTTCCAGCAAGTACCCGAGCACGATGTATCCCAGGTTCGTGTACGCCCATTTTTCGCCCGGCTGAAAGTTGAGAGGCCTGTCATTAAAAACCAAATTGTCTGGGGTACCGGGTTCATACTTTGCGGAGTCTTCGCGGATGCCGGATGTGTGCGTCAGTAGGTGATAAATGGTGATCTTGTCCCAGGATGCGGGCGCTTCAGGGAGGTATTTCTTGACTAAATTATCGGTCTTCAATTTTCCGCGATCCTCAAGGAGCAAGATCGAGGCTGCGGTGAATTGCTTCGTCATCGAAGCGATATTGAATCGAGTCGTGGAAGTATTTGGAACGCTCCACTCCAAGTCGGCCATACCATAGCTCCTGCGGAAAATGACCTTTCCGTTTTTAGCCACGAGTACGCTTCCCATGAACATCTGGGCATCGACATAAGGCCGCACAACTTGCTTCAAGCGGTCGGGCGGCGCTTGAGCACTGGAGACGTAAGCCAGCACCGCGAGGACAATCGCGGGAAGTGCCTTCCGAAAAGTGCGTTCCGGCAATCGCGTCATCCGGCGATTCTACACGCTGGTAAATCCCACGGAAAGGATTCGCCCTGGCGCGGCACGAACCGGAACGCCGTTTTCTCGCGAGGCGACTCGAGGAATTGAAATGAGAATCGCCTGTGCTGTCGATTCTACCTGTGCGCGACGACTATAGGGTGAACGATCCAGCGCGCAAGGCTGTGCTGCGTGCTCCCACCGAGGGGAGAAGAACGAGGAGAAGAACAATGAAATACATCTGTTTGGGCTACTACGACAAAGGCAAATTCGATGGCATGACTGAGAGCGAGCGAAACGCCATGTTCGATACATGCTTTGAATATGACGACCATCTTCGCGCCAGCGGGCACTGGGCCGGTGGAGAAGGGCTTCAGGGGCCGGAGACCGCCCTGACCCTGTATTGGAAGAACGGCAACGTGGCAACGACCGACGGCCCCTATGCCGAAACCAAAGAACAACTCGGCGGCATTCTCGTCCTTGAGGCGAGGGACATGAATCATGCTGTACAGCTCATCGGCCAGCATCCGGCCCTGAAGTACGGCAACATTTTCGAGATTCGGCCCGCGGCGGACATGAATGAATTGATAAAGGCAAGTGAGCAGCGCCAGCGACAGAAAGAAGCTTAGCCTATGCAACGCTGATTAGCGCCAGTAGCTACCACACGCAACCATTTCACCTGGTCGATTCACTCAATACTGCGGACGGAGGTTCAAAATCCGGCTGTCATGTGTTTTAGCTAACAACTGTCACCACTTTTACGTAACCGGACTTTTATTGTGATCCAGCGGGCCTTTGCGCCAGCCCCCGCAGCGACATAATATGTATTATCAGACGCACTCGATAGATGTGGGTGGATAGGTCGTTCTGGTGGTCAAAGTGCCCCGCCCTTACGGACCGAATGAGGCTTTTTGCGTTGAAGTTGGTTAAGCGGGCCGACGTTGGGCTTCTCGTCTCACGCCTTCATGGCCAGTTACGGCTGCGCGGTTGACGAATGATGCGGCCGTCTCCTAGAGTGCTTGGCTCACAGACAAACCAGTTAGAAGGGCTTAAGCGTAGATGGCGGTTAAGATTGAGAACCAGTACGAGGGCAAGCTGCCGCGGAATACGGTTGTGAACCTGGAGACCGCGTTGGCCAGCGTGCCGCGCGAGCACTTGCGAGGCATCGAGCGCGTCCGCCTGGTTAGCGTTATTACCGAGCCGCGGGCTCGCGTGGCAGCCAAAGGAACGGACCTCCCGGGTTTGTACCATCCACGCCAGGGAACGCAGGGACCGTGGTTTGAAATCGCCATCACGCCTTTAGCCTCGACCAACAAACCATTTCACAAGCAGATAATTCCCCGGCTTTCATTCAAAGGAAATATGGCGGCAGTCCTCTTCTCGCTGGTGGCGCAGCATTACCACCTGACTCTGCGCCATTCGGTTAAGCGCGGCGCGGTGGAGCCGGCCGTGCGCGCTTATGTCGAAAAGCAGTTGAAAGCCTGGAACGAGCAACAGCACAAGTTTCGGGCCAAGCTGTTCAAGCCACTACAACCCACATTTGAGCGATGGAGCCGGTCTCTGGCCAAGCGGGCGGCGCAGGAAAAGAAAAAAAAGGGCTGAGGCTCGAGGGTTAAGGCTCTGCCACGAACTCCTCGCTCTTTATTGGTCTTCCCTTAAGTAAGAGGCTTGCCGCGCGTCAGAATGGCTGAGCTAGGGTGATAGGTGTGCTATCGGTTGGGGGGTAGTGGTGCAGTTTGCGGTCCTATCTCATTAGCACCGTCGCTTTTAGCGCGGTGACCCCGGTGCACGACACAAATCGGAAACCGTTTTAAACGGTTTCCCTGCCGATCCCAATCGCTAATCACCGGGCTAAAGCCACGGTGCTAATAAGAAAGGCCCGCCAGCTCAAACTGCATCAGTACCCGGTTGGGGTTGTCTATTGCTTTGTCTGAAGTTTGAATTGTTGAAGTGCCGCCTCAGGTCGCTTCATCGATGTTCTGCGCGGCGGCGTTAAGCGCCTCGAAAAGTTCTTCAGCAGAGATGTTCGCCTTCTTAAACTTAACCTCAACCCTGAATTCCCTTCCCGGCGCCTCGTAACGATAAACAAACGGTTCCGAAGCTCCGGTGGGATCGACGTAAGCCCGCCGCGCCTTTCGAGCACCATCACGGGTTAAGCCTTCCGCCGAAATTTGCTCCGCCATGGCGCGCATCGAATCGTCGTCGGGTTGGCGCACAATCTGCAGCAGCAAGGATTTTGAAGTAATTTCGGACTCGCGACAAATTTTCCGGATCGAGGCAGGAATCGACGCAATCGAGAGAGCTTCAGTGACAGTGCTGCGGCTCTTCCCTACTTTTCGCGCCACATCTTCGTGCGTGTAGCCAAAGCGCTCGCACAGCGCGCGCAGGCCGTCGGCTTCTTCCCAAGGCGTCAGGTCCTTGCGCTGCATGTTCTCGATTAACGCGATTTCCGCGACCGCGCTATCGTCGACATCCATCTCAATACAAGGCACTTCGGTGAGGCCGGCCGCGGTCGCCGAACGCCAACGTCGCTCGCCGGCGATTATCATCCACCGGCCCATCGTGGCTGGCTTGACCAGCAAAGGTTCCAGGACGCCCTTTTCGCGAATCGAGGCGGTCAGCTCAGTCAGATCCCCTATCTCTTGGCGCGGCTGATCCGGATTCGCATCGAGTTTGTCGATGGGAATCATCCGACCTACGTGAGTGGTAGTCGACTGGGTCAGTTCCTCAACGTAATGCGCGTCGTGGCGCATGCTTAAACCGGTGGGCAGGCCTCTTCTAGACACGGCTCATTACCTCGTTACAAAGTTTTTCGTATTCGATCGCGCCCGATGATTGCGGCGCGAACGTAAAAATGGATTCCTTGTAGGCGGGAGATTCCTCTAACCGGACGCTTTTAGTGATCACGGTATCGAAAAGCTTTACCCCAAAGACACGGCGAATCTGTTCGTAAACTTCTTTGCCGAGCGTGGTGCGCTTGTCGTGCAGGGTCACCAGAACTCCCAGCATCTCCAGCTTGGGATTGGGGCGGGCTTTTACTTTCTCAATCGTCTCGAGCAAATCATCCGTTCCCTCGAGAGCAAAGTAGGATGACTGAATCGGGATCAGCACGTGAGTTGAAGCCACCAACGCGTTAACGGTAATCAGTCCGAGCGTCGGCGGCGTATCGATGACGATCACCTTATAGGCTTTCTTGAGCGGCTCAATCCGGTCTTTCAAGCGAAAAGGCGCATCAAAGTCGCCCACCAGTTTTGACTCGAGCTTAGCCAGGCTAATCCGCGCCGGAATTACGTCGAGACCTTCGACGGTCGTTTTGTAAACCGGCAGCTCGCTAGTTCCCTGCCCGTCCATCATCAGATCGTAGGCCGAGCGGTCGATCGTCAGCGGATCCAGGAATGAAATGGAACTGTTGGCCTGAGGATCAAGATCCAGAAGGAGAGTTTTGGTCCCCCGGCGAGCGAAACCAGCCGCCAGGTTGATGGCGGTCGTGGTTTTGCCGACGCCGCCTTTTTGATTCGTAATGGCTATTATCACAATTAACCAGGGGCTGACCGTCTTCTTTGCCAGGTCTTCACATCGGCAAGTCGCTGGCGTCGCCGATTACTTCGGGCCACTCTTCCTCGGTGCTGTCAACGTCCGGTTCGCCTTCTTCGTCGGTAGCGATGGTATTGCGCGAAGCCTGGATAACCTCGAGATCGACAAAGATGGGACAGTCGGCTCTGAGGGCCAGGGCGATCGCATCCGATGGACGCGAATCCAGCCGCATGGCCTCGCCACTCTCGCCGGTCATCTCGATCACTGCATAGAAGGTGTTGTCCCTGAGCGAGGTCACCACCACCCGATCGACTTTCAATCCGAGTTCGACAATTAAGTTACGCAGCAGGTCGTGGGTCATCGGTCTGGGCGGCGCGATCTTTTCGATCTCCAGAGCAATCGCATTAGCTTCATAGGCCCCAACCCAGATAGGAAGCATTGTTTCGCTGTTAACGTCCTTGAGAATAATTATGGGCGTGCCACTGTTTGGATCCATCATTAACGCGCGAATTTTGACCTCGATTTCCATAAGTGCTACCCCGCTTATTCTGCTCATCCGGCGCGGCTAAGACGCCGAAACGACTTCACCGTAAAGGCTGTTAATCTTGGCCTCAGTCACACGCACGGTCGCTACCTGTCCGAGTTTGGCGAACTCTCCGGAAAAGTTCACGACCTTATGGCAAGTCGAATGACCCGTTACATCGGTTTCTGACTTGGTACTCGGCCGCTCGACCAGGACCTTCAATTCTTGCCCGACATAACTATCGTAAATCTTGTTTTGACGGCGCCGATGAATTGTTTCCAGCTCGAGAAAGCGCGCAGTCTTTTCCGCCAGGCTGACATCGTCGTCGAATTTCGCCGCTGGTGTGCCCGGGCGCTCAGAGTACTTGAAGATGTAGAGCCCGTCATAGCCCACCTGGTCAACCAGATCTGCGGTCGCGCGAAAATCCTCCGCAGTCTCTCCGGGGAAGCCGACAATGATATCACTGGTTATGGCCATTCGGCGCTTAGCTTTTCGAATTGCGTCGATGCGGGTCAGGTAATCCCTGACCGTGTGGCCGCGCCGCATCGCGCGCAGCACCCGATCACTTCCCGACTGCACGGGCAGATGAATCCACTCACAGAGGTTCTCGTGCTCTTCGATTGCGCTCACGATATCCGCGTGAAAATCACGCGGGAATGAAGTCGCAAACTTGATCCGTTCCATTCCCGTTGCCGCGGCCGCGCGCATAAGGCGACTGAACGGCGTCGCGCCTTTAAAGTTTTCCAGCCCCGCTTCGGTCCGCGGCCGGTAACTGTTCACGTTCTGTCCGATTAAATGAATTTCGCGATAGCCATACTCGCGCAGGGCTTTGATCTCCGCCACAATTTCATGAGCCGCGCGACTCTGCTCGCGTCCGCGCGAATAAGGAACTATGCAGTAGGTGCAGAACTTATTGCAGCCTTCGATGATGGGCACAAAGGCGACGTGCTTTGAGGTACGCGCGCTCGCGGGCACATCCCACTTCTCACCTGACGCGCGCTCGTTAAGGTCAATTACCCGGGCCTCTCCCGCAAGGGCCCTTTCGATCAATTCCGGCAGCCGATCAGTCGCCCGCGTGCCGGCGATCACATTTACCGAAGGGCTGTTGTCGAATAGCGACGCGCCTTCCAGCTGCGCCACGCAACCCATGACGCCGACGACCGGTTCGCTGCCGAGACGCTGGCGCCGAACTTCTCCGATGCGCGTGAAGACCTTGTGCGCGGCGCGTTCCCGGACTGAGCAAGTATTAAAAAGAATTACATCTGCGGTCTCAGGCGAATCGCTAAAGGCAAAACCGGCCTCTCGCAAGCGGATGCCAGCACGCTCACTATCAGCGACATTCATTTGGCAGCCAAACGTTTCGAGGTAGACGGTCGCACTCATGGTCGAGTTCTCTTAAACTTGGCAAAGTCTAACAGATTTTGTCGCGTCGTTCCTATCGAAGCAAGCTAAATAATTGCAACGCGATCATGCTTGACGCATCGCAATGCTCCGAGTAGTATCGCCGTCTTGTTTATGACTCCTGACTCCCTTTTTGGAAAGAAGACTCGCGGAGGACTAAATGTCTTTCAATAAAATTATTCTGGTCGGCAATCTTGGTCGTGATCCCGAGCTGCGTTACACACCGCAGGGCACGCCTGTCTGCAGTTTCAGTCTGGCTACGAACGAGCGCCGCAAGGACCGTACGACAGGCGAGAACAACGACATTACCACCTGGTTTCGCGTGACGCTCTGGGGCCGGCAGGCAGAAACTGCATCGCAATACCTCACGCGTGGTCGTCCGGTCTATATCGAGGGGCGCCTGCGCGTCGAAGAGTGGACGGATCGAGACGGAAAACCACGGCACACCCTCGAAGTTCACGCCACTGACATGCAATTCATCGGTGGCGCCGCCCGAGGCGAAGATGCCGGAGCCCCGCCGGCGCGGGCCGCAGCAGCCGCAGGAGCCGACTCAGGACCCGAGCCCGCTGACCTGAGCGATGACGACATTCCGTTTTGATTTCAGGAGCTTTCGGATCTCGACCTGTTACGAGGCGCTGGGCGATTCGCTGATTCCCCACTTACCGAATTGCCGGATCTTTTGATAGCGCCGGGCGAGTCGCTCATCAACCTTGCTGGTAGCTGACTCAGCCAATCTGGCGCAGAGAACTGAATCTAGTAAGCGAGCGGCTTCGTCATGCGAAGCTTGCGCTCCTCCTTCCGGCTCATCCACGACTTGATCGACGATTCCTTCATGGTGGAGATCCTGCGCGGTTAAGCGAAGTCCTTCCGCGGCGCGCGCAGCCTGACTGGAATCCTTCCAAAGGATCGCGGCGCAGCCTTCAGGCGAGATTACCGAGTAGATGGCGTTTTCCAACATCAGCACCTGATCGCCGACGCCAATCGCCAGCGCACCCCCGGATCCCCCTTCGCCGATTACGGTAACGATTACCGGTACGGTGAGCTTAGCCATCTCGCGCAGGTTGTAGGCAATCGCTTCGGCCTGGCCCCGCTCTTCGGCGTCGATGCCGGGATAAGCACCGGGAGTATCAATAAAACTAAAAACTGGTCTTTCGAATTTCGCGCCGAGCTTCATCGCGCGGATTGCTTTGCGATAGCCTTCCGGTTTCGGCATCCCGAAATTTCGAAACTGGCGCTGTTTGGTATCACGGCCTTTCTGATGGCCAACAACCAGCACCGGCATTCCATGAAAACGCGCGAAACCGCACACGATGGCCGGATCGTCGGCATAACGACGGTCGCCATGAATTTCGGTAAAGTCTTCAAACAAGCGTTCGATGAAATCGAGAGTGTAGGGCCGCTCGGGATGGCGCGCCAGTTGTACTCGCTCAAAAGCGGTCGCCTGATTCTTTGGGTTTGGTTCTTTCTCTTTTGCCATCGAAAGATTATCCGGAGTTGCCGACCGCAGACGCTCGCGGGGACGCGGCAAAGCCGTCCCACCTTACTTCACACCCCAGGCTACGTAAAGACGTCTCCATCTCGACGCTGCCTTGAACTTTCAAAGTCGGATGCGCTCGCATGCGGACCAACATCCCTGACGAGACTATCTCGACGAAAACGTCGCACTCGCCTTGGGCCTGTTCCAACAGCGTCCGGACTGAAGCGGAAAGTTGCTCGGAATTCCCGTCTGCGGGAAATCGAATGATGAGCTCGCGGGCCTTTTGTTGTATTGCCTGAGTCAGTTCGGTAACTCTTTCGACAATTACCGTGACCGTGCCTTCTTCGGCAATCTCGGCCCGGCCGCTCACCAAGAGGGTCGCTTCAGCCGTGACCATCGAGCTGTGACGTCGAAACGGTTCAGGCCAGAGCACACACTTGACGGAGCCGGCCTGATCTTCAAGCCGGAAGATCGCAAAGCGATCGCCTTTCTTGGTTGTGCGCAGCTGGAGGTCGTTCACCAATCCGGCAATGGTTGCGCGCGAGCCAGTTTCCTGGGCAGCCAACTCGACGGACGACAAAGCGCCAAGCTGTGAAACGATTTCAAAATGTGCGTCGAGCGGATGGCCGGTGATATAGAAGCCAAGGACTTTTTTCTCAGCCGCCAGCATCTCCATCGGCGTCCAGGCAGCACATGGCGGTAGATCTACGGCAGCGTCAGATGACTCGCTCTGTTCTCCGCCAAAGAGATCATTCTGGCCCAGCGCCTTTGCCCGTCTCGCCCTGGCCGAACGCGCCAGAGCTACGTCGATCGCCGCGCATAGCCGGGCCCGCCACTGATAACTGGTTGCGCCTTCAGGTTTGAGCGAATCGAATGCTCCGCTACAGACCAGCCCTTCCAACACGCGCTTGTTGATGGCGCCCTCTTCGACTCTTTCAGTAAAGTCGAAAATCGATCGAAACGCGCCCGTAGCGCGCGCCTTCATAATCGCGTTCACGCTGGAAACGCCGATGCCCTTGATCGCTGCCAGGCCGTAACGAATCGCTCCCTTCAACGGAGTAAAGCCCGCGTCGCTGTCGTTAACATCCGGGGGTAGCAGCGCAATTCCCTGCCCCCGCATTTCTTTCGTATAGCGAAATACCTTGCCGGTATCGTCGATTTCATTCGAGAGCACAGCCGCATAGAAGTGTTCCGGGTAATGTGCCTTCAGGTACCCCGTCTGAAACGCAAGATAGGCATAAGCGACGCTGTGCGCTTTGGGAAAACCGTAATCAGCGAACTGGGCCATCAGCGAGAAGATCTGCTGGGCCTTATCGCGCTTGATCCCCCGCGCTACGGCTCCCAGGATGAACTTCTGCTCCTGCTGAGCCATCTCTTCGCGGTTCTTCTTGCCCATAGCTTTCCGCAGGCTGTCGGCCTCGGCCATGGTGTAGCCGGCGAGCTTCTGAGCAAGTTGCATCGCCTGTTCCTGGTACACGATAACTCCCTGCGTGGTGTCCAGGATCTCTTTCATTTCGGGAACGATGTAGCGGACGCTCTTCTTGCCGTGGTGACGCAGGATAAAGTCATCCACCATCCCGCCATCGATCGGGCCGGGCCGATAGAGCGCGTTAAGCGCCGAAAGGTCTTCAATACTTTGCGGCTTCAGCTTGCGGCAGATCTCCGCCATCCCCGAGGATTCAAACTGAAAAATAGCGTCCGTCTTTCCTTCGCCAAACAGTTGCATAGTCTTCTGATCGTTAAGCAAAACCTTTGACCAGACAACATCTTCGCTAAGCAAGCGCTTTATGCTTTTTAAGCAGTCGCTTATGATCGTAAGCGTGTTAAGCGCCAGGAAGTCCATCTTAAGGACGCCCACTTTCTCCAGGTCGGTCATTTCGTACTGGGTGGTGACTTCATCCTTCGCGGAAACGGCGATAGGAATGAGCTCCTCGAGGGGCTCGGGCGTGATGACGACGCCGGCAGCGTGGACTGAGACGTGCTGGGCGCAGCCCTCCAAGCGGCGCGCAAGATCGATTAAGTCACTCACCTGTTCGCTGGATTCCATTGCCTGGCGAAGTTCAGGTACTTGTTCAATTGCCTGCGCGATGCTGACGTTGCGGCCACGCACAGGTGGCGGGATCATCTTCGAGATCCGCTCAACCTCTGCATAAGGTATATCCAGGGCTCGTCCCACGTCTTTGATTGCCGCCCGCGAGGCCAGCGTTCCAAAGGTCACGATTTGGCAGACAGACTCGCGCCCGTAAAGGTTGGCGACGTGGTTAATGACCTCAGCCCGGCCCCGGACGCAAAAATCGATGTCGATGTCCGGCATCGATACTCGCTCGGGGTTAAGGAATCGCTCGAAGAAGAGGTTGTACCTGAGGGGATCGATATCGGTAATACCCAGACAGTAGGCCACCAGCGAGCCCGCGGACGAACCGCGACCGGGACCAACCGGGATGCCGTGGTCTTTTGCGTAACGAACGAAATCCCAAACGATCAGGAAATACCCGGCGTAGCCCATTCGTTTAATGACTTCGATCTCGTGCCAGAGGCGCTTTTCGTATTCTTCAAAAGTATGGGTCAGTTCCCCGCCGGCGAATTCTCGATCCCAGACCTGGGCCTTTCGGGTCTGATAACCGTTGCGCACGGTCTTCTCAAAGAACTCGTTGGCGGTCAGACCTGCGTCTGACGCAGGAATCGGGTAGTTCGGCAAATAGTTGACGCCCTTCGGCAACGTCAAGTCGCAGCGTTCGGCAATCTCGACCGTTCGCTGCAGTGCTTCCGGCAACTCACTCCCGAAGATTTGCCACATCTCGTCGGCGGAACGGACGTAGAAGTTCGGGGTGGCGTAACGCAGACGATTCTGATCGTTGACGCTTTTTCCTGAGCCGATACAAAGCAGGATGTCGTGGGCGCGCGAATCGTCAGGCATCAGGTAATGCGCGTCATTCGTAGCCACCAGCGGGATGCCGGTGCGCTTTGACAAATCGACCAGCGGCTTCCGGATCTTCGCCTGGGCATCGAGTCCGTGCTCCTGAATTTCGAGGAAGTAGTTTCCCTTCCCCATGATCTCTTCAAACTCGAGCGCTGCCGCTGCGGCTTCATCAAAACAGTCCCGCACCAGCAAAGACGAAGGCACACCCGACAAACATGACGACAGAGCAATCAGGCCCTTACTGTGTTGAGCCAGAAGTTCTCGATCGATTCTTGGTTTGTAGTAAAAGCCTTCGGTGAATGCCTTTGAAGTCAGCCGCGAGAGATTGCGATAGCCTTCGAAGTCTTTCGCCAGCAGAATCAAATGATGATTGGTCTTTTCACCGGGCGCAGCGCGACCCGCCCGGTCCTTTCTGCTGCCCCGCGCCAGATAGGTCTCGCACCCGATGATGGGTTTGATCCCCTGGGCCTTCATGGTGTTGTAGAAAGTGATGGCCCCGAACATGTTGCCATGGTCGGTCATCGCACAGGCTTTCATGCCCAGCTTTTCCGCACGTTCGGCGAGCGGCTTGATTTGGATGGCTCCGTCTAGAAGGCTGTAGTCAGTGTGGAGATGAAGATGGACGAATTCCTTGTCCTGCATGATTTGATAAGCAGCTAAGAATAAATTCGCGGCTTTATTCGCGAGTAGTGTCGGTCGGTTTCACACTATATCACGGGGCGTCGGCGAATCAACCAAACAAGATGTTGGAGTCGGTTTTTATCTGAGGTGAGACTTACCACCACCGCTATTCCCACTCGATCGTGCCGGGTGGCTTTGAACTAATATCGTAAACCACGCGATTAATTCCCTGCACTTCCGCTACGATGCGGGTTGAAACGCGAGCCAGAAAATCGTGTGGCAAGCGCGCCCAGTCAGCAGTCATCCCATCCACGCTGGTGACCGCCCGAATCGCGATGACGCGTTCGTAGGTCCGCTCATCACCCATGACACCCACGGTGGAAATTGGGAGCAATACCGCAAAGGCCTGCCAAACATATCCATACAAATCAGCCCGGCGCAGCTCCTCTTCCAGGATTCGATCTGCCGCTCGCAGGATGCGCAGCCTTTCTTCACTGACGTCGCCCAGAATTCGCACCGCCAGTCCAGGGCCGGGGAAAGGATGCCGGCTAAGAATTTCTTCGGGCACTCCCAGCTCGCGGCCGATCAGCCTGACTTCGTCTTTGAACAACTCGCGGAGCGGCTCGATCAGTTTCAGGTTCATCTTCTCGGGCAAGCCGCCGACGTTATGATGGCTCTTGATTGTGACGGAAGGACCTCGCACCGAGACCGACTCAATCACATCGGGGTAAAGCGTCCCCTGGACCAGAAAATCTACGCCGCCGATCCGCTTGGCTTCTTCTTCAAAGACTTCAATG
Organism: Acidobacteriota bacterium; assembly: GCA_038040505.1. GTDB lineage: Bacteria > Acidobacteriota > Blastocatellia > Pyrinomonadales > Pyrinomonadaceae > UBA11740. The sequence goes on along the minus strand of JBBPID010000017.1, from coordinate 46,979 downwards.
AAAAGCGCGCCGATCCGCTTTCGTTTGGTTTCGGGATCGACGACGTCTTTCAAAGCGTCGAGAAACCGCGAGCTGGCGTCAACGCCCTCGATGTTCAGCTTCAGCTTCTGTTTTAAGAGCGTGAGGGTTGATTCGAACTCTCCTTCGCGCAACAGACCGTTGTTAATGAAGAGGCACGTCTGCCGTTCGCCAACTGCTCGATGCACCAGCGCCGCGGCAACTGACGAGTCGACCCCGCCGGAGAGTCCGCAAATTGCGCGTCCATCCCCGAGCTGCTCTTTAATCCGTTCAGTCTGTTCATCGATCGCCGCGCTGGGGGTCCAGTCCCCTGCACAGCCACAAACCTCAAAAAGGAAATTTCGCAGAATCTGTGCCCCTAAAGGCGTGTGGGCAACCTCAGGATGAAACTGCAGTCCGTAAATTCCCTTCTCCTGGTTCTCAAAAGCGGCCAGCGCCTCGCCCGTTCGCGCCGTCACCCGAAAACCGTCAGGCACGACGTTAACCTGATCGCCATGACTCATCCATACGTCCATCTCCTGAGGCAAACCGGTAAACAGCGGGCTCGACCCGTCCAGCACACTCAGACGGGCGTAGCCGTATTCCCGGCTGCGCGAGGGTTCGACTTTACCGCCGAGTTTGTGGGCGATCAGCTGGAGGCCGTAGCAGATTCCCAGCACGGGAGTGCCATTGCTTAGGAGCAACTCGGGATTTGGGTGCGGCGCATCACTGTCATAAACCGACGCAGGCCCTCCGGAAAGAATCAAGCCACGAGGATGATGAGCTTCAATCTCGTCAACTGAGACGTTGAACGGGAGGATCTCGCAGTAGACACCGGCTTCGCGCACACGCCTGGCAATTAGCTGAGTGTACTGGGCACCAAAGTCGAGTATGATGATTCTTTCGTGACTCGTTCTTTGCAGAAAAGGAAAACCTCCGTCCCGGATTGCGCGTCCAACTGCCGAAAGCTACGGGATCACGAATTATAGGTTGCCTGTGGACGAACCTCCAAAAGCGGCCGGCCGTGAATTAGATTGATGAACTCATGAATAGCGACTGTCCTGCCTCACCCAAAAGAATACTGAACCTCATTTCCTGGACATTAGGTTACCTGCCGAGGCTGGTTTTGCTCGCAATCGCATTCCAGTGTTTGAGCCCTCGTTTCGCGCAAGCCCAGCCTGCTTTATCGCAGCCGATGATCATGCGGTGGCGCTACCAATCCGATCGCATGTCTAACCTGACGCCGGCCTCAGATGGAAAAACGGTTTACGTGCCTTTGATTGACGGCGTGTTGGTGGCGCTCAATCCTGCCGATGGCAAGTTGATCTGGAAAACAGAGACTGGAGGCGAGTTCTCCGCGGCGCCGGCGGTCGACGAACGCAGCGTCTTTATTGCCAGCCGGTATGTCGAAGCGGAAAAAGGACGTGTTCACGGAACTCTGCGGGCGGTCAGCAAAGCAACGGGTGTGACCCTGTGGATGAGGACTTTGCCCGGGCCGTTAACCGGAGGTTTGATCGCCGGGCCGAGTGCGCTGTTCTCAGGCAGCGCCGACGGACGCGTCTATGCTTTTAATAAGCAATCCGGACTGACCTTATGGATTAATGAGTACCAGGAAGCATTCTCGAGTCAGCCGGTCCTGGCGGGATCACTGGTTTATGTAGGAAGTGAAAAGGGCACTTTGTTGGCGCTCAATCAAACTACGGGTCAGCCGCTCTGGCAGTATCGCGCGCGGGCCGGCATCCAGGGACCCATCGCGATTGCCAACGGCATAGTTTATTTCGGTTCTGCCGACGGATATGTCTACGCGTTCAGTGAACTGCGTTCCAAGCTGATATGGCGACGCCGCACCGGAGCAGCGGTCCAGGCCGTGGCCGCGGTTGAGAACGGCTTGCTGGCGGCCTCTCTGGATAACTTCGCTTACCTCTTGTCCTTCAGTAAGGGAGCGCTGATTTGGCGACGACAGCTTCCCGGCCGCATATCTTCGCGTCCAGTCACCGCCGCGGATGGAGCGCTCTTTACTCCCCTGTCCACGGACAGCGCCATTGTGCTCGGACTTCGGGACGGCAAGCCCGTAAACACTCTCGCGCTGGGCGAAGACAATAGCAGCAGCGCCGCCCCGATTGTGGTTGGTGATCTTGTGCTGATCACCACACCGCACGGATTGCAGGCGTTTGCCGCTCCTCAGCAAAACCACTAGTTGTATTTCTAGAGCGTGAGGTTTCAGACTTCGTGGACTTCGGTAGGCTGAGCCTCAGACCCGCGTCGTGAGAGCGCGGTCAGGCCGCGTGAGAACAGCCCATGGACTATGTACGTGATGACCAGGATCAACAGCACCCACTGCGAATAAAGATAGATTAGACCGGCGAGCGCAATCATCCCGATTACCAGCCGCGCGTTTCGCCGGCCGGTGCCGACAGACTTGAGGCTGGTGAAGCGCATGGTACTCACCATCAGCACGCTGAGGAAAGCGACCAGGACCATCATAAGGATGGCCAGCACTTCAGCGCGGTGCGGCGCGTACTTGATCGGCATCGGCGAAAAGTGGACCAGGGCGGCGATCATGCAGCCGGCCACTGGGATTGGCAGTCCCACAAAACTCTTCTTGTCTACTTTTTGAGTGCCTTCCTTCAACGGACGCGGACGCGACGCCTGCACATTGAATCTGGCCAGGCGAAAGCCGCCGCAGATTACGAACATGAACGAGACAAACCAGGCCAGCTGGCGGACATTAGTCCAATCCTGCAACGCCGTCCCGTAGCCCCACGCGTAGGCGAGGACTGCCGGGGCCAGTCCGAACGAAACGATATCGGCGAGCGAGTCGAGTTGAATGCCAATCTCGCTCGTGCTCTTGGTCATGCGGGCGATGCGCCCGTCGAGTGTGTCGCACACGACCGCCAAACCAATCGCTATGGCCGCATAATCAAAGCGCTCGGCTGCTTCCTTTACCTGCTGAGCTCCGCCAATTCCCAGCAGCCGAAAGCCGCTCATCGAAGCCATCAGCGAGTAGAAGCCGGCCAGAATGTTTAGGGTGGTGAAGAGTGAGGGGATAACATAGACGCCCTTCCTCAGGCCCTTACGCCCGGTTGGTGTAGGTGCGGCTTCCAGCCGCTTGCCTGCCTGAAAACGCGTCACACTCATGATTTGATTCTTCCGATAATAGTCTCGCCGCCGCGCACGTGCATGCCCTCTTTCACAACCACCTCAACCACCGGCGGCAGCAGCAAATCTGTGCGCGATCCAAACTTTATCATGCCGAAACGCTCGCCGCATTCAACCTGGTCGCCCTTTTTCTTCCAGCAGACTATGCGACGGGCCAGGATTCCGGCAATCTGAGTGCACCTTACGGTCAACCCGTTGGCTTGAATTGTCAAGCTATTTTGCTCGTTTAGTAAGCGGGAATCGTCCCGCGTTGCCATGTGAAACTTGCCGGTCTTGTAGGTGATTTCACTTATTTTTCCGGTGATCGGCGCGCGATTGATGTGTACATCCAACGGGGACAAAAAGATGCTAACCAGAGACTCGGGTAGTTGAGCGTCAGCATGCCGGACTATCGTGATTCGTCCATCGGCCGGGGCCACGATAATGCCCGGCTCATCGGGTGGCGTCCGGTGCGGATTCCGAAAAAAGAACGCCATGAATCCGGCAATCAACAAAAGCGGAAGCGAGAACACCCAGTAACCAAAGAGAGCGGAAACCACGGCGAGCACCAGGGGGACAGCTACGAATGGAATTCCGTCGCGAACCATTTTCCCAACTCTCTCTCTGTTATCGGCTCAAGAAGAAAACGGGGCGCAACAGCCGTCCTGTCGTCCCCGTTTAAGTTGATCCTGGAACCAAAGCGGGCGTCTGCGTTGAGCGCCCGGCGGTCAACAACTCTAGTGCTCCATGCTGGTGGTCTTTTCGGCCTGGAGCATCAATGAATACATCTGATCTTTTATGACAAGCTTCTTTTTCTTCAGCGTAACCTCTTCCAACTGCTCTTCATCGCTCGGATATGCAAGTGCGGACAGTTCGGTCAGACGCGCTTCGTAACGGCTGTGTTCGCGGACCAGCTCGCGAAACTCAGGATCGCTCGTCATAAGTTGTTCCTTCAGGCTGTCCGCCTTAGTCATTTCCATGTCAATTAGTCTCCTCTCGATTGTGTGGTTGGAAAGAAAGTCCGTGCGGTGAGAAGTGCCTGGGGCATTTCGTCATGGGCAAAATGGTAGCTCAATCCTTAGTCGCAAATCAAGGCTCAAAACGGCAGCGAAACCGTCATCAAAAGAGCGTCTTCAACGGGCTGATTGTAGTAGCCGGGGCGCCGGCCCACAACCTGAAAACCGCACCGCGAATAGAGGGCCTGGGCGGCCTGATTTCCTTCACGAACCTCCAGCAGAGCGATGCCCGCGCCTCTACCAGCGGCCCAATCCAGCGCCGATCGCAGCAACTTTACACCGATTCCCTGCCGGCGAAATTCAGTTCGCACCGCCACATTGTTTACGTGGAGCTCGCCGGCAATTAGCCGCGAAACAATAAAACCGGCCAACTCTTTTTCCGGACGCGGAGCATTTCCTGCGGGCGCGGTTCTGGCCACCAACATGATCACATCGTGCGCCGCTTGTAGTTCCTTGTGGTAGGCGTCCCAACCCCACGGGCTCAGACCGGAAAGATCCTCGATCTCCACGACCTCGAGCAAGTCGTGTTCGCTCATTTGCGCGAGCGTGACAATTAGGGACGCAGGAGCGCTGCTGACTGTGATTGCCATTGTTCGTTTATTTCCGCGTCTGAAGGCCGAACATAAATCGCGCGTAACTGCTCGGGACTCGTGAGTCGTCCGCCGAGATATTCACCAAAGGCCAGCGCAGCTACCGAGGAAGCCAGTTCGTCATGGCGAGGTGCGAGGGTCCACTTTCCACTTTGCGATTCTGAAGGGTCTCGATCGCTAATAGCCTGCGATACTAGTTGCGCGCCTTCACCCGCCCAGGTCAGCCTCTCGATTTCGTGGTACTTCTCCAGCACCAACGCGGGTTTGAGATGAGCCGGATCATCCTGAGGTCTAACACCGTCAGCGTCGACGGAAAACAGTTGCGCAAAGACTTCGCCGCGCCCTGCCGGTAAGAGTGCCACGGTGTGAGCGGAGGCGCCCGCCTGATAAGCAATGGCCGCGAGCGTTGAGATGCCAACACATTTTTTCCCTACCGACATGGCGAAAGACTTTACCGAAGCGAGGCCGATTCGCAAACCGGTGAAGCTACCCGGCCCGGCTGCCGCCGCGAACAAGTCCAGTTCGGTAAGCTTGATGCCGACGCTCTTGAGCGCTGCTTCGACCGTGACGATCAAATCGATCGAATGGGAAGCCTCCTTGTCTCCGGCCAGTTGAATCAGCAAATTCGCGCCCCGAGCCAGCGCCACGCTTCCCGCGCGGGTGGCCGTATCTATTGCCAGGATCAGAGGCGCATTGTCGTTCAGCTGACCGCTCATCGCTTAACCAATCTTTTCGTAGTCTCCATTTTAATGCGTTGCGGTGCCTTAGCCCGACAGTTAGGGAGGGCTCATTTCCGATTGAGCGGGAGCACTCCCTTACAGTCGGGCCAGTGCCCGGCTAGCGACTGAGCAACACTTGTTTGAAACACCCCCGTCTTTTCTCGCCGTTTGACACTGACGTTAACCGGGCGCGATGATCTTAAACTAACTTTTGTCATCTGGTAAAAAGGGGCGGGCAGTTGCCCAGTGTGAAAACATGCGAATAGGAGTAATGACGGCAGGGGGCGACTGTCCGGGTCTGAACGCTGCAATTCGCGCCATCGTGCGGCGCGCCATCGCGGACGACGTCCAGGTTTTGGGGCTGAGAAACGGTTGGCTGGGCCTGGTCGAGAATGAGGTAATCGAACTTGACCGCGCTTCGGTGAACGGCATCCTGCCCCGGGGCGGCACCATCCTGGGCACTTCCCGTTTCAACCCGCTCGAGAACCCGGACTCAATCGAACGGCTCAAGGAAAACTGGACAGCTCACAGACTTACCGGAGTAATTGTGGTAGGTGGCGAGGGCTCGCTGTCCGCAGCCCGTGATCTCTGGCGCGATCATCAGTTGCAATTGATTGGCATTCCCAAAACGATCGATAACGACATCAACGGAACCGACTTCACTTTCGGGTTTGACACGGCAGTTTCAATCGTTACGGATGCCATCGACCGTTTGCACTCAACCGCTGAGTCGCATCACCGCGTTATGGTTGTCGAAGTAATGGGCCGGCACACCGGATGGATTGCCGCTTACGGAGGGATTGCCGGCGGCGCCGATGTTGTTCTTGTCCCGGAACACCCGTTCAGAATCTCTCGTGTCTGTGACCTGCTGGCCCATCGCAAGAGCGAAGGCCGGGCCTTTTCAATCGTGGTCGTCGCCGAAGATGCGCACGCGCATCCGGACGAAGCCTTCTTAAGCACAGAGCAATGCGACGCGATATACCGCCACGATCGTCTGGGAGGAATCGGCGAGGCTCTGGCAAATCAGATCGAGCGCTGCACTGACATTCAGACCAGGGTAACCAAACTGGGCTACGTTCAGCGTGGTGGCTCGCCAACGGCGTTTGATCGCGTCCTGGCAACCCGATTTGGGATTCAGGCTTATGAGATGGCGCGGCAGGGACACTGGGGCCAGATGGCTGCTCTGCGCGGCAACCGAATTATCGGAGTGCCGCTTAACGATGCAATCGGAGAGTTGAAGAAGCTCGACGAAGAAATCTATCGCATCGCCGAAGTATTCTTTGGGTAGGATTATCGTCAGACAAATCCAGGAAGGCCCGGATCAGGTCGGCGAGTTCCAACGTTGTCTGGGTGTGAGTCGCCGCGGCAGGCTCCAGAAAAATTTCACGGTGCGAGCCGCCATCTCACAAACCTGATAAGCGACCCGCGGATTGTTATTGAATTTACCCCGCACGTTGATGGTAGCGACGATTGGATCCGGCCAGCGGTTAGGAACCTCCCGGACGAAATCGAAAGGCCGGCGCAGGTAACCGGCCAACAGCGGAAGCGACTCGTGCGCCTCCCAAAACGGCGTCTCCCACTGTTTCAGGACCGCCGGTTCAAGCCAGCTTGGAGTTTTCCGGCTGCGTTCGGCGATTTCGTCATTACCTATCCGCGCGCCCACCAGACGCTGCGCCAGACTGATCGAAGATAGAATCCAGTTAGCCCGGCGCGCGCTTTTTCCCAGACACAATTTCCAGTCAAACGATTCGGGCATCGATTCGAGCAGTAATCCCAGATCGCACAACCACAGCGGCCGCCAGGCTCCGTGCTTCAGCAGATGAACCGCCAGGAGCGCAAAATGATCTTCTAAACAAAGGATGCGCACTGATTCGTCTCCACACGGGTGCAGCTCTGAGCGTGCGAACAACTCCTGTCCGGCACGGTCAGCCAGTTCGAAAATTCGCGCATGCAGATCAATCCAACAATCGCGCCCTTCTTCGCTTTTCATAACCTTCAGCACAGTCGAATAGTCGTCTGGCCGAACGAACAAGTCGATATCACCTGACGGCCGTAAACCCGGCTGCGGATACAGCCGGCTGACGGCCCAACCTTTAATCAGAATGGGTTCGACGCCCGCCTGCCTGAGCAAACGAAAAGTCTTCTGAAGTTTGCTTTCATGCGTGGCGGCAAACAGGGCCTGATACCGGTACGCCTGATGAAGCAGTTCAGTAGCTGACGAGTCGCGCAGCGCGGTGTGTCGCAAACGCCGCCAGGCCAGCGCCGCAGCTCCCGAGTTGTAGAGCAGCGGGGTGACTTGATCTAGTTCGGCGGCGCAAAGATCAATCTCCTCGTCGGGCGAAACGCGCCACGAACCGTTCAGGATCGTCGAAATCAATTTTCCCGGAGCCAGGACGGCGGCCATTTTCAACGAGTTACCGATTTTGAGCGGGCCGGATACCAAAGGAATCCAGCCAGAGAGAGCCGAATGCGGGACAAGGATCGTCGGGACAGTTCTGCCGTGCCAGCGAAACCATGATCGCCTGCGTGATCGCGTTGGTTGTCAGGTCGATTGTGAACGTCCGCCAGCCGGACTTGTCCGGCACGACCGGCGGCGATTGTCCGAGCACCGCGTTCTTAGGATCTGAGGCATCGGTAACGGTGACCATCGGAGACGCTGCCGACACGAGGTCTCGACTGAGCGCGGCGAAAGTAATCTGGTAATGCGTCTGCGGTTTGACCAGGATTAGTTGGGTGAGCAGCGTGGTCGACGGATTTGAATTACCCCGAAATTCTGCGTGCAGACTGCGCCCGTCGCTATGTCGCTCGCTGGTGTCCACAGACATTTCTACATTGCTGAGGTTCGGCGGAATCTGCCATCCAAAACCTGCCTGACCGGTGGCCAGCCAACCTTCGAATCCGCCGTCAAAGAAAGCGACGCCGTTGTTCGCCGGCTCGCCTCGCATTCGCGCCCAGACGCGATAAGCGTCACTGAATGCCCTGGCTTTCAATAGTTCTTCCAGCAGCGCGTCAACTTTCGGCCCTGAGTTCGTTTTGGCAAGCAGGAACTGGTCTGCCGCGGCCGCACTCTGATTATGTTTCGCCAGAAAGAGCGCGATGGCGAGCCGCGTGACGTCGGTTTCCGGCTGCAGCAACGACTCGAAGCGCGGCAGATCATGCTGAGAGATATTCCACGCCAGATCGATCACGATGGGCCACACCGTGGGATCGCCGTGCGCTGCTTTCCGTAATTCGCCGAAGGCTTCTTCGAGTTGCCCTCTCCTTAGCAAGACGTTGCCTAATTGCCAGCTTGGTCGAGCATAAGCCGGCGCCAGAGAAGCTGATTGCCGCAGTGCGATTAGCGCTCCATTTTGATCCCCATCTGAATCCCGCGCCATACCGAGCACCATCCAGAGAAAGTAATCGCGCGGACGTAACTGAACGGCCCTTTCGAATTCTAATTTCGCCGAAGGGTAGTCCTCGTTCTCCTGCAATCGGTCGCCGCGGGCGAAATGAGTTTCAGCATCCGCCGGCGACAATCTAACCGCCCGATCAATCTCTGCGTCAGTTTTCAAGGCCGCGTACTTGGTGGTAGTGCGGGCAATGCCGATACGCGTTGCCTGCCAGATGCCCCAAAAGCAAAGCACCGCAGCCGCAACTGCAAACAAGACTCGCCGCAGGGTCAGATTAACTGAAGACATGAGTTGGAAACGCTGAAAGTCTTAAACGAGAGAAGATGGGGCACAAAAAAGCCAGCCCTGTATGAGAGCCGGCTTTCGAGTTCAAAGTTTTTAGTTTGGCTTATTCAGTAATCTCACTATTGTTCCCGCCGCGTTCCACCAGCACCGTGCCAGCTACGCCGCCGGCAATGCCTGCGCCAATCGCGGCTCCCTGAGCTGCCGATAGTCCGCCGGTTGAGAACGAGCCCAATGAGCCATTCGGCAACAGACAACCGCCCGCCTGTTTTTTCTTCGGGTTAGTCGCATCGGTCACGGTGTCGGTAGCCACGTCGGCCTCGCCAAAGCCCTCTGCCTTCTTCTTGGTCATCGCACAGCCGCGAACCAGCTTGACATGAATATTGCCCTGGGCGTCGAACGACAATTCAATTTGCGAATTGGGACCGACTTCCACTGTGCCCGCCGGGCCCAGATCGATCGTGGCGCTTACCTGATCCGGCGTCTGGATCGTGCTGCCGGTGAGCAGCGTGGTGCCGGTGCCGCCAGGATTGCCGTTAATTGTGACCGTTTGATTGTTCTTGGTTTTCAGGGTAGCGGTAATGGTACGTTGCGGATCGGGCGGTGAGCCCGGCAGACCCGCATGGACGTAAACCTGTGACAAGCCAAAAGCGAAAAACGCCGCCAGCGCCATCATGGCCTTTCGTTTTCTGATAGCCATCGTGGTTACTCCCTTTTTGGTTAACCAAGCCCCAAACGTTATTAAAGCTGATTTGTCGCGGGAAGTTTACTTCCGTTAGAGCCGCACGTCAATTGAATTTTGCAGCCCTAAAAACCGTCCCTACCAGTGCTATTTCTTGACCGCGTTGTAGAGCTTTAGCGCGAGTGCCGGATCGAGTTTCTGAAGTATGGCAAAGTCATGGGTCACGCCTTCTTTGTCGCCCAGACTGGCGTAGACCAAACCCCGGCTGTAATGCGCCTGCGCATGGGTTGGCTTCAACTTAATGGCCCGGTTCAGCGCTTCCAGCGCTTCGCGATTCTTATTGGCCTTGTAGTAGGCATTTCCTAAATTGTAGAACGCTTCGACATTGTCCGTACTCAGGGTCGTGAGCTTGTGAAAAGCTTCCACCGATTGATCGAACTGACCGGCGCTAAAACTCGCCACGCCGAGGTTGAAATAGGCGTCCTGGTAGTCCGGCTTGAGTTCGGTCGCCCGTTTGAACGCAGCCGCCGACTCGGCGAAGCGGCGGATGTTGTAGTAAGCCTTGCCGAGGTTGTAATGCGCCGCCACGTAATCCGGTTTTGCCTCAACTGCCTGTTTCAGTAACTCGACCGCTTCGGCTGACCTGCCGCTCTTGTCATAAACATAACCCAGACCGTTCAGGGCCTTCGCGTATTTTGGATTCAGTTTGATTGCGGCCTGATAAGCCGCAATTGCTTCCTGCTCATGGCCGAGCTTGTCTTCGGCAAACGCCAGATTGTTAAAGACACTTGCCAGATCCGGTTTCAGGCGCGCGGCTTCTCTAAAGGCAGCGACGGCTTCGGCAAAACGCCCCAGGTTGGTAAGGGCGATCCCCAGATTGTTTTGAGCTTCGCCATATTCGACTTTGTTCTTGATCGCTTGCTGATAAGCATCCGCCGCTTCCTTGAACTTCGCCTGCATTAGATACGAATTGCCGAGATTGTAGTGCGCATCGGCGAACGTCGGGTTCAGCCTGATCGCCTGTTCAAACGCTTTTGCGGCCGGACCATAGTGTTCCAGCGCATACTCGGCGGCCCCCAGATTGTTTTGGGTTTCGGCGTCGTCCGGCTTTAGCCGCAGGGCGTGGGTGAAAGCATCGACTGCGTCTTTGTATTTGCCGGCCTTGTACGAGGCAGCTCCGAGGTTGTTATAGGCAAAGGCGTCGTTGGGGTTGATTTGGATTACTTTACGAAGCGCTGCGATGGAATTCTCATATCGCCCTAAGCGATCGTAGGCAAAGGCAAGATTGTTGTAGAAGCTGGCGTTGTCAGGCTGGAGTTTCACCAACGCTTCGTACGCCTTCGCCGCATCTTCGTATCGACCGAGATTGAGATAGGTGTCTCCGAGTGCGGTGAGCGCTTCCGGCCAATTCGGTTTTAAGGCCTGGGCCCGATTCAGGGCGGTGGCAGCTTCCTCATATCGCTCAGCAGCGTTGAGCGCGATGCCCAGATTAAACTGGCTTTCGGGATCATCCGGCTTCGCCTTTACCGCCTGCTGAAAAGCCTCGATAGCTTCCTTGTTTCGGTCGCTCGCCAGATAAGCCGCACCCAGGTTGTTATAAGTCTGCGGATCGTTCGGCTTTAGAGACAAGGCTTTCTTGTAGGCCGCGATTGCCTTGTCATACTGCTTGGCGTCGTAGGCTTCATTACCTTCGTTGTTCGCGGTCTCAGCCTTCTCTTCGTTTGAAGGTTCCTTCGGCGTAGGCTCCTTAGGTTCAGGTTCCCCTGTCTGACGCGGTCGCGGCGGACGAGGTGGTGTGACATGCGCGATCTCGGTCGGCTCGGTTGGTTTGCGCGGCGCCCGGTGCCTGACGATCAGCATGCTGGCTCCACCGGACAAGTCACGAACGCGAGGCGGCCGTTTGAAGACTACGGACGCGCCGCCGATGATGTCCTGCCCCACCAGCGAACTGGCGCCACCGGAAATGTCCTGGGGCCAGCCGAAAAGACTTTCCCCTAAAACGGCCAGCAGCAGCCAGAGGGCGATTCCGCCGAGACTTTTCTTATGCTTTCTCAAACGCAAATCTTTCACTTAGACGCCCTGCGTCAGTTTCGTCCTTTTCCTGAACGCCCCGTTTAGATGCTCTTGCGTCGTCGTTCGATATTCCGTATTTGCTGAAGTCTAGGTGCGGCGGGGGCGAAAATCGCTGTTTCGCGTCACCGGCCTGAGACTGATGATCGCCAACAACGCGACGCAAACCAGCGCATTGGCCATGATGTGCAGGCCAAAATCGACAATGCTGTGCACGGCGACTCCAGCCAGGCCCACCATCGCGCCAAGGCATGCGGTGCGTTGAAATCCTTCCGTGACCCGCAGACAAAGACGTGCTTGTTTTATTAAGACAACCGCAAACCAGATGAACAGTCCCGCGCCGAGCAGACCCGCGCTGGCCAGCAGCTCCAGGTAATCGTTGTGCGCCTGCTGGGGAGTTGTCACGCCGGATGCCTGGTGAAAATAAGGGACCTCAGTCCAGAAACCACCCAGGCCGGCCCCGGTAAATGGATGGGCCTTAAACATCAGCCAGCTCGCGCGCCAGATGTCGCGCCGGCGCGAGCCTTCATGCAGCTCGGTGCGATCCACTGAAGTCATTTCCGCGGCCGCACTTTCCACTCCACTTGCCAGACGATCGCCGGCCAGCCATACGATGCCGGCAACGATGAAACCGAGCAACACTACACCCATAACCAACCTGGCCGCCAGAGAACGGGTCCAGGCAAACCGATCTGTTCTGGTCTCGTCTTCAAACGTCCTCCGCGTCTTACGGGAGTTGATAAAGAGCAGCACCGCAAAAACGATCTGCGCAGACATCGCCACTAAGCCGCCGCGCGAAACCGACAATACCAGGGCCGCCCACATCGCCAGCAAGGCGGCCAGATAAAGCAGAATGCGTTCCTGTCTTCTTCCTCTCATCAGCGCCACGCCGACGACCAGGCCCATCGCCATCTCCATCAGATAGGGAAAATGGTTTTTATTGAAGAACTGTCCAAAGCCGAGGGTGGGCTTGAGCAAGGGCAAACCGAAACCCGTCGTGTGCTGAATCGACTGCCGCGCGACTCCATAGAGAGCGCTGATCACCGCGATGCCGATGATCGTGTGGACCAGGATCGCCAATCTCTTCCGGCTCGAGGTGAAACGAATCAGCAGCAAGGCTGCCAAAACGAGGGTTGAAGTCCTGAGAACAAAGACCCAACTCTCGAATGGATCAGAGCTCAGTGAGTACCCGACTTTTACGCCGGCACCGTCTACTTGCGACCAGACCAGGCTTTGCACCAGCGCGAAAAGTATCAGTGCTCCGAAGGGAAGGAACAAACGCACGTTACCGATTCGCCATGATCCGGACAAACAGCCATGAACGATCCAGAGCAGCGTCAGCCCCAGCACGGCACACTCGAAAGCAGCCTGCGACCAGGGGTGAACCGTTCCGTAAGGGATCGCGGTCAGGACTATCAAAGCCATTAGGCCACAGAAGACCATGCGGTCCAGCAGCATGATGAGCCTACTGCTCTCGACCGCAGAAATCGCCGGCGCGCCTCTTACGGCTGTGGTTTCGCTAAAGGATGTAGCCAAGGTTTCTCTTCGCTGACAATCTAGGTGTCAGAAGCCCGACCGTGAGTGAGGGCCTGTATGAATTCTGGCACGATGGCGCTGGAAGACACCTTCGAATGAAGGCGCTCCCTTACGGTCAGGCTTCTGAGACATTCATCCCGCTGCGGCGGAAAACTTTCGCGGCGCGGCGGCGCCATTGAGAAAGATTCGCTGCGCAGCCTGGGTCAAAGCGGGTTGGAAAACCGTGGTCAGATAGTTAACGTCAAACACCAGTTCTTCAAAATCAAATGGCCGGTATAAATTGACGCAACCAAGTGTGGTCTCATTTCCCGCCAACGGGAGGCGCAGCGTCCAAATCCGATCCGAGCTGAGAACGTCGACACCCTCAAAGTCGACTTGTCTCCAGGTCCATTGAATGCGGCCATCGCTGATCGAAAGTTGATTTCGCGAATCATTCTTAGAAGCCAGGTCCGCCACCTTCTCGCTCAGCCCCGAATGGCCATTGCAATTCAGCTCGACGCTGGCATAGACAAACTCGCCCAGCTCCAGCACTTCGATCACGCCATCAAATAACTCGGGTAGAGAAGCGGCTGAGGCGACTGCTTGCGAGGCCCGGCGCACGCGCAAATTATTTGTGGCGCGCGCGCGACGTCCACCAATGTTTCGTTTGACGCTGGCCCGCAGCTCTTCGACCTCGTGGTATCGCAGATTGCCCAGCGCAATCACCAGCGCCACGCCCACCACGAACAGGACCACCGCCGTCAGACTGCTGCCACTGTTCACAAACAACATCGCCAGCAGGCCGAACACGGCGCTGACTCCATACAACACCAGGACCACGCGGCGCTGCGACCAACCGCGTTTGAGCAACATGTGATGTATGTGTTCGCGGTCTCCCTGAAAGATAGGTTTTCCACTGACGAAGCGGCGGGCAATCGCGACGGCGGTATCGACGACCGGCAGACCGAAAGCCAGAATCGGAATCGCCACGGCGACCGCCGTAGTCGCTTTTTGCGAACCGAGAATCGAGAGCGCGGCCAGTGAAAAGCCAACGAAGAGCGATCCGGAATCACCCAGAAAAATAGAAGCGGGATTAAAGTTGTAGCGGAGAAACCCAGCCAGCGCTCCGGTCAAGACCAGGGCGCACACGGCCACGATGGCCTTTCCCTGCATCAGCGAAACAGTTAACAACACGAGCGAAGAAAACAGCGCCGACCCCGTCGCCAGACCATCGACGCCGTCAATTAGATTAAAAGCGTTGGCAATTCCCACCACCCAGATCATTGTCAGCACGAAACCGATGACGGGCGGCAGATCGACCCCACCCACGAAAGGAATTGACAGATGCTCGATTCTGCCGCCGAGCGCGTAGAACAAGGCGGTCACTGCCCCCAAGCCTAGAAACTTTACGGTGGCGTTGGCCCCACGCAAATCGTCGTAGACGCCAAGTAGCAGCACCAAAAAGCCGCAGAGCAGAAACACGAGAATCTGTTTTAGTTCCGGTCGCAGCGCCTGGGTGAGCAGGTTATTGACCACGGTGAGCGCTGACAGCGAGATAACTATCGAAACGAAAATGGCGATGCCGCCCAGACGCGGCACGGCTCTCTGGTGCACGCGCCGTTTGTCCCTCGGCACGTCCATCAGTTGATGC
This sequence comes from Acidobacteriota bacterium, assembly GCA_038040505.1. GTDB lineage: Bacteria > Acidobacteriota > Blastocatellia > Pyrinomonadales > Pyrinomonadaceae > UBA11740. The sequence continues at coordinate 31,927 of JBBPID010000017.1, read as the reverse complement.
CGTTCACAGAAGCGCCGCAGCCAGGGCGTAATAAACAGCGCCGTGCCGGCCGCAATCACAAAGAGGGTAAAGTAAGTCTTCAGCGGGTCGTCCTTCTTATGGAGTGCGGTAACTCGTTACCGCTTTTGAAGGTCGCGACTGGTCGCGACCTAATCAGAAGTTGCCTGACAAAGTCTCATCACGCTGACTGTAGCTTGGCCGCCTCTTCGGTTACGGGCTGCGAGCGAGCGTCAAGCGTTTCGATTTCATGAATGAACATTGGCAAGAGCGTGGCTTTTGAAAAGGTTTCGACCAGATTCGCTGCGCGCGTTTGCGAATGCAAATGATTTTCGCGCTTAAGCGCAAAAGCGATCGCAGCATCTCCAATAATCCTGGTGACCAGATCGGCCTCACCATGTTTCGCTTGCATGGCCGTCGCTGAGTTACTGATCCTGCGGACAATATCGCCGATCGGGCTCGCGCCCGGGCCGATATAGAGCAGCGGCGCCCCGATCGCCAGAACGTTATAGACCTTACAGGGATGAACAATGCCGGAGAATTTGTCACCCATCACCACCAAATGCATATCGGCGGCCGAGAGCACGGCCGCCAATTCTTCCTGCGGCTGATATGGCAGGCAGAGAATGTTAGGCAACTCATGTGATTGCGCGAACTCTTTTACCTTGCGCATCTCGCTGCCGCCGCCAACAAAACAGAATGCGATGTCTTTCTTGCCAGCCAGCTGCAAACCGGCGGCGAGCACTGTGTCCAGCGGATGACAAGGACTGTGATTGCCGGCGTACATAACCACAAACTTTTCCATGAGGCCGTGCTCGCGGCGAAAGGCTTCCCTGCCCTGCTGATCGAAGTGAATGGCTTGGGCCCAGGGCGAAATCACTGCAATCTTTTCAGGCGCAATTCCTTTTTGCAGCACGCGTTGCTGCATGAACCGGTCGAGCACAACGATCCTGGCCGCGTGTCTCATGCTGCTCTGAAGTAATCTGCTGAGAATCCTGGCCGTGCTTGATTCCGGTTTTAGCCAGCCGGCGGCGATCGCCTCGTCGGGATTCAGGTCCATCACCCAAAAGACCAAACGGCCGCCTTTGAGTCGCGTGAACAAAGAAGCCAACCAGGAAACAAGTGGTGGCGAGGTCAAAGCCACGACCACATCCTGCTGACCAATCAGTACCAGACGAAGCGCGGCAGCCGCGAGAAAACTCGCAAAGTTCAGCGCCCGCCGCCAGCGTGAACTTTTGCCCGCGGCAATTGCGCGAACGCGAATGATTTCGATGCCATGCCTACGCTCGCGTGCCTGAAATTTCAGTTCCGGATCGTCATAACCGCGCCGGCCGGTGATCACCGTCACCTGATGCCCACGCTCCGTCAGTCCCCGCGCCAGGTCAGTCAACTGTTGCGCAGTCGCCATCACATCGGGCCAAAAACATTGGTTGAGAAGGAGGACTTTCATACCACTGCATTCCGGTCAGTATGACGAATGGCTATGCCACTCCGATGCGCGGCAAGTCTGTGACTTGCCGCGCATCAGCATGGCCCAGCCATGAAGAGTAGGCGGTGGTTAATTAGCGCGAACCCTCTCCGTCTGGCTAATTCCGTCGCACGACATGGTTCCCCAGATACAAAACATCCATCCGCGTCCTCCGAAAGCACTCAATCGCATCCAGCGGAGAGCAAACTATCGGCTCGTCTTCGTTGAATGAAGTGTTGAGCACAACGGGCACGCCGGTTATTCGATAGAACTCTTCGATAAGTCCGTAGTAGCGCGCATTGATTGACCTTGAGACTGTTTGCAAGCGCCCTGATCCATCCACGTGCGTCACCGCGGGAATCTCGCCGCGACGCGCAGGTTTTATCTGATAGACCATAAGCATGGTTGGGGCCGGATGAGTCTGTTCAAAGTAATCTCCCACATGTTCGGCCAGGATCGATGGCGCAAAAGGACGAAACGATTCGCGCTTCTTGATGCGCGCATTCAGGATGTCTTTCATGTCCGTGCGGCGAGGATCCACAACTATCGATCGATTCCCCAGGGCCCGCGGCCCAAACTCGAGGCGACCCTGAAACCAGCCAACAACTTCGCCGTCAGCGATATCTCTGGCGGCGCGGACAGTAACTTCCTGGTTCGTAAGTCTTTCAAATTTCAAATTCGCCCGTTCCAGCTCAGCCACGATTTCTTCGTTACTGAATTCCGGGCCGGTGTACGATCCTTCCAGCACTTCACTGCGCGTCTGTTTCAAGAGTTGATTCCAAACTTGATAACAAACGCCCAGAGCCGTGCCGCTATCACCCGACGCCGGTTGCACAAACACGCGACGAAAAGGAGTATTGAGCAGGATCTTGCCGTTCATTACTGAGTTGTAGGCTACGCCTCCCGCCAATCCCAAATCGCTCAGACCAGTTTCCCGATGCAGATGATTCAAGACGTGAAACGCGACCTCCTCGAGACGTAGCTGCAGGCTGGCAGCCAGATCTCGATGGCGTTGGGTCAACTCGTGCTGCGGATCGCGTGGCGGCCCGAACGCGCTCCTAAATTGATCTGTAAATATCTTTCCAATCCGCGGCGAGCCCTCGTTCCAGGTCATCTCCACGCCTTCACTCGCGTGACGAAAATAATCGAGATTCAGCCGAAACTGCCCGTTCGGTTCGGTGCGCACGACATCGCGAAAGGTTTCGATGAAACTCGGTTTTCCATAAGGCGCCAGACCCATGACCTTGCCTTCGTCGCCATAATGCGGAAACCCGAGGAACTGAGTCGTGGCGGTGTAGACAATGCCGAGTGAATGCGGATACTCGACCTGGCCCAGGACCTTGATTGAGTTCCCTTCTCCGACTCCCCACATGGTCGAAATGAAGTCGCCAAAGCCATCGAGGGAAAGCAGCGCCGCTCGATCGAACGGAGAGACGAAGAAGGCGCTGGCCAGGTGAGCGCGATGGTGCTCGACATTGTGAAACTGCGCTGAGATTTTCGTCCTTGGGAGTCCGAGTGCTTTGGCCAGCTCGTCCCTCAGATCGCGAACTCGCGCGGCATTGCGCAGGCGGTCTGCGATCTGTTGCAGTAATTTCGGTCCGTGCCCGTTCCCGTTCGGTTCAGCGGCCAAGGATCCCAGGTGCGTCTCCTCGGGTTCGACAGTGGCAATCTGCGTCCGGCCTCCTGTCTGTTGTCTACCTCCTACCAGTTCCTTTGCAGCTCTCTGTCCGGCGCGCAGGATCTTCTTATGCAAATGCGCCGAAGGATCACGTGAGATGCCGACGTGTTCGACGTCCTCGATCCCAATTCCCGCGGCGCTCAGGCAGTACTTAATCGACTCGACGGGAAATCCAGCGCAATGCTTGATGCGATTGAATCGCTCTTCTTCAACCGCGGCCACGATCCGACCATCTTGGATCAGCGCCGCGGCAGCGTCCCCGTGATAGGCGTTTATACCGAGGATGTACATTTAAGGGCTTTTGGATCCTGATCGTCGCCGAAAGAGGAAAAACTAGCCGACGGTTTGCCAATGATCATTGCGAACACCAAAGTCTTCGCTGGCCGCGCGTTCCGCGTCTTCGAGAGTTTGATGCCACGTGTCGCCAGCAATATCACCCGCCTCGGATGTGAATTGAAGAACATAGCCAGAGCCATCGAAGTGAATTTCGATATTGAAAGCGACGTCACGAACTGGCGTAGCCGCGGGCGCGGTCGCGCCTTCGGGTAGCCAACCGGAATGTTGTTCACCGCCAAGCATGACGTGATGCCTAGAGACTCTTTTTATGATGGTTATCACAGGTTGCCAACCAGTTCCTGATAAGTTGCCAGCATCTCTTCCGCAACCACACTCCACTCAAAATCTCTCTGCATCCAGAGGCGGCCGCGTTGGCCCATCTCGCGCAACGGCGCGTCGTCCAGCGCGTCGATTGCTTTGGCCAATTCATCCGGGCTATTGGACACGCAACGGCCACATCCGATCTGATCCACCTGCTTCCAGGGCGTGCCGTTGCCGACAATCACCGGCACCGCATGCGACAGAGATTCGGCGACTGCCATGGAAAAGTTTTCTTTGAATGAAGGCGCGACGCAAAGGTCGGCTTCGTGAAACTGGCGAGTTCTGGTTACTTCGTCTACCGCCCCGCGGAAGGTAACGCGACCTTCGATTGCCAGTTCAGAGGCGAGACTCTCCAACGAACGGCGATACGACGGGTCCCCGTCACCGCAAATCGAGAGAGTCACGTTAGTCTTGACCACAGCCAGCGCACGCAGCAGATTTTCAATTCCTTTGATTGGGTGCAAGCGTCCGAGATAGAGCAAACGCAGGCGGCCATTTCGCTCGCTCCGCTGACCATTTAGGCGGGGAATCCTGATGCCGTTGCGAATTACTCGCGCGCGTGCCCGCGGAATGCGTGGCGAGCTCTCCTCTTTTTCTTCCTCGCTGGTAACATGCAACACGACCCTGCGGCGATCGCACAAGCCATTGCAGATCTTCTCCCAGACTGACTTGGCGCGCGCGCGGCTGGTTCCCGGCCATCTCTGCAAAGCGCCGCGTGGTGACCAGACCAACGGCTTTCGTAAAATCCGACAGACCAAAAGCGTTGGGATCGTGGGAAATGAATACGTCGCCGTCAGATGAACCACGTCCGCCCAACGCGCCAGCGACCAAAGGCGCCCCAACAGACCTGGCGAAACGCTCTGTCCGCCAACACGCCGGCAGTAAAAAACGTCATAGCCCGCCGGAAAGCGTTCCGGAAATGACTTGACTGAAATGTTCTCCCGAGTCGCCGGCCCGTTACTATCGGTCGTCAAAACCTTCAGATCTACCAAAGGCTTTTGCGCCAGCGCGTCACAAAGTCCGGGCACGGAATGGGTAAAGCCGCCCCAGTGCGCCGCCGGATAAAACGCAGGTGTCACGTGGAGAACCTTCATTAAGACGCCGCTCCTGCTGAGAAAAACCTGCTCGGTTGACCCGGCGACTGATTACTCGCCGTTTTTATTCCGAGTTGAGGCGAAATAATCCGGCTGAATCTTTCGCGAAAATGATCGAAGGTGAAGTTCTGTTGCAAACGAGTTTGACCGGCTCGGCCCAGACGCTGCCGCAGCTGAACGTTCGTGCAGAGCGACGTAATCGCCTCGGCAAGCTGCGCAGCGTTCCCGTATTCAACCAGCAGTCCGGTTTCGCCATCGCTCACAACCTCAGGCGTGGCGCCGCTGTTCGCGCCGACAATTGGCTTCGCGTAATGCATCGCTTCCAGAAAGACAAAACCGAAACCTTCGGACGCGCTGGGAAGCACAAAGATGTCGCTCTCGCGATAGTGGCGTCGCAAGACTTCATCGCTGACTCTGCCCGTGAATTCCACGCGATCCGCAACGCCCAACTCGCGCGCGAGGTCACGGTGACGCGCGAGGTCTGAGCCCTCACCCACCACCACATAGCGCACGTCCGGTACGGTGAGAGCGACCTGCGTCAGCGCCCTTAGGGTCGTGTCGACGCCTTTGTATTGCTCGTCTCGTTCCAGCCGGCAAACCGATAACAGTTGGACGCCACCACGGGACCTTTCTGAGGCTGGTTCACTCGTCCATTCGAGGGCGTTCGGCAGAATCTGTATGCGACTCGGGTCCAAATCATTAGCCGCGGCCGCGTTCGTTTTAGTGGTTTCGCTGATCGCGATTAGGAAATCCGCTTTCTGTAGAGCGCGTCTTTTAAGCGGCGAGAGACGCTGCCAAGCATCGATCCCATAGAGAAACACGCCATAGCGCGACTCAGGCTGAAACTTCTTCAGTAGCAAACCAAAGGGCGCGTAATTAACGTGGCCAATCAACGCCAAAACGATCTTCTCGTGCAGGGCCAGGCCCAGGGCCCGCCAAACCAGCGCGCGGCGATTTCTTCCAAAGGCTTCGAACGTTAGGTTCTTCAGCTCGCGCCCGCCGTTCGCGACATCCGCCGGCTGATCGCTTCCGATCAGGATTCGCTTTTGACACGCGCGCAAAGCGCCGCCTGACTCATTCAGCGCGCGACACACCAGGCGGCTATAGACCGGGATGCCGCCATGCACGGCGAACGTGGTTGTCTGTAATACGAGAATCAAATTGATTAATGCGCAGCGGCCGCCGGCATCGAGTATCGTGGTGACAGGTCGAGCTTTTCGGGCTGACGTTTTTCCCTGGCCCACAACAGCAGCAAATATCCAAACAAGAGATTCTGCACGATGTTCCCGAAAAGTATCTCCGCGCTTGATCCAATACCGTTCAGAAAGAAAACGAAAAAGGCGATAAAGACTGCCTGTCCTCCGGCGCCCGATTTCTCACTCCCGAAGATCCGCTCCAGAATGGAAATCGCCAGACCCTGAATCAACATCACCAGGATGACCCCGGCCCAACCGAAATTGATGAAGGCTTCGCCCAACAGGCTCATCCCGAAAGTCGTGGTCTTGGCGCCCTCCTCAGTCAGCAACCCATAGCTAATTGCAAAGAAACCGTTGGCGCTGCCCGCCTGGGGCTTTTCCGGCCACAACGCTCGCGGAATCAGCGCGACGGCAAAGTAAGAATAGGTGCGGCCATATTGGTGCGGGATCTCACTGGGCGTCATCGAGTGAATGTAAGCGACCTGATGAATTAAATCGGTTCGGCTGGTTGCGCCTGAGGTAGCTTCCTGCAAATCGCGGTTGCCTGCGAATGTTTCAGCCCAATAATTCGCCGCCTGCTTAATCCAGAGTGAAGCGCGGCCGAGAGAAGACTTTTGAGCTGCTCCTGAAGTGTCATCCAGACGCAATTGCTGGCGGTAATCACCTTTGACTGGGCTCAAAAAGAGAATCAAACCGATTACCAGCGCAGCCACGGTCAGAGAGATGCGCCGCGTGAACAACCACCGCACAACAAAAAGAACCCCGATCGGAATTAACGCCTCCTCCAGGACGCCGGTTGAGATTCCGTGGAGGGCGGTCACGGCAATCAACCCGTACAACCAGACCGCGTACCACTTCGACGCCTGGCGCGCGTAAACCAGCCAGCCGAGAACACCGATAACCACATAAACCTGGTTCTGCAGCAGCGTTAGAATCGCGGAGAGCGGAAGCTGGTATTCCACAGGGATGATCGCGCGCAAATTGAACAACAGCGGCAGCGCGATTCCCAGTAGCAAACAACAAATGACGGCCTTCGACTTATTCAGATGAAGCTGCGCGACCGGAATAGCGGCCTTAAGAGGAGATCGTTTGAACAGATAATAGCCAAGCTGGAGCGACATTATTCCGACGATCGCCAGCATCAACGCTGCGGTCACGTCACCGTCTTCGAGCAGACGGGTTTCCGCCCCCGCTAAATCAATAGACGCGTCGCGGGTAAAGATGGGTATGGCGAATTGCAGCGCAAAGGCCGCACAGAAAATGGGCATCGTGGGCAGCCCGGTCTCCCTACGAGCGAAATACCGTACGGTGGGATAGGCACAAATCTCCAGCAGCAGGATGGCCAGAAAGGTGTGACGCAGGTCATATCCAAGATCGCCGAGCATCAGCGGGAGGATCAGCGCCACGGCGATCGCTCCGGCAAAGAAAAGCTTGATGAGATGGATTTTGCCATCCCGGCGCACCATCATCAGAGTCGAGGACCGGCGCAGCAAAGGTTCCGCGTGTCGAGCTAGACTGCGCATGCTGCCGCCTTTGCCTCCGTTAACGATAGGGCAGCCGACACCGTGTGATCGGTAGCCTCTTCCACGCTGTAGTGGTGAATCAGATTTCTCGCTTTATTGCCGTGCGCGTTTATCAACTCAGGTTTCTCGAGGTACTGAGACATCGCCTCCGCCAGGGCATCGACGTCACCCGCGGGAAAAACTGCGCCGGTCTGATTTGGTCGAACCAGATCGGGCGCGCAGCCGACGCGGTCCGACACAATAGCCGGAACGCCACAGGCCATCGCTTCATTTACCACCAAACCCCAGGTCTCAGCGTAGGCCGACGGCAGGACTAACACATCGGCGCACGCGTAGGCTTTGGCGATTTGCGATTGATTCAGGAATCCCGCGAACGTTACCGGAAGTTGTCGCGATGCGCAGTATTCCTCGCACGACTTTCGCAGCGCTCCGTCGCCTACCATCAGCAAATGAGCGCCCGGCGTTCTGCTGGCGACCTTTTCTATCGCTTTGATCGCGAGAAGTGGTTGCTTCTTGTCGATAAACTTGCCGGCGAAGAGGAAAACGTTCGAGCTCGTGGGAATTCGCCAATGCCGACGTTCCTCTTCATTGCTGACCTCAGCTGTCCTGGCCGCGAACCACTCGTTATCGACAAAGTGCCGCACCGGAAAGAACCGGGATGAATCCGCGCCATAGAACTTGTAATAGTCTTCGTTCAGCTTGCCGACAGTTAGATAGGCATCAAAGCGCGGAATCCAGCGCCCGAGGATCATTCGCTTGGCAATCCTGGTCTGCGACGAGCGGTGATCCAGTAAGTGCGAGTCGCCCCGAATCATCATCGGCGCCTTGTGCTTCCAACAGGCTCTGATGGCCTGCCACTCGGATTTCACCCGCCAACCGTTGATGAGCCAGGCATCGAATTGATCCGACGCAACTAGCTTCGCAATCTCCGGCGTGTCACACCCGGCAAAGTGAAATCCCGGGCGCCGCGCGACGTTCTTCAGAAAACCGTGCGGATAACCTTCAAGCGTGGGGACGTCCCACTCGAAGCTGACGTCAAAACCGTCGCCCTGCGAGTCGGCGTCAGGTTGAAAGCAATAGAAGACTTTGATCCGTATCTCGGGTCGCTGAGCCAAAGCCCGGAACCACGGCGTGTGGTACTGAGTCGGGTGCGACATGAGAATCCCGATGCGACTCGTCATTTTGTTAACTCGCGCGCGCATTCTGCGCGTGGCTTGCCGGCAGAGATTCCAGTTCGCCGTTGAGTCTCTGCCGCAGCCAATCAAGAACCACTTTCATACGCTCGTCGATCGCGTACCCGTCGCGGCGCGAACGCTCAAGACCCGCGGCGGCGATTCGTTCGCGCTCAGCCGGATGATCGAGATAGTGCCGCACCTTTTCCGCCAACTCTTCGACGTCCGCAAAGTACGCGGCTTCGCGGTCTTCGTCGAAGTAGGACAAGACCTCGCTGTTTCGCTCGTGCAGCATGAAGGTGCCACAGGCCGGAATCTGAAAAGTGCGGGCTGTGATTAGATCACCTGAACTTGAGCCCCGGCCGGCTGCGCTCAAGAGACCCAGACAGATAGCGCCGCCGCGGATTGCTCGCGTGTAATCTTCTCCGGTTACTTCGCGACCCATGATCGATTCGGCCAGATTGGGCGTGCGGCTTTTCTCCCATTGGCAGCCCCAAATCTTCAGATCTATCTCGGGAAGCTCGTGCCGCAGACTTGAGAGCAAGGTCTCTTTTTTCGGAGACCACGTGCCAATGAAAACCACATCGCAGTCGTAAGTCTTTCGCTGGGCAATGGTGAGGGCGACGGGCTGATGAAGGTCCGGATCGAATCCCGGCGCCAGGAAGCTGGCGTTGCGGATTGACAGGCGCGCCTTCATATCCGCGACGCCGTAGGTTTTGGTGTTAAAGACATGATCGTAAAGCGGCAGAGACTTTGGGATGTACGGTCCATGAGAAAGAAAGCTGACGTCGGGGTAATAGTTCACCGCCACCACATTTTGACTGCGACACGATTCCAGAATGTCGGGATGTACCCAATTACCCTTGAAGACGAACAGGCACTGCGGCTGAAACTCGTCAATCGACCTGAGCACATCCCGGCGCAACTGATTAACCAGCACCGAGCGGAAACTTCGGCTTAAGCCTTTGCCAATTGTGCCTCGCCATTTATTGGTAACGTATTCGCTCTCGTCCAACACCTGGATCGACTGTCCCAACCGCTCGAGCGCCGCAAATGAAGCCCGCGCATCAGAGCCCAGCCAGGTTTCTCCGACGCAAAGAATTCGGTACCGCTGAGTGTTCATGAATCTGACGATCAAGCCGCCACCAAACTTCGCTGTAACTGTTCGACGAAAGCCGGAGGAAGTGATTCGCCGGCGCGCCATTCAATTTCGGCGGCCGGGTTCTCCGGATACAGCTTTTGATAAAGCGTGCCCGGCGGGTAAATCACAGGCATCCGCCCGAGATATGAAGCCCATCTACTAAAGGTCGATCCGCCCGCGGCAATTAGAATGTTTGCCGCGCTCAGCGCCAAAATGTCCGCGATACTCGAACCAAATCCCAGCCGCTTGGTTCCGGGCAGCCTCAGGATCGGTTGCAACTCGGCGTCTTCGCCGTCTGAGAACACATAGACGGGCAAGTCGCTGCCAACTGCGCGGCGCACGGCTCGAATCGCGCCTTCGAACCAGCTGATCGGGGTCACCAGACTCTCCACCCGGAAATCACCGAGACGCACGTGCACGGAAATCGACTGCGTGAAATTGTGCTCCAGTCCCAGCTTGTGTTTCGCTCTGGTGATCCTGAGCAGTTCCCTTCTGACAAACTCGTGGTCTGAGAGGATTCGTTCAAAGAGCGCGCCGGCATTATCGAACTCCACCAGCACCTCGCGGCCATTCGCAACCGGCTGAGAGCCGGAACCGTTTGTGAAATCGGCGGCCGGAATTCGCGGGAGCGTCGCCAGCAACTTGAGCTTTCGGATGCCGCTAACTTCGCTGCTGTTCTTAAGAAACAAGTCACGGTAAGTTCGCTTATCCGATTCGTGACGCGCGAGCGGGCCCAGCTTCACTTGCGGCCACGTCGGTGCGATCGGCGTCAGCCCGTATTTTCCGGTGCCCACGGCAAACTCGGCCCAGGTCAGCAGCAAATTCCCTAACCCGGTCCCGCCAATGCGCAGCAGACCGAGATCTCGCTCGCTAAGTTTTGCGTATGAATAAGCAGTCAACGGAAACCGTAAGTCTGCTCGGTTGTGGCACGTGCATCTCGCACGTGAGTCACGGGCGGGACGCCCGTGCCACTCCTATCGCTCAATCGTAAAGGGCCATCAGGTTAGCCACACCATGGGCCATCGAGAAAGATGACGATTCAACCGCGGCGAGCGAGGCCGCAAAATCAGGACGCGTACCGTTGAATATTTCGCGGGCGGTCTTTGCCCACTGCTCTGATCCCTCGGACAAGGAAAGAACCTTCACCAGCTCAGGCACGACGATCGCTTCTGCCGGAACGCTTTCTGACATGATGATGGGTAACCCTGCAGCCTGGGCTTCGACAATACCCAGGCCGAGACCTTCCTTAATATCCTCGCGACTCGGCCAGACCAGCGCGTCGGAAGCGCGCATCAATTCCGGAATGTCATTCCGAAATCCGAGCAAGCGCACACGATCATCAAGCGACTTCTCTTTGGCTAACTCTGAAATCTTTGCCGTGAGGTCGCCGGCACCCGCAAAAACTGCCGCCACGTTTTCTCCGGTGCTCACCAGTCGCTCCAAAACTTCCAGAACAAAGATCGGGTTCTTGTAGTCGACCAGCCGGCCAACGAAAAGCAGGATTTTGCTTTTGGGATTGAGACTGAGGCTGCGGCGCAATCCTTCCCGGTCTGACCGCGCCGCGGCGAACCTCGCAGTATCGACCGCGTAATGAACCACCTTGTGCCTCGTCGAGTCGACATCACGACTTCCGATTAGTGAATCCAACGCTTCAGCTGAAATTCCGACTATCTGATCAGCCATGCGCAGGCACATCTGACGCATTGGCCCGCGGGCGACACCGGCTTTGAGCCGATTCGGCGTAGGCAAATCCAGCGACGTGTTGTGCAAGTGAACGATTCGTTTGCGGAAAGGCAGACCCGCCGCGGCAGCCAGGTACGCGGCGCTCATAATGTCGTGATGGCAATGAAGAATGTCATAACGCCCGCGCTTCATCACGTCCCGCAAACCGAGAAGGAACCGCCGCTTGTCGCCGAGTTCATATCGCGAATGAATTATTTCGGCCCCGAGGTTTCGAGCTTCCTCATCGAGTCTCCCCTTCTTTCCCAGAACGCAGAAAAACGTCCAATGACACTCGGGGTAGTCGCTCGCCGCTGAACGAAAAACGCGCAGCAGCCAATTCTCAACTGCCTGATGATCGAGGTTCTCGACAATGTGCAGCAGCCGCAACGGAGTACGCGCGCCTGCGACGGCGGCGGCAACCGGTTTCTGCAAGACTACCTGAGGGCGGGCCGACATTTACGAAACGCCTCCCGAATAGATCTTGAGCAGGTTGGTGGCGGAATTCTCAATCGAGAATTGCGACTGCCGGATCGCCTCCAGGTAATCGATTGATCCGGCGTGACCACCCTTCACCAAGAGTTCGACTTGATCGGCCCAGTCCCGCGCCGGCAGTTCCAATGAAAGAAACTTCACCATTTCCGAAACGACAGCGCACTCACGCGGAGTTGTGTCTGAAGCAAGCACCGGCAAGCCGGCCGCCTGAGCTTCAACCACGACCATGCCAAGGCCTTCAGCCAGTGACGGGAACAATAAGAGATCTGAGCCGAGGAGCAAGCGGGGTATGTCATCTCTAATACCTACGAGCTTGATCTTTTCGTCTAGCCCCCACTTCCTGACCTGAGACTCGAATTCCCTCTTCTTCTCGCTGCCGGCACCGGCCATCACCAGCCGCACAGACGGGTCTCTGCTAATGCACTCTCTGGCAACTTCAAGAGCGAACGCGGGATTCTTATGATCCATCACTCGCCCTAAGTGAAATAGTTCGTGGGACTCCAGCCGACCGACAAAAAGAATTATTTTCGCAGAGCGATTCCACGCAAACTCGCGGCATAGGTCGGCATGTACTTGTTCTCGATTGCCGGCATATCTCTCTACGTCGAAGCCACAATAAGCCGCGCCAGTTTCCCGCCCGCGAGAGTTGAAGCCATCGAAGCCATACTCCGAAACTATTTGCCTGGAAGTACCCATTACGTGGGTGGCCAGTCGATCCAAACCCTGACGTCCCCACATTCTGACGATTCGCCTCGCGAATCCTCGCGCGTACTGCAGTCGTTGGTATAAGGGATTGTGAACGTGGGCGATTCTGATCGGCGGCAGATGGCCAAGACCCAACAAGAAATGCAGCCCGGCAACATAGTCCTGATGATCGTGAATGACGTCGTAGTTTCCAGACGCGAGCAGACGCCGGAACTGCCGGCTGAAATGCGCAGCGTTCCGGCGGGTGAATCGCAAATAAAACAAACGCGCGCCCAGCGCCTTTGCCTCTTCATCAAACACGGACGGTTCGCCGCCGGTCAGCAGAATGTCGACCTTGACTCGGACCGGCAGCGCCTCGGCGTGTTTGTTGAAATATCTGAGCAGCGACATCAACCAGGTCTCGGCGCCGCCTACGCTCAAGACCGAAAACACTTGCAGAACCCGCAGCTCTCGCTTTGCCGCCGCGACCGGCGCTGACGAAGCCGGCGACGCGTCGCTATCAAGAGCCAAAGTTTTTGCTACCGAGGCGGACATTAACGATTGTTGCTAAGGAGTTCGAGCGCTCTCCGCTCGCCTTCTTTCGCCGCGCGGAAGAAACGGCGATCACGCGAATTCATCAGCAGGGGACGTAGTTGATCGGCAACCACGGTCTTCAAACTTTTCTTCGGCTCAGCGTGGCCATTGCTCCTGAACGATTCCAGCACTCGGGCTGACACGACCTGGGCTTCAAGCAAGTTGAGGAGATATTGCTCACTCAACCGCTCTTTCGGAATCAGGTGCGTCAGTTTCAAAGAAGTGAACAGGCCGTTACCGAGCCCGAGATCACACGCCGTCGCCGCCAGATCCAGGTCCCCTGCGGAAAGCAGACTTGAGCCCATTCGATCAAGGACCACTTTTCTTTTCCCGTTAGCGTGATAGGCCGCGTACTCCACCGCCACGCGCCGGCGCACGCAAAGGCCGGCGCCGTTCGGGGCCGTTTGTTCCAGGCAGGAAACATTCGACCAGGAGTCTTGCTGAAATTCGTTTATGGCCAGACGACGCCAGTAGCGCCGGGTCCAATCGGGCGGGGTCTCTTCGAATTGCGGTCGCACCTGGCCGCTGAAGGCGCCAATCATCGGCCAGGCGCCGGCGATCCGGATCACTTCTGCCAAATAATCGTTATCGAGCACATTGTCATCGTCGACGAACACCAGGATCTCGCCGGACGATTCGGCAATGCCGCGGAGGCGCGCGTGGGTCAGGCCCAACTTCTCTTCCCTGACATGTCGCGCCTGTGGCTGCCATGACAAATCGAAAGCTTCATTCAAAGACTGCGTGCTCGCGTTATCAATCAGCAGGTACTCCCACTGATCTTTGGCGAGGCTCTGAACTCGCAGCGCCGCCAACACTTGCTTGAGATGGTCTGCGCGCGAATTGTGGCCGCAAGTTATGACCGAGAGTTTGGGATTTGTAGCCAAGCGCAAAACCTCACGAACTAAACTTCGTGTTTGTTTGGGTGAGTTCGTGGATCCCGTTTTCCAACTTTGGCGGCGCACCGTTCTTGACTCTCACGATTGTTTGCACGATGCGCGCGGGTATGAATCGACGCAGAAGCACCCGCGGCGGCATTAACGAAAAAGGATTTCTCAGCCACGACTGCGTGATCAACTTGAGTGCCGCCGCTCGTTGGTCGTGATACAGAATCAAGTGTTCGCTCCAGGCCAGCGCTTCCAACATTCTCACCCGGGCACGCATCTGCGGCGGAAATCCGCGCAGCGGAACGTCGCCAGGTTTGGCCGTGATATCGGGTAAACTCTCCGATTCGGCAGCCGCGATTGTTTTCACCTCAGACGGTGGACGGCCCAGACGGGTTGCGGCGTGGCTCAACGCCTTCGCATAAACCTCGAGCACTCGCTGCGTGGTCACCCTGACCTGCATTTCCTTTAAAACCGTCTGGCGGGCGGCCTGTCCAATCCGTCGTTCCGCGGTGTCAGGAATCAGCGCCGCGGTACGTTCGGCAAAAGCGCCAGCATCGTCGAAAGGAAGCAGGAAGGCGTTTTCACCATCGCGGACAATCTCGCGCGCAATCCCCACCGCCGTAGTCAGACAGCAGACTTCGCTGCTCATCGCCTCGAGCAGAGTCACTGGTCCGCCTTCAACCCGGGCGGTCACCCAGTAGAAATCGAGGGCGTGGTACATCCTTGCCAATTCATCCTGAGCCGCGATGAACGGTCGCCAAATGCAATTAACACCCGACGCCTTCAGTGAATTGACCAGGGACTTCCAACCGGGCCCCACAATCAAAACGGTGAGTGACGGCGCGCGCCGATTGAGTTCGACCACGGCTTTGGTAAAAACATCGATGCCTTTGCGGTCGTCATCATTGCTGCTGTTCTTTCCAAAGAAGCCGACCACGGTCGCTTCTTTCGGTATCCCGAGCCTTTCGCGGACCGAACTGCGCTCAGCCAGAGACGGCGGCGTGAAAACCTCAGCATCGACGCCGTAGGGGATCACAAATACCCGCGACATATCCGCTCCGCGTCGTTTCAGATCTTCCGACCATTCCTTCGAGCCGACTACGATCGCATCGCCTTCAAGATTGTGCTCAAGCCAGGACCAATCGCTGACGTGATGATGGCTGGTAACGCACGGAACGATCTCGCGAAACTGCGGCAACCATCTTCGCGAAGCGTACGGACAAATGAAATGAACCAGGTCAAAGTTGCTGATCAATTCCGGCTGTGCCGAAAAGAGCTTATCGATAACCGGGCCCGAGGCAATCGTGGCTTCGATCCAGGGATTGAAGCGCGCGATCGATTTGGCAATCGTCCCCGTGACCCAGTAAACGGAGTCCGGCACCAACAGCACTCTGAGGCGCGTGCGATTCATCACAACTCTGCAAACACTTTTATTGCTTTGGAGTGCGCTGACTTGTCAGCGCTTTCAAAAGCGGCGACTAGTCGCCGCACTCCAAATTTCATCCGCCTTGAACGCCGTGCGGCGGCGGCGGCGGTCCGCCAGAGCGACTCAGCTTCCTGGCAATCTTTTTTCCCAGCACCGCAAACTCGCCCCGTTTGAGATACCGCGCGGCGGTCACCAACGCCGAAGGCGGCGGCGGGTCCTCACTCAATTTGAAGGCGCTGTTCCTTACCACGAACTCCTGTTGCGGCCACTCTTTCGTGTGGCTGCCTTCGGCGAGTTTTCGAAAGATGGCCGTGCGTGACCCCAGGTCTGCTTCCAGTTGCCATTCAGGCTCGGCCAAAAGAACCTCTTTCAAAACCTGCCCGGTCCACAGCCAGGTGTCATCGACCACCAGCAGGCCGTCGATTTTCAGCTTCGCCGCTGTGTAGTAATAATCGATGAACGGCGCCGGGAATCCATGCCGGCCGTCGATCAAGACCAGGTCGAGTTGCTCGCATTCGATTGACGGGAGGACCCTCTCGGAACTGTCAGCATAGAAAGTGATCTGATCAACCGGGATGTTTTCCGCCTCACAGTATTCCTTGATGCGTTGAATCTCATGTTCCGCCGGAGTGATGCAGATATGCTGAGAGCCGGCCAGAGCGAACACCACCGTGCTTACTCCACAGCCGGTTTCGAGTGTGTGTGACGAGCCATCGATTCGCTTACTGATGAGAGTTAGCGCCTCTGCCGTGAGACCCATCTCAACGAATTCACCCTGACCGTTACGTTGGACGCGCGGCGGGTTTTGCAGCATGCGGTTAAGATCCATTTGCGGTTCGATCAGGTAACTCGCCGGATGGGCGCCCACGATCCGTCTTCGAGATAAGTGGACAGTTCAGGAATCCAGTTATATTCGTCGCGCGGCAGGTTCGCCATGCTCACTTCAAATGGACAAATGTCCCTGATGATTTCAAAGTAGGTGTCGCCACGCCGCTCTGACAACCAGGCGGTAAGGCTATAGCTGCCCATATAGAGCCGAAACTTTGGCACTTCGCATTTCAAGATGAAGGTGCCGGGCTCTCTGCCAAAATTTGTTTCGGAATCAAATAGCCAAAAGTAGCAGGCGTTGTAGCTGAAACTGTTTCGCACGTTAAAGGCAAAGCACAAGCTTTCTTGCGGCTCGACGATCCGGATCCCGAATTCAAAACTGATTGGCTCTCCCCAATGATGAATGCCCGGCGCGCCGGAGGTGTGCACCCGGGCCCAGGCGATATGATTGCCGGCTTTCTCGGCGGGCGCTGCGTAATGGCCGGCTGTACCCGCATCAGTTTCGTTTCCCAAATACATCGCGACTGCCTGGGCGGTAGCGCCATCGAAGCGGGCCTGACCGGCGTCCAGCAGAATGCACCGGTCAGCCAGTTGCGACATCGCCTGCATGTTGTGGCTGACGAACAAAACCGTGCGGCCTTCTTTCGCGACGTTGCCCATCTTGCCCAGGCATTTCTTTTGAAAAGCGGCGTCACCGACGGCGAGCACTTCGTCCACCAGGAGAATTTCCGGTTGCAGATGCGCCGCGACGGCGAATGCCAGACGCACGTGCATGCCGCTCGAATAACGCTTGACCGGGGTGTCGATGAATTTCTCGACTTCGGCAAAGGCCACGATCTCGTCGAACTTCCGATCGATTTCGGCTTTGCGCATTCCCAGGATTGCGCCGTTCAGGTAAATGTTTTCGCGCCCCGTAAGTTCCGGGTGAAAGCCAGTACCAACTTCCAGCAGCGAACCAACGCGCCCGTGAATCTCGGCGCTGCCTTTGGTTGGCTTGGTAATCCGCGAAAGAATTTTGAGCAACGTGCTCTTCCCCGCCCCATTGCGGCCAATGACGCCGACGACTTCGCCATGCTTCACTTCGAATGAAAGATTGTCGAGCGCCCAAATGATGTTTGACCGCGTTTCAACCGGTGAGTTGCCATTCCCGTTCGATTTGGCATTGGAGAAGGCCGAACGCAAACGGCGAAACGGCGAGCTGACCGCGTCGGTGACGACGTCGCGTAGTGCCAGGTAGCGCTCTGGCCTGCCGATGCGGTATCGCTTACTGAGACCGTCGCAGCGAATGGCTATCTCGTTCATGTTTTTGTTAGCGTCAGGCGATCTGACGTTTCGCCTGTTGGACCAGCGCCGGCACGCCGAAAGCTCGACAGCCCGCGGGAATGTCCTTAATCGCGACCGCTCCAGCGCCGAGCACCGCCGCTTCGCCCACGCGCACGTGCGGACAGACGACGCTGCCGATGCCCAGCATCGCGCTGCGGCCAACCCTTACCTCGCCGCCAATCTGAACACCCGGCGCCAAGTGCGCATAGTCTTCAATTATCGCGTCGTGACCCACGGTTGTATTTCCACTTACGATCACGTGGTTCCCGAGTACTACATCAGCGCCCACAATCGCTCCCGGGAAAACCACCGTCCCGACTCCGATTCGGGCGGTCGGATTGATGTAGGCCTGTGGATAAAAGACGTTTGCCCAACGGGCCTCAGGAAATTTCAAAGCCACCGATTCACGGGCGGCGTTCTCGCCTATGGCAATCACCGCGGCGTGATCCGGATAGCGTTCGAGCCACTCGATTGGTCCGAGGATATCCACGCCCATGATTTGCTCACCCCACTTCTCGGGCGAATCCACCAGGACACCCGCGACCGGCGTTCCCGCTGCCAGTAACACGCTGACAACCGACTTGCCGTGACCGCCGGCGCCCAAAACCAAAATTCCTGCTTTCAATTCTTTAGTCATGTACTCTCGGCGCTGTCTGGAGACCGCCACTTGGCGATGGTCTTTTGGCTGGTCTCGTTGAGTTGTTTAGCAAGCGAAAAAAGTTTCGGCGCGCGCGAACGCAGCACCGCTTTCACCCTCCTCGTGAGCATGCCGAACAGTTTATTTCCATAGGCCCGGCGCTCGAATTTCTTTGCCTCGCGCGCGTTTCCCTGCTGAGCGAATTCCTGCGCCAGCTCAGTACAAATGTGAAAGATTCGGTTTTTGATGAGCCGGTCCCGGCGTGCGCCCAGGCGGCCGCGCAGCGCTTCGAACATTTTCAGTTTGTTGAGTTGCTGCTCAACCGGATCCAGGCCGGAATAGAGCCCCTTGGGGTGCAAGCGATAGGCGCCCATCGATTCATTCAGGTATCCAATCCCCCCATGCCGCGCATTCAGAATGAAGAGCGGCCAATCAAGCATTTTCAATTCCCGAGTCCACGCAGGAAGATCCCCGATCAAACCGTTGCGGACCATCACGCTACAGGTCGGAATGAAATTTACCTGCAACAGATCTTCCAGGGTCGAAGTCTGTTTTTGATCGGGTCGGCAATAGCTGCGCGCTTGATCTTCGGCGCCGTCCCAAAACATCTTTACGTTGTGGAAACAGATCGCGTAATCCGGATGACTGTCGAGAAAGTCGACCTGTTGCTGAAGTTTTGTGGCCGAAGTCCAAAAGTCATCGCCCTCAAGTACGGCAACATACTGGCCCTTACAAGCCTGTCGGGTCTGCACAAAATTTCGTCGGATGCCCAGGTTTTGAGTTGGAAGCAGCGAACGAATCCTGTCAGGATACTTTCGTTGCCATTCAGAGACGATTTCTCGAGTGCGGTCGGTCGAACAATCTTCGCCAATAACTATTTCATAATCGAAGTTCGTCTCTTGTCGAACAGCGCTCTCAATGGCTTGCGCGATAAAACGCTCCTGGTTATATGCGAGCATCATCACGCTGACTTTGGGCCCGGATTGTGAGTTGGGTTGAGTCACCTACTTTGAGTATCTGGTTCTTGCGGGAGAAGGTTCGATCGACGAAACCACGGGAACCAACAAGAAAGATTTTGTTGGTGTTATTTTGTGAGACTTAGTGGATCGTCTTGACCCCCGCTCTGAACTTTCAAATTACGTCTGCGAACTCGTCTTCCAGCCGGCGGAAAAAATAGAATCCGCCTATCAGGATCAGAATCACAGTGACCGCCGAAACTGCGACCAGCGGACCCGGGGGCGCGCCGCGGCCGAGCAGCGCCCAGCGAAAACCTTCGACGACTCCGGCCATTGGGTTCAGTCCATACAACGCTCGCCAACGAGCGGGAATTAACGAGCTCGAATAGGCCACCGGAGTCGCGAGCAGCCAGAACTGAATTAGAAAGCCGATGGTATAGCGCACGTCGCGATAGCGAACATTCAGCGCTGAAAGCCACAACCCGACGCCCAGCGCCGAGGCCATTGCCAGGAGAATGAACCCGGGCAGCGTGACTATTGCCCACGTCGGCCAAATGCCATACCAGGCCATCATCAAAATCAAAATGACAAAAGCGATGGCAAAGTCGATCAGTCCTCCCAACACCGACGAGACGGGAATCAGCAAACGCGGAAAATAGACTTTGGTCAGCAGCCGCTCGTTCGCAACCAGACTGTTGCTCGATTCGCTGAGCGCGTGCGCGAACAGTTGCCACGGCAGCAAGGCGCAATACACGAAGACCGGATAAGGAATGCCGTCCGAAGGAACGCCCGCCAAACGCCCAAAGAAGAAGCTGAAGACCACCATCATGAGGAATGGCTGTATGATTGCCCAGGCAGCGCCCAACACCGTCTGCTTGTAACGCACCTTAACGTCGCGCCAGACAAAAAAGTAGAGCAGCTCGCGATAGTCCCAGAGCTCTCGCAAACCCAGGGACGTCAGCCCCAGTTCCGGCTTAATGAAGAAAACCGGCAGCGGCTCGGAAACCGTTTCGAGCTGCGGTTGTTGAATCTCAGTTTGGGCGATGGACATGCAGTCAGAAGAGCCGGCGGGCGGTTACAGTGACAATAGTGACTATGGCTTAGCGACAGGAAAGGAGATCCAGGCTCTCATTCACACCCGGCTTCAGCCGGGTGATCCGCATGTCATGAAGCCGGGAAACCGTTTAAACGGTTTCCCGACCTGGTCCGGTCGCGATCACCTGGCTAAAGCCAGGTGTGAATGAGAATTCAATGAACCTCAGACGCCGCTTTCCCGGTATCGTCTTTGGTGTAGTACGCCTGCTGGTAATAGCGCTCATGGTAATAGTAGTCGTGCGAGCGGACGCTGACGTTATTCAGCACCACGCCAAACAGCTTGGCGCCTACGTCGAGCAACAGTTGCCGGGAACGTCGAACTACTCCCCGCGAGCTCTTACCGCCGTGCACGACCAGCAGCACGCCGTCGACCATCGACGCGATCAAAACGCCGTCGGTGAAAGAACTGACGGGCGGTGAATCGATCACGATGTGGGTAAACGACTTGCCGAGGACCTCGAGCAGCTTTCGCATTTGCTCCGAACCCAGCAGCTCCGCCGGGTTCGGCGGAATCGGTCCGGAGGTCAGCACGTGCAAACCCGAATTCGGATCTTTGGCGATCGCGTTCAGCATGTCTTTCGGGGTCATTTCGCTGGACAGGATCGAGCTCAATCCCTCTTTCTCGGGCAGATCAAAGATCGAACGCAATCGCGGGCGGCGCATATCGGCGTCGATAATCAAAACGCTGGCTCCGGTTTGCGCCATACTTATCGCTGTATTGACAGCCGTTGTCGTCTTACCTTCACCCGGCAGGCTGGACGTGATTAGCAAACTCTTCGGGGCCCGACCGGCCGTCGACAACAGCACCGAAGTGCGTAGTTGGCGATAAGACTCGGCCAACGGTGAGCGACTGTCCATCTTCAAAAGCAACTCGGGATTGCCACCATTCCCGTTACGTTTTTGCAAAGCGGTCGCGGAAGCCAGCAGACGGCGGCGCGAACTCCCACCCATCGCCGGAATCACTGCCAGCGCCGGCAGCCGCAGAAACTTCTCAACGTCGTCGGTTGAGTGAATGCTGTCGTCGAGATACTCAAGGAAGAGCGCCAACCCGATGCCCAGGCCGAGAGACAGCACGAACGCCAGCATTACCGAACGCATGCGCGCGGGACCCACCGGATAGTCGGGCGTGATCGCATAGTCGACGATCGAGATATTGTTCGGGCGGCCGGCCAGCACTACGTCATTCTCTTTCGAGCGTTGCAGCAGGTTATCCAGGAGACCTTTATTGGTCTCGATCTCCTGTTGCAGGATTCGATAATTGATTGCCGCTTCATTCTGGGTGACCGTTTCACTCTTCTGTTGATTAAAGGATTTTCGCAGAGCTTCTTCGCGCGCGAGCGTTTGCCGGTACTTGGTTTCAAGATTAGTCAATAAGGTGCTGGCGCTGCGCGAGCGCGTTTCGGTCAGGTGCTTTTGTAGCTCGGCGATCTGCTGATCGAGTTCTTTAATTTCGGGCGCCTCGTCTGTGGCATCAACCGCTAACTGCGCTCGCTTTTGTTTGAACTCGGCCAGCTTTGATTCACTTTCGGCGATGTCTTTGCCGGTTGCTTCGGCCAACGCTCCGGCCGCGCCCGGAGCTTTGGCAGCGTTGTATTCAGCCTCGGCCATCTTCCGATCGTTCTCGGCTTCCAGCAGCTGCTTGTTCAAACCGGCGAGACGCTCAACCACGGTATTCTGGCTGGCATCCAGCGAAAGGATCTGATTGTTCTTGGCATAGCTGACCAGCTTTTCTTCGTCGCTGCGAATCTGCGTCTGAAGTTCGGCGACGCGCCGCGAGAGAAATTCGCTGGTGCTGGTGTTTGTTTCGTTCTTCTTCTCCAGATTTGCTCGCACGAACGTGTCGGCAACCGCGTTGGTTATCTTCGCGGCCGTCGCGGGATCGCCGTGCGTGTAACTAATATCGATGAGTCTGGTTTCCTTATAGAGTCCGCCTCGGCTCTCGCGTACCGGTTCGACTTTCAAGCCGCCCTGCAACGCTCCAACGTAAGGGGCCAGCCGTTTGGCTTCAGCAAGATCTTCGCTGGAAGTTGCCGGCGCCATCGTTGCTGTTAGAGGCAACTCCTTTGGTTGCTTGCCTTCATCCTTCTTCTCGGCGCCGCCGATACCCCACATTCGCGTGATCGTTTTCCAGGTGGAATGCGGCTGCGCGGACTGAGGTCTGAGGAAACTTTGATTGTGTTGCAGATCCAGGGTCTTGACGACTCGGCGCAACAGGCCGGGGCTGGTCAGGATTTGCAATTGCGTGTTGAAGTAAGCGGGATCGTTGACCGGGCTGTAAATGTAAGGAGTCGTCTTGCCCGCATACATCGGATTGTTTTCCAGATCGACCTGGACCCGAGACGAAGCTTCGTACACATCAGGCTTGCGCGCGACATAAATGCTGGCCAGAGTGGTGATCAAGGCTGCCACCCCAATTACCATCCAAAGGCGCTTGCGCACGGCCCGCCAGTAGTCGAGCAGGTTAACTTCAGCTTCCCCGTCCGAACCAAAGCCGTACCCTGGCAATCGGTACGAGCTCGGTTCGTCCGGCCGTTCGAGTTCGCGCGAATCTTCGCGCTTCACCATCCTGGTTGCTTCGTTCATTATTTCGCCCTTACGGAATTATGGAATCACCCGCACCGGAAGCTGCGACACGGACGGTGTCACTGCTCCCAGCAAACTGCGCATAAGGCTCTTGCCGGTTGATTCCTGAACTTCCACGATGTCGTTGGCCTGCAGCATCACGTCTTCTGCCTTCTTTTTCGCAATCGCACCTAGATCCACGTAAATTTCAGAGCGCGGCACGTCGCCGAGTTGCTGCCTGACGATCCGAATATGATTGGTCCGCGAGTCGCGCAGCGGTCCGCCGGCCATGGCGATTGCACGCGAGACGCTGATTGGTTCTCTTAGTGGCAGAGCCTTGGGACTGTAGACATTGCCCACCACATAAACCTGAGCGGCTTCGGGAATAGTGATGATGTCGCCCGGCTGCACGTACGGATTGGCCTTCTCGTCGCCACGCAACGTGTCGTTGAGCCGCAGGCTGATGAATCCGCTCGCATCATCGCCCGGCTCAGAAGTCTTGTCACAAAGCTCCGGTCTCGATCCGCGCACAATGTTGATGGTCTCTCCAGCTTTTTCCGAAGGCCCCTTGGCATAGGTCAACAACTCGAGCAAGCGCATCCGCCGCGATAACTGATACCGGCCCTGATCGTTGACCGCGCCAATCAGCGCGACTTCGCGCGCGTGATACTCCTTGATGAACACGTCGACCTGAGGATTCCGATAATATTTCAGGTACCGCGTGGCAATCTCTTTCGCCAACTCGCCTTCGGTCTTGCAGGCCGCCAGAATCTCGCCTTCGATCAGAGGCATCCGGATCATGCCGTTGCCTTCGACTCGCACCGCGTCGCGAGATAAGTTCGGGCGATTGAAGATGCGTATGTCCAGCAGGTCGCCGGGGCCGATCCGATAACGTTCGTCGGTCGCGGTTGCGGCGCCAGTGTTCGTGCTCGCCGGTTGAGCCACTGCGCCTGAACATAACGTGGCTAGCGAAATGGTCGTCACCATCATCGCTTTGTGTAGTAATGAAAATTTGATCCTGTCGTTTTTCATAATCCTTACTTCCCACCAAGACCCGTGCGCCGCCTGTGATTCGGATGCCAGGTTCATCAAGTAACCGGGGCACACTAAGGTCCTAATGCGTGCTCTTCGACTAATTTCGAATCCACGCGCTGACCCCGAAGGGAAACCTCGAGCGCCGAGGCAGCTTCTGCTTGTCAAAAACAGTCCGTGTTATTTCGCCCTCTCCCTTTGGGGGAGGGTTGGGGAGAGGGATCAAAACCCATCAATCCCACTACCGTCGCGGAACAACCGCGACACCAATTCCGCACGACGCTTGACCTGAAATTTGACGAAAATATTTCGCAGGTGAAACTTCACCGTCTGCTCGCTCACCTGCAAGCGGGTTCCGATCTCTGCGTTGGTCAGGCCCTGCGCGCAACACAAGGCCACCTGCGCTTCTCGCCGGCTCAAACTTCCCATCTCTACCACGCGCTTGACCGCGCGGCCCATCGACGCCAGGCCGGCCTGCTGTTCAACTCCTTTCGGATAAACAGAAAGACCGACGGCGTTGCGGCGGGCCAGGATTTCTTCAGGCGAAAACACCAGATAGACGAGCAGCGGGTGGTTGCCGCCATTGTGACCCGCAACCTTTTGCCGTTCGATGCTTAGTTTATTGACCAACCCGTTTATTCCGCGCCGCACAGTGCTGTAGCCGGCGATCCCGGTCAGCGTCATCAATCGCCGGGTGGTGAAACTGGCCACCCGCGTTCCCACCGTGGAGATTTCGGCCAACATTGCCGAGTAAAGCTGGTGCTCGACTACTGTGTGGCTGAGGGCCACCAGGGCCAGGGCATGTTCACGGGAGGGGTGTTCCGGATTCTCGCCGAAAGAGTAGGTTGCGAGCGCGACCGCGGTTGCTGTTGGTTCCTTGCCGAAGAGCATTTCTGGTATTGGAATTCGCGGGCGCCGAAGGACGATCAAACCTGCCGGGTCACGGCAGAAAAGTTCGCCAGTCAGGCCCGCAATTGAACAGAATTTCTCAGCGTCAAACCTCTGCGGACTGATGCTTTGGTTTAGGGCCAAGAGACTAGTGGTTTGGTGGTGACCTGTCAAGAGGATTAGACGCGCCGGAAAGGCAGGTTTTGAGACGTTTTCACTTCATTCGCGGGACGCCACCCTGACGACCCAAGGCTGGATGAGGGAGCCGTACACATTACGTTTGCTGCTAGTCCGACCGATGCAATTTTCCTTACTTGCGCGCTTATTTCGTACGATGTAGTCTCTTGGCTCTCGCGATGAATACTACTCCGCTCGAACCAGACCCTGCGCCGGCACATTAATGACTGCTACCAACACTACTCCAATGGTCAGGCAGTACCGCGAACTCAAGGCGCAGCATCCCGGGACCCTGCTCCTCTTTCGGCTGGGAGATTTCTACGAGCTGTTTTTCGAAGACGCCGTCATCGGCGCTCGCGAGCTCCAGATCACTCTGACCGCTCGTCATAAAGAACGCGGCGACGCCATCCCCATGTGCGGCGTGCCCCATCACTCCGCCGCAAACTACATCGCCAAACTGGTGCGCAAGGGTTATCGGGTCGCGGTATGCGAGCAGACTGAAGATGCCACCAAGACAAAAAAGCTCGTGCGCCGCGAAGTCGTGCGCGTAATCACGCCGGGCACGCCAATCGATCCACAGTTGCTCGAGCCGCGCGAGTCGCTTTACCTGGCCGCGGTCTGCACCCAGGGCGAATATGTCGGCGCGGCCTTTCTGGACATTTCAACCGGTGAATTCCGAGCAACCCAGGCCAACGGCGTCGATGCGTGGAGCCGGATTGCCGCCGACATCGAATCGTTTGCGCCACGCGAACTTCTTTATCCGACCTCGTTAGCGCGTTTGGTTCGCGCCGGTCTCGATGCGAAGCCGGCGACCGAGTCGCTGCCGCTGGCGGAGTCCGCCGATTCCGACGCGTTCACGCCGGCGTCAGGACCTTTCTCCTCAGC
Organism: Acidobacteriota bacterium; assembly: GCA_038040505.1. Lineage (GTDB taxonomy): Bacteria > Acidobacteriota > Blastocatellia > Pyrinomonadales > Pyrinomonadaceae > UBA11740. Next base: position 5,816 of record JBBPID010000017.1, on the reverse strand, counting down.
CACACTGACGCCGGTGGATGATTGGTCATGGCAGAGTGAAGAAGGCACCGCGCTGCTGCTGAAGCAATTTGGTGTGCGCTCCCTCGACGCCTACGGGCTGACGAAAAAAACCGAAGCGATCCGCGCCGCTGCCGCCTGCCTGCGATACGCGCAAGAGACGCAACGCGCCTCTGCCGCGCACGTCACCGACATTATTTACTTCGAGCCCATGGATCATCTGGTGCTCGACGGCGTCACCGTGCGCAATCTCGAACTGGTTGAAGCGCTGGGTGGTGGCGGCGCGGCCCGTTCTTTACTCGATGTCATTGACGAGACTGTGACCGGAATGGGCGGACGCCTTCTCCGTTCGTGGCTCCTGCGTCCGGCGATTCGTCGCGGCGAAGTCGAAGCCAGGCACGGTGCAGTCGCTGAATTACACGCGTCTCATATTAAACGCGACCGCCTGAGAAATTCTCTGAAGGAAGTAGCCGACATCGAACGCCTGACCGGCCGGTTGAATTTGGGATCGGCCACGGCCCGTGACCTAGTGGCTTTGCGGCGGTCTCTCGATCAGGTGCCGCAGGTTCGCGAAACACTTCTGAATTCACAATCTTCCCTGCTGCAAGTGCTCAACGATGCGGCCGATGAACTCGCCGACGTACGCGCGTTGATCGCTTCAGCGATTGCCGACGATCCGCCGCTAAAAAGCGCCGACGGCGGCGTGGTTAGAGACGGTTACTCTTCAGAACTGGACGAGCTGCGCTCACTAAGCCGTAACGCGAAACAGACGATTGCGGCTTTGGAAGCGGAAGAGCGCGCCCGCACCGGCATCGGCTCGCTCCGCATTCGCTACAACAATGTCTTTGGTTACTTCATTGAAGTTTCCAAAGCCAATGCCGCGCGGATCCCGCCGGATTATGAAAGAAGACAGACGCTGGTCAATGCCGAACGATTCACGACCACTTCGCTCAAGGAATGGGAAAGCAAAGTTCTGGGCGCGGAAGAAAAAATCCTGCAGCTCGAGGCTGAGCTCTTTAGTCTGGTTTGCCGGCAAGTCGCCGCCGAAACGGCGCGCATCCAGGGCACCGCGCGCGCGCTGGCCTGCATGGACGCAGTCGCTTCGCTCGCGGAAGCCGCCGTCCGCCGTCGCTACGCCCGGCCGGTTATGCACGACGGCGACGAAATTGAAATCGTCCATGGCCGCCATCCAGTCATCGAAGTATTCAATCAAGAGCCGTTCGTTCCCAACAGCGTCTATCTGAATAATTCCACCGATCGGTTGCTAATCATCACCGGCCCGAACATGGGCGGCAAAAGCACTGTGCTGCGACAGACCGCGATCATCTCAATCCTCGCGCAGATGGGTTCGTTCGTACCGGCGGAAAAAGCCCGGCTGCCGCTGGTTGATCGGGTCTGGACCCGAGTCGGGGCTTCCGACGATCTCGCCCGTGGACGTTCGACCTTCATGGTCGAGATGACTGAGACCGCGGCCATCCTGCATAACGTGACTCCTCGTTCCCTGGTCCTGCTTGATGAAATCGGCCGCGGGACCGCGACCTTTGATGGGCTGTCGATCGCATGGTCAGTCGCCGAATACCTGCACGATTCACCCGAACACGCCGCGAAGACATTGTTCGCCACCCACTATCACGAGCTGACGGAACTGGCGGAACGTCTGCCGGGCGCGCAGAACTATCAGATCACCGCGACCGAGCGCGAAGGTGAAGTGGTTTTCCTACATCGTCTCGAGCGCGGCCGCGCTTCCAAGTCGTATGGGATTGAAGTAGCGCGGCTGGCGGGTATGCCTCAGTCAGCGCTGGTGCGTGCGCGCGAAGTGCTGCAACGACTGGAGCGTTACGAGTTGGACGTGTTTGCCGAGGAAGAAACCTCAATCCAAATGGAACGCACCGCGAGCGCCGGCGCCGACTCGTCTTCCGGCGACGGTCAGGCAATCAGCAAAGCGGTCACACGGGCAGCGCGACGTCGAGCAGCGGCCCAGGCTTCACTGTTCGATCTGGCTAACCAGAAAGTTGTCGATGAATTGCGGGCTGCGGACCTCAGTAAGTTATCCGCTGATGAAGCGAAGCAAATGCTCTCGGAGTTGAGAAAGAAGCTTCTGTGAGTTTGTTAGATGTTTGGCGGAAGCCAGTGCATGAGTTCCCTCTCCCCTTGGGAGAGGGTTGGGGTGAGGGCTTACCGTGGCTTCGACTCCGATAGATATTTTTGACTTTGAATGCCACTCGCCGCTCACCGATCACAAAACCACAACGCGCGTAAGCCCTCGTCCCCAGCCCTTCTCCCAAAAGAAAAATGGAGATGAGCAGATCACCAATCACACGAATTCAGAAGCAGTTAGTGTTATTTCGTGTGATTTAGTGGATCAGCTCTTTCGGCGAAAACTACGAAGCTTTCGCCGCGTCGCGAATCACCAGGTCAAAGGTCCCGGGAGCGACTTTGCGAAAGCGCGTGTTGCGGTTCAGCGACACGGCAATGCTAATGGTCGGGTGATGACCGGTGAAGCTGAAGCCGCCTTCCATAAGCAGGTTGTAGATTTCATTCACATGCAGCGGCCCGCCGGATTCGCGCAGGATCATCGTGGTGGCCTGTGGAATCGTGCGGTCATAGAAACGATCGCTGGTTGGTTCAATATTCGCTCGCACCGGCGGCACATTGTGCCTTTGCGGCGCAACCTGTTGCGATAATTCGGCGCGGGCCAGCCGCCGTTGTAATTCGAGTTCGAGCTCGCCAACCGAAGTCGTGCCGACCGGCGTCGACGGCCCGCTCATGACATTCGACAAAAGCCGGAAGATTGCCGCTTCAGTCTGTCCCGCCAGCGTGTCCATCTCTGCCAGCTCGGCCCTGATAATCTCAGACTCGGACTCCAGCTCAGTTAGACGCGCCGCCAGACGCGTGCGCGCCGCCCGCGATTGGCGCAGGCTTTGTTCGAGCCGGGCGATAAGCGTCTCGTTAGGCATCAGACACTGCCGATTTTAGATTGCCGATTGCCAATTGACAATAGTGTTAGGGGAAAGGACTGTGCCTTGTCTGGCTACCAATCGGCAATTGGCAATCGGAAATCGCCAATGTTTATCGATCTCTTTCGACAATGTAGGCAGGAATCGAAGACAGAACCCGGGCATAGGGCGTGTCCGGCAGATCTTCCAGCGATGCGAGCGCGGCTGACGCGTACTCGATGGCCCTTTGCAGGGCGAGTCCAAGTGCGCCGGTCCGCTCCAGCGCTTCCAGCAGCGACGCTCGCGACACGCTTGAATAGCTCGCTTCGCTAATCACCGTCTGCAGCGCGGCCCGCATTTCCGGCTCTCGCTGCAGCAGGAAAATCAATGGCAGCGACACCTTACCTTCCAACAAGTCGGCGCCGGCCGGCTTACCCAGCATCTCTTCACTGCTCGTGAAATCAAGCAGGTCGTCTACGAGTTGGAACGCAATCCCCAGATTCATTCCATAATCACGCAGCAGGTTTTGCGTCCGCGCATCGGCGCCACCGAGCAGCGCTCCGATTTCGCAACAGGCGCTGAAAAGGTACGCGGTCTTGCGCGCGATCACGTCGAAGTACTGCTCTTCACTGACGTCGGTGCGGCCAAGCAGAGTCAGTTGCAGCAACTCGCCTTCAGTCATCTTCCGAGTCACCGCCGTAAGAATGTCGAGGACAGGCAGCGATCTTTCGGTCAGACTGGTCTCGAAAGCTGACATGTAAAGCCAGTCGCCCATCAGCACAGCAGTCTGGTTTCCAAACTCAGCGTTGATTGAAGGGCGATTGCGACGCGTTTCGGCTTTGTCGATTACATCGTCGTGGACCAGCGTCGCGGTGTGCAGGAACTCCATCACCGTGGCCATCCGAATCGAGCTGTAGTTCGATCCGTCTCCGCCGGCGGCGTAATTCGAAAGAATGGTTAGCGCCGGGCGCACGCGTTTGCCGCCTGAGCCGCGCAGGTATTCACCGAGATAAGCAATGACCTGGATATTCGAACGAGCTTGTCGCTCGAATTCTTCCTCAACCAGCAGCAACTCAGCCGAGATCGAATCAAAGATTCGTTTCGACGTCAGTTGCACGTCGTCGATTAAGGCGGTTTGCTCTGCTGTCCTCATCTAATTCAGTGTCGGATCTCAATTAGAACGATAATTGGTGAACTGCATGTTGATGCCAAAGTCTTGAGCCTTGAGCGACGCAATCACCTGTTGCAGCGCATCGCGATCGCGGCCGCTGACGCGCACCATGTCGCCTTGAATCGAAGCCTGAACTTTGGCTTTCGAGTCCTTAATCGACTTCACGATGTCTTTGGCTTTTTCCTGCGGAATGCCTTGCTGAATTTGCGCGTGCTGGCGAACGGTGCCACCGGCGGCGGGTTCTACTTTGCCATAGCTTAGCGCCTTTAACGGAACACCGCGGCGCACCAGCTTCTGCTGCAGGATGTCGTTCATGTTGCGCAGTTTGGTTTCGTCTTCGGCCGAAAGGACTAGTTCCTTTTCTTCAAGCGCGACCCGCGCCGCACTTCCTTTGAAATCAAAACGCTGTCCGACTTCCTTCATGGTCTGGTTGATTGCGTTCGTGACTTCCGCGCGATCGACCTGAGACACGATGTCAAATGAGTTCTGCTGCGCCATGTTCTTTTATTGATTTGCCCGCTCTGAAGTGAGGATAACACCAAATCTGGAGCATGTGAAAGTGTTCTCTAGGGTAAGTTCCAACGAGAAGGAGCGGGGGCAAGCCCCCTTCCTGACTGCGAGACACCCGCGGAATAGGTTCTTCTCCAACTTGTGCCACCTTACAACCAGATGGCGTCGCACAAGTTGAAAGTCTCAAGGTCAGGAAGGCGGGCTTGCCCCCGATCCAGCGAATGGAACATCAAACAAGTTGCAAAAGTTCTCGGTGGTGGCCCTGCCAATTTCTTCGGGCGCTTTTCCAAGCAGCTCAGCCAGGAATTGCGCCGTCTCGATCACTCGCGCCGGTTCATTTCGCTTTCCCCGAAACGGCACGGGCGTCAGATAAGGACAATCGGTTTCCACCAGCAGCCGATCGAGCGGAAGCTGGCGGGCAATGTCGCGCAGATCTTCGGCTTTCTTAAAGGTCAAGTTGCCGGCGAACGAGATGAAGAAGCCAAGGTCAATCGCGCTCCGCGCCATTCCCAGGCTGCCGCCAAAGCAATGCAGCACACCGTTGGCCCGCGCATCCTGGGCGTGGTCCACGGGCGGGACGCCCGTGCCACTCTTACTGCTAGCAAACTCCTCGCCCAGAACCGCGATCGTGTCGTCATCGGCGTCACGTGAATGAATCACGACCGGCAGCTCGAGGGTGCGGGCAATCCGCAACTGCCGGCGAAAGACGTCTCGCTGCACCTCGCGCGGCGAATGGTCGTAATAATAATCCAACCCGATCTCTCCCCAGGCAATCACGCGCCGGCTTTGCTGCGCCAGCTTGATCAGATGTTGCTCGGCTTTCCCGTCAAAAAGTTTGGCATCGTGCGGGTGCACCCCCAGCGCGGCATAGATTTCTTCGTGCTGCTCCGCCAAGTCCACAGCTCGCTCAAACGCGCCACTATGCGGATCGCCGGTGCCGACGTTCAGCATCATTTCAACGCCCGCATCCCGGGCGCGCGCGATCACCTCTTCGCGATCGGCGTCATATTCCGGGCCGTCGATGTGGCAATGAGAATCAACAAATGGCATCGCAGAGTGCGTCAAACTGGCGTATGATCGAGACGTTCCGCTGACAAACTTAACATGAGCGATCCACTAAATCACACGAAACCGCACTAACAAGGCCTGCTTCGTGTTTTTTCGTGGATCGTTTGGCCGGCAAACAAATCTCTCAAGTTACG
>JBBPID010000157.1:0-3156 GCA_038040505.1 Acidobacteriota bacterium | reverse complement strand
ATCGATTCTACGCATGGATTAATTCGCGTCTTTAACCCGCTTTCTACCGGGAGCGGTTCTGTACCCGGGTTGCTGCGGATTCGTCTTCCCCAACTGATATTGGCCCAGGACTTTTGTGCAAGGCCAGCTTTAGCTCGCTATTCCTCGCCCGGGTTCTTGGTGTTCTTCAACGGCACAATCAACCTAATGCGGTCATCGCCCGGGATGATTTCGATATCCAGCCCGCCGCTGGTCGACTGGCCTTTGCTCAAATTGTCGGGCAGTTTCCGCCAATAGAACGATCCCGGCGGTCCGGCGTTCGCGCGCACGATGATCGCCGTCGCGCCAAAAAGGGCCAGACCCATCACCACACCCGCGATGATCTTCTGGCTGCGCCGTTGACCGGAACGCGCCAGCCACACTCCTGCGAACGACACGGCCAGAAACATGAAAAGTCCCGCCATCATCGTACGCGTTGAACTATGCATCAGCCGCTGGGTCAGAGATTGATTGGCTGAAGTATTGGTGGTGGCTTCGCGCAGCCGCTGCAGTGTCTCCTGAGAAATTTGCAGACGTGCTTCATAGGCTTTTGCGTCCGGCACAATTTCCAGGCCGGTGTGAAAGATGACTTTGCCGGCTTCAGGCGAGGGTTTGGGCCGGGCGATGTCGCCGAAACTGAGGACCGCGCTGGCCATCAATATCAAACCGGCGGCGCAGACAACCAGAGTTCGTTTCATTGTTCTCCTCCTATAACCTGATGAGATTTATTCAGCTTTCAAATTCCGCGCAGTATAACGCAGACGAGTTGCGTTCAGAGTACCGGTTTCAGTCGGTGTCAGAAGCCCGCGCGTAAGCGAGGGCAACTTCCGCAGCGAGCCCTCTCTGACGGTCGGGCTTCTGACACAAACGCAGTTCGGTGCTACCTTTACTTGAAAAGAACCCAACTAAAGTTGGTACTCTGTACACCGTTAAGTCGGGGCGCCACCCAAGCCTGCCCTTAGATGCGGATTTCAATCAACGGATGCTAGAATGACTCCTCAATCAAGAGGTAAATTGCTTGGCCCGCGAACTCCAGGTTCTTAATTCCAAACCACGTCAGCCTAAGCCCGAATGGCTCAGGATTCGTCTGGGTGATCCCACCAATCAGAATCATCTGCTCAAGCTGATCGAAGGGTTGAATCTTCACACCGTTTGTCAGGAAGCACGGTGCCCCAATATTTTTGAGTGCTGGTCCGATCGCACGGCAACCTTTATGTTGGGCGGCGACATTTGCACACGCCATTGCGGCTTCTGCGCAGTCGGCAAGGGCGTTCCGGGGCAACTTGATGCGGACGAACCACGCCACGTGGCTGAGGCTGTTAGTCATCTGGGCCTGGCCCACACGGTCATCACTTCGGTAAACCGGGACGACCTGCCCGACGGCGGCGCAGCTCATTGGGCCGAGACGATTCGACAGGTGCGCGCGCACAACCCTGACTGCAAAGTAGAAGTCCTGATTCCCGACTTTAACGGCGACGAAAAAGCTTTGAATACGGTGCTCGACGCGCGACCAGACGTGCTCAATCACAACACCGAAACGATTGCGCGTCTCTATCGCCGCGTGCGTCCCGATGCCGATTATCAGCAATCGTTGACCCTGTTGCGGCGCGCTTCGGACCGGCGCGATCGCGAAGAGACCGGCATGCTTACCAAGAGCGGCATCATGGTCGGGCTCGGCGAAGAGTTCGACGAGGTTGTCCAATTGATGAAAGACCTCCGGTCCGTCTCGTGCGACGTGATGACGATCGGGCAGTACCTGCAAGCCCACGCTCGCCGCCTGCCGGTCGAGCGTTACGTTACGCCCGCGGAATTTGACCGCTGGCGCGACGTCGGAATAGAGATGGGATTCAAGCATGTCCAGTCGAGCCCGCTCACTCGCTCGTCCTACCACGCCAGGGAACAGGCCCAGGATTCTTAACTTCACACCACCCGTTTAACCTCCTTGTGGTTCCCAACGCTTCGTCACTGAGGCTGCCACGCTTCCGCCGCCACGAACCGCTGCATCAGAATCGGCGTGACGGCGATGAAGCACAAAACAACCTATTTGAGTCTGATCATTCCGGTGGTATTGCTGGTCGTGCTCTGCTCTTTCAGACCGAATAGACTGAAATCACCTGGCCGCAACCGGATTGACCAAAGCAACTTTCCGCAGACTGTGCTGTGGGTTTGGGAGCGCCCCGAAAACCTCGAGTTCATCGACCCGCAGCGTTTTGCGGTAGCGTTCCTGGCGCAAACGCTCGTCCTGAAAGGTGACGAAGTGGTCCTGAATCCGCGCCGTCAACCATTGAAGCTTTCCCCGGAAACCCGTTTGATAGCTGTGACCCGCATTGAATCTCAGAAGCTCACCAAGCAACGTCCCCTCCTCAGCGAAGCGCAAAAAGAAAAAGTCACGGCTCTGATTCTCAAAACCCTGAATCTGAAAAATGTGTCCGCCGTGCAAGTGGATTTCGACGCCGCCAAATCCGAACGCGACTTTTATCAGTCGCTGTTGAAAGATTTGCGTGAGCGCCTGCCTGAGAACGTGGCGCTTTCCATGACTGCGCTCGCGTCTTTTTGCGTCGGCGACCGATGGCTTTCGGACTTACCGGTGGACGAAGCGGTGCCGATGATCTTCCGCATGGGCGCCGACGATCAGCCGATAAAGCGCTTGCTCGCTAAGGGAAACGATTTTCGCGAACCGCTCTGCCGCCGAAGTTATGGAGTTTCGCTGGACGAGCCGATCCAGACCGGCTTCGAGTTGATGCGGCGGCGCTATGTTTTCAATCCCCACGCCTGGACGGAAGCAGATTTGGCCTCGCTGTCAAAAGGAATCTCCAAATGAAGTTACTCCGGCCGGTCGTGGCCCTGGTTTTATCTTTCGCTGCTTTCACCAATTTCGCGCCGCCGGTTAAGGCTTGCGGGCCGAGTTACATTGAACCGGTTTTTGTCTTCAAGGAATCTCCTGATCTTCCTTTCGCGGAATATGCGCGCGGCCGGATAGGCATTCTGCAACCAGGCTTTGGACGAAAGACGCTGTTCATCGCCTATCGCTATCTGAACGGACGGTCGTTCAGTTCAGAAGAACAACAGGCGCTGGTCGAAGCGCTGCGCGGGAAAGCACCCGAGGACGACGGCGGCCAGGCGCTCAAAACCTGGCTG
>JBBPID010000125.1:0-9515 GCA_038040505.1 Acidobacteriota bacterium | reverse complement strand
CCAAGGGAAAAGTTAAAAGTAAAAAGGCAAAAGTAAGAGCCCTTACTCTGGCGTACCCCGTTATGCTCTTCCCTTTTTACTTTTTCCTTTTTACTTTTTCCTTCGCAGTCATGGCGGAGAGGGTGGGATTCGAACCCACGGTGGGCGTTAACCCACTCCGGTTTTCGAGACCGGTGCACTAATCCACTATGCGACCTCTCCGCTAAGCAAGTAAAAAGGTAAAAGTAAAAAGGAAAAAGTAAGAGCAACTGCAACTCGCTCGTTTTGACCCGCACGTCCTATTCAATCTGCGCGGGGCGCCTTCCCTCTTTTCTTTTTCTTTTTACTTTTTCCTTTTTACTTTAAAGAACTCCTGCATCAACTCACGGCACTCCGCTTCCAAAATGCCTTTGACTACTTCAATGCGATGATTCAAGTGAGGGGCGTCACAGATTTGAAAGTGAGACTCGACCGCGCCGGCCCGTTCGTCCGCAGCTCCGTAAACCATCAACCTCACGCGCGCTTGAATTAACGCGCCCGCGCACATCGCACAGGGCTCGATGGTTGAATAAACGATGGCTTCCGACAGCCGGAAGTTTCCGAGTTTTTGGGCGGCCGCGCGCAAGGCGACGATCTCAGCGTGCGCTGTCGGATCACAATCGGTGCGCGTGCGATTGCCGGCCACGGCCAGCAGTTCACCGCCGACCACCACGCAAGTGCCAATCGGAACTTCGTCACGCGCCTGCGCTTCGCGAGCGGCCTGCAAAGCCACGCGCATCCAATGCTCGTGCTCAACAATCTGCGCGCTTTCAGCACTCGAAAACATTTGCTTCAAACAACGAAATTCAAACTATAGGTGGGCAAAATATGAGTGTCAAGGAAGGCGTTCCGCAAGGTGTTCGCTGGCCTGATCGAACCTTGATTCTTCCTCCTGGGTTCGAATTCAAAGCTTCAGACGCAGGATTTTCCAGGCAATCACCCCAGGCAAACTCTTCCTATGAGCTCACGCTGCGGCATGACTTTCCCGCGATGCTAAGCAGGTTTCGTGATATTATCCGGGATGGCTCCGCGGGTTTCCCACGCCCGGCAGATTGCAGCCCATCATGGCGATTACTACCGATTCAACTAAACGCACCCCCGGCCAAACACGATCAGATAGCAGCTCTCTTGATAGTCAAACTCCTGCACGGATTTTAAGAGATCGTCCCCCGTCGGCCGGTTCGCGCGACCCTTCGATTACGGCTACGCCGGATCGAGCGGCGGGCCGTTTGCGCCCAGTCTCCGGGTCGCCGCACGAAAGTGTCGTTCCTGATCGTCAGACCACCGCTCCCGAACCTCGCAGACTGACGCCGGCGGAATTCAACACCGCCATGGCGCACTACTACCGCGGCGAGATTCAGCGTTCCAACACCTGGCGCACCCGCCTCGATACAACTACTTACTGGGCGGTGCTTACGGCCGGCGCGACGTTGTCGTTTACTTTCAGCTCGCAGCTTAGCCCGCACTTTGTAATTCCGATTAACTCGATTTTGGTGTTGGTGTTTCTGGTGATGGAAGCCCGCCGTTATCGCTATTACGAAATCTGGGCCAGCCGCGTGCGCGTGCTCGAAACTGGTTACTTTGCCCAGCTACTCGCGCCGGACAGCGTGCCCAGAGATCGCGAGTGGGCCTCACACCTGGCGTCGGATCTGCTGACTCCGCACTTTACGATTAGCGTCTGGGAAGCGATTGGCCGCCGTTTACGGCGCAATTATCTCTGGATCTTCGCGCTGCTAGCCTTGAGTTGGAACCTGAAAGTCTATCTGCATCCCGTTCCGGCTGACACCATCCAGTTGTTTCTGCAGCGGGCCACCGTGGGACTGGTTCCGGGCTGGATTGTTTTCATCGTGGGCTTTGTTTTCAACGCTGCCATATTTATCTTCGCCGTGGGGACCGTCAGGCTGCGTGAAGCCACTGGTGAAGTCTTGCCGCGACACGAGTTTTCACTTCGCCCACTTCAGCGAGTAACCAGTTGGACTCGCGCGGCATCATCGGTACCGCGCGCCACCGTGCGAAGGGCCAAGCGTGCGCGGCAACGTCTGCGTGGCAGCACCAGCGGTGAGTTCAGGAAGATAGACATTACTCAGACACCCGATCGCCGGATTCATGTTTCCGAATCGCCGGATCGACGTCACGTCTCCGAAACACCTGATCGGCGGCTCAAGTAAAAAAGGCAAAAGTAAAAAGGCGAAAAAGCAGTCTCTGCTCGCACACTTTTTCCTTCTTACTTTTTCCTTTTTACGTTCAATATGATCGAACTCAACGGTCAGAAACTCTTGCTGGCGCAAGTTGTCGCCGTGGCTCGCGGCGAAGAGAGGGTTAGCCTCGCCGCGTCAGCTCGCGAACGCGTCGAACGGTCACGGCGCGTCGTGGAGACGATCGTTGCCGAAGGCCGCGCCGTCTATGGCGTTAACACCGGCTTCGGCAAACTCTCGGATGTTCGCATCGAACCATCGCAACTTCGCGAATTGCAGCTGAACCTGGTGCGTAGTCACGCCTGCGGACTCGGCTCGCCGCTCTCGAAAGCTGAGGCGCGCGCCCTTTTGTTGCTGCGCGCGAATGTCCTGGCTCTGGGTTACAGCGGTTGCCGCCCCGTGGTGATCGAAACCTTGCTTGGGCTGCTCGAAGCGGGGGTTACGCCGTTGATTCCGGAGAAAGGTTCAGTCGGAGCCAGCGGTGATCTCGCGCCGCTGGCTCATCTGGCGCTCACGGTCATCGGCGAGGGCGAGGCGTTTTATCGCGACGAGCGGATGCCGAGCGCGCAAGCGCTGCAGAACGCGGGGATTGCTCCGCTCCAACTCGAAGTTAAAGAAGGCCTCGCCCTGCTCAACGGCACGCAGGCGATGGTGGCTGTGGGCGGCCTCGCCTTGCATCGAGCGGAAAGAGTTGCGCGGGTGGCTGACGTCGCCGGCGCAATGACTCTCGAAGCTTTGCGCGGCACGCCGGTCGCTTTTGACGAGCGGATACACGCGGCGCGGCCGCAGGCTGGACAAAGTGAGGTGGCGTCGCACCTGCGCGAGTTGTTGCGCGACAGTCAGATTCGCCAGTCGCATCTGGAAAATGATCCTCGGGTGCAGGACGCCTACTCGGTGCGCTGCATGCCCCAGGTGCATGGCGCGGTGCGCGGCGCGCTCAGTCATGCGCGCGAGATTGTCGAAACTGAAACCGGCAGCGCCACGGACAATCCGCTGGTGTTCGCTGAAAGCGGCGAGGTCCTTTCGGGTGGCAATTTTCACGGCGCTCCTCTAGCGCTTTCGTTCGACTATGCCGCCATCGCCATGACGGACTTAATCAGCATCACTGAGCGACGAATTGATCGGCTGGTCAATCCGGACTCGAGCGAGGGATTGCCGGCCTTTCTTTCAGCTCAACCCGGAGTAGGCTCGGGCTTCATGATGCTGCAAATCGTGGCCGCATCGCTCCTGAATGAAGCCAGGGTCCTCGCGCATCCGTCGAGCATCGACAACGTACCCACCGATGGCGGCAAGGAAGATCACGTCTCGATGGGCATGACCGGAGCGACGAAGTTGCGCTCAATTGTCGAAAATGCGGAATTGATTACGGCGATCGAATTGATCGCCGCCGCCGAAGGGCTGGAATACCGCGCACCTCTGCAACCAGGCCGCGGCGTGCAGCAGGCTCACCAGATTGTGCGCCAGTACGTCCCCCGCCTTACTTCAGATCGCTCGATGTCGGCAGAGATCGAAACGATTGCTAACGCGATTCGTGAAGGCGAGTTTTATGGGTGAGTGCGCCCTCGTTTCCTTCAAACCTAATTGATCGAATCGTGATGGCGACAACTGTCGGGGAATCCTTATCAACTCGCCAAGGAGCTTTCTTAGAGATGCTCATTGATCTTGCCTTTCCATCTTCTTCTTCAGATGGATCAGCAAATCTAACTGCAAATTGTTTTTGTCAGAGCGATAATCGACGTCTCTGTCAGAGTTGATAGTTTCAAATTGACCGCTTTGGTCTATTCTCTTCAAGCTGGCTTCAAATAATTCTTTGTTAAATATATCGCCACTGCGAACTAGCATTTGTTGAAGTAGAGAATCCTGGGTCGTTGTACCGTTGCCCTCAAACTTAATGGAGCGAACCGTAAAGGCCTGCCCTTCGTGTATAGTTAGGACGAGATTTATTATTCCCTCTCGTCCATCCGATCTTGTTTGGTAACTCGGTTCTAACGAGGACATAAATTGTATGTATCCAAATTCGGCATAGGTCTTCCTAAGCTCGTCAAAGGACCAAGCCATGAGTGTGTCGGCATTTGCTATGTCTCCAGTTTTGAGATTAAGCATCTCACGGATTCGCTTAGGAGATACAAGATTTGCACCTTGTATTACCACGTTGCCAAGACGAAACAGCGCCCCTTCCTTAATCGACACTGTGACCCGAATTGCATTGTTAGATTCTACCGTTTTGGGTTCTGCCATTGTGGCTTGCAAATAGCCTTTAGAGAAAAGCATTTGCCGGGTCATTGAGAGACAATAGCCAAGGGTTTCAGAGTTATACTTATCCGGCTGTTGATTGTTTCTGGCCATACATCCCTGCGTAACAGTAATCAGCTCACCTTCGGAAACCGCTTTGTTGCCGTCGAATTGGAGACTAAGGGTTTTGCCCGATCCCGATTCACCTTGCGTAAGGCCAGTTCTGGCAATCGTCAAACAAAGCGCAAACGCGCCCGCTAACTTGCATAGCCAATGGTCTGATCCTTGGAATTTCATAAGCGTTTTGAAGCGAAACATTAAGGCGAATACCTTACAACATCATTGGCTGCACCGTACGTATACCGTCCCGCTGGTATCGATAGATCGACCATTTTGCGTACCGCCAATCATGAACGTTATCTTCGGGTTCTGGTCATCTTCAGAGCCGCCAGGATCCGATCGGCGGGAATATTAAGATGCCCATTTAAGCTACCATCCATTGAGCATGTTGGTGTGCCATGAATATTATAGTCGTTATACGTACCCGCAAACGGCGTGTCGGCATCGCAGCGCGATTGTTCCAGTTGGGCACCGGTAGGCAGAACAAAGTTTATACGAAGAGTAAATGCTGAGTGGTTGCTACAGATATCCGTCTGATGCGAACTCCCACTAAGCCCCAAGTTCGCAATATTAAACGCGCCAAAACCAACGGCTCTTTCATAAACTGTAGCGTCATGCATCGCGATCTTATCCGCTACATCCACCGGCGCATTGTCGCTCACGGTATCATATCGCTGGTAACAGTCCATATAATCGGTCTCCCAATAGACATAGCTATACGAACCGCTGAGGGTGGTCGAGCCCGCGTCTTCGCCATACAGTTCTTCTTGGCCTGTCACCGATGCGATGCCGGGGTCATACGTAAAGAGAGTTGACCAGTAGATGCTGGAGGGGTACCAGTTGTTATAGCAGTCATAATATTGTCCGTTTGAGCCAATAGCCGCAAGATGGGCAACATAAAGTTCATAAACGCTAGGATCGAACGCCCCTATCGGTCCCGAGTCGGGACAGCAGACCGGGCACGAATAGCTGCTGGCGACCTCGGCGCCATGGCTTTTATCGAATTACTTGGGATTTGGCGAGAGATGAGATAACGGGATAATTCGCCAGGCAAAGCGCGTATCAACATTCGAGCCGTATGAGCGCTGCCTAAAGAATGGTTCTTCCTTCATCAGGTTCGCTGTATCAAACTCGACAGTCCACAGTGCATTACCATTTTGTTTTACGATGATATTAAGGACCTCGCGTACAGTCATTCTTCGCCCAGAAAACGAGATGTTCTCGACGTCGAAATTGTCGTCCCTATCATGTCCGTAGCCATATCCCCCATTCGAACCCTTGGCATAGAGTTCAGGGTGCAGTGTTCTATTGATAGCTACACGTAATTGCCATTCGGCACCAAAGACGTTGAGGTTTTCGGCCTTCAATTCTGACAAACGAAGATTGAGGAAGTTTAATGGGCTCTCAGAAAACGAGACATGCTTTATGAGAACTATTCCCTTCGCAGTTTCAACTGTGTATCCCGGCGTCTGCTGAACGACGGTTCTTATCAATCCAATAACGGTTGTCTGCCTCGGCGACGCGGATATCCGTGATCGGTCGTTTGCCTCCCAAAACCACTCGACACCCATAGGAATTCGGTAGCGTTGAGCAATCTCAATTAGTTGCTCGTTAACCGGGGCGTTGGAAGGAACGAAGTCAACTCTGGCTGAGAGTTTCTCATTAAGTGTCTGCGCCACTAAACATGTATGGAGCAGGAGAAGAGTGATAACGGACAAGAGCACTGATCTCAGAAATGAATTCCTGGAGAGGTTGGATGTTTGACGGCGAATTAATGCAGCCGTTAAAAAAGAGGAACAACGTCTTGATTGTCTCACAAACC
Source organism: Acidobacteriota bacterium (assembly GCA_038040505.1). Classification (GTDB taxonomy): domain Bacteria; phylum Acidobacteriota; class Blastocatellia; order Pyrinomonadales; family Pyrinomonadaceae; genus UBA11740. Next base: position 3,128 of record JBBPID010000125.1, on the reverse strand, counting down.
AAATCATCGAACTCTCCCTTAATGGCCGGCCACCGTAATGCTGCTGCAAGACATGGAGAACGATAGATCTATTTGGTAGCCATTTGCGAAGTATTTTTGTGTCCCCGTCGCCGAGCAAGTACCGCCATTAATACACGCAGTGCTACAAAGCCCATAGAAATGAGGACCCCACTTTCCATTGCCATCCGTGGATAGTCCCGGAGCTGTTCCTTCACCTGTCGCTGGGAGATTGCATGAATTTGGAGTGCTGTTGTTCACGGTGTCGTAGGTGGGAATTGCATAATTGATCGGATTACCGTTCTTATCCCTAAGTTGCCATGTTATTTTCTTGAAAGGACCCGTTTGCCCCGACGGACAGTCCGTCCTCGTACCAGTACCATCGGTGCTAATGTACCCCATCGAGGTGGGTTTCTGCACCGTGAAAGGTACTTGCTGAGAAATACTCGTACCGTTGCGCGTGTAGGTAACCGTGATGCTGACGTCTCTGGTACTGTCGCTTTCCGCTGCCGCGGCCACTGTCACGGTCGCCGAGCTTGTATTCGTCAGAGTCACCTTGTTGCTTGAGGTTGACCACGAGTAGGTTCCCCCTGATGGTTCACCAGTTGCCGTTACGGTGGTTGAATTGACAAATGCGGGAGAGCCTTGTGGAGGGTGATCCAGACGAGAGGGGACTAACGCGAGTCTGGAGCTTGGCGGTGTCTAATGAGATTTCGCCAACCGAACCGTCACCTCCAGAGTCTCGCCGGAGCGCGGTCTTAAAACTTTGGATTGCCAGACCTCATAACCGCTAGCAATTATTTTGAACCGAAATGCAACCGGTGGAACTAGAACAGAGGTGTCACCACCGATTCCTTGCTGGTAAGGGTTCTGATCATCCAGTCTCGTGAATATCACGGTGCCTCCAACCAGATTTGCTTGCTCGTTTTTCACGATAAGTTTGAGTCTCGCGTACTTGGGGCCTAGTTCAAGAACTACCTTCCTCGCACTTCCGGCGTTCACTTGTACAACTTGCCACGCCTTTTTGTTATTGGTCGCGAAGAAGGAGAAGAACGTGTCGGGATATCCTTCGCTGTCCTTAAAACCGTGAATCTCGTAACTCCCAGGTGTCAAATCCCTTAAGACCACTCGACCGTCGCGGTCGGCTTTGAAGCGGGGAATCCGGCCGCCCATCCGGCCGGAGTAAATCGCGTAAACAGTTGCTTCGCCAATGGGCTTTCCGGTTAAATCGCGAACCGAAATGTCGAGCGTTCCGGTTCTATCAGCAGCGATCGCACCGGAAGCCGCCAGCAAAATAGCCAAGTGTAGAAAAACGATCTTCATCCCAGTTTTGCTTAAGGAGTTGGCGGTCCTCCCGATCCGTATAAATATGTTCCGATGGGAATTGAGGTCGATGAACCATCAACCTTGATGAGATTGCTACGCGTTTCACCACTATACGTCCAGATGGACCGATTAACTCCCGAAAAGACCGAACACCATGACCAGTTACTTATCAGGGTATATCCGCAGCCGCTATTTCGGTTTATTCCGGAGTTGCATACGTTTTGTGATACGACCATTTGGTCAGTAAACTGACCGCCTTGATCAGCCGGGAAGCAAGTGCTGCCGGAGGGCTGACCATTACCACAAGTGTTCGTCGAGATATTTGACAAGCTTTCACTAACTGATACAAAACCCGTAACATCATGGTTGTTGATATCGACAATTTGGAGGGTAACTAAACGAACGTTCAGACCTGTACTCGGGCAACTCGCGGGAGTGCCTTGGACGTCCGAAATCACTCGGACGTGATCGGGCGACGACCCAACGTCCACCGGCGCATTGTCACCCCCAGTATCATATTGCACGTAACAGTCCATCCCGTCATTCGACCAATACCAGTAGTTATATAGGCCTGCCACCTCAGTATCCCCAACCGCGATGCCGTTTAGTTCGCCGCCATTCACGGTGGCAATGCTGGTGTCATATGTCCACATCTGATAGAACGAGAGCGAGCCCTGATAATAGTTGAAGTAGCAGTCGTAATAATCTCCATGCGCGTTCGTATATACGAAACCATCGACATTGAGTCCGTAGGCACTCGGATCGAAACCGCCATAAGGACCCGAATCGGGGCAACAGACCGGACATGAATAACTGCTGGCCACCCGTCCTGAGCGGCTGACAACTTCGGCCCGGCCGACTATGCGTGGCTCGCCCCGCGTGGGGGCGAGGCTCCAGTGAAACTGGCCCTGATCGAGCGTAAGCGGCAGCGTCTTACCGGTTCGATCAGGCTGCTGCTCATCTCGCATCTGGCGCAGATCAAAGGTGGCAGTCTCGCCAATGGCCAACTCCCTCGCTTTGATCGAGTAGGGGCCACCGGGATACCTGATCTCGACCTGGAACCGCGCCGGTTGGTTGCCAACATTGGTGACGGCGACGACCGTGGAGTAATCCTCATCAATTCGCCATGGATAGCTTCCAGTGCCGTTGCGGTATTTGCCGGAATCTCGTAAGGGCACATCGTAAGTCAACTGACTCGAACCCTCTTTACTGTAAGCTGCGCCGATTAAACTACCCGGCGCGCCGCTGTTTAAGACTTGTACGCTGACGGAATCGAGATCCGGCCGCGAGGCTGCGGCTTGGGTCAAAGCCCTAAGATCCAGATTAACTATTTGATGAGGCTGTAAAGTCATCGCTGGAAGCTCGACCGGATTATCCTGTTCTCCGGCAGCCGTGAAAAATCGCGGTCGTGCTGAGAGGTCGACGTCACTGGCGTTTTTCAAGACGATCCGCGGATTGGCATTCTTCAATGTCAGATTCGTGGCATAAAGGTTCGGTTGGACGATTTTCTTGGTGTCATGAAAACGAATGCTGCTGGTAAAACCGTGGTCGTCGGCCAGAATGAAACCGGCAACCCGCAGGCTGCCCGCAGGCCCATCAGTAGTTAGCTTGATCGATTCGGCGTCGTGGTGTCGCGCCGGACGGCGAATGAACTTCGTCGCTCCCTCCTGGATTTCGATTTCTTCGGCTTCACCATCTGAGAATTGCGCTGTCGCGCGAATCGGGACGTTCGAACTGTTTCCCAGGGCAATGACTGCAGTGCTCTTCTTCGGCGTCAACCAAACCGCCTCGCGGGTGTCAGAGCC
>JBBPID010000016.1:0-60451 GCA_038040505.1 Acidobacteriota bacterium | reverse complement strand
GCGGCGCGATCGTCACCCAACGCGATGTTGTATTCCTGACCGCCGCGCTCGTCCACGATCTTTACCTGCTCGCCCATGAGCACAGCGACGTTGGCGAACTTCCCAAAGCCATCGATGCGACGGTGCTTGATTACCAGTTGTCCGGGCTCGACGTCTTCGAGCACGAAACCGAGACTCGGAATCAGCCGGGTCGCGCCCCATACGTACAGATTGTCAGCGTCGCCCCAAACACCAAGATGGATTCCGGGACGCTCAACCGCCGGAGCAAGTTTGGTCAGCACCGCCGGTTTCAACGGCAGGCGCTCAGCGAACATCAACGGGTTTCCCGCTTGTTCAGGTGGCAGAAACGCCATTGAGATCTTTGGAAAGCGACCTTCTTCGGGCCGGAAGCTGGCCCAGAAGCCGGCGTCGATGATGGCCTCAATCGTGCGGGCATCCGGCGCCGGAGCAAGTTTTTCTTCGCCCCGCCGGCGTGCCTCGATCAGATGGCCGGCGAAATGAGCTTCGATCGTCGCCGCCACCGAGCGGGCCGCCAGATAAGTTGGTTCGCGAATCATGGGTGTCTCTCAACAGATTACACAGATTTTGGGATTTATTAAAAAGGAGAGCGAACGCCGAACCGTCTGACCGTTCAACTGACCTGCCATTTCTGTTCCTGTCCTTGCCCGCGTATAATGCGAGCATATCTCAACCCCCAAGTCGATTTTGTTTCCCTTTAAAAGGCAAACCGGAGAGACGCTTTGGCGCAACCTAAACCAGAAGAGACGGCCTCGCGTTTGGTCATTCACGATCTAGCTCGTCACAACGGGCAGGCTGAATTTGCCCGCGACGTGCTGCAGGGTCTTTCAAACAAACCCAGGCAGCTGTTTCCCAAGTACCTTTACGATGATTTGGGCTCGCAACTATTCGGAGCTATTTGTCACGTTGAGGAGTATTACCTGACGCGGGCTGAGCGACAGATCCTCACCAACCGCGCGAGTGAGATTGTCGCGGCAGTGCCGAACTGCCGGGTTCTGATCGAGTTGGGCAGCGGCAGCGCGGAAAAGACCCGAAAAATCATCGAAGCCTTAATCCAGAAACAAGGTGAGTTGCTTTTCATTCCGGTAGATATTTCAGCATCGGCCCTGGAAGAAAGCTCCCGCTCGCTTTTGCAATCCTATCCAGGGTTGAGAATTCGTGGCTATGCCGCCGACTACTTCGACGGACTGGAAGCCATCAAGCCGCTCGTGGGCGGTCCCGCGCTGGTGCTGTTTCTCGGGTCAAACATCGGTAATTTCGAACAGGCCGACGCCGTCACTTTTTTGCGCGCAATCCGCCAGGTCCTGAGAAAAGAAGATGCGCTTTTGTTGGGAGCCGACTTGAAAAAGGATCGCGCGACTCTCGAGGCAGCCTACAACGACGCCCTGGGAGTGACACGGGCCTTCATTGTTAATGAACTGGCGCGAATCAACCGCGAACTCGGTGGCGACTTTGACCTGTGGGCCTTCGGATTAAGATCGACCTATAACGAAGCCGCCGGGCGGGTGGAAGTTTACGTCGAGAGCTTGCGAGCGCAAACGGTCAACATCCGCGGGCTGAGTTTGTCGTTGTCGCTGGAAGCCGGTGAGCGAATTCACATGGAACAGTCTTACAAGTTCAGCCTTGAGGACCTGGCAACGCTGGCTTCTCAAAGTGGATTCAGGCTGGCGCAAACCTGGCTGGACGATCAATCGCGCTTCAGCAGCAATCTGCTGCGAGCTCATGAAGACTAAGCGATGAGCGGACCTTAGTGAGCGGCACCGCTGGCGGCCTCAATGGGGACTTCGGATTCCTGCTCGGGCACTTCCAAACGAACAGTCAGCAAACGCCGGCGCTCGACGCGCTCGACAGTAAACCGCAGCTTCCCAAATTCAATCACTTCGCCGGCCTGCAGGACATGGCCGGCTTCGGTCATCAGGAACCCGCCGATAGTCGTGTAAGCCTCTGATTCAGGAATCGATGTTTTCAAACGACGGTTAAGATCGCGCACCGCCAGCGCGCCATCAAGCAGGTAGGTGCGCTCGCTAATGGGCGCTATCTGCTCGTTGACTTCCTCATCGTGTTCGTCAGAGATGTCACCGACAATCTCTTCCAATAAGTCTTCGAGTGTGATGATGCCTTCGACGCCGCCATGCTCGTCCACCACAAAACCGAAATGCGATTTCGCGGTCTGCATCTGACGCAGCACATCTTCCAGTCTGGCCGTGTCCACGACATACATCGGCGGCTGTAAAACTTTTTCCAGCCGAAACTCTCCGGGACGAAGGAGATACGGCATCAGGTCCTTGCTGTGAATAAAACCCACCACGTTGTCCAGGGAACCGTCATGCACGGGCAGGCGCGAGTAGCGATGCTGCTCAAATGCGAGGGTGATGTCTTCAACTGAGCAGTCGGCCGAAATCGCCGCAATGGCCGGACGGGGCACCATGGCTTCGCGCACGAGCGTGTCGGAAAACTCAAATACGCGGTGAATGAGCCGACGTTCTTCGGCGCGCAAGTGCCCGCTTTCGCGAGAGATGTCGATGAGCTGGCGCAACTCGACTTCGCTGTAGACGGCGGTGTGGTGCAGTGATGACTTTAGACCTAGTAAGCCGCCGAGGAAGGACCCGACCCGGTTAAAGATCCAGAGTGGCGCCCGAAAGACTTTGGCGAACAATTCCAATGGCCGTGAGACCAGCAGCGCGAGTCCCTCGGCGCGCTCGAGGGCAAACATCTTGGGCATTAATTCGCCGAGTACGATATGCAGAAAAGTGATTGCCGCAAACGCGATCGCGATCGCAAGGATGTGGGCGACTTGGCCGGCGCGGCCTTCCGAAGCAATCCGCACCGCAATCGGCTCCAGCAGAGCGGCTACTGTCGGTTCACCGATCCAGCCCAACGCGAGTGAGGCGATCGTGATTCCCAACTGCGTCGCCGAAATGAATGAAGTTGGATCATCCAGCAGGCGCAACGCCGCGCGCGCGCTGCTGCTGGCCGCGGCTCGAGCTTCGAGGCGTGGGCGCCGCACCGACACCAGCGCAAATTCTGCTCCGACAAAGAAGCCGTTTGCGGCTACAAAAAAGAGCACCGCGCCAAGTTTGAGTAGAACTGTAATCAGACTAAATGAAGGGTGGGCATCGTCCACCAGGAAGGCCATGAAATAACTAGCAGGATCATCCATTTTGTATTCGACAAAGAGCGGGAGCCGTTTTGCGAGACATCATATCACGGCGCTCGCCGGACATCATCGAGCGCGCTCAAGCCCAGCCCAACGGACGGGCCGAGGCTAAGGTTTCGCGGTTTTTGTCTAGTTTCAATGAGCGCCGGCAGCGGCCACTCGGGAACGACCAGCGCCATTTCGATCGTGACGGGCGCAGGCCTGGGTCAGCGCCTGATCGACGCGCGGCTCGATGTTGCATTCGGGCTGGCGGCAAACGGCGGCGAGTTCGGAAACCACCAGATAGCGGGACCGCTCGAGCATCCTTTGCTCGCGGAACGAAAGCGGTTTGATATGGCTTAGATAATTAAGGTGCTTGAGCACCTCGGCCACTTCAAAAATATTTCCCGTGCGCATCTTGTCGGAAAAATCCTTGAACCGGTCTTTCCAATCATGGCTGGGGGAAACAAAGTCGCCGGCCAACGCCTTGAACAGCGCCTCGCACTCAACCGAAGTGATTGGACGACGCAGGCCCACCTCAGACGCGTTGGAAACGGGGACCAAAACGAGGGAATTGGTGGCGGCCAGCCGAAGCGTATAAAACGGCAACGCTACCGCGCCGATTTGCTTCTGCTCAATTTGTTCGATTGTGCCGATACCGTGATTGGGGTAAACAACCTTCTGGCCGACCTTGAAGCCCACCTTTACCACCTCCGAATAGTTTTACGAGCACCAGGCAAGTCGCTGTGCGCGGCTCATGGACAAAAAACTTACGCGAGAATTGGTGTTCGGGTTTGTCCTTGATGTGGAGCGAGTCTAGCAAGCCCTCTCGCACGAGGTCAAGCTTAACGAGCGAAGATAAATGTCACAAAAGCAATCGCTGGGCCATAAGCCGGGGATAAAGGAGGGTTTTTGCGATGAACGAGGGAACAATCCATTTTCCATTTCTCGTTTGCCGCCGCTCCATGTTGCGTGGGCGCTGCGCTGGTTGCCAGCGAGCAAACAACGGGGAACAACAGACGTTCGATGGACAAAATGGATGGTTCCTTTTACGGATTTGCGACACAGGACCCAAGCCTTAACCGGCGTAGCTTTCATCCTGTTCGATCTTTGAAAGGACCCAATCAAATTCGCCGGAAGTGACTTTACCTCCGCAAAACTCGCAAATGCCAACGGCGTTGATTTTCAAGGGCGCGCCGCAGTTAGGGCAATTCAGATCGGCTCGGGCGGGCCCGGGCTTGGCTTTGCTATAGCGAACAAAGGTCCAGTACTCGCTCCACTGACGAAGCTTCTGGTTCGAACCGGCCACGATTCGTCCGCCCTTATCAATCGTATAGTCATAGCCCTGCGCGAAAATCCTCAACGTGATCGCGTTATAGAAAGAGTCAACCTTGATCTTCACCGGCTGCATGGCCGTGATCTGGCACTGATCGAGGGCATTGCGCAGGCCCTGCCGCTGATAGGCATCGATCCAGTAGCGGTGCATTTGAAAGATATTATCGGTTTCGTGCGGCCGGGCCCGTTCCCAATTCAGCAGAGACCAGGCCGATTGCAGCTCAGTAAAGATTAGCCGCGCTCGAGCTTGAAAATCAGACCAGGTGAATGACGGATTATTCTGTTCAAAGGCAGCGCGCACCGCCGGAAAGTTGGGTTGTGTGACCGTAGGATTGAGGGTTCCGATCTCAGGCACATCTGAAGTCAGCAGCGGCCCTTTCGCTTCCCGGCTCAGCGTGGCAATGCTCCGCACATACCATTGAAACTCGCCGCTGTCGATCTTCGTTCCGCAAAACGCACAAGCTCCGGCTTCGTCCTTCTGCAGCGCCGCGCCGCAACGCGGACAGTGCAGGGCCGTCGCCTGCTCCGGCGTTGGCGACAAGACGTCCCGCTTCCGCTCCAGCTCCCAGCGTTCCCGGACGTAGTAACTCATTTCGCCGCGAGCGTCGCCTTCGCGCGGAGTGAATTCCGTGTAGTTGGCGTCAAACTCAACGCTGATTTTTACCGTCGGGGTGTCCAGCCCGCGCACGTTCACAACCTGCATCGCGCCGACGATGATTCCTTCGACCGCTTTCAGATTGGGAGCATTTTGTTTTAAAGAGGCGCGGGCCGACTCGCTCACGTAAGGTGACAACTCGTCGAGAGCCGTTGGTCCGCGGCCGCGCGCATTGTGCACGCGTCCGTACAGCGCGTAGCAGAAATCCGTAAAGATAATTTCCGAGAAGTTCGGATCAAAGCGGCGCAGTTGATTGAACGCACGCTGAAAACCCTGCTGTTGCTGGGCCAGAGCTACTGCGTCGCGCGCACCGATGTCGTAAGAAGCTACCCTGACTGATTTTTGCGCCGACCGCCTAAACCACAAGATCACCAGCGTGATAACGATGATGTCGATGGGAATACCAATCGCTGGATGCTCAAAGGTCAGCCAAATCAGGAACCTGACCAGCAGGTAAATCAGGGCGCCGACACCACCACCGTCTCCGCCGCCACTGCCGCCGCCGCTGCCGCCCCCGCCGTATCCCTGTCCGCCACCAACGCGCGCCAGGGCATCGATCGAGAACAGCGTGATGACCAGAAAGGCCGCCGGAAAGTTAAGCAGCGACCAGGAAAGCACCCGAACCGGGACGAAATGTTTCCATGAAAAATCGTGAGATTTCGTGGATCCAGTCTTTCTAATGCGCGCTAGCATGCTATTTCAGTTCGATTCGGGGACCATCGGCGAGCTCGTTGGGATTCTCGCCCCTGGGCGGGAGATGCTCGGCCAGCAGGCTTCCAAGTTCTCGCACGGCCTTGAGCAAAGCATCTGGATCTTTCTGCCGGGTAACTTTTTTCATTTCGTATACCGCATTGTTCCATTCCAGGGGTGGCACGGCTTTAAGAATCCCACGGTCAGCGAAAACTTCCAGACGTCGTTCGAGCAACGACAGGTAGATCAGCAGGCCATTCTCAGCCAGAGTGTTCGCGATCCCGGCTTCATAGAACATAGCCGCAGCGCCGGCCCGGGCTGCGTCGGCCCGATACTTCCTGGTGGTGAAGAATCGTCTAATCGTTTCGCTGCGCGACGAAACGAAAGCGCTCGCCAGAAACAGCGCCACCACGTCGAAAGGAATCCAGAAGGCATGAAAGCTGACCGGCAGGAATAGAATCAAGAGTAAGCTGACAAACGCCACGATCGCGCCAAACAGATAATCCGCGTGACGATAAGTGCCGGAGCGGCGGCGCACCACGATGACGAACTCAGCGTCGGTGGTCTTCTCGATTTCGCGCACCGCCACGGCCAAAGCCGTGCTGGTTGTCTGATCGAATTTTTTGCGGCGAGTCATTTGAAAAGAGGCAAGTCTAACATAAGCGGCAAGATTAAAACGGCCCAGCAGAAACTACTGGGCCGTTGCTAAACTCGATCGCGGACTGCCGGCTGCTGCTTGCTTTGAACGCAGCTAATTGAAGCTGCTCAGGGCCTCAGCCTCGTCTTCGTAAACGTCAAAGACGGTGAGTAGTTTGGTAATCACCAGCAGGTCCTGGACCTTGTCGGTGAGATTCAATAGTTTCATCTGCCCACCGCCGCGGCCCACCGTCGTGTAGTTGGCAATCAACTCGCCAATGCCGCCCGAGTCGATGTACTTTACGCCTGCCAGATTCAACAAGATCTTCTTGTTGCCGTCGGCGACCAAACCACGGATCGCCCCCCGCAATGCGGTGGCACTGTCGCCCATCCGAACCTGGCCGTCGAGATCCAAAATCGCTACGTCACCGGCCTGGCGCTGTTTGATGTTGAGTTCGGCCATTTGCTGAAAGCCTCCTAGTTTACCTTACGTCAAAAGTCTCTGTCTGGTTCGCGGCTTTGGGGGCCCTCTACGCGCCCTTGAAATTGCTCAGCGCGTCGCTTTCGGTTTCGTAAGCGTCAAAGACAGTCAATAGTTTGGTGATCGTGAGCAGGTCCTGCAACTTCTGCGTCAGGCTAAGCAGCTTAAGTTGACCGCCCTCCTTGTTGATCGCGGTATAGCTCGAGACCAGTTCTCCGATGCCGCTCGAATCGATATATCCGACTCCTGCCAGGTTAAGGAGAATGTTCTTCTTCCCTTCTTCCAACAAGCGGCGGATGGCACTGCGCAAAGCCACGCTGCCTTCGCCGATGGTAATGCGGCCGTCCATATCAAGCACGGTGATGTCGCCCGCCTGTCGCTCGCGGATGTTCAGTTCTGCCATGATCCAGAGTGCTCCTCTTTGGGAATTTAAGATTTTTGATTTCGGATTGTTGATCTGCCGGAACTGTTTTACGCCACCGGTCAGGTCCGCCCAAAATTTGGCGCGTATTCAAAAATCGCAAATCCAAAATCTAAAATTTCTTTACCATTCGTACCGTAGTCCCGCCTTCAGGTCGCATTGACCACTGCACGTCATCCATAAAAGTTCGCATCAAAAAAATTCCGCGTCCGGAAGTTTTCAAAATGTTTGCCGGGTCGGTTGGGTCGGGAACGCTGGTGGGATCAAATCCGTCACCTTGATCCTTGACCTCGATCTCCAACTCGTGACCCATACAATTGAGGGTCAGCTCAACTGTTTTGGCTTCGTCCTCATTGTTGCCGTGCACCATCGCGTTGGTAACTGCCTCGCGCACGGCCATGTCAATTCCAAATGCGGCCTCTTCACCGATTCCGCAGTTATGAACGAAATCCGTCGCGGCAGCAGCAGCTTCGGCGACAGCCTCAATGTGGCTGGGCAAAACGAGTCGAGTCGTTTGTTCGGTCACAAAGGCGCGGCCTTTCTCGCCGGGAATTGCGGTTCGGCTGCTGCAAAAAATAGCTTAACGGAAGAGGGACGTGTAACACGCTGGCTGGCCGCCTGTCAAGAATTGACGCCCGCGGTTTGCGTCCACAGCAAGACACTTTGCGAACGATCAATCGGAAAAAAGTCAGCAGCTCTCAACTTCTCGCTGGCCAGGCCAAAGGTTAAGATTCCAGCTGTGATTATCCAGCCGGCAGAGCGCATTCGCGGAACGATTAAATTGTCCGGCGACAAATCGATTTCTCACCGCGCAGCTATTGTGGGCGCACTGGCGGAGGGCGTCTCGCGGCTGCAAAACTATTCGACCAGCGTGGATTGCGAAGCGACGCTCTCATGCTTGCAAAAGCTGGCCGTCGGCGTAGAGCGCTCGGGCAAGGACGTGCTGGTCCACGGCGTTGGTTTGGATGGATTGCAGGCGCCAGCGGCAGCGCTCGATTGCGCCAACAGCGGCACGACCATGCGGCTGCTGGCGGGAGTTCTGGCCGGGCAAAACTTCACTTCGATTATTACCGGAGATGAATCGCTGCGGGCGCGGCCAATGCAAAGAATTGTCGAGCCGCTCAGCATGATGGGCGCCGGAGTTACTTCGCAAAATGGCCGGGCGCCTTTGGTAATCGAAGGTCGCAAACCTTTGAACGCAATCAAGTATGAACTGCTAATCGCCAGCGCCCAGGTCAAGTCATGCATTCTTTTGGCCGGCCTTCACGCTGAGGGAACCACGGAGATCATCGAGAAGGAACCAACTCGCGATCACACTGAGCGCATGTTGAGTTGGTTTGGGGTTTCGATTGAAACCCGAGCTGGTGAACGAGAAGGGTCGCGCTCTGCGACCGTTCATCGCCCCGCGCAAATCAGAGCGCGTGATGTTTCGATTCCCGGCGACATCTCTTCGGCGGCGTACTTCATCGCTGCGGCAGCCTTACTGCCGGAGTCATCGCTCGAGGTTCGCGACGTGGGCATGAATCCGACGCGGACACAATTTGTGAAGCAGTTACAATCATTCGGTCTGGATGTTTCGGTGAACGACATCGCTGAGGAAAGCAATGAGCTAACCGGAGTCGTGCGCGTTAGTGGACGGAAAAAGCAAACATCAACTGAAGCAGCTCCGGTGCTGATTAACGGAAAGCTCATTCCGCAGCTGATTGATGAACTGCCGTTGTTAGCTGTGGTCGGATCCCAGTTAACCGGCGGGCTCGAAATTCGGGACGCGGCCGAACTGCGTTTGAAAGAATCGGATCGAATCGCGGCCACCGTTCAGAATTTGCGCAAGATGGGCGCAGACGTTGAAGAGTTCGACGACGGCTTGCGCGTGGCCGGCCGGGCGCGTTTGCACGGAGCGAAGATCGATCCGCAGGGCGATCATCGCATCGCCATGGCGTTTGCAATCGCCGGTTTGCTAGCCGCAGGCGAGACTGAAACTGAAGACGCGGGTTGTGTGGCCGTTTCGTTTCCGGAATTCTTTGATTTGCTTAAGTCGGTGACTGAAGGGTGATTTCTCTCTAGTCTTTGCGGCTCTGCCGCAGCTGAGGCCCGAAAGTGTCAGAAGCCCGACCGTGAGGAAGGGCAACGTTCACTAAGTGCCGACAACATCGAAGGTCGCCAATAATCTATCAAGCCCTTGCTCACGCGCGGGCTTCTGACACTTCCTCTAATAAGACCAGGCGAGGCTATGCCTCGCCGAGTTGGGCACTATGAATCGTCGCATCGTCATCGTTGGTTTCATGGGCAGCGGCAAGACCACCATCGCTGAAGCACTCGGACGCAAGCTCGAGTGCGATGTTACAGATCTCGATTTATTCATCACCGAACGCGAAGACCGCTCGCCTGCTGAAATCATTGCTCAAGCCGGCGAGTCCGAATTTCGCAACGCTGAGACAGTCGCGTTACGAGATGTCCTGGAAAACAATGAGGCGCAGGTGATTGCGCTGGGCGGTGGTGCGTGGGCAAACGAAGCCAACCGCGCTTTGGTTGCTGCCCATGGATGTTTGAGCGTCTGGCTCGATGCACCTTTTGAATTGTGTTGGGAAAGGATCGCGTCCAGCGAAACTATTCGGCCGCTCGCACCTGACCGGGCCACGGCTGCGAAACTTTACCACGATCGCAACGAGAGCTACCGGTTGAGCGATCGGCGAATAAGGGTCTCAAGTGACGACTCACCAACTGCGATGGCGGAAAAGATCCTGGATCGGTGACCATGATGAAAAAGCCTAACCCTGGTAAGTCTGACGCTACGAAGACTCTCGCTGACGCGCATCGCTGGAAAAAGCTGACGCGTTGGCACGACGACGGCTTCTTTGTCCTGAAAACTGAAGATACCGGCGACGTCCCGGTTCGTCTGTTCCTGACTCAGTCGCTACTCGGATCCGCGGAAGACATTCTCTACCGGCAACTCGTCAACGCTACCCGGTTTCCCGGCGTGAAGATGGTCGTCATCACGCCCGACGTGCATTACGGCTATGGTGTGCCGGTCGGCTGCGTGCTGATCACGAACTATGAAAGCGGCGCTGTCGCGATGGGCCCGGTCGGCTATGACATCGGCTGCGGCATGATGAGCGCCAAATCGGAATTAACCGTCGAGGCCGCAACTCCGGAAAAGCGTCTGCAATTCAACACCGCCGTGATGGAGCGCATTGCGATGGGCGCCGGCGGCAAGAGTTATCGCCTGAAAAATCTCTCAGAAAGCGAATTCAATAGTCTCGTCCGTGGCGGCGCTGAATATTACGTGGCGAAATATGGCGCCGCGTTTGATCGCAGTCGCGCTGAACGTCATCGGATTCCGGTTGACGACGATTGGGAGATTCCCGTCGGCGGTAAAGGAAGACCGGAACGCGGCCGGCAACAGTTGGGAAGTCTCGGCGGCGGGAATCACTTCATCGAGTTACAACGCGAAGTGAACTCGGGTAAGTTGTTCGTCCAGGTACACACCGGCAGCCGCGGCTTTGGTCACGGCCTGGCAACAAACTATTTTGAACTCGCCCGCGCTGAGCGCGATGAGATTAAAGACATCGACCTCGGCTATTTCACACCAGACTCAAAACATTATCGAGATTACCTCAACGCAGTGGCCGCCGGTGGAAACTATGCCATTCTCAACCGGCTGATCATTTTCGAACAGGTGGCCGAAGCGTTCCGCGAAACTTTCAATGCCGACCTCGAGTTGATTTATGAAATCAGTCATAACCTGGTGCAGAAAGAGTGGCATCCGGACTTTGGCGACGTTTGGGTTCATCGCAAAGGCGCCACGCGCGCCTTTCCCGCGGGATATCCGCTCTTGCGCGGGACCATTTGGGAAGACACCGGGCATCCGGTCCTGATACCCGGCAGCAACAAAGACTTCAGCTATATCCTCCGTCCATTGCCGGGAGCCGTGAAGAGCGGGTTTTCAGTAAACCACGGCGCGGGCCGCCGCTTGTCGCGCTCGCAGGCGGCGCGAACTCTGTCTCAGCGCCAGGTTGATGACGAGTATGCCGAAGCCGGAATCCTGGTGAACACCGACGGCCGGGTACCAATTGACGAATCCGCCGAGTGTTACAAATCAGCGGAAGAAGTCGTTAAGGCGGTGCTCGACGCTGGTCTGGCGGAAATTCAGTATCAGCTCTGGCCGGTTTCATCTTTGAAAGGAACCGAGGAAGGGCCGAGCTGGCGAAAGAAAAAAGGCGGACGATCCAACCGGCAATCGACCAAACACTTTTGACCGAGACCTTTGAGAAGTGGTGTTTAGAGTACCGACTTTTAGTCGGGCTTTTGTCCAAGGAAGAAAAGAACCCAACTAAAGTTGGCACTCTATACGCCGCCAAATTAGGAGATCACCCCTTTTTGAAAGAACCTGGCTACGCGAGCTGAGCTCTCACGGTCTGCTTTCGCTCCGTCACGACCAGCCAATTGCATTACGACACGTTTAAAAAATTAAGCTGGCAAACCTGCTTCCTTTTCCGCTAATCTCTCTGCGTGGAAAAGTTTCGCATTCGCGGCGGCCAGCCAATCAAGGGTCGCATCTCTATCAGCGGTGCCAAGAACTCTGCGTTGCCATGCATGGCGGCGGCGATTCTCACTCCCGAAACAATTATTCTGCACAACATTCCTTACGTGCGCGACATCATCACGATGCGCCGGCTGTTGGAAGACATAGGTGCCACTGCCTTAACCCCTGAGTTGCGGACTCACAAAATCTCGGCCGCGAACGTCGAATTAATGGCCGCGCCTTATGAATTAGTAAAGACGATGCGGGCTTCGGTGCTGGCGCTCGGACCGCTGCTCGCGCGTTTTGGAAAAGCCCGCGTCTCGTTGCCGGGCGGCTGTGCGATTGGCGCGCGCCCGATCGATCTGCACCTGTCGGCCTTTACCAAACTGGGCGCGGAAGTCTTTCTCGAAGCCGGCGACGTGGTGGCCCGCGCGCCCGACGATGGATTAATCGGCGCCGAAGTTCATTTTGAAAAGATCTCAGTAACCGGAACTGAAAACTTGATGATGGCCGCAACGCTGGCGAAAGGGCGAACGATCATCAACAACGCGGCGCGTGAACCGGAAGTAAAGGATCTGGCCGAACTGCTTAACAAGATGGGGGCGCGAGTCCGCGGCGCGGGCACGCCTGCGATTCAGATTGACGGCGTGCAGGCACTGGGCCCTGCCGAACACACGATCATTCCCGATCGCATCGAAACCGGGACCTTCATCGTGGCCGCGGCCATTACCGATGGCGAACTGGAAATCAGAGACTGCAATCCGGAACACTGCAATCGCATCATCGGCGAGCTGCGCGAGGTGGGCGTTGAAATTGAAGAGGTGAATCAGAGCACGCTTCACGTGCGTCGCGGCCCGCGCGGACTAAGAGCGAGGGACCTGGTCACCGAACCTTACCCGCACTTTCCCACCGACATGCAGGCGCAGTACATGACGCTCATGACTCAGGCCCACGGGCAATCGACAATCACAGAAACCATCTTCGAAAACCGCTTTATGCATGCTTCTGAACTCCAGCGCATGGGCGCGCGAATTCAAATCAGCCATGACCGGGCGACCGTCGACGGCCCCAGCAAACTGATTGGCGCACGGGTACAGGCTTCCGACTTGCGCGCATCGGCTTCGCTGGTGTTGGCTGGACTGGTAGCCGACGGGGAAACTATCATCGACCGCGTCTATCATATCGACCGTGGCTATGAAAAGATTGAAACGAAGCTGAAGAAAGTCGGCGCGGATATTGAGCGCCTTCGGGAATCTGTCACCTCGCCGCTGACACCGGAGGCCGACGAATCGGCCGCAGCCTAAAGCTTCAAAAGTTCGATTGTCAGGCGGTTTTTTACATGATGTTTAGAGGCGGGCTACCACCCGCCAACTCTATCCCAAGCAGGTCGGGCAGTAGCCCGACCCTAAACAATAATCGGCAGATCCACGCCTAAACTCCAGTTCAGTTTCGGCCTCAGGTCTGTGTTATCATGCGCTCATGAGTGAGACGGATTGCCTCTTTTGCAAAATACTTGCCGGAACTGCGCCGGCTGATGTGGTCTATCAGGACAATCGCTGCATAGTTGTCCGCGATGTAACCCCCCAAGCCCCAACCCACGTTCTCGTGATACCGCGCGAACATATGGATTCCCTCGATGACGCCGGCCAAAAGGACGAATCTTTGCTGGGACACCTGTTGCGCGTATCAGCCCGAGTGGCGTACGAACACGGATTAACCGAGAACGGTGGATATCGAACGGTGATCAATTCCGGTAGCGGCGCCGGCCAGTCAATCTTTCATCTTCACGTCCATGTCCTGGGAGGACGCGAAATGACCTGGCCCCCGGGTTAGTATTCCCAAATCAACACTCTCAGCGCTGCGTCATATCGATTGATCGGACTTGTTTGCGTTCTGAGCGATTTGCGCGCCTACGCTGGAAGCAACTCCGCTTGTTTCAGCCGCAAACCCGCGTTCTTTTTCATCCAGTCAATAATATTGCCGATGTGGTCAAGCTCCTCAATAGAGATTGGCAAGGCTCCCTTGTTGATAAGTTCTCGATTGCCTGTGCCGGTCTCCATGCTTGAACGAACCGCGACAGGGCATAGATCTGCTTTCAGAGCTTCCGTTGCCCCGGCCCACGTTCCGCCCCTTTGGTATTCACTCGAAACCACGACCGCGTAATCGGCCGAGCCATAAATAATCTTGTTTCGGCCCATTGCAGCCCCCACCGAAAAACCATTGTCGGCTCGGTAAGGCGTCATCAAAACAAGTCGGCCGCTCTCGACGAACTCGCGCACGTCGGGTTGCCGTATTGACCTCGTCAGGCTATCTGCCAGGATTCCCGCAGCGCAACCGCCCTCTTCCAGCGCGGCCAGCATCGCGATGCGATCCGAGCCCCGCGCGCCTCCTGAAACAACTGCAACAGAGTGCTGAGCGCACAGAACCCCTAAACGGCGGGCAAATGCTTCGCCGCTTTCGTCGAGATTGCGCGAGCCGACGATTGCCATAGCGGGCCCTTCAAGAATCTCCAACTTTCCCGCGCCAAACAAGACCGGCGGGGCCTGATGTTTGAGGGTGTTGCGCAACCGCGAGGGATAAGATTCGTCCGCACGAGTCAGACACCAGATGCCGCTCGCAGCCAAGTGTTCCAACTCGAGCGCGATGCTTCCTCCCCGCGCCAGCAGTTGAGCAATCCGATCTGCTTCGGTGGCGATGAGTCCCAGGCAAGTTGCCAAATCTTCGGCAGACAATCCGAGCAGTGCGCGCGGATACCTGATCTCCGAATCGTGAATCTTTCGGGCGAGTGCATTCCACTCCCTCAAGGTGAGGGTGGCAGCTGCAGGCTCGTCGCCATCACTCAACCCAAGTTGTGAGCAAAGCATCACAATAACAGCGCCGTCATCGCTGATGAGATTTGGTGCATTGATCATGAATTACCTGCTGTCGCCTTCGCCAACGCGAAGGGAAATACTAGCCCGCTGTTATTCATGCGCAACAAAGCTGCGATAATAGTCATCGTCCAACCCGAATCTGTCACGTCGTCAACCAGAATCACGGACCCAGTCAGAATATCACGGCCGACCGAAAACGCTCCTAACAGATTGCGTACCCGATACGCGCCGTTTTCCATGCGCTTCTGTGGTTCCGTCTCGCGCGCTTTTTCGATCACGGGCACAAAAGGAATGCCAAGTTGCTCCGCCAGCCGCTGGGCAAAATCCGATACCAAGAGCGGATGCCGCTTAGAAGGAACGGACGTGAGCCACTGAGGAAATGGATCTGGCTTCCAACGATCTCGGATCAATTGCACGGAGGCTTCTACTAGCTCATCGGTGAAATGACCCGTCTTGTACTTGCCGTGACGCACGACGTGGCCCCAGCCCGCGTCGCCATAGACGCTTAGAATGCGGCCTCGCTCAGGTCTAAGCTTTTCCAAAATCGCAGTGTTAGCGACCACAGCCGGCATTGCTTCTTGTAGCTCGTCTAAGACGGCGCTCGGCCACCGCTTTTTCGGCTCAAACAATATTGTGTCGCCTCTGAGAAACTCCACTGCCTCTCGGACCAGTTGAGCAGGTACTGGTTGTCTGTTGACCGAACCCGCGCAATTCATACATTTGCCGCAATGACCCGGTTTAGGATCGTCGAGAGAGAGGGCCAGGAACTCCATCAAACAACCATCGTGGTTGACGTAGCTCTTGATCTCAGCCAATTCTTCCCGCCTACTCCGCGTTACCTGTTCGGAATGCAACAAATCAGGCGTCCAGGGATTCGTGGAGCGCACAAAGATCGTCCTATCGCGCACTACTGCCCCATCGACCTCCAGCAGCTTCAATGCCTTCTCGATTACTCCCTTGCGATAATTCAAGCGCGTCATTAGTTCGTTTGCACTTGCTCCAGTGCCCAGCTCGAGTTCTCGCAACACCTGAAGCATCACCTCTGCCGGAGGAAAGGCCGAGCGAATAAAGTAGTCCTGAATCTCGTCGTCTTCGCGCCCGCTCAGAAGAATGCCGTATGCTTCGTCTACAGCACGTCCGGCGCGGCCTACTTGTTGGTAATATGCGATAACAGATCCCGGCCTTTGGAAGTGAATGACAAAGCCGAGATCAGGTTTGTCAAATCCCATTCCCAGCGCGACCGTCGCGACCAGCGCCTTGCACTGGTTTGCCAACAGCATGCGTTCCGATTCCAGTTTGTCAGCGCTCTCGACGTCTGAATAATATTCGCGCGCCACAATTCCATTCTTCTGGAGCCAGGCTGCAACACGTCGCGTATCTGGAATCGTCAAGCAATAGATAATGCCGCTGCCAGGAAGCTTTGGTACGACGTTGGCTAACCAAGCCAGCCGCTCGCTTTGATCGCTTAGCTTGATATTAAAGAGCTTCAACGAAGCGCGAGTAAGCGGCCCGCGCTGTACTTGAAGGTTCGGGATCTGCGCTACGACATCCTGCACTACTCTATTATTCGCTGTCGCCGTCGTGCAGACGACGGGAACGCTCGGCGGCAGCGACTGCAACACGCGAACAATGCGGCGGTAATGTGGTCTAAAATCATGTCCCCAATCCGATATGCAATGCGCCTCGTCAACGATGAAAAGCCCGATGCTGTTCCGAAATCGGGGCAAGACATGACGACGAAAATCGGCGTTCGCCAAGCGCTCCGGAGAAATTAGCAGGATATCGCAAGCGTTATGTGAAAGCGCAGCCTGAGCTTCTTCCCATTCGTTTCGATTTTCACTGTGGATGGTGACCGGACGTAGACCTATGTTTCGTGCCGCATCGATTTGATTTCGCATCAGCGCGAGCAAAGGACTGATTAGTAGGGCGGGGCCTGCCCCGCCATCGCGCAGAATCTTAGTGGCAATGAAGTAAACGATACTCTTGCCCCAACCGGTGCGCTGAACAACCATCACTCGTTGCTTGCGCACCGCGACGCTCTCGATGGCTTCCCATTGGCCATCGCGAAAAGATTTTTCTTCGCCGAGCATCCGTCTCAGGAGCGACTCGGCTTTCGTTTTGTTTATAGGAGTCGGCAATTGCATCCTGCAAGCGTCAGCTCATAGAGTCATATTTTTGAACCCATCTATCATGAACTCGCTCGAGGTTTCCAGCGACATACTCAAGTTATTAATCTGCTCTCTTTAGAAGTTCGCGTCAGAGGACGAGTTAAGGCCGTCAGCAAATTTATTAACCATCGCCGACTCGACGCAGCTTGCACAGGTCAAAAAAAGACGCGCGCCAAATCGCACGGCGCGCGCCTCTTTTTTTGAGTGAGTTGCCGAAGCCTATTCGCGGACTCCGCGGGGGCCGGTTGCCGGAATATCGATCAATTTAACCGGCACGGTCATCTGTCTCCCATCGCGGTAGATATCAACATTAACTGTGTCGCCCACCTGATGTTTGTCGAGCGCGCGGTAAAGATCATCGTTATTGGCAACTTTCTGGCCGTCGACCCCGACGATGATGTCACCAATCTCGACTTCGCCGTCTTCGGTTTGCACAATGCCACGAAGTCCGGCCCGCGCCGCCCCACTGTTAGGCAGCACGTTGATGATAAGAGCTCCGGACGATACCGGGAGTTGCACCTGGTTTGAAAGCGATTCCACGGCGCGCACATTAACTCCCAACTTCGGCCGTCGCACCTCACCATTCTTTATCAGTTCCGGAACGATGCGCTTGGCAATATTAATGGGAATGGCGAATCCAACTCCTGCCGAAGCTCCTGACGGCGATTCGATCTGCGAGTTGATTCCAATCATGCGGCCATGCGAATCCAGCAAGGGACCACCCGAGTTTCCGGGATTGATCGAGGCATCGGTTTGAATCGCCCCTTCAATCTGCCGCTGGTTCTGAGCGCGAATCGGCCGCTGCAAGCCACTGATTACTCCGGTGGTCAACGTGCGATCAAGTCCAAAAGGATTACCGATGGCCAGCACTTTCTGTCCGACGACTAACTTGTCAGAATCACCCATCGGCACGATCGTCATCGCCTCTTTTGGCGTCTCGATCATCTTAATGACTGCGAGGTCGGTATCAGGATCGCGGCCCACTACCTTGGCCGGATACGTTTTGCCGCTGCCAAAACTCACCGTCAGTTTTTCAGCGTTGGCGATTACGTGATAGTTGGTAAGAATGTTGCCCTGGTCATCGATGATTGAGCCTGAGCCGGTGCCTTCGGCAGGTCTTTGAAACATCCCAAAGAAATCGCGCACCATGGTCGTCGACTGGATATAAACGACGCCGGGCGCGGCCGCTTTGTAGACTTCGATGTTGTTTTGCTCGTCTGTAGCCGTCGAAGGATCCGTGATGGCCGGCGGCTCTGTAATCGAGGCTGACCCAAACGGTTGAAAGTGATTCGACAATTGCTGGAAGCCGGCGACTCCCACCGCAGCAAACAGCGCGGAAGCGAAAGCGATCAGCAGAATCTGACGTCCCGAAAGTCTGTACATGACTTATCAATCTCCTTCAAAAACCAAAGGTGCGTAATCGCTAGGATGCGAATGCCTTAGTGTACGGTTGTGCAACCAGCATTTGCAAAACGCTCGGCGGCACTGAAGGTTCCGCGAATGCAAAACCAATTGAATCTTAGAGAAAGAAGGTTGGAAAGGGCGGTTCAGCCCGAAAAAATCAGGAGAAAAGGGTAAGCAACACGTGCGGAACGTTGCTGAGGTAAGTGACTACGGCCAGTGGCTGATGCCAGCCAAGCGCGGACATACCAGTCGCCGCATGGACAAACATCAATGCTACATAAATCGTGAGCACCAACTGCATCCCCCGGCGCGCCAGGGTCAGGTGCGAGCAGCGATAGAGCGTATAAGCCGCGAAGGCTCCCACCGCCAGCTTCACGAACAGGAAGGGACCATCGCCAATACTTAACAATTGGCTCATCAAGCCATTACCTTCAGTTGCGACGTTGGAGTGGACCCAGAAGAGGGTAAGTTGGGCATCGAGCCAATTCAGGACAAAGAGAAGAAGGCTTTTCGCGAGTGCGCCCATTTTTTAGGAGTGCTTATCCTTCGTGTCGAAAGTTGTTAAACCCCAGGCCTTCGGTTGCGAAACCTCCGAACCAAATGGCCCGGAGGTTCCGCGTCCGTACGGGAAGAAACGAAGTTCGTTTCGTGCTATCCGAAGTAAACTTTCAATCGCGATAGTCTTCCCGCGAAATCCGCAGCCGATAACCCGATTGCGCCTGCACGCACCGTCGGGAACCTACAGCGTTCGCGCGCCATTCTTCCTGAATTATTCAAGGGTAATATAGAGTAATTCCTTCAGGCAAGACGCATGACCATTTCGATTGAACGAGCGATCAAGGAAGGCGCCGCGATCCTGCGCGAAGCGAACGTCGAGGATGCGCGCCGCGAAGCGGCGTCACTGCTGGCCGATCTGCTCGAGCGCGACCGCGCTTTTCTGATAGCGCACTCGGACGATTTTCTGTCCGATCTGCAGTATCAAACTTTTCGCGATCTTGTTGCGCGCCGGGCCCGCGGCGAGCCTTTACAATACATCACCGGCCACCGTGAATTTTTCGGACTCGACTTTGAAGTTTCACCTGCCGTGCTGATTCCACGTCCGGAAACCGAGTTAGTTGTCGAAGCCGCAATTGAATTGTGCCGGGATGATTCCGCGCCGGCCATCGCTGATATCGGGACAGGATCGGGCTGCATTGCGATCTCGATTCTTCACGAACTAAAGACAGCGGAAGCGGTGGCCACTGACATTTCCCTCGCGGGGCTGGAGGTAGCGCAAAGAAACGCCGAACGTCATGGTGTCGATCGGCGATTGACGTTAGTCCAGTCCGACGGCTTTAGGCAGGTTCCGGCCACCAAACGGTTTTCTCTAATCGTCTCGAATCCGCCCTACGTTTCGGACGCCGAACTGGCAGAGGTTTCTCGCGAAGTAAGGTTTGAGCCGCGAACGGCGCTGGCTGGTGGGAAAGACGGCCTTTTAATAATCGAACGCTTGCTCAACGAGGCGCGACCGTTCGTTCGCCTCGGTGGTTACTTCATCTTTGAGATCGGTTTTGGCCAGAGCGAGCTGGTAGAGAAATTGATCGATACGGAACTTTGGAGACCACTTGAAGTGCGCGCGGATTTGCAGGGGATTCCGCGCACCTTTATTCTGCAGGGAATTTGATTAGAGAAAAATTAAGTGCGTCGCTCTGGGCTAGTTGGTCACTGGCACTTGTTCTGTGGTTCTTCGCCCCTCGCGATACTTGCCATAGCCTTCTTTGAGCAGCCTGAGTATCGGCTTTCGGTTCTGGGCAATTAGACGAGTCCAAACGCGCGCATTTCGCTGCGGGAAATAGATGCCGCGGAAGAACATGCGCATGATCAGATGCATAATCTGATCGTTGATAGACTGTCCATTGAACCAGGCCAGCGCCCGCTCGTTATTCTTCGGGCCATACGAAGTCATCCACGCCTTATCCAATTCAATCTGGGCCTCGGAAATCGTCATCTTCAGCGGCGTGTGCGCCATTTTGTTATGAGCGAAATTCATCCAGTGCTTCGGCCGCGTGAGCCGTCCTTCCGCTCCCAACTTTTTGTAGGTTGGTGTTCCCGGCAAAGGAACTAACGGACTGAAGACAGGCATTCCCGGAGGCCAGGTGGCGATTTGCTCCAGGGTGCGATCGGCGACGCCGGGCGTGTCGTTATCCAGACCGAAGATGAAAGACGTGATCGCATAGATTTTGCGTTGCGCCAGACGATTCAACACCGCCGCATATTCGCCTGGCTTGTTGAAGCTCTTGTTCACATCCGCGAGGTTCGCCGGGTCGATCGACTCCATGCCGATGAACACCCACTTACAACCGGACTTTTCCATGAGGTCGACGAGTTCCTCGTCACGGAGCAGGTTCGCGCTGATTTGAGCTATCCACGGAAGTTGCGCTTTGGCGGCAATGATATCGCGCAGCAGAGATTTGGTGCGCTTGATATTAATTGCAAAGTTGTCGTCGATAAAGAAGATGGAGATTTTGCCGCGGTCTTTCTCGGCACGTCGCTTCAGAAGCAGTAGTTCCTGGACGACACTTTCGTTGCTCCGAAAGCGAATAGAATCTCCAAAGAATCCGGTTACGGTGCAAAACTCGCAGCCGTAAGGACAACCGCGTCCCGATTCCATGGGAATCGTATTGAAATAACTAATGCCTGATCCGTAGTTGCCGGTTATGCGCCGAACAAACCTGGGAACAAAGTTGAACTGCTCAAGATCAATCGTGTCCCAGGGAATCACCGGATAAGGTTGTAAGGTCGGTTTTTGCTCTTTGCCGGCATCGTCGACCGGCTCGTAGACTTCCTGCAACTGTCCGCGCGCGGCATCTTCCACAATCTTCGGCCAGGTTTCATCAGCCTCGCCCAAAGCAACCGCATCCGCATGGCGAGGCCCCCCGTCACGTCCCAGCGCCTCATCCGGTAACTCAGTTACATGCGGGCCACCCATAACGACCGGCACACCGGCAGCCCGAATCACGTCGGCCACTCGATAGGCTTTTTGAACCATCCGGGTCATGGCGCCGATTCCGACCAGGCCGACATTCTGCTCTTTGATGAACTCAACCAACTGCTGATCATTCATCGGCTTTGCGTTGCCGTCGATTAGCAGGACTTCATGACCTGGTGGTGTTAGTGCTTTAAGCAAAAACATCCACAGATGAGGCATGAAGTTTCGGGTCACGCCGTTGTCAGGGTTGTAAAGTAGAATTTTCATTTGGCTGAAATCCCCCGGAGCTTGTTGAGTCAGAATGAAACTAAGAGTCTTTGGCAGATCCTAACAATTCAGGCGGCATACCGGGGAACACACTTCGATTGCCATGAACCATCGAGGTATCAATCAAGCTCTTACAGCGCGTGCGGACTATACCACAGGAGTCCGACAAGCGTACAGACCATTCAGAAAGTGGGTTTTTTGGCGAAATTCAAGTCAGGTCGCTTTTGGTTAACATGTCAGGCTGAAGCGCCGCAAGCGCGGCGACTGCTATCGGGCGCGCAATCTCTTGATTCTTCGATTAGCCGCGCAATTTCAGCGACTAAATGCTCGCAGCTCACCGGCTTGGTCAGGTATCCCTGCGCTCCAGCCAAACGCGCGTCCTCTTTGTCCTTTTCATATGCCGCGCCTGAATAAAAGAGGATCGGCGTCTTTACGTCAAACTTTCGAATTGCCTCGCATAACTCCGTCCCGGAAAGTCCGGGGGTCCAGTTATCCATCAGAAGCAGATCGAAGGTACTGGTTCTGGCGAGCTCTAAAGCTTTCGCAGAACTCTCGGGGCAAATCACGTCAAAACCCTCATCCCTCAGGATGATCGCGATCATTTCGCGGGTATCAATGTCATCCTCTGTACAGAGAATCCGGGGATTGCTGGCTGCCATACGGGGAAAACCTCATTTCAGGCAAGCGACACCTAAAGTTCTCAAGGCTACGTTCATATATTAGCACCCCCGAGCCGGTCTGTGCGATAACACACATAAACCGGAAATTATCCGCGTATTGTTCGCCGACGAAATTTGACCCCAGTCTCCCGCTTATGTGGTCCCTTCAGAATAGGTGTAAGTGGGCGCGAATATTGCGAGGCTTCGCTGGATAATATGCTTGGCACAACGCGCTACAGGTGCTAGAATCCGCCGGTTAGTGCCAAACAATATTTACCCGTTTCCTTCATTGCTCTGACATTTAATCGCTTAGTGGAGGCTCGCCTTGGGTTCACCCTTAATCGTTTTGACGGCCTCGTCGAGTGAGGCGAGCGAATGGCGCCATAGCATTTGGCAGCAAATGCTTTCGGCGACGATTCCCGCAAAATACGGCCATAAATGGATCAATCCCAGTTCTCTGATTAATGAGTCCTGGCCGGATGGGCGCGCGAAATATGTGCCCAATGGCCTCCGCATGGTGGAGACTCTGTTGCTGCGAGAGTATTCGGAAGAGGACGTGGTCGTTTGCTATCTCGAGAATCTGGAAAAGTTTATCGGGCCTGAAACCAGGGTGGTGGCGATTCACGCTCACAATCCTCTGGGCATCTCGTACGCTACCGACGTCTATTCGAAAATCGCCGGCAAGAATCTGATTCCGATCAACGCCGCTGAGTTTCTTAAGATCGTTACCCATCCGGTAATCAAACGCTTCCAACCCAAAATCGTCATTGGCGGGCCGGGCGCCTGGCAATTGGAACGTGCCGAACGGCTGGACGAGTTTAACGTCGATCATCTGATAGATGGCGAGATCGAGAAAGTGTTTAGCGCCCTCTTCAAACGAATAATGGCCGGCGATCCGACTCTGGAGCGGATTATCAAAGTACCGAAGAGCATGCAGCCCACCGTTGAAGAAATACCGGTGGTCCGCCATCGCTCAACCTTCGGCGTGGTCGAAATCACTCGCGGATGTGGACGTGGCTGCCAGTTCTGCGGGCCGGCAACAAAAGTCGGTCGCTCTTTCCCGCAGTCACACATTATGGACAGCGTCCGCGTCAACGCTGAAGAAGGCGCGACCGAGATAATGCTCGCCACCGAGGACATGTTCCTCTACGAGCAATTGCCGAACTTTGAAACCAATGTCACCGCGCTGGAAGACATGCTGCGAAGCGTGAAGAGCGTCCCTGGTGTTGAGACGCTGCAAATGTCGCACATTACCATGGCGCCGGTGGTCAAGGATCCGTCGATCATCGAACGACTGACGCCGCTGATCGTGCCTTTCTCGCACGTTCAGCACAAGGAATCAACCGATCCCGATCACCGCATGACCGACCCGATTATTGGCCTGGAGACGGGGAGCTCGAGACTTTTCGACATTTTCATGAAAGGAAAGGCTTATCCGTATAAAGCCCACCAGTGGCGGGACGTTGTGCTCAAGGGCATGGAAACCCTGAACAAACACAATTGGTTTCCGTTCTGCACTTTCATAATCGGATTGCCCGGGGAAACCGACGAAGATACCAAGGAATCGTTGCGCCTTCTTTATGACCTGCGAGACGCCAAGGGCACGTTTGTTCCGACGTTCTTTGTGCCTCTGGAAAATACGCGGATGCAGCAGAAGACCAGTGCAAAGCTCATTGAAATGACTGATCTGCAGTGGGAGTTCTTCTACACCTGTTGGAAGTACAACATGCACTTCTGGCACGGCGGATCGAGTGCTTCGATGAAGTTTTCCCTGGGGGTGCCGTTGTACTACTACCTTTTGGGACGCAAACTCTTCGGTAGCGGCATCAAATACCCGCTCTACCGGTTCGCGGGTGTGCCCGACCGTTTAATGCGCAAGCACCTCTTCCTTGACTTCACGGGATACAAACGCAGCAAGGAAGTGATGACGGCGCCGGTTGACGAAATAATGCCCGGGTTCCAGAGCGTCCGTGAAAAGGGCCTGAATATGATTGACGCCAGCCAGCTGCACGGGATTGCTTCGGCGGCCAATGTGGGTGCCAAGATTGTTCCCGCCGCCACCAACTGACTATTGCCAGTCTCTTCCCAGCTAAAAGTCAGCGTCAACAGGACATTTCGCCCGACAAAGCCGGACCGATCGCGGTTGAATTCGCAGCCAGAAGATTGAAAAGGCCCCGGAACGAACCTATTGCTTTGGCCGCCGCAGTAGTTTAGGATTCGGCCGAGTCGCGCGTTAAATGCCCACCAGACCAGGGTCGGGACTGCACACCAATAACGTGCCGCGCAAAAAGCTGCGCAGTGCAGGGCAAGTTCAGTTCCGAACGCAGGGCTGCTTGGTTTACAAGATCCCTTGCGTTAGCAGATCGATGAGTAGGGCTAACTCAGTTGGGATTTCAACTAAACTGCCTTGCTCAGGCGAGGAAACGGTTGGGGAATTGCTACCCTCAATGGGCGGCGGAAGTGGCGACGTGATGGTTGGTCCCTGGGTATTGCCACCATCTGCCAGGGTAACGACCGACATCGCAAGTACAAGCAGGGTGGTGGCAAAAAATCGAACGAGTTTAGGCATTTTTTGAGTTCCTTCTTTCGGAGGTGATCGCTTAGAACCGATACCTAGCGACCGCCGTAGTGGATTGGACGAGCACATAATAGCACTGCTAGCAATTATTCTTGCGAACTGCAGCAAAGGTTGAAAGGACTTAGCTTATTCCATGGAAATAAAAACTGCCGTGAAGACCCGAACCGCTCCGGCGCGGCCAGATGTCGACGCCCGAACGAAGTGCAGGACCGCCAAACAGTGGGCGGATTTAGGGGAATATGAGGCTGCTCGAGAGGCTTTGAGCGGTTTATGGAACGGAATCGGCCAGGCGCCAAACATCGAAGGTTTGTCGCCAGACGACCGGGCCGAGGTATTTTTGCGTGTCGGCGCGTTATCGGGGTTTCTCGGTAGTTCCGCGCAAGTGCCGGGGGCGCAGGAGTTCGCAAAGGATCTCATCACCAAGTCGATTCGCGCTTACGAGGGACTGGGTAACGGGAACAGCGTGGCTGAGGCTCAGAACGATCTGGCTATCTGTTACTGGCGTGAAGGCGCGATGGACGAAGCCCGCGTATGGTTCCGTGAGGCCATAAACGGGGCCACCGACCCGGCAATTCAATTAAGGATTCTGGTTAACAGCACCATCGTCGAGGTTTCTTCAGGTCGTCTACAGGACGCGCTCTCGCTTCTGGAACGCGCTGCTCCATTGTTAGAGGTGGTTCGGGACGACGCCGCGATGGGCAAGTTTCACATGCAAAGGGCTCTCGTCTACAAGGAAATGGGCGGAGCCGAGAATTACGATCGCGCTTTGATTGATAACACGGCGGCTCGGATTCATTTCGAGCATTCCAATCACCGGCGTTACTTCGCTCGCGTTGAGAACAATACGGGCTTTCTCTTATTGCTGTTGGGCCGCCATGAAGAGGCTTTGGAACATCTGGAGAGTGCCAGAGCGACTTTCGGCGAACTTGGTGACGTAGGTACTGCAGCGCAGGTCAACGAAACGCGGGCCCGAGTTTTTCTGGCGCAACGACGGTATGCTGATGCCGAAAAGATTGCCTTCGCGGCTGCTTCGGTACTGGAAACCGGTGGCGAGTATTCACTCCTGGCTGAAGCTCTGGAAACTCAGGCAACAGCTTTGGCCCGGATGGGGCGCCATCAGTCAGCGCTCGGCCTGCTAAAACGCTCGGCTCATATTGCCGAAACTGCCGGCGACCTTCACATTGCCGGACGCATGTACGTAACTGTCCTCGAAGAGCTGAAGAGCTTTCTCTCGGCCGCCGAAATCGGAGAAGTGTACCGCGAAGCGGATGAACGGTTAGGAAACCAGTTGGACCAGGAAACCGGTGCCCGCCTGCGCGCTTGCGCGCGATTTGTGATCGCGCACGCCGGCGTGACCAACACCGGAACCGCGAGCATCAGCGGCTCTTTTGAAGAAGAAGTGCACAAGCGTGAAAGTGAGCTAATTCGGAATGCCCTCGATGAATCGCGCGGCAGTGTTACTCGAGCAGCTAGAATCCTTGGCCTGACTCATCAGGGACTCTGCTACATCATCAACCACCGGCATCAGCAACTGCTGACGGCGCGGGCGCCGATTCGAATTCGGCGGAAGTCATTGATTAAGAAGAAGTGATTAGGCCCTCTGCGAAACGTCTCGGGACGGGATTGCCGCAGAAATTGTTGCTATTGACATAAATAGGCCTACTGAAGTAGATTGCGCCGAGTTCGTTCTCACCCACCACTTCGCAAACCGGGGAGGATCGCAGGCGGGGCAATCGCGAATAGCGGCATCGCTACTCAGGAGAATACCTGGTTGCGCGCCAGGAAAGCGGCGGGGCGCCTATGCCTTCGCCGCTTTTGCTTTGACCTGAACCTTCTCCGAGGTGACCACCAGCCATAGCGTCGGAACGCGCGATAAGAGTCATTACCTTGATAATTTGTCGACGTCGGATTCGTGATTGACAGCGAACCAACTGGCCGTGCAAGATTTCCGCTAATGCCATCCAACAGGAAACCTGAATTCGACCAGGATCCAAAGACTGGTGCGCGCCGCGACCTGCTGGCGCGACTTCTTAAGTTCAGTCTGGTTCTCAGCCTGGGACTAGCTTCTTCATGTGGCGGTTCGCTCTATCGAGTGAAACCTCCAACTGAGCTTCCGGCGATGCCCAACTCGGCGCCATCAGCGAACGTGGGCTCGTTGACGTTTCGAGCGACCCCTTTACTGAGCGACGAACAGAGTCAGGAACTGTTCGAATCTAATTTGCAGGTAGCCGGACTGCTTCCGGTGCGCGTCGAGATTAGTCATAACGGCGGTGAATCGGTGGAACTTAAGAAAGCACGCTTTCATCTGCGCGACGCCGGCGGCGCGGAATGGAAATCTATTTCGCTAAAGCAGGCAATTAGTCGAATCCTCAAAACAAACGGCATCACGGCCTACAACCCAAATTCACGGAAGGCTTTCGAAAAAGAATTTCGCGCTTACGAACTGGATTTGAAAACGCCGTTAACGAGTGCCGCGCGCAAACGACAGGGCTTTCTGATTTTCCTGGCGCCGGGAAAAGCGCCGGTGGCTTCACCGCAAGGGCTGGAGCTCACGATCGATGGCCTGGCGCAACCGGCGACACTGAAACTAAATTAATCCTCCCAAAACTTTCTTATTCAACCGAAAGGGCAGCAGCAAATGATTCCGGAAAGAAAACTAACAGAACAACCAAGCCCCGCACTCTTGTTCGACACCATCAACGCGCACCAGCGTACCGAAGCAATCAAGTCGGCGATTGAGCTGAATTTGTTTACGGCGATCGGCACAGGCAAGACTACCGCCCGCGAAATTGCTGATGCTTGCCAGGCGGCGGAACGCGGAATCCGAATACTCTGCGACTATCTCGTCATCATGGGATTTCTGACCAAGGAACAGCGAAACTATGGATTGACGCCTGACAGCTCAATGTTTTTGGATCGACGTTCACCCGCTTACATGGGCAGCGTGATCGACTTCATGCTCTCGCCGATGTTGACGGACAATTTCAAGAAACTGACTGAGGCTGTGAAGAAGGGTGGCTCAGCGGCCGACGATGACGCGGTAGTTGCGCCCGATCATCCGGTTTGGGTGAAGTTCGCGCGGGCGATGGCCCCGATGATGGCGATGCCGGCGCAATTGCTGGCGAAGCTTGTCGATCCGGACGCAAATCAGAAGCTGAAAATCCTGGACATCGCTGCTGGTCACGGTCTGTTTGGCCTGGCTTTCGCCAAACAAAATTCTCAGGCTGAAGTTACGGCGGTCGATTGGTCGAACGTACTCGAGGTCGCCAAGGAAAACGCCCAATCGGCCGGCGCGGCCGATCGTTACCATACTCGAGTAGGAAGCGCCTTTGACGTCGATTATGGCGAGGGCTATGACATTGTCCTGCTAACGAATTTCCTTCATCACTTTGACGTCCCCACCTGCGAAGTCCTGTTGCAAAAGATCAATTCGTCGTTGGCGGAAGGTGGCCGCGTGGTAACTCTTGAATTCGTGCCCAACGATGACCGCGTGACGCCGCCGCAGGCGGCGGCCTTCAGCATGATGATGTTGGGAGCAACCCCGGGCGGCGATGCCTACACTTTTGCTGAACTGGACCAAATGTTTCGCAACACCGGCTTCAGCGTAAGCGAGTTGCACGAACTTCCGCCAACGATTCAGCGGGTCGTGATCAGTCATAAGTAGATACAGCGGCAGGAAGTGTTCGGGGTTTCTGCTCGACAAAAGCCCGACTAAAGTCCGTACTCTGAACCCGGCGTGTCAATGAAGCTCACGATCGTCACCGCGAGTCCCTAATCAGAACGATGTCGTCGGTGCGCGAGCCGCGCGCCACGGCCACTCGCTTGCCGTCCCGGGACCAGGCAAAGGCCGACACCTGCTGTGACGTCCAGTTGGTGAGTTGCCGCGGCGGGCCGCCGGCGACAGGTTGCGTCCACAGGTTCGAGACTCCGTTGCGCGTATCGATATAGGTGATCCCGCGGCCGTCCGGCGTCCAACGAATGACAATAGGCAGGTCGATACTCTGCGGCACTTCAAAAGTTTGTTTGGGCGCCCCGCCATCAAGCGAAAACAGAGCTATCTTCCATTGAGACTTCACGTCGGCTCGATACCCACAGGCGATCTGTTTGCCGTCCGGCGAGATTGAAGCCTGCAAAGCCAGTCTCTCAGTCAGACGCACGGGCGCGCCGGCGTCAATCGAAACTTTCCAGAGCGTAAAGCGATCGCCGCCGCCGGTCACCGTGTAAATCACCCAGCGTCCATCGGGCGAAAACGTCGCCCAGTCTTCGCCACCGCCATTGGTAAGCTGGACCGGATTGCTGCCGTCCCGATCAATCCGCCAAAGATGAAGCGTGCCGCTTCGATCTGAAGTGAAAACAATGTACTTGCCATCGGGCGAAACTGCCGGCCACACATTCGACCGCGCGTCGACCGTCAAAGGCTTGGGATTTGCGCCGCTGCTTTCGACCTGCCAGATATCCTGATTCCCGCCAGTGCTCGACGAGTAAACGATCTGGCCCTCCCGCTTCCAGTCCAGCCCGTAGTAGCCGTCATATTTTGCGGAGCTGACCTGCTGCGCCGCATCGGCTGCCGTCGATTCAAAATTCCACAAACTCGAGAGTTGATCCGACTGAGTAACCGCCAGCACGGAAGCGTCGGCGGTCAGACTCAGGTCGCGATAGTCACTGAGGTCGTTGGTGATTCGTCTCGCCGCGCCGCTGTTCAACCCGACAATCCAGATCTGATACAGCCCGAGAGTTTGTTCCAGCGCGTTGATTACCAGTTCGTCGCCGTCTTTACCACGCCAGGCGACCCGGCCCACGCCGCTCCATTTTTTGCTGGTCAGCGGTTTCTCTGCGCCGGTGGCTACGTCAACTCCAACGATGTTCATAAAGCGGCCATCTGTGTCTGAACTGCCGGCGCCGCAGGCAATCGTTTTTCCGTCAGGCGACCATGAGGGACCACTCATCGAAAAGAAATCCGGTTGCTTTCTGTTCACCAGGCGCTGCTCGTTGGTGCCATCGACGTTGGCGACTATCAAAGTGTCTTCGGCTCGATCGGAAAACCGCCGCACGAAACTGAGTCTCTGACCATCAGGAGAAAACGTGACGGCGGTGTCAACGTTTTCGATTAACTTACGCACCGGCCCGCCCAGCACCGAAACCTGATAAAGATCTCGAATCGCTTTACCTTTCTCGTGAGCGATGTAATAGACGTAGTTGCTGTCAGGAGAAAAACTCAAACCCTGATACTCGATCTCAGCGGCTGGGACGATTGGGGCGATTACTGAAGAAGCTACCTGACGATTCCAGAGGCCCTGCTTGCCGGCATCGTCAACGACATGCGCCACGTATTTGCCATCCGGAGATATCGCCACCAGCCGAGATTTTCCAGTGCTGGTCAGCCGCGCTATTTTGATCGAGCTGAAGGCCGGCGTCCGGTTAAAGGCACGCTGCAGGACCACCCGGTAAAAGACCGTGCCGAGCACAACCAGAAGCAGCACGGCAATCAAAGCTTTTACCCGCGATTTCCATCCGGAGAAGACCTGCGCCGGACTCGATTGTCGCGCCGCGATCTCGACCGTGTGGGTTCCCAACCTCAAGCCCGCTTCCGTTTCCGAATGCAGGCGACCGGACGACTCTTTCGACCGGTGTATCTTGTTGTCGTGATCCAACTCGCGCCCGAGGTTTCTTAGATCAATTAAAAAGTCTTTGATTACCTGATAACGCTCGTCTCGATCTTTTCGCAGCGCGCGCGTAATTATTCGTTCGAGCTCAAGCGGAATCTCCGGAGCAAATCGGATCACCGGCATCGGCTCACGCTCGAGAATCGCCGCCACGATTTCATTTTTTGAACGCGCTTCGAAGGCCGGGCGCCCGGCGATCATTTCGTAAAGAACCACACCCAGGCTCCAAACGTCGGTGCGCTCATCGACGGCCAGCCCACGCGCCTGCTCCGGCGACATGTACTGCACCGTCCCCAGCACAATTCCGGGCGACGTATCCAGCGGCGTGAGAGTCGAAGCCCGGTGCGTATCGCCGTTCGTGGTTGGCGCGCGCGGCTCGGTCATTTTCGCGAGGCCAAAATCCAGCACCTTCACATAGCCGTCGGGCCGCAACATTATGTTCTCAGGTTTGATGTCGCGGTGGATTACGCCCTTCTCATGTGCATACGCAAGGGCGCTGGCGACCTGCTCGGCAATCTCAACTGCTTCGGCGATCGTCAATCGGTGGTGAAACATCCGGCCGCGCAGGGTTTCGCCTTCAACGAACTCAGTGGAAATGAAGTAGCCGCTCTCGGCGACGCCGATGTCATACACGGTAACGATGTGGGGATGATTGAGCCCGATCACGGCGCGCGCTTCCAGGCGAAATCTCTGCACGCGTTGCTGGTCAGCCAGAAAGTCTTCGGGCAGAAGCTTCAGGGCGACTTCACGATTCTGTCCGGTGTGCTCGGCGAGATAAACGTCGCCCATTCCTCCGCGCCCCAAAATCTTCTTAATTCTGTATGGTCCGACGAACTCGTCGGGCTTGAGTGCAGTTGGATCGTGCGCCCAAAAATCGACGCCGGGCTGCATCACTGTCGTGGATTTAAAAGTATTGTCCCACTGACCCGATTCCAGCAGCGTCAATACTTCGCTGTGAAGTTGTTCGTCATCGCCACAGACTTCGGACAGGTAGGCCGCCCTTTCGGAGGGAGCTCGTTTAAGGACGGATTGTAAGATTTGATCTACGCGACTTTCAGACTTCATCAGGGGATGTATGCTCTTAACTCAATCATTGGAGAGCTACAATTTTACCATTTGATGGAGTGAAGTCAGAACCGCCTGCGTGTTCGGGTAGCGTCCTGGTTGATAAGCGGTGTTTAGAGTGCCGACTTTAGTCGGGCTTTTGTTAAGCAAGAAAGACCCAACTAAAGTTGGTACTCTAGACGCCGCTAATTTAGGACACTGCCTTTCATTGATCTATCTGATCTCGCTAATCTCGATCCCGGAGATCAGCGGCATGCGGTTCTGATAAAAAGGCCAACTCTAACCAGTCGAACCGAACCCGCCGCTTCCGCGACTGGTCTCGTCGAGACTATCTACCCAGGCTGCGCCCGGCGTGGCTATTTTCTCAATTATCAACTGACAGATCTTGCTTTGCTCGGACAGCGTCACGGTTTCGCTGCCGGCGTTATGTAAAAGACACCCAATCTCTCCTCGATAATCGGCATCGATAACGCCGGCCAGAACATCGATTCCTTTCTGCGTTGCCAGACCGGATCGGGGCGCGAGCCGTCCGTAGTAGCCCTCGGGAATGGCCACCGCCAGTCCGGTGCGCACTAACTTGCGCTCATTCGGCTCTAAACTAATCGCTTCGATCGAATACAGATCAAGTCCCGCCGACGATGAACTTCCACGCGTGGGCAGAATCGCTCTCGGATCCAGCTTCTTGAAGTTAAGGAATTCGGGCTGCGACATGGTGTCAGGGATGAGGAGCGGCTACAACAATCACTCGGTTACAACTTGGGAGGAGTCACGCCTCGTTGACCTTGATACTTTCCGCCTCGATCTTTGTATGAAACCTCACACACTTCACTGGCCTCGAAGAAGAGAACCTGAGCTACGCCTTCATTGGCGTAAATTTTGGCGGGCATCGGCGTGGTATTAGAGAACTCCAGCGTGACAAAGCCTTCCCATTCAGGCTCGAACGGCGTGACATTCACGATAATCCCGCATCTCGCGTAGGTGCTCTTTCCCAGGCATATGGTCATGACGTTTCGAGGTATGCGAAAGTATTCGACCGTGCGCGCCAGCGCAAAACTATTCGGCGGGATGATGACGTGATCGCCTTTCATGTCCACGAAACTCTTTTCATCAAACTTTTTGGGATCCACAATCGCACTGTAGACATTAGTAAAGAGTTTGAACTCATCAGCACATCGCACGTCATAGCCATAGCTGGAAGTGCCATACGAAACAACGCGCCGCCCGTCGACCTCCTTAACCTGACCTGGCTCGAAAGGCTCGATCATCCGGTGCTCCTGGGCCATGCGGCGGATCCACTTGTCTGATTTGATACTCATGCTCGGTCCTGTTCTTGATTAAGGCTGAGATGAAAATTCAATTTGATTTCGAGCGCGTCAGCATAAGCAATTTTCAAGGGTGGCGGCAAGCGCAACGAACCATCAAAGCGCGCCAAATCAAATGCAAACTGAAAATCGAGAATTTATGATTCAATTCAGCACGAGCAATTTTCAATTTGCACTTTCCAATTTTCACTTTTTTACTCTAGCCTTTGGTTATGAAACTCGTGGTTCTCGGCTCCGGAACCTCGGTTCCGCACGCACAGCGCGCGGCTTCAGGCTTTTGGCTGCAGACTAAGACGGGTTCGCTTTTATTGGATTGCAGTGCCGATGCTGCCCACCGGATGGCGCAGGAGAATCTCGACTGGCCAAATCTCGACGCCGTCTGGATTAGCCACTTGCACCTGGATCATTCCGGCGGCCTGGCCTCATTTCTGTTTGGGACGAAACACGCGCCGCAGACGCAAGCCAGGCAAAAGCCGCTGAGGATCTTTGGCTGCGCCGGAATAGATAGGCTGTTGCAGGCGATCAACGCCGCGAACAACTACGGATTATTCGACCAGCCCTTCCCCGTCCAGCTGCGAGAAATCACAGACGAAACTGAGTTCGAGATTCTCCCCGAGTTGAGCGCGCGCGTATTCTCGACCAAACACACTGCTGAGAGTCTGGCTATTCGCCTGACTAACCGAGGCGGCATCTCGCTCGTCTATTCGTCCGACAGTGGTTACGACGAAAACCTCGCTGCCTTTGCGCGCGACGTCGACCTCTTGATATTGGAATGTTCTTTCTGGCGTAATAATCCGACTGTGAAGCATCTTGAGCTGGCGGAAGCAATGCGTTTAGCGCATCTTGCCAAGCCACGAAAAGTTCTGCTGACGCATCTTTATCCGGAATGGGATGGCATTGATCTGGAGAGCAAGGCCAAAGAACTTTGGCCGGGAGAAACCGTCGCGGCTCGCGATGGATTGAGTTTGGAAATCGGGTAGGTGAGATTAAGTCAGCAACCAAGCTAAGATCTGGAAACCGTTTAAATGCTTTCCCGCTCCTTGTGACGCCAATCACCCGGCTCAAGCCGGGTGTGAATGAGAACACTCGATCTTCTTCGTGCAACGCTATGCGCCTACTAATACTATTTCTCTTGATCATTCCGATTTCTCTATCCGTGATTGCGACCGCGCAAGAACGTAGTGACCATTCGAAGCTGCTTGAAGTCGGACACGCCGCAAAAATTCCTCAAGCTGCCGTTCCAACTGAAATCAAAATCGTCTCGTACAATATTCGTTGGCGCAGTGACAAGGAACTACAAAAAATAATCGATTGGCTGAAAGACAAACACGAACGGCCGGCCGTGATCGCACTGCAGGAAGTCGATCGCGCCAAGCAACGCACCCGACACGTCAATAATCCCCGCAAACTGGCGGAAGCCCTGGGCATGTATTACGCGTGGGCAGCGCCGCCGGCGCCGAAGAATCGGAAGGCAAGTGAAGAAGAGACCGGCGTCCAGATACTGAGTCCATTTCCCCTCTCGCAGGTGACGCGTCTGGTGCTGCCGCACAAAGGTCCGGGCGATCGCTGGCGCGTCGCTCTGGGGGCCACGCTCACGTTTGGCAAGTCGGAGCTGCGCGTCTATTCCGTTCATTCCGAGACGCGCATTCCGGTCGACCGGAAGATCGAGCAACTCGGCGCAGTACTAAAGGACCTGTCGCACTATCCATCCTCGACCCCTGCAGTCGTGATGGGAGATTTCAACAGTTGGGAGCCGCCCACGATTTCGCGAGTGCGCAAATTGTTTTCAGAAGCTGGTTTCGTGACCCCGTTCCCGGACGATGAACTTACCTTCAAGCGCAAGGTTCTGGTTCTTGATTTGGAGTTGAAGCTCGATTGGATGTGGCTGCGTGGCCTGTCGGCACCCAGCTATGGAATCGACCGGAGCCTCAGCGTTTCCGATCACTATCCGCTCTGGACTGTCGTTCGGTTGGAAAAGTGATAGTGGACACACCTCTCTGCGGACTCACCTGGACGGGAAAACGAGTTAAATTCCCTTGTCTCTGTCAGGCATGAATTGATTGAAACGATCAGTCGTAAGTGCTTGCGACGCTATTTTCTTGACAAAGTGGCAACCTTGAGGAATATTCCAAGATCCACCAAGCTCACATGCCCCGTGACGATCTATTTGAAAGTTACAAGATTACCGAAAGTTATGGCCAGATCCACCGGGTTTTGGTTGGTGAATCAAGAATTACGGAGTAAGATGACAAAAAATGAAGCGTGCAAAACCTCAACCTCTACCGCAGGCCCGAAAAGACAACCTTGTATTGCGCGAAATACCGGGCGAACTGCTGGTTTATGACTTGAAGCGACATAAAGCCTTTTGTTTGAATGAAACCGCCGCCTCAGTTTGGAAGAGTTGCAACGGCCAACGCACCGTCTCGGACCTTGCTGATAGTCTTGCGGGGAATGGCGCGACCCCTGTTGATGAAAAGATTGTCTGGCTTGCGCTCGACCAATTGGAGAAGTCAAATCTCCTGCATCGAAAGATTTCCCGGCCCACGAATTTGCCATCTGTCTCCCGCCGCGGCTTGATCAGATTAGGCCTTGCGGGAGCCATAGCCTTGCCAATCGTTACAATGATTGCGGCACCCACGGCGCAGGCAGCCGGCACGCCGATTACGGATGTGGTCTGTACCGGTCGGCACCAGAGCGATCCTGGCGGCTGTGGTACCAATCCATGCTCACCGCCTGCTGGGGCCAAGTGCATAGACGGACCCGGCAACACATGTAAGTGCGCTTGAGAACCAGGTTCTGGCTAAGAGTTGACCGTTGACGTTTCAAGCGCTGCTTGCATGCGCGTGGCAACTCTTAGGTGTCTCTGACCAGCAGTTTCAATGTTCAGGCCTTTAGCAACCACTTCTCCGGGCTCGCTGACAGCAAAGCTTTTGGCTGGAGCCTGGCGCCAAAATCCTGAACCGCTACAAATCTCCGCGGAAGAACTTGCCATGGTAGCTCCGATAGTGCTTGCTACCGGAGCCACAGCGCTCGCCTGGCGACGAATTGAATCTCTCAACCAGCTTCCTCAGGAATTGATCTCAGAGATACAAGATGGTTACCGCCATCACATAATTGAGGCGGCAGTCCATGAGCTTGAAGTAAAGGATATCTTCAGAAGGGTGCGGGCCGCCGGCATCGAGCCGATTCTGTTCAAGGGTTGGGCTCTGGCCCGTCTCTATCCAGATGCCGGTTTACGACCGTACGGCGACATTGATTTATGGTGCTCATCAGAGCAACTTGAGGCTGTGTATGCGGTCCTGCCGGCGAATGGCGATCACGCCTATTGCGTTGAGCCCCACACCGCGTTCTATGAGCCATACGAACGAACTTTGGAAGACGTAATGAGCAGGTCTCAGCTTGTTCTGCTTGACGATTTGAGTGTGCGTATACCTTGCGACGAAGATCATTTGCGTTTCGTCTGTCTTCACTTTCTCTTCCACGGCGGTTGGCGTCCACTGTGGCTCTGCGATATCGCTCTTGCTGTCGAATCTCGCCCGCGAAACTTTGATTGGGACCTCTGCCTGGCCGGCAATCGAAAATACGCCGACTGGGTAGCCTGCGCGATCGGGTTGGCCCATCAACTGCTGGGAGCGGAAGTGGCCGGAACTCCGGTCGAAAAGCGGGCCCGCGATTTGCCGCGCTGGTTGGCGCCAGCAGTTCTGCGGCAGTGGAGTAATGGTCCGGGAATGAGTTTCTCTGAAAACCTATCGTTTTCATTTCCGCGCAGATTGCTAAAGCCATCGGCTTTGGCCAACGCTTTGAAGGAGCATTGGCGCAACCCCATTCAAGCGTCGGTCGAGATGAAAGCGTGGTTCGACGATTCGCCGCGCCGACTTTTACAATTTGCGGCCGCTTGCTCAAGGATCCCGGACTTCGCAAGATATTTTGGCCGCGAAATTCGCAGAACTTGAAGTTCGAGATTTTTCGGGTAACCTCGTGGATCCTAAGATTCGAGCCACTAAATCACGAAACCGCACTAAACGAAACCCTTAAAGTTTTAGCAACAGTGCCCGGACGTTCGTTACGATTTTAGAACAAACAGAGGGGCGAGAATGGAAGTGTCTTTCAACGCCAGGTAAATCTTTTCAGTGCTCCTGTTTAGTTGATTGGCCGTTTCATGCGGGAACAGTTTGCGCCATTCAGTTTGCATTTGCCGCAGCGATTTTCCTCTCAGCAAGCCTTCAATCAAAAACAGGTGTCGGTCCTCAAACCCATCAATGCCGAGAGCGTTGGACTCGTCCGAGGCCAGCACTTTGATTTGCGATAACTCTTCAACCCAGTTCAGAACGGTCCCAATTGGTTGCTCGCCTGGAAAACGTTCCTGCACCAATCTGAGTATTTGTTTGCGGCTTGCGACGTTGAGCAGAAGGGCCAGAAAAAAGCGCAAATCTTCATTGGCTACGTAGCTGCGCCGA
Source organism: Acidobacteriota bacterium (assembly GCA_038040505.1). Classification (GTDB taxonomy): domain Bacteria; phylum Acidobacteriota; class Blastocatellia; order Pyrinomonadales; family Pyrinomonadaceae; genus UBA11740. The sequence goes on along the minus strand of JBBPID010000016.1, from coordinate 23,133 downwards.
ACAACCAGTTTTGCCTGGCGTCGCCCTTCAGCAAACGCATCTGAAAACATGTCGGCGGTCGAGCCATGCCTTGTGCGGAAAGTGTTGAGCAGCTTATCAAAGCGTCGCGCGCCACGTGAGATGCCCATATATTGCTCGACGATATCACCAGTGAGATGCTGATAGGCAGCAGCTAGAATCTGGAATGCCGTGTGCAAGTCTGAGCGTGAAAGCATTTTCTTAATGATGGAGTCTGCCTCGGGATGACGCATGGCGAGCAGAAGATTCACGCTCTGGACCTTCTTAATGGTCGAAGGCTCTTTAAAGAATGGATCGTAGGCTATTCCTGGTTTCAGGTAACTGAACTGTGGTTGGGCTGTAGGAAGTCCAGGCGTGCGTATCGTAATCGTTGCTGAGGGACGATCGAGATGAAACAGCGAATGAATATAGCTGCTGCCGGGAATGATCGGTTTGATATCTCCCTGCGAGAGCACTAGCGTTTTCCTGAGCGACATCTTTCCGATCTGAAAGTGCGGGTTGACGATTTGTTTGGGCACGAAATCGTAATGACAATGAAGACTCGAACCGGATAGCACTTGAAAAGCGCCCGCGAAGCCGTGTTGATGTATTGTTGTGGTTCCATCAAGCCAGAAGTAAATGTCGATAAAAAACCTTGTTCCGACAAATAAAGTAATGGGCAGATTGCTGAAATTGGCCTCAAGATCCTGTTGGCTGGGAAGTGAGTGATTATTTCCGATTGAGCGAATTGGATCCAGGGCGTCAAGGTGCCCAGAGGGCTGATGTTTGGCCAGCGCTGCCGCTGCAGTCTTTGGAAACGCAGTTGCGTCGTAATTTGTTTTGCGCCACATGGTTTCCACAACTTCTCCGAGGTGGCGAAAAAATTCAAAGGGGTCCTTCTTTGCTTTGCGCGTCATTGCCCGCAAGGATAAACGCATGGATCAAGGCTGACAATGAAAAGCTGACGCTTGTGCCATGCCCATATTTGCGCGTGGTCCTCTCCAAACAAGCTGTTATCGGAAAGCGAAAGTCTTTAGAAGTTGAACAATCGAATTGGCGGGCCTAGAATGAGCGCCTTAACCGTGGCGTAACGCGTTCTCTTCGCGGCGTAAGGACACTGCGGTTCAGGCTGATAGCGAGATTCAATCTCGTCCTCTGAAACAGGAGTATAAGACTGCCAACTCAATCAGATAACGTTGCTCTTTATTTCGCTTTTCCCAATGGCGTCTACGACTACGTCTGTGCTGAATGCACGGCGCTGTGCTGCAAGGGCCACGGGTTTGGAGGAAATCTCGAGCGGGAGATGCGCACGCTCTATAGGATTTATCCCCAGATTGAGAGCATGGCCCTGAGGCGTACGGTGGACCAGATCACGTTCGCCACCACTGCCGACGGGTGCATTATGCTGGACACGGATAACTTTTGCCGCATCGAAAAAGAATTAGGTAAAGATAAGAAGCCAAACATCTGCAATCTCTTTCCATTTAATGCGTTTGCCAGGATTGGAAAGACGGTGACAGTTAGTCCGCACTTCCTCTGCCCGCTCAGAGCGGTGCTACCGGCCCGGCCCGGCGAGGTACGAGGCACCCACTCGCTGGTAGAAGAAGACATTCGAAAGAGCCAAATCCTTGACGAGGCCTATATCAAGGCGGCGGTCAGCCCGCTGCGGATTCATCCTTCGCTCAGCGAAGCCGCAACACTCAAAATCGAAGAGCAGTTTAGGGATCTTTGCTCAGAAGCGTTGGGAAAGCACAGTTTCCGCGAAGTTCTTAACGAAGCCTCGATGGACGCCGCGTCCCTGCAGGCGTTTGCTACCAGGGCCGCTCAAATCATGGGTCTCAGGGTCGCTAAGGACCCCGGGCCTCGCGATCATATTGACGACCTGTTGCTTGCTTATGCTCCGGTTAACCGCCTCGGGAGGTTAAGCCTGGGGCCCGAAGCCATTCTACGTGCCCTGGCTGTCGCCGAGTTCACGGTACGGTGGGTATGGTCCGACGCGACGAAGCAACCCGGTTTGCAGGGAGTAGCGAATACCGTCTCCCAATTTGCTGCTATTCAAATGCTTCTCGCGCATGGAGACGAGCCATTCGATTTTGGCAAAATCAGCCAGAAGAGCTTATCTATGCAGGGGCCGGAAATTACCTTCGCCGCCTTTTATGCCGCTCGTCAGGCAACTAGTCCTTTGGGCCTGTTGGCGGCTCTCGATCAAGCTATCGAGCCGTCAATGTCGATCGCCGATCGGTCAGTTTTCCTGTTGCAGCTCGGTAGCCAAATGGAGACGGTGAAGTCCCGGAAAAAGAGAAAGCACGCCGGGACTATTGATAAGATCCTTTCCCAATGAGAGCTTTGCCCTAAAAGGCAGTTTTTTAGGTCTGCTAGAGCCAACGAGCTAGGTACAGAACCGCTCGCGGTAGCGAGCGGGATAAAGAAGCAAGCTGACATCTGAATTTGTTCCGTATTTGATCTACGGGGATAACACCACCTGCATCAAGGTTGGTTGAGTTCTTAACCCGCTCGCTATCGCGAGCGGTTCTGTAACCGTTTGGCCAGCTTTTGGGGCAAAGCATCAATGAGCGAGGCGGGTTCGTTAACGACTCTGAGCCCGCGACGGTTCGGACCCGGTCAATGAGCGGTGACCGTGACGTTGTTTGCCGCCAGTGAGCTTCCTGTCGCCCGCTGCAATTCCGCGATGGCTTTGTTTAAGTCAGTCTGGGCGCGTAGCTCGTTGCCGCGGGCGGTGGCCAGAGCAGTCTGGCGTTCGAGCACCAGGAACACCGTAGATTGCCCCACGTCGAGTTTTCGCCTCTCACTGTCATACTGTTGCTCGGCAGTGGACCGCGCGATGGCCGCGGACCGCAGCCGCGCATCCGACGTCCGCAAAGACTGCAAAGCATTCCGTACTTCAACCTGGATCAGTTGCTCGAGTTGCTCGCGCTGCGTGGCAATCCGCTTTCCTTCCACCAGCGAGTGGCCAAGTTGCCCTTCGGCGGTGCGGTTGCGCAGCGGCAAACTGATGGCCACCCCGACGCGAAAGTTATTGAACTGGTTGGTGCCCAGATTAGACAGCGATTGCCAGTAGCCGCCAAATAGATTCGGTGGAATCGTCACCGTGGGCGGAGGCGGAAGCGTCTGTAAGCCGGAGAGCACCGACAGCTCGTTGACGCGCGCGCGGAACTGTTCGTTGCTGGCGGTTAGAGGGTTCGCAGTCGAGGTCAGGGTACCGGCGTTCCCAACTATTCCATAACTGCCGACCAGATCGATCTCAGGTTTAGTTTGATCGCGATAGAGCCTTTGATCGAGCAAATTGATTTCGCGCGCCAGATCCGATTGTTTCAACTCCTGACGGTTATCAGTGGCCGCTTTCATGGCATCGATGAGCGAAACCTGTGGCACTGTGAGATCGACATCGTCGGTAGGAATTAAGGAAACGTTCCAGATCCTGGCTCGCTGGTTCTCAGCGATTAAGTTCTTCAGATTGTTCTCAGCCCGGTTGACGTCTTCAAGCGCGCTGAACTCAGCCTGCTCGAAATTCGCGACCTGAGTCTCAGCCGCCACGATGTCGATCGGCGCCAGCGAACCTTCAGCCACCATTCGGCGATTGTGTTCCAGTTGCGTGCGCGAGTCGGTGAGCGAGTCACGCTGAATCTGCAGGTTGCGCAGCGCAAACACCAAATCCCAGTACGAGCGCTGGACGCTGGTAATGACCTCGATCGCGCGCTGTCGAAACTGGACGTCAGTCAGTGAAAGATTCTTTCTGGCAACTTCAATCTGTCGCCGCGGCAAGTCAAACCGCAGACCGCGAATCAACGGCTGCGTGAAATTGAAGGTAAAGGCAGTCGGATACTGCGGATTTAGGACTGAAAACACGCTGTTGCTGGTTTGCCTAATCGAAGAGAAATCAAAGCGATAGCTGCCGCCATACTTGGGCGCCAGCCCTTCGAAGCGGGCAGTGTTTGTGAAATCCGATGTGTCTACCGTGGCCGCGCCGCTCAGGAAACTGGTCGCCGGCGACTTTAACTTTTCATAGTAGCTCTGAGCAGTCAGCCTGGGATCGTACGCGCCGCGCACAGACAGCAAATCGTACTCGGCGATCTTGAGGTTGTCGCGCGCGATCTCGATGTCTTTATTGTTCTGGAGCGCCAGGCCAATCGCTTCGCGGAGCGTTATCGGCTGTTGCTCATTCGCATCGACACCCACGCGGTTGAGCTCGGGCAGAGGCTTGGCGGCGTTGGCGCGATAGTCGACGGCTATTGCGGGGACTTTTATTCGATCAGTTGAGACTGGCGACGGCGCTGGAGAAGAACTTGACTCCTGAGCAGGGGTCAGAGGCGCCAGCACAAACAAGACTGCGGCAAACCAAAATGCCTTCCGCACATGTCCGCGAATTCTGCGAGGCGCAGCCTCGGAGACTTGAATTTCTGTGATGGCCGGAAAGGCAGAGCCTTTCCGCTGTGTGCGGCGGGAGAGCCGCAAAAACAAATCAATCGGTAACAGCATCATAAACTCCGTCCCTAACCTTAATTGAAACGCTCAGGCGTTATTGCTTCGTGATCGATCCCAGCAACGACGCTGCCGCAGTCGCGGCTCGGCGACGTGCGCGGCCGAAGATCCCGCCCACGCCGGCGCTCATGCGCGACCAGATCCGGCTGCGCGACAGATCATCGAACAACGAATAAAAGACCGGCACCGCCAGCAGCGTCAGCAACAGACAGAGCGATTGGCCGCCGACCACCAGCACGCCAATCGAACGGTTAGTACCTGAGCCGGGACCGCTGGACAATGTCAGCGGCATCATGCCGGCGACCAGTGCGACCGTGGTCATCAGGATTGGCCTGAGCCGATCGCGATTGGCCTGAATGATCGCGTCATGCCGCTCCATCCCCTGTTTGCGCAGTCCATTCGTATGATCGATTTGCAGAATGGCGTTCTTCTTAACAACACCGAATAAGAGCAGTAACCCCAGACCGGAAAAGATGTTCACTGTTTGGCCGGTCACCAGCAGTGAAACGATCCCGAAGGGGATCGCCAACGGCAGCGTCAAAAGGATTGTGATCGGGTGAATGAAGGATTCGAATTGGGCCGCCAAAACCATGTACATGAAAACAAACGACAGGACTATCGCCAGCAGGAAGTACGAGCCGGTACGCGTCAGCTCTTTTGAGCGCCCGGCGAGCGACGTCTTGTAGGCGCTGTCCATGTTCTCTTGTCTGGCGAACTCGTTTAGCTGATTGATGACCGCCGCCTGCGAGCCGCCAGGCTTGGTGTTCGCCAGGACCATTACCTGGCGTTGCCGGTTGTACCGATCGATTGCCGACGGGCCCGTGCCTTCCTCAACCCGCACCAGATTGTCGAGACTGACCCAGCCAAGTTTTTGAGAGGCCACCAGCATCCGCTTCAACCCATCGGCATTCGCGCGAAAGTTTCCGGTCGCGCGCACGCGCACATCGTATTGATCGGTGCCGGCGTTAAAGGTCGAAACCTTCTGACCCGCTACCAGGGTGTTCAGCGATTGCGCTATGTCGCCCACGCGCACGCCCAGGTCGGCAGCGCGCGCGCGATCAATCACCACACGCAGCTCAGGCTTTCCTGTAATCAGCGTCGTGTCAGCGTCGACTACATCGGGGACCTTATTGAGTTTGGCGAGGATGTCGCTGGAATACTTGGTCAGTTTGTCGAGATCCGGTCCGCCGATAACGAACTGAATGTCCGCGTTGCGAAACCCGCCGCCGGAAATTGCTGCCACCGGATTAACGCTTGTGCGCAACTGATTGGGATATTTCTGAAGGTACTTGCCTATGATTTCCGAGCGCGCGCGCAGCATCAGGTCCTGTTGCGAAACGGTGCGCGCTTCAATCGGAGCCATCTTCACATAGATGTTCGCCAGGTTGACGACTTGCTGCTGCCCGCTGCCAATAGTCACCAGCGTGTCGGTAACACCGGGGAGCCGGCGCACGTCGGCAGCCATTTCTTCGCTAATTCTCTGCGTTTGCGAGAGCGTAGTGCCCTCAGGGGCGCGCACGTTGATTTCAAACTGTGATTGATCGTCGAGCGGTAGGAAGTTCTTGCCGACAAACATGAAGAGGGGCACGGTGCTGAGGATGACCAAAATCGAAAGCACCACAATCGCCCAACGGTGGGCCATCGACCATTCCAGGAACCAGGTGTAGGTGCGATCGATGGGGCGGTAAAAGCGCGATTCTTTCGATCCGGCCTGAACGTACTTGTCTTTGAACTCGGCGAGCGAGGTCCGCTTTTCTCCGTCAGGCGAGTCAGTAGTTTCTTTGCCGGCTGTCTTGAACGGATGAGCCTTCTTTCGCTTGATCATCCGCGCGGCCAGGGTCGGCGTCAGCGTGAACGACACCAGCAAAGAAACCGCGATCGCAAACGAAGATGTAAAACCGAAGGACGACATAAAGCGGCCGACGATTCCCGCCATGAATCCCACGGGCAAAAACACCGCCAGCAGCGACAGGGTGGTCGCGGTCACGGCCAGCCCAATTTCGCGTGTCCCTTCGATGGCCGCCTGAAACGGCGGCATACCTTTCTCTTCGATGTAACGGAAGATATTCTCGAGCACCACGACCGCGTCGTCGATCACGATTCCCACCATCAGCGTCAATGCCAGCATCGTGATTTGGTTCAGAGTAAATCCCATCGCCGCCATCAACCCGAACGTGGCGACGATTGAAGTGGGAATGGCAATAGCCGCGATTAGGGTCGACCGGAAGCTCCAAAGGAAAACAAAAACCACGATGGCCGCCAGGATGCTGCCCTCGATCAGGTGCAACTGAATTGCGTCCAGCGAAGCCTTGATGAAGATTGTTTGATCGCCGACGATTTGGGTTTTGACATCGCGCGGCAGGCTCGGCTTGAGCTCTTCCAGGCGCGCCTTAACCGCGTCCGCAACCGCCACGGTGTTTTGGCCCGACTGCTTTGAAACCACGAGGGTGACTGCCGGCTGGCCGTTCAGGCGCGCTTCGGTGCGCTGCTCTTCAGCGCCGTCTTCGACGTATCCGATGTCGCTGAGTTTGACCGCGTAAGTCCCGTGTGAAGCCACCACCAGATTATTGAATTGCGCCGGATCAGGGATGCGTCCCATGGTCCGCACGGTGAATTCGCGCTGGCCCTCCTGGACCCGGCCGCCGGGCAACTCCATGTTTTGCAGCCGGACCGCACTGGCCACATCTGCGGCCGACACATTGAAAGCGCGCATCTTGTCCGGATCGACCCAGACGGCAATCTCGCGCTGGCGGCCGCCGACAATATCGACGTTGCCGACTCCACTGATCGGTTCAATCAGCCGTTTGATTTGCTTGTCGGCGATGTCCGTGACTTCACGGAGCGAACGCGGGGCGGAGACGGCAATGCGCAGAACCGGAGTCGCGTCGGTATCGAGTTTCTGGACGATGGGAACTTCGGCGGTTTCGGGCAGATCGTTAACGATCAGATCGACCTTGTTGCGGACCTCCTGGGCGGCAACGTCGGCGTTCTTTTCCAGCAGGAAGGTGATGAAGACCTGCGAGACGCCTTCCAGCGAAGTCGAACGCAATTCATCGATGCCGCTGACAGTGTTGACGGCGCCTTCGATCTTGTCGGTAATCTCAGTCTCGACTTCCTGGGGTGAAGCGCCGGGGTTTATCACGGTGACTGTGATGGTGGGCAGGTCAATCTTGGGAAACAAATCGACGCCCAGCGATCGATAGGAAAATAGCCCCACAACCGTGATGCTGAGAATGATCATGGTTGCGAACACCGGACGACGGACGCAAATTTCAGCAAGTCTTTGCATTTATTTTTGATCTTTGATCTTTGATCTTTGGTCTTTGATCTTTGATCTTTGATAACCGGTCCTGATCGACTGGTCGCCAGCAAGGCGAACTAAGATCAAAGATCAAAGATCAAACATCTATTGTTTCACTGCGGCTCCATCATTCAACTGGTCGACGTTACTTATCGCCACTATCTCATCGGGTTTGACGCCACTCGTCACCTCGATCAATTCGCCTTCGGCCTGTCCCGGCTGCACCAGGCGTTGCTCGGCATAACCGTTTCTGACTACGAACACATAAGTCGACCCTGAAATTGTTCGCAGCGCTCGTTGGGGCACCAGCACCGCTGCCTCGCTTTTCGGCAACAGAATGCGAACTGTCGCGAACTGGCCCGGCTTCAACTCGCCGTTCGGGTTCTGGACCTCGGCTTCAACCGCCAAGGTGCGCGAATTGGCGGTCACGTTCGGCGAGATGCGCGCGATGCGACCGGCGAAACTTCGATCCGTGTACGCAGCGACGTTGACCGAAACACTGGCGCCGACGTGGACCTGGGTAATGGCCTGTTCGGGAATGTCGATGCGGACGCGCAGCGGGTTGATGCTCACGATCGTGGCGACTTTTTGCTGAGGCGAAACGTACTCGCCTAAGTCTGCCGAACGTTCCGAAACATATCCCGCCATCGGTGAGACCACCGTCGTGTAACCGAGATTGCGCTTCGCTAGCGCCAGCTGGGTTTGAGCAGCAGTGACGGCCGCCTGAGAGTTAGCGACGGTGGCGTAGTTTTGCTGAGCCTGGTGAACCAGCGCCTCTCGTTGCTGAGCCAACTGGTCGCGCTGCGATTTCTGCTGATCATAAGTCGCGCGGGAAATGTCGCCGGTTTCTACCAGCTTTTCATAGCGCCGCAGGTTCCTCTCCGCGAGATCAAGCGCCGCGCGCGCGGAGGCCACCTCAGGAACATTTTCCGGGTTGAATTTCTGACCCGGCCGCAAACCGATCTTCGCCTCGTTCTGGCGGAGCGTGGCGATGGCCTGATCGACCTGGGCCTGGGCCTGCTGTATGCGAATGCGAAAATCCGCGTCCTCGAGTTTGACGATCATTTGACCGCGGCGCACGGAACTGCCGACATCGACGCCGACCGCGGCGACCTTACCCGAAGTTTCCGCCGCCACATCGGACTGTTCATTTGGCGCGAAGCTGCCGCTGGCTTCAAAAAACCGCGGCAGTTGCCGCACGACTGCAGCCGTGGTTGAAACTACGATCACACCAGGAGTGGCCCCACCCTGCGGACCATTGCTGTTAGGTTGACCTTTTGATCGGCCGCAACTCAACAGCCCGGCGCCTGCCACCATCAGTAACAGAATGTAGAGTGCGACCTTAAATGATCCGGGAAGAGTCATCTACCTGATCTCTTTCTATTTGATTTCTCTCGTGCTGGTCTTCTGCCTTTACCCGGTGAGTTCGATATTGCCGCGACCGGCGATTTTGCCTTTGGCAGTGCCACACGCTTGCCTGCTTCCGCCGAGCTACCGACACCATGCAAAAGAAGATTCGCAAACGCGCGCGCAGCTTTCTGGTTTGAAATATTCAGCAGGCTCCGTTTTCGGTCCCAAAGGTTGTTGACCAGGGAATGGTGCATAACCATGCCGATAAAAGCGCGCACCACCAGCGCCGGTTCGACATCGACGATTGCGCCTTCGCGTTGCCGGGAACGAATGTAACCGCCCAATGAGTTATAGACGCGGCGCACAAACTTCTCCCAAAACATGTCCGCCAATTCGTGCTCTTCCAGGGCCGAATGCAGCAGCAGTCTTTGAAACTCAGGATCGCTGTCGTGATGCTCGAGGGCATCCAGCGCAAGACCTTCAAAAACCGCAAAGTCATCCTTTCGTTCGATGGCTTCAGCCACCACCGTGCGAGGATCAAGGCTGTCGTGAACGCATGCTTTTTGATCCAGGATGGCGCTGTAGAGCTCTTCCTTGGTCGCGAAATGGCGAAAGACCATGGCTTCCGAGACGCCGGCCGCCAGGGCAATCTCTTTTGTTGTGGTGCCGACAAAACCGCGCTGTGAGAACAGCCGCATGGCCACGCGCAGGATTTGCAGGCGGCGCGCCCCGCCCGCCATGCGCGCGCCGTTAACGCTGCTAACAACCTGCTTTTTGGGAATTGCCACCTTGATTTGAGCTGTCCTACAAGTTTGAAGTAAGTACTCACTTACCACCAGCCACGGGCCAAAGTCAAGTGGGATTAGGGCGATGGAGGTCGGCAAATTCCGTGGGTGAGGTCGGTACCGGGAGCGGTACCGACCGGGTGATCAAGCTGAGTCAACCCAATCGCCGCGACCTTCGATTAAGTTGCAAATTAATGACAAACTCCGAGCCATCACTCACCCACCCGGTCGCTACAGCTCCCGGTAATGGCTGCCATTACAGCTGCGGCAGACCAACCCCGACTACTCAAAAATGATTACGCAACCTGAAGCCACATTTCGTCGTATTGGGCTCCGGCAGAGTTTTGTAACGGAAAGGCAGGGAACCAGAAATGCCGGAAGTAGAAGGAAACGGACAAGGAATTACGGCGCAGCCGCCGATGATCTGGAAGGACGAATCAAAAATGTCAGAATTTGAACAAAACGCGCGCGAATGTGGCCGCAAAATAGCCGACGCGGCGTCGCGCGCCGGAGACTACGTAAGCGATAAAGTCAGCGTCGGCGTCGACAAATTCAAAGATTTGCAGGGCAAGGACTTTGGCGAGATTGCAGACGAAGCTAAAGACTATGCGCGCCGCAAACCGGGCCAGGCGATACTGATTTCCGCGGCCGCGGGTTTGTTCCTGGGACTGATTTTGCGCGGTGTGCGGCGATAATCCGGCGATCGCCGCCCTGGGCGGCGCAAATCGCGCCGCCGCTGCTCGCTAATAAATATTGAAGCTGTATTCCAATTGGACGGTGGTCGAAATAAAGCGGCCATCTTTCACGGCTGGGATGAAGTAGATCTTGTGGGCAACCTCGACGGCGCTCTGCGCCAACTCGGGGATGCCTGACACGACTTGTATATTGGTTACTCGCCCGGACGCCGCGAGCACAGCCTTGAGGATTACGCCCCCGCGGAGTTTCCGCCGGCGCGCGTCGTCGGTGTATGGCGGGTCCGGCTTTATCATAATCAGGACTCGGCGGGACAGTTGGCTCGTCGAGGCCGGCTCGTCTCCGCTCACGGCCGAATCTGAATAGGTGGCTCCGGCACCGATGTCTTTTCCCTTCGGATTGTCCGTGATCTCCAGCGAATCGAGAAACTTCTTAACCGCTGAGTCAGTCTCGTCTTTGCCGATGGCGATCACCGCCAACACCCGGTTCCTGGTCTCGTATAATCGCACTATCCCCGGCAGGCTGAAACTCTTTCGGTAATCAAATTTCTTCACCGAGTACTGCATTCCTTTCGCACCGCTATTCGAAATTTCAACTCCGGCAGAGATCTCGCAGTTACGTAGTTCATTCACGCGCAACTGCGTGTCGAGGAAATAATCGATCGACTTTTCGCGATTGGGGTTTTCGAACGCGATCACGAAGTAAACGCTTCCTTCGTGATAGGCCGCATAGTTGCGCGCCGCCCGCACGGGCGCAGCCCGGTATTGGCCCCGGTTTACGACGGCGGGCCATTCGGGAAACTGCGCTGAGAAGCCTTCTTTAACCGCACGGAATCTTTCCCAATCCGGATCCGGACGGAGCGCCCGTTTGGTCGCGCCCAGGCTGCCGCCAATCAGCACGGTAAACACGATCACCAGGAGCAACTTGTACATTGCGTTTCTTCCTTGCTTCCGGGAGTCTAAAGTCCGAACTTATCCATCCTTGCTGTCTCATAGTCGCCGTCTTCGGCGGGATAGCGCAAAGACTTGTCGATCTTTCCGGTTTCTTTGGCCAGGGCCCAGACAATGCTTTCGCCGGCCGGGAGGATTTTCGGCTCAGCCCGAAAGACCGAATCGGTGAAAGCCTGCTCCGCGTCGATTAACTGCCACCCTTTACTCTTAAGCATTGCAATCAGATCGCCGAGGAACAACGCGCTGACTAAATTGTAATGAGTCAGGATCGTGTGTTTGACCGGGCGGCCGAGTACACGTCTGGCTAGCGAATCGTAATACTGCGCGCGGTCCCACATGTGCTCCAGGTAAAAGTCTCGATACGGTTTGATGTCGGCGTTCGGATCCTTTCGCAGTTTTGCTGTCAGGCGCTGATCGATAATCCAATCTGAGTTGTCGATAGTCACGTGCCCGATGCGGTAACCGTGTTGGCGGAGAAATGCGCGAACCTGATCGCGTTTGGCAGCCGTGTTCCCTTCCTTCAAAACGGGGTAGCGAAAGATTTTTTGAAAAGTCTTGAAGTCTTTGAGGATGAGCTCGGCCTTGAGAATGTCCTGTTCGTAGTCCTCGGCCGTTTGAGAATTCAGGGAACGATGAGAGTAAGTGTGATTGCCAATTAAGTGACCGGCGGTCGACCAGGTTTGCAGGAGCGCCTTGCCGGGATCGTTATCGACGTTGCCGGCCACTACGAAGAGCGCGGCCCTGATTCGATTCGCGCTGAGAACTTCCAGAATCGCCTGGTTGCGCTTTTCCGAGGGCAGATGCACTGCATCGCGCCAGCGAAAATCGTCCATGGTGATCGCGAATTTCGGCGGTGTCGCCGGGGATGCGTTAGAAAAGGCCGGGAGGCCCAGGGCGAAAGCCGCGCCGCCGAGGGTCTTCGTAAATTCGCGCCGATTCATCTATATCTCCTTACCAAGACCTCTAAGTCCTTCGCCACTTAATACCGCGGCATCAGATTCAGGACCTGCAACCCCAGGCCCACGTAGGATTCAATTTCCTGCGGCGGGCAGCGATAACCAGCGCGGAAAACAAAAAACTGATTGCCGCCGGCATCGGTGCAGGTGTCCGCGTAGCTCTCGTAAAAACTAAGCAGCCCGTCGGTGAAGGTCTGCCGGATCGCCGGCTCGTCCTGGCCTCTGAGAATGTACCGGCGCGAAAACTCAGGCCGCTGCCCAAAGTCGATGTCCTGATATCCAAAGGCGGTCATGATCCGGTGCAGAAAATGTTCGGGACGTAGGGAGAAGAAGGGCGCAACCTGATTCCCCGGCTCGAGATACACCACCGACTGATAATGTGTCGTCTGATGCTTTCCGGATCCGGTTGTGTAGATGTAGTCAAAAACGGCGGTCTTGATGCCCCGCGCCTCGCCATACATCATGTTGCGGATTTGTTTGCCGTGACCTTGATTGAAGAGGGTAAAGCGATCCAGACCTGGGATCATGTTCCAGTCGGCCTCAGGGAGAAAGCTCCAGCCAAGTTGCCCCGCGGCTAACTGCATCTGCCGGGTGCGTTCCTTCTCTTTCTGCCGTTTATAGAAAAACAGGCCGCCGAACAAGCCCAGAATCAGGGCGGCGACAAGGAACGGAAGCAGCACCATCAAACCGGACATTCGTCACCCTATCATTGTCACCGAGGGCGGTTTTTTAGTCCCGGGCGCCGGCCCTTCTCAAGATCTCGACGACATCGGGGTGGTTCTTGCTGGTCGCCAGACTAACTGCGGTGGCGCCACTGTCCGACCGGCGATTCACATTCGCGCCGCGCGCAATCAGCAGGCGAACGGTGGGCACGTGTCCCTGAAACGCGGCAATCATCAGCGGAGTAATCCCATTCTTGTTTTGTGCATCGATGGCGCCGCCGCCGGTCAGCAGCGCGTCTACCACTTCCGGCTTGCCCGCCGCTGAAGCGAGAATCACTGCGTTGTCTCCATCCTGATCCGCCTGATTGGGACGGGCTCCCCTCAACAACAGCAACTTCACGATCGGGGTAAAGCCCTGTACCGCCGGACTGACAAGGACCGGCGTGCCGGTGTTATCGGCCGAGTTAACGTTGGCGCCGGCCCGCAAAAGCGCATCCGCGGCCTCCAGATGCCCATTGGCTGCGGCGAAATAAAGCGCAGAATTTCCGTCCTTATCACGCGCGTTCACGTCCACGCCGGCGGCAATGATCTGAGGAATCAGATCCGTACGGCCCTGGGCAGCGGCGCGCATTAAGAGCGTGCGGCCCTTTTCGTCGGTCTTAAGAACTTCGCTATTCGAAGCCGGACGTGTGTCGTTGCCCGAGGGTGTAGTGCGTTGGCTCAAACGGCGCAAGTCGGGGCGGCGCAGGCCGACATACTCAGGCGCAATCTGGGCGGCGCGAGCGTCCGTGACGCGCGCGCGTGAATCATCTCCCAGGGCCCGATAGACGTCACCCAGCATTAGCCAGCCATCTTCATCCTGTCCGCTTTTTTGAGTGTAGGCTTCCAGTTGAGTGCGGGCTTCGGCCAGGCGCCCCTCCAGAATCAGCAAGCCAATTCGATCCGGATCATAGGTAGTCCCCAGATTTATCGCGCTGCGCCAGTGCTCACGCGCCGCCGCAAAGTTTTCGGTCATGTAGTAGATCAAACCTATGTTTGAGTGCGGCGCGCTGTCCTTGTCATTCAACTTGATCGCTTCGAGGTATTGCTGGGCCGACGGCACGAGCTGGCCAAGCTTTTGGAGCATGATCGCGTAGTTAAAACGCGCGGAATAATCCTTGGGATCAATGTCGATCGCTTTCTTGGATTCCGCTGCGGCGTCGCCATATTTCCGCTGGTCGGCAAGTACTCTTGCCAACTCATTATGCAAAACGCCAAGCGGCTGCGGCGCGAGTGAGATTGACTTGCGATAAGCAGCTTCGGCTTCCGAGTAACTCTGGCGCAGCGAATGCACGTAACCGAGCGCCAGATAGCCGTAGTAGTTGTCAGGCTGCACCGTCACTGCCCTGCGGGCCATTGCCAGGGCCTCGTCGAGCCGCTTCAGTTCCGTGTAAGTAAAAGCCAGGCGGGCGTAGGGTTCGCTGTCGCCCTGGCTCAAGGCGGCCGACCGCGCATAAGCTTTTTCAGCTTCGGCATATTTCTTCTGGTTGTAGTAAGTGTGACCGAGGCCCAGATATGGTCGCGGATCTGAAGGCGCCAGTTTCGCGGCCAGGAGATAGCCACGTTCGGCGGCGTCATAGCGTTCCGACGAGCGAGCGTCGTCCGCGAGACTGAGCGCGTCCTCAACCTGTGCCGAGTTATTCACCGCCGGAGTTCGCGGGCCTGGTTTGGGCTTAGCCGGCCCCGTCGTGGTCTTCACAACCTTCTTGGCGGGCAGTTTCATCACCGCGCCCGCGGCGCCGGCGCCGATGACACCACCACCGGCCCCGGATCCGTGTCCGTGGGGTTGTCCGTAAACAGCACTCAGCGAACCACAGACGGTGATTGCCAGGCTAATAAGTAAGGAGCTACGCAGGGATAAAGTAGAGATCTTCATTTGAACTTAATTCCTCTCATTACGAGCGAGGCTTTTTATGACTGACAAATTTCGGGAACGCTCAGGGGAAACGCTGCTAGCATTACAAACTTTGATCGTGCAGGCAAGTAAAACCCGGGGCTGCCTCTTCTTAGACGGTCACGGCCTCGCGGTACTCGCCCCAAACACCGCGCAGCCGGTGACTAATCTCACCGACAGTCGCGAAAGCTTCGACGCAATCGAGAATCCGCGGCAGAACATTTTCGGTTCCCTGCGCAGCTTCTTCGAGTTTGTTCAGCAAGGCTTCCACGGCTGCCGAGTCGCGCCGGGCCCGCAACGCCTGCAACCTTTCCACCTGCGATCTTTCGACGGCCGGGTCGACACTTAAGGTTTTGACCGGGCGCTCGGCTTCATTCTGAAAACGATTGACGCCAACGACAATCGCCTCGTCACTCTCTACTGCCTTCTGGTATTCGTAGGCCGCATTCTGAATCTCTTTCTGAATATAACCGGTCTCAATCGCGCGCAACGTGCCGCCGATGGCTTCGATCTTGTCGAGGTAATCGACGACTCTCTCTTCAATCTGGTTGGTTAGTTCTTCGATTGCGAATGAACCTGCCAGCGGATCGGCCGTGTCGGCAATCCCGGACTCGTACGCCAGCACCTGTTGTGTCCTGAGCGCCAGGCGCGCGGCCTCTTCAGTCGGCAGAGCCAGCGCTTCGTCCATGGCATTCGTGTGCAGAGACTGGGTTCCGCCCAGCACTGCGGCAAGGGCCTGAATCGTAGTGCGCACGACGTTCACGTCGGGCTGTTGCGCCGTCAGCGTCGATCCTGCGGTTTGCGTATGAAAGCGCAGCATCATCGATCGCGGATCGCGCGCGTGAAAACGATCGCGCATCAGCCGCGCCCAGAGACGCCGGGCCGCGCGGAACTTCGCAATCTCTTCCAGCAGGTTGTTGTGCGCATTAAAGAAGAAGGAAATCCGAGGCGCGAACTCGTCGACCTCCAGCCCGACCTTCAAAGCGGCTTCGACATAGCAAATCGCGTCGGCGATTGTGAAAGCCACTTCCTGGACGGCCGTGGATCCCGCCTCGCGAATGTGATAACCGCTAATTGAAATCGTGTTCCAGTTCGGAACTTCCCGGATGCAAAAGGCAAACGTGTCGGTAATCAGACGGAGGGAAGGCTCAGGCGGAAAAATGTAAGTGCCGCGGGCAATGTATTCTTTGAGAATATCGTTCTGAATCGTCCCGCTGATCTTCTCAAGGCTCGCTCCCTGCTTCCGCGCTACCGCCAGATAAAGGCTGAGCAGAATCGCGGCTGTCGCGTTAATGGTCATTGAAGTCGTGACTTCATCCAGCGGAATTCCGTCGAACAGACGCTGCATATCCTCCAGCGAGTCGATGGCGACGCCGACTTTGCCAACCTCACCGGCCGCTAGGGAGTCATCTGAATCCAAGCCGATCTGTGTCGGGAGATCGAAAGCCACTGAAAGCCCGGTAGTTCCCTGCGACAGCAAGTATTTGTATCGGGCGTTGGACTCTTCCGCGGTGGCGTAACCCGCATATTGCCGCATGGTCCACAAACGACCGCGATACATGTTTCTTCTAATGCCACGGGTGAAGGGAAAGTCCCCGGGATCGCCCAGGTCGCGATCGTAAACAACCTCTTCGGTATTTGACGGATTGAAATCCACCGGCAACTCGATTTCCGAAGAAGTGCGGAAGTGTTCGCGGCGATCGGTTTTAGGGCTCTTGGCTTTGGTAACCATTAGGTATTACGGCGCGTTGATGGCTGGCGTTCCGAGCGATCGAAGGCTAGCACAACGAGTTTAGAGTACCAACTTAAGTTGGGCTTTGAGCGTGTCAGAAGCCCGCGCGTCAGCAAGGGCAAGTTGCGACATCGGCTTGTTGCCCTCCCTCACGGTCGGGCTTCTGACACGGTGCTGAACCGCCTCGCAAGTTTGACCGCGCCGCTGGGGTGCCTTAGCATCACGATGAATCAGCCATCATCTGATCAGAGGGCCTGAGTCGTGGAAATGGATGAGCACACAAAAAAGCTGGCGGAAGAGGTCGGCACTGCCATCAACGAGTCAGTCCAGCAGTCGGCGACCGTGGCGGCGGCCATTGAGCGCCTCCGTGAGGCCGGTTTTGAAATGGAGCTAACGCTGAAACTGGAGATAGGTCTCAGGCCCCATAGCGGCGAAGGTGACTCCGACTCAGAGAGCGGCGAGTCGTTGGAGTTGACTGACGAAGACCTGCGCGTACTGCGGTCGATGAAAATCAGGATTGACTCTGAGGATTGAGATCGTTTCCTCCCATCAAGGCGACTAAGCTGTGAGAGTCGCGCCGTCAGGCGCGAAATGTTTATAGAATTCTGTCACGAAAGAATTACCGGCGAGAACGAACGCAGTGCCGTTCGTCCTCGCCGGTCTAATTTTGTAAACGCTCCGGAGCTATAGACATTTCGTGCCTACGGCACGACGCAATCCCCTACTCTACCGGCTCTCCTTCTTTCCCGGTAAGAGTCTGTTGCCGCAGGGCTGCGGCGCCCATCAAGCCGCCCATACCCATTGATTCGACAGCGCTGCTGGGCACCAGCATCAAAGCGCCTTTCTCTTTCAATCCCTCGTACAGCATGTTCATCGCGCGCAGGTGCAGCGCGGTTGGATTGTTGTGATAAGACCGTGAGGCTACGTTGAAGCGCTCGGCAATCTCAACTTCGGCTTCTGCCAGGATTACGCGCGCTGCTTTTTCACGAGCCGCCTGGGCTTCGCGCGACATGGCGTCCTGCAGCGCCGCGGGAATGATCACATCGCGCATTTCCACTGATTGAACCGTCACACCCCACGGATTCGAGCGCTCGTCAATCAGCTTCTGCAATTCATCTTCAATGCGTTCGCGTCCTCGCAGTAAATCGCTCAGCGAAGTCCGGCCGATGATGTCGCGCAGGGCTGTCTGGGCCGCCCAGCTCACCGCCGCCGGGTAGTTCTGCACTTCGAGCGCGGCTTTTTCCGGATCGTAAACCATCCAGAACAGCACGGCGTCAACGTTTACCGGGACTGTATCGCTGGTGAGCGTTTCTTCGGCGGCGAACGCGGTAGTAATCACCCGCTGATCGATCCAGGCCGAGATCTGATCGACGAACGGAATGATCCAGAACAGGCCGGGGCCCCGCAAACCCGTGAACTTACCAAGGCGCAAAACCACCGCACGTTCCCATTGACGCGCGATTTTGGGCGATTGCGCCAGCAGCAGCCCGAGCAGCACGCCGACAATCGCCCCGCCGGGGTTAAGGGTCATGAGGGTGGCCAGCGCTCCTACCGCCACCGGCGCCAGAAACGCCAGGCCCGCGATAAAGTTTACCCGGGGCGCATTGGTGACCGTCAGGTTGCCGCGATTCTCAAACAGTTGCATGTTAGCCATTAGTTCATCTCCTTCTTGCTTCCGCCTCTAGCGCGGTTCGTTAACTTGCGAACGATCAAGTTAGCGACTCGCGCTACTTCCGGCGTCTGCTCTCCAGATGCTCAATCACATCGTCAATCGAAAAACCGCGCGTGTGCGACTCGGCAATGAAATGCTCCGCCAATTCGCGCAGATGCCGGTCGCGTTCGCGGCGGCTGGCCGCTTCGTTGGGACGGGCGATGACAAAGGTGCCCACGCCTCTTCGGGTTTCGACGACACCCGAACGTTCCAGTTCCGCATAAACCTTGGCCACTGTGTTCGCATTGATGCGAAGTTCAACCGCCAACTGCCGCACGGTGGGCAATTGGTCGCCGATATTCAGCTTTCCCGTGGCGATGGCAAAACGAATCGCGCGGTCAAGCTGAGCGTAAAGCGGCGTCGGATGATTGGCGTCAATCTGAAACATTGATTTGCCCTATTGTACTACGACAGTGGTACAAGTAAAGTTCCCGGGAACTGGGCCCGGTGCAGGGTCAGATCCGTGGTCCGGCTCGGTTATCTTTTCGGAGATCAGCGCAAGATTGAGGCCGCTTTAGAGCCGTTCTGGCGGATCTTAAGGATTGTGCGGCCAAGCCCGACGCGGACCGAGGCTCAGTAAGTAGAAAGATTTGACATCACTGTAGAACCGGCATATCGTGCCCTCGCCCATTGCTTCTCTTTTCGGCCTCACGGCCTCAACTTCTACCGGTCTTCACACAGCCGGTATTCAGGAGGACACAAAACAATGTCTGAACTAAAAACCAACCACAATTCCTCTTTTCCAAAAGGCGTTTTCGTGCGAACGTGCCTTCTACTGATCCTCGCGCCAGCGGTGCTGAATTTTGGGCGGTGCACACCACGCCAGGAAAGGGCTCTCGATGATATTAACCGAAGGGGTGTAGTGGTCTCTTACACTCTCACGCACCAGTGCGGTACTTTAGTGGTGGCCGGAAATCCCAACCGGCCTGGGCCGGTAACGCGTCAAGCCGGGCCATTTGCTGTTTACACGATCGACTCCATCGACAACCGACGCCCGGAGGCCGTTCAATTCGACTTTGAAGCAAGCAAGCTGTTCATTACTGGAAGTCCGCTTAGTCGGGCCACTAATCCTGCGCGGACAGGCGGTAGCACGTCCATTCCCCCGGGGACTAACTGGACAACGGGTGGGCGGGTGATTATCAGACTTGAGCCTGCTACCACCCCGTTCCCAAATCCGATTTCTGGCCTGAGCTATGAACTACTCCCTGGCAATCCACCGGTTTTAATGATTGGTAGAGGTGCACCGGGCGGCGTCGTTCGTCAAGACGATTGCCTTCTCTCAGTCTTGCCTCAAATGCCGGATCTTCCTTAGCGACGGCTGGGTAGTCGTTCCTGCCTTGGGAACCTTGACGCCGCTTCGACAGCCCGGTCAAAGAACGATCACGGGATCAATCTCGCGGCTGGTCGCTAACGATCAGAAGTGTGCCTGCGAGGCGACCGCTGGCACTTCGTTATCACAAAACGCGGAATACTCAGCCTCACTTTGTGAACCTACAACCCCTATGTTATCTTCTCTCTCTTTAAAATCCCTTCCGAAATTTTCTCCCGATACATCGGGATTCGGCATTAACTTTAGAGGAGTTGACGGAATAAATATGGCTACGTCTAACGGAAACGGCACGAGCGGACAGGTAGGTCGCGTCGTGCAAATCATTGGCCCGGTGGTCGACGTGGAGTTTACCGGTTATCTGCCGCCAATTTACGAGGCCCTGCGGATAACCTCCGAAGGCTTTGACGTGCCCGAGCCCATCAATGTCATTGCGGAAGTGCAACAGCATTTGGGGGAAGGCCGCGTGCGCGCCGTCTCGATGTTGCCCACCGACGGTATGGTGCGCGGGATGAAGGCCATCGATACCGGCGGCCCGATTACCGTTCCCGTCGGCGAAGGCACTCTGGGCCGGGTGATGAACGTCATCGGCGATCCGGTCGATAACCTCGGCGACATTCCGCACCAGCAACGCTATCCAATTCATCGTCACGCCCCGTCATTTGAAGAGCAATCGACCGAATTGCAGATGTTTGAAACGGGAATCAAGGTCATCGATCTGATTCAACCGTTTGTCCGCGGCGGCAAGATTGGTTTGTTCGGCGGCGCCGGCGTCGGCAAAACGGTCATCGTGATGGAGCTCATCAACAACATCGCCAAGGCGCGTTCGGGTTTCTCGGTGTTCGCAGGTGTGGGAGAGCGCACCCGCGAAGGTAATGACCTGCTGCGCGAAATGGTCGAGTCGGAAGTCATTCAGTTTGGCGAAGTCTTTAATAAAAACCTGAAGGACACCGGCGCCTTTGACATGACCAAAGTCGACATGAAGGCGATCGAGAAATCAAAGGTGGCCCTCATCTACGGTCAGATGACTGAGCCGCCGGGAGCCCGGCTGCGCGTGGCCTTGTCGGGCCTGACGGTGGCCGAGTATTTCCGCGACCAGGGTCTGGACGTGCTGCTCTTTATCGACAACATTTTTAGATTTACTCAGGCGGGCTCGGAAGTTTCGGCCCTCCTGGGCCGCATGCCTTCGGCAGTGGGTTATCAGCCAAACCTGGCGACGGAAATGGGCGAGATGCAGGAGCGAATCACCTCGACCAAAACCGGCTCGATCACTTCGATTCAGGCGGTTTACGTTCCGGCGGACGACTACACCGATCCAGCGCCGGCGACGACCTTCGCCCACCTTGATGCAGTCACCGCTTTGTCGCGACAGATTGTCGAACTCGGCATTTATCCCGCGGTCGATCCGTTGGGGTCGTCCTCGCGCATTCTGGATCCGCGCATCGTCGGCGAAGACCACTACAACACGGCGCAGAATGTAAAACTGATTCTGCAGCGCTACAAAGACCTGCAGGACATCATCGCGATCCTTGGCCTCGACGAGCTTTCGGATGAAGACAAGCTGGTCGTTTCGCGCGCCCGTAAAATTCAAAGGTTTTTCTCGCAACCATTCCACGTCGCCTCGCAGTTCACCGGCCGCGAAGGCAAATACGTGAAACTCGAAGACACGATCAGGGGCTTCAAGGAGATCGTCGAGGGCAAGCACGACGATATTCCCGAGCAGGCTTTCTTTATGGCCGGCGGGATTGAAGAAGTCGTCGAAGCCGCGAAGAAATACGAATAGAATTTTTTCAATTTGATTTATGGCCGAACAGCTTCAACTGGAAGTAGTCACACCTGAGCGGCGCGTGCTCTCAGAGCAGGTGAACTCTGTAACGGTCCCGGGACGCAGCGGTGAAATGGGAATTCTGCCGGGCCACGCGCCTTTGATTTCAGAGCTGCAAACGGGAGTGCTGTCCTACAACGAAGACGGCACCGTGTTCCAGCTGCACGTCTCGGGTGGATTTGTGGAAGTTACCGACGACCGGGTTTCAGTCCTCGCGGAAATCGCTGAACGTCCCGAAGAGATCGACGCGGCCCGCGCCCGCCAGGCCCGCGAACGTACTGAGAAGCAACTGAGCGCGTGGAGCGGAACCGAAGAAGACTTTGAAAAAGCGCGCGCCAAGCTGGAACGTTCCGTGGTGCGACTGCAGCTTACTTCGTCTTCACCACAACGCTAATCCAAGAATCCTGTTCGATCAGGCCGACTCTCGAATCGCCCCGATCATCTCGCGCACCGCTGTTTCTAATCCGACAAACACTGCCCGCGAAATAATGCTGTGACCGATGTTGAATTCCTCAATCTCATCAATCAGCGCAACTGCTCCGACATTACGAATGGTCAGGCCGTGACCGGCAGCCACATGCAGGCCATACTGCGCCGCTAAAGCCGCGCCTTCGCTCAAACGACGCAATTCGTGATTCGCGCGCACGGCGCCTTCGCCATGAATTGCCTGCCCGCCGAGGGTCGCTTCGGCGTACGCCGCCGTGCATAACTCAACCTGCTGCGCGTTTACCTCGCGCGCGGCTTCAATCTGTTGCGGATCTGGATCAATGAACAAGCTGGCGACGATGCCGGAATCACGCAAACGATTCACAGCCGCCCGGACGATGGCGATGTTCGGCCGCACGTTAAGACCGCCTTCGGTCGTGATTTCCCCGGGATTCTCAGGCACCAGACTGACTGCGTCCGGCTTGAGATCGATCGCAATCTTCATCATCTCTTCGGTCGCAGCCATCTCGACGTTCAAATAAGTGGTGACGGCCTGGCGCAGCACTGTTAAGTCCGCGTCCTGGATGTGACGCCGATCTCCGCGCAGGTGAACAGTGATGCCGTCGGCGCCTGCTTGTTCGCAGATCATGGCCGCGGCCACGACGCTCGGCTCAGGCGCACGGCGCGCCTGCCGCACCGTGGCGACATGATCGATATTGACGTTAAGTCGCACAGTCATCTTGGCTCCAGGAATTAGTCAGAGTTATCCACTCAAGCTTCGGCAGAGCGATACCGGCTCGCTGAAAGAGCTTGCTTTACTTCAACCATGGCCGCTGTGCGGGCGGCGCTCACGGCTTCGCTGTAATCTCCTGCCCCGGCTGAGCGGCGAATGCGACGCACTTCATTAATCATTCGCAGACTGTCGCGCGAGTAATTACCAGACGCGTCCAATGCCCCGACATTATGATCCCAACGCACCGGAATC
>JBBPID010000124.1:0-9808 GCA_038040505.1 Acidobacteriota bacterium | reverse complement strand
CCAGCTGCTCGCCGTCAAATACACCGAGCGAGGTGTTGGTGTTGCCGATGTCGATTACCAGGAGCATAAGAAATTGTTGGTGCGGTTTCCCTCAACTCAAGTTGCGCGCAGAGCGGTCACATCGCCGGCTCGCACTATTTTCACCTTTCCGTCTGCGGTCTCGACCCGCAGCGCGCCGTCACTCTCAAGTCCCCGCGTGGTGCCATCGAAAGTATCATTTCCCAGCGCCACTCGCACTCGCCGCCCCATCGCATACGATGAGCTCGCGCACCATTCGCGAATCGTATGTTCCCTGCCCTGGGGGCTGTGCAAGAGCTCGTACCTTTCTCCCAATGCCTTAACTAACGCTTCGAGTATCCGTTCATTATCCGGTTCGACGCCAGTAGCGGCTTCAATGGATGTTGCCAGATCGCTCACTGACTCAGGCAAACTGTTCGCCTTGAGGTTGATTCCGATGCCGACCACCGCGGCGGAACCGCTGGCAGTTTCCAGAGTCTCGGCCAGGATGCCACCCAGCTTGCGTTCGCCGGAACAGAGATCGTTCGGCCATTTTATATCGACCCGCAGACTACAACTCTTCATCAAGGCCTCGGAAACTGCGAGCGCAGCCATCAAAGTGAGCAATGGCCAGGCGCTTATTTCGAGCTGAGGCCGCAAAACAATGCTGACGTACAGTCCGGCATCCGGCGGCGATTGCCAGGTCCGATCGAGACGCCCCCGGCCGGCGGTCTGTTCACGAGCAATAATACACAAACCCTCCGGAGCTCCTGCCTTTGCCTGACGAATAGCTTCAAGATTGGTGGAATCGATCGAGTCAAAGCGCAGAATCTGCGGATGAAGGGGCATGGAACGTTATTATCGAGTGCGCCGGCAAATCCCGATTCATCGGGAGACGAAGGCGCTGTTTAGAGTGCGGTCCCGACTTGTCGGGATCGCCGTTTTCAAAAGCGGTGACAAGTCAGCGCACTCCAAAACATACTATCTCGGCAGCGACTGCGGCATGCTCGCCAAGGTGTAAGCCAGGGTCGCCATCACCGCGCAGTTTTCCTGCAACTCTTTGGGATCAATCTTATCGAGCGTGTCGGCTGCCGTGTGATGATAATTAAAGTAAGTCCGCGCGTCCTGAATGGGCGCGAAGGTCGGCACGCCCGCAGCGGTCAGCGGGCCAATGTCGGAACCCGTCTCTTCCGCGCTGCGAGTCACACCGGCGCCCTGACTCAAAAGGATTATCGCCAGCGGTTGCAACAATGTCAGAACCTCGGGCTTGCCTGAGGTGGAAAAACCCATCGGATGCCCGGCGCCGAGATCCGCTTCGATCGCCGCGAAATGATTTGCCAGATCCGTCTTGTGATTTTCGAAGTAAGTCCGTCCTCCCATGAGCCCGTTCTCTTCGTTCATCCAGGCAATTACGCGAATGGTACGTTTCGGACGAAGACGAAGTTGCTTAAGTAACTGCGCCGTCTGCATCGCCATCACGACGCCCGCGCCATCATCAATCGCGCCGGTGCCAAGGTCCCAGGAATCCAGGTGACCGGAAACGATTACGATCTGTTCAGGATGTTCGCTGCCCTTGAGATCAGCGATCACGTTGTAGCTTACGGCGTCAGGTAGAGTCTGAGGCGTGAGCACGAGATGCATTTTCACTTTCCCCTCGCCCGCCAGGTGCGCGAGCAAGTCAGCGTCTTCGGCAGCAATTGAGGCCGACGGAATTTTTGGCACGTCATCGGCATAACGCAAAGCACCCGTATGCGGCAGGCGGTAATTGGCGCCCCCCGCGGAACGGTTCAGCGACGCGAGCGCGCCGAGCCGCGCGGCGATGCCGGCGCCGATGCCGCGGTAGAGCACGGAATTTCCATAGGCGGGCCCCGCAAAGCCGTTGTCGGCTAAGCGCTGGTCGAACTTCGCATTAAACACCACGATCTTTCCCGCGACGCGATCGCGGCCAAGCGCTGCCAGCTCTTCCTGATTGTTGACCACGACCACTTCCGCGGTAAGCCCTTCCTTCGGCGTAGCCACGCTACCCCCATTCGCGGTCAGCACGATTTTCTGCGTGGCGCCGCGGGCCATACCCGGAAATTCGGTCAGCGCTGCCGTCTCTTCGCCGCGCACCCAATGCGGCACCATTACTTTCTCGAGCTGGACTTCGAGACCAAGCTTGCGGAGTTCCGCAGCCACATATTCGACTGCTGTTTGAGCCTGCGGAGAACCGCTCAGACGCGGCCCGATGTTGTCTGAAAGATAGGCCAGCCGGCGGTACGCGTAATCGCTTTCGAAGGCCGCTTGCTGGATCTTCTTGATCTCAGCGATCAGTTGGGGTGAGTACTGCACCGGCGGCGCCTGGGGCGGCCGCGACAATTGGGCTAACGCAGGTTGGCCAATGCAACTCAGCAAGAGAACCAGAACCAGCGCGATACCGCTGGCGCCCTCGCGTCTATGAATCCTTGTGCTCATAAGTTCGCAGCTCAAAAAAGTTTCTTTTCGGTTGTGACCCGCAGCATAAACGAAAACCGGTTTGCTTCGCCAGTCGGGCTGACAAGCAGCTTATAATAGATTTTGGGTTCCTTCGTGGCTTTGCCACAGCACATAGCGGTAAGCCTTCGGCTTACCGGCTGGCGTTCGGATTTTTGGAGGCTAAGCCTCTGTTATGAGGCGTAGCCTCCAGCAATTTTTGAGTCGGGCCCCGGTGAGCCAAAGGCTCACCGCTATGTGCTGCGCCACAGGCGCGAAGGTATCGCGGTCTTCGCGAGGCGTGATCTTCAGACTTTGCACGAGCGAGTCCATCAGTGAATAATCTCAGCAAAGACCAAAGTCATTGGATTAAGGAGTCGACCATGAGAATGCTCTCGTTAGTTTTCCTTTGTTGCTTAATCACCGGATGCAATCAAAGCAAACCGAATACTGCGGCGGGTTTTCCTTCGGGAAAGATTATCGATTTGTCGCATCCCTTCGACGGCCAGACAATCTATTGGCCTACTGAGGAGGGCTTTAAGCTCGAGAAAGAGCAAGACGGGGTGACTCCGCAGGGTTTCTACTATGCGTCCAACAAGTTTGCCGCTCCCGAACATGGCGGCACACACATCGACGCCCCCCGACATTTTGCGGCCAATGCGAATACAGTCGATCAAATCCCGCTGGAGCAGCTAATGGGAAATGCAATTCTCGTCGACGTGACGAAGCAATGCGAAGCGAACCGCGACTATCAGGTAAGCGTCGATGATTTTAACTCGTGGGAGAAACAGTATGGCCAGATTCCCAACGGAGCCATCGTCCTGCTGCGCACCGGCTTCGCCAAACATTGGCCCGACCGGGTGAAGTACATGGGCACAGACGAGCGCGGCGCGGGCGCGGTTGCCAAACTTCATTTCCCTGGTTTGAGTCCCGACGCTGCTCGCTGGCTCACAACCAATCGATCGATCAAAGCCATCGGGCTCGACACTCCAAGTATCGACTTTGGGCAATCAACAAAGTTTGAGAGTCACCAGGTTCTGTTCGCGAAGAACATTCCGGCCTTTGAGAACCTCGGAGACATGAGCGCTCTTCGGGCGCAGGGCTTCATAGTGATCGCGATGCCGATGAAGATCGGCGGCGGCAGCGGCGGGCCGTTGAGGGTAGCGGCAATTGTTAACTGAGGAGTTGATTATTTCCGAACCTGCGAAGCATGTGAAAGCGTAAAGCCTGGGGCGTAAGCCCCAGGAACGGCGAAGTCTCAGACCCATGAGCTCGTGAAACGAGCGACAGCCTATCATTTAGTTGAACTCCTCCAGACCTCTGCCGCCCACTTCGCGCGCTGAAGGACGGCCAAAACACAAAAACCTGGGGCTCACGCCCCAGGCTTTATGCTTCCGCCCACTTCGCGGGCTGGTCCAGCGGTACTCTTTACCCGAGCACGCCGCGAAACTTCGAAGTGCCGCCATCATATCCCGGGAAGACTGCCTTTATGTTCGTCGCGCCGAGATGCTTGTAAGCAACTTCACCAAACACGTCGCGAAAATCCGTCGTCAGCGCCAGATCGCGACCTTCATATAGCTGGCTCGATTTCAGACCGGGCCAGTCGCCGTAGACTTTGCCTCCACGGACACTATTGCCGGCGACGAACATCGCGTTCGCGTGGCCGTGATCGGTGCCGCGATTACCATTCTCGCGCGCCGTGCGGCCAAACTCAGACATCGTGAGCACCACCACGTCGTCCATGCGCTGACCAAGATCCGTGTAGAGAGCTGCGATGGCCGAGCCGAAATTTCGCAAAAGGTTGCTGAGCTGTCCCTGCTGGTTCCCTTCGTTGACGTGTGTGTCCCAACCACCGATGTCAGTGAAAGCGACTTCCAAACCAACGCCGGCTTTGATCAGCTGCGCAATTTGCAACAGCGAGTTGCCGAAAGGATTTCGCGGATAGCTCGCCCCGTTCTCTGGCTTGTACTGAGCAGGGTTTACCTGCTTCAAGTAATTAATCGCTTCGAAAGTTTCTTTACCGGTGCCGTGCAACGCGTCATTCACCGTCTGGTCGTAGATAGCTTCAAAGCCCCCTTGCACCGACGCAGAGCTTTGTCCCGCGCGAATGTTGAAGTCCGCCAGATTCGAAATCGCCAGCGTTGGCGCTTTCCCCTGCATTGCGCGCGGCATGTTCTGGGTCATGGAAACGGCGCGGAACAGGGACTTCTGCGGATCGGTTTTCACCTGCAGGTAACGGTTGAGCCAGCCATCCTGGGTTGACTTCACACCCGGTGTCGCCGACTCCATGTAATCCTGTGCGTCAAAGTGCGAGCGCGTATTGTCCGGCGAGCCGGACGCGTGAACGATCGCCAGACGCTTCGAATCCCATAGCGGTTTGAACGACTGGAGCGACGGGTGCAGGCCAAAGAACCCGTCGAGGTTGATCGCCGACTCGGCCCCACCGTCTGGTTTGGGAATGGCGATGTTCGGACGCACATCATAGTAAGCAGACTCAGCGTACGGCACCACCATGTTCAGGCCGTCGACGGCGCCACGTTGAAAGATGGCGATCAGAGTCTTGCGCCGGCCCCCGGCTACTGTGCCGACAGTTTCCGCGAGTGCCCGCCGCAGAAAAGTGGGCGCCGCGTTCATCACGCCAAACGAAGCGAGCGCGATGCCTCCGGATTTTATGAAGAATCTTCTGTTCATAACTTGATCCTTGTCCAACTCATCCGTTTTTGATCTTTGACCTTGGATCTTTGATCTTTGACCCTCTGACCCCAAATTGCAAAGTTCCAAGATCAAAGATCTAAGATCGTTCTTATTGCCGTTGAAACTCTGGCGATCCGAGAATCAACCCAGCGATCTTAGCCAGCGGATTCTCTATTGCCCCCGGGTTTATGCTGGCGAGCTGTTGCTGAGCTTGCTGCTGCTGCGGGCCACCCGGACCGGGAACCACTCCTCTTTGAAATCCCGCTTCAAATGGATTCACTGGCGCGCCGTTCCCGGCAGTCTGCGTGCGCGGCGGCAGCGGTAACGTTACCTCGTCATTCAATTGCTTCAAGAGCGTCTCGCGCGTCTTGGCCGAAACCTCGCCCCCGGCAATCGAGGTTATGAAGCGATCGAGCAGTTGCTCTCTCGCGACCGTCTTGCCGTTACCCAGGTCCCGGACAAATCGTGATAAGTCGACGCGGGTTCCGCCAATGCGATTGCTGACCAGCGCCAGGGCAAAGTTCATTCGCTCCAGCAACGCGCCGGTGTTCACCCAGTTTTCAGCTACATCCGGATAGCCATTCGGCGTCTGATACCCATATAGCGGCTGGCCCATGCGGGCAATCCACTGATGCATCTGCGGTCCGCCGTTCGTGTCAGCGCCAAGCGTGCGCACCGCACTGATAGCCAGCTCGAACGGTCGCTTTACTTTCGCCCGATATGCGTCAGCTGAATTGAACTCAGGCGAAAGAAAGATCGTCCGCAGCATTTCGCGAATGTCGCCGTCACTCTTCAGGAAAGTCTGGGCCACTCGATCTACCAGCGCCGGCGGGGGCTCGTCGGCGACGAAGCGTCGCACGAGTTTAGTCGCGATAAATTTAGCCGTCGCCGGATGGTGCGCGAGAATATCCAGGACCATCAGACCGTCTTTCACTCCGCCACCGGCAGGAATCTTGTGGCCCAGCACAGTTTTCTCGCCGTCATCATGGACGCGCGGATTGAAATAGAACTTGCCGGCGTTCTCGCGGAGCATCTCCAACCGCCTTCCATCGGTAATGGCCTGGGCTGCGGCACCCGCTCCGCGCGGCGCAAAGATCGTCCAACCGGTGAAGCAGCGGGCTACTTCCTGCACATCTTTTTGGGTGTATCCACCATCGACACCCAGCGTATGCAGCTCCATCAACTCGCGGGCGTAATTCTCGTTGATGCCGCGTCGCTGTTGTTGCGGGCGTTGCTGCTGGGGATTGTTGGTCGCTGCCGGACCAGGATTTCCTCCGCGCATTAATTGAGCGAGAGGACCGCGCGCTGCTCCCGGGCGCTGGGAACCCGCCTGAGCGTTCGGGCTCACACTCTGAAAATTGTCGAGATAGAAAAGCATCGCCGGACTTTCAGCGTCCGCACGGAGCAAATCGGAGAACTTACCCAAGGTGTGCGGCCGAATCGTGTCGCGGTCGTAAGAAATCAAAAGCCAACGGTCGGCGCCTTTACCCGCGAACACGTTAAAGTGGTTAGTCCAGAAATCAACCATCACTTCCTGCAACTGCCGCTCGCTGTAAACAGCGCGCAGGATGCGCGACATCTGCAGCTCACCGGTCATGAATTGCGGCGGGCGCAGGTTGTTTTCTTTGAAATAGTCCATCACCGCCCGGCGATACTCGGCATTATTCATCGGGTTGGGATCGTTGTTGGCCGCGGTGTTGTTCTTAGCAGGCTCGTTAGTCTTTTCCATTCCCGGCCCCTGCATCTCACCGGGCGCGTGGCCGGTCTTGGTCTGACTGTTTGAGGTGGCGTTCGCGCCGCCTTTGGTGCGATTGTCGCGCGCTGCGGCAAGGTCCGCCGGGAGATCGCCACGACGCTGAAGCTGGCGCAACAATTGACCGGGCTGCGGATACTTTTCGTAGAGCTGGGCTGTGGTCATCCGCAGCGTTTCCAGGTTTTGCAGCTTCGCTTCCGTGGCCGAATCGTTAATCTTCTCGGGATAAAGCTGTTGCGAGATGTAGTTGTCGATTCCCATGGCCTTTACCCGGTCGACGTCGCCCGGCCGGGCGCCGAAGCCGAGCCGGTTCAGCACGTGCAGGATGCGCTGATTCTCGTTTAGCTTCGCCGCCGATTTGCTCGTCGGGGCTTTCATGCTCTGAGCATTAATGCCGGCCGCAAAGGTGCTGCCCAGAAGCGCCACGATTGACCAGGTGGCCGCGATTCGCCGGACTACGGAAAACGCCCGGCGGGAATAGATTTTCGTGCTCGTCATAAACCGCCTCTTCCTGTTTTGATTGAGCTGCGTAGAGTCTTTCAATGCTTGCAACATCAATTAAGACGCCGTGGGGAAGATAATGGTTGAAAAAAGCTTGGCCGGAAACGATTATTCGCCAGAACCAGGTGGCTGTCCACCGGGAGCGCTAGTGAAAAGACGGCTCCGTTCAAAGGCGAGAAACTCAGACCAAAGCCTGCTCCGACACGTCTAAGCACTATACCGTCGGCGAAGATTTGGGCAAAGAGACTTGTCGATGGTCTCCCGAACTACCATTTCGGGGAACGGGCGCTGCGTTGGCAAGAATGCAGCGCCCAATTTCTTAGGCGATTTGGGGTTGTGAAATCCAAATTCCTGTAGTAATCTGCCGCCCTTCCACGGGAATTGTTTTGCTAGGCAGCTCTCTTGCCAGAGCCAGATTTTTTGATCCGTGTCTTATCATCGCTCCGTCACGGCGATCAAGACCCGGCGTTACGAGGTTATGAAAAAATATCTCTTTGCCCTACTCCATTCCACCAGTGTGGTTAAATTCGTCTCGTGGATTAATCGAAGAAGGGTCACGATCTTAAGCTATCACTCCGTCGTCGCTGACGACGCACCCCTTCATACGGATCCTTATAAACAGCACATTCCGGTTGAGCTTTTTCAGAGCCACCTGGACTACCTGCAGAAGAACTGTCGCGTAGTCTCACTTGATGAATTCCTGAAAGCCAGAAACGAAAACCGTCGGCTGCCAGACAATTCGGTGGTGCTGACCTTTGAAGACGGTTTTGAGGATTTCTATTCGGTAGCCGCCGGCCCGCTAAAGCAGCGACAATTGACCGCCACAGTCTTTGTCATAACTGACCGCGCCGATGGACGTTTGCCACCTAATGGCGAGTCCTTTCTTTCGTGGGCGCAAGTTCGCGAACTGGCTGAATCGGGATTTGAGATTGGCTCGCACACCTGCTCGCATCCCAGGCTGCCGGATCTTCCACTGGAAGAAGTCAGGAGAGAGTTAGCAGACTCGCGGGCGGCGATCCGGGATCGGATTGATTCGCATCATGTTCCGCTCTCTTATCCCCACGGCCGCACCTCAGAATCGATCAGCGAACTGGCCCGGTCCCTTGGCTATTCCTGTGCGATCACTACGACTCTCGGTCACAACGGCCGCGAGGCCAACATTTTTGCTTTGCGCCGGACTACGATTGCCAGCGACGACGATCTGGCAACTTTTGCGGCGCGCGTCTCAGGCCTGACGTGGTGGACCAGCACGGTTAGAGACTTTTTCTTCGGCGCTGATGGAAAGTCCGAGTTCGAACCGGCGTCGTCGCCCGGCTATGATGCGTTAACCGCAAAGAGCTACGATTACGCCGAACCCACCAGCTAATTCCTGACACAACGATAGAAGGGTTCCGGATAGATTCCGTATCTGCGGCGATCTTCTTCTGACAACTCGTAAGCAATCTGGTTCACGCTGAATCCGGCTTCGGTGAGCATTTGCGGAAAATCCGCGCCAAAGCTGCGACGGTTACCTGACAGAGCTTTGTCATGAAAGCCAAACTCGACGGTCTTTTCGCGCGAGCTCTGGCCCACCGAAACGATTAACTCGCCGCTTTCAGCGAGCACCCGGCGCAGTTCGCTGAGCGCGAGTTGAACCTCCGGCACCTGCTCGATTACATGATGGCACCAGATCAGATCGGCCACTTGCTCTTTAAGAGGAAGCCGCATCAAATCGGCCCGAGCATCGACTCCACGTTCCGCTTCAAGATCCACTCTAACAATCCGCAGATTGCCGGCGGCTTGCCATAGCGGCGCCAGCGCTTTCTCAGGGGCAAACACGAGGGCCCGGCCTGCCTTTTCCTGAATCCGAAATTCATCTCTCAGCCACATGAACAAAGCTCGGTGCCGGGAATGGCTATCGCAACCCGGGCAAGCCGCATTCGACACCGTGTAACCTTTTTCGATGTAGTCAAAAAAGCGCCGGCCTCGCCAGCCACAGCACGGACACGTCAGCTTGGCGGGCAAGGCGAGGTTGCAGGAGATCACATAGACTCGTCGCCAGCTCACGCGCCAAAGCAACCAGGTCGCCGCCACCAAGCCGTGATCTTTGATCTGTTCCAGGTACCAGCCAAACATTATCGTCAGAGCAACGAAAGGATGTCGAGGAAAGCGCTTTCTGGTAGCATTCCCTCGTCCGACCAATAATAAGCCAGAGCGGAGGGACTAGAAATAGGATTGACTCTCACACAGTATCTCAGAACGGTTGAAAGAGACCTATCGGCCGGTAACGCGACCGAACACACTCATCGTCCAGTCTTGAAGGCACTCGTCGAATCTCTCGGAAGAGATATCACGGCCACCAATGAGCCGAAGCGGGTAGAATGAGGCGCGCCGGATTACAACATAACGCGAGGTCAAACCCCTCTAGGATAC
>JBBPID010000156.1:311-3275 GCA_038040505.1 Acidobacteriota bacterium | reverse complement strand
GCTGTTCAAAAAACCCGAAGCATTCGACCTTGGCGCCAACGATCCCAATGACCCGAAAGTGAACAAGGCTCTGACTACGATACTCGGCGTAGCTGACCCGTCGAAACTGCCAAACGAGATAAAGTTGGTGATTGCCGGGCTTGGCTTTGCGAACTCGGACATCGCGTTCCAGGGCAATCGCCTGTTTCTGGGAAATTTCTACGGCGTGAATATCTATGACATCTCGAATCCGGCAAAGACCACCTTGTTGACTTCGATGGTGTGTCCCGGTGGGCAGGGAGATGTGTCGGTTTATAAGAATCTGATGTTTATGTCGGTCGAGCAGCCGAACGGCCGCCTGGATTGCGGCGTCGGAGGGTTTCCCCCCAACCCGCCGCCGCCCGCCGGACAGGAGCCGGGCGCACCCGCCGCGCAAAAAGATCGTTTCCGCGGTGTGAGGATTTTCGATATTGCCGACATCAAGAATCCGAAGCAGGTGGCCGCGGTGCAGACTTGCCGCGGCTCACACACGCATACGCTGGTCGTCGATCCGAATGATAAAAACAACGTCTACATCTACGTTTCCGGCACCTCCTTCGTCCGTCAAAGCGAAGAGTTGGCCGGGTGCTCGGGTGAAGCGCCGGACAAGGATCCGAATACGGCGCTGTTTCGCATTGATGTGATTAAGGTGCCGCTGGCGGCGCCGCAGGAAGCAAAGGTAGTTTCAACCCCGCGGCTGTTTATGGATCCACGGACCGGCGCCCTTGCCGGTCTAAGCAATGCCGGCACCCATACTACGACCGGACTTTCAAAACCGTCGTTCACCAATCAGTGCCACGATATTACGGTGTACTCAGCGATCGGTTTGGCGGCAGGGGCGTGCTCCGGAAACGGAATCCTGCTGGATATCAAAGATCCGGTGAATCCAAAACGGGTGGACGCCGTAAACGATCCAAACTATGCGTATTGGCACTCGGCCTCGTTTTCGAACGACGGGAAAAAAGTCGTCTTCACCGATGAGTGGGGCGGCGGATTGGGCGCGCGCTGCCGGGCCAACGATCCGAACAAATGGGGCGCTGATGCCATCTTCAACTTAAAGGATAACAAGCTGAGCTTTGCCAGCTACTACAAGTTGCCGGCGGCCCAGGGGAACAGCGAAAACTGCGTGGCGCACAACGGATCGCTGGTTCCGGTTCCCGGCCGCGACATCGAAGTACAGGCCTGGTACCAGGGCGGCATCTCGGTCATGGACTTTACCGACGCGGAGCATCCGGTTGAGATCGCCTATTTTGATCGCGGGCCGATTCTTCCCAACATGCTCGTCCTTGGCGGCGACTGGTCTGCCTACTGGTACAACGGCCAGATTTACGCTTCAGAGATCGCCCGCGGCCTGGACATCTTTGAACTGACGCCGACAAAGGACCTAACTCAGAACGAGATCGACGCCGCGAAAGCGGTTCGCGTGGCTTCGTTCAATGTCCAGAACCAGGAAAAGATTGTCTGGCCGCGTCAGTTGGTGGTGGCGAAGGCGTATGTGGATCAGTTGGAGCGCTCGCAAGGTTTGCCCGCTGATCAAATCGCAGCCCTGCGGCAGGCGATTCAGGTTGCGGAACGCTCGCGGATGAGTAAAGGGTCACTCTCAAAACTAAAGAGCCTGGGAATGTCGCTGGAAAAGAATGCGGCGATGACGAAGAGTCCGACCGACCAAAGTCGAATGCAGGCTCTGGCCGAGATTCTGAAGAGTCCTGTTAAATGAATCATATCGCGATTATTTGCGACAGATTCACCGCAAAGAAAGTTGCTGGTTATAGGTCTATGACCTGCTGATGCGCGGCAAGTCTCTGACTTGCCGCCGCGAAGCCCTTGAAAGTCCGGGTCTGCGACCCTGTGATGGCGGTCGGAGACCGCCAGGTTTAGATGGGTGCGCTACGGCAAGTCGAAGACTTGCCGCGCATCGGCGTGGCAGAGCCATGTGGTAGGTGGATCCGATCATCGCGGCTTTGCCGCAGCACAACGGGCCTCACGAACGGCAAGCCTGTCCCCGACAACCTCAACTATCGTTAGGCACTATCGCGTTACTCGCACTATATTCTCCTGCCAGGAGTAACGCGTGAATACTGACCTTCTAATCCCTCTCCTAACCGTCGGCGGGACCCTGCTGCTGGTCGTGACCGGCCTCCTGAATTTTTCCGTGTTCGTCAGACAATTACGCGCCGCGAGGGACCAGCTTGATACAGCGCGGCGACAGTTGGAGAGCGCCCGCCAGCAGCCTCAGATCCAACTGGTGCAGCGGGCGATGTCAGAGACGTCTGACCATCTGAAAATCCTGATCGAAAAACCTTACCTGCGCCCTTACTTTTATGACAACAAGGCCTGGGTCGAAGGAGATGTGGCGAGCCTCAATGAGGTGAAGGCAATGGCGGAGTTAGTGCTGAACAACTTCGCCTCCGCGATCATTCATTCAGCCGTGTTTCCGGAATACCCTGTCCGCGGCGTTGAAGAGACGATCAGGTTTCATCTGCGTCACTCCCCTGCCCTGCGGGATTTCCTTATGGAGGGCTTCGACCGATTCCAGCTTGCCGGCCTGGCCCTAATCTGCCTGAAGAACGAAACCAAGGCTGACGTCGAGCGGGACTTGCGCGACCTAATCTCCGCCGCCGGCGCGGATGTGAGAGAGAAGGCGCGTCGCGAAAGGCTACTGCGCCACCTGGAATGTGCGGACAAAGCGCACCCGCTGGAATTGGCAAAGTACAGCCTGGAGCTAGCCGGAGCGTCTGCTTCAGAGATGTGAGAATTAAGCGATGACATTGCCGATTTAGATCGCGACGCATTCGAACAGCCGCCGAAGCGGCGCACCGTAATTGCTCGAGCTGCGAAGCAGCGGATGTAGTTACGATGGTGATGAATCTCGGTTGGACGTAATCACTCAGCGAGCTGCGAAGCAGCGGATGTAGTTACGATGGTGATGAATCTCGGTTGGACGTA
>JBBPID010000156.1:0-211 GCA_038040505.1 Acidobacteriota bacterium | reverse complement strand
ATCACTCAGCGAGCTGCGAAGCAGCGGTCTTAGCTAAGCCCAAGGCGAGGCTTTGTGAGCCTTGGGAAAGCACCCCGTTTTAGACAGCGGAGCCCGCGAAGCGGGCGACATCCCAATTTCGGGTTCAGAGCTTTCGAGTCAGAACCAACGCGGTTAGGTCGCCGCTTGTATGTTTGATCCATGTCAAGTAAGAACAGCGTTTTCACGATCG
>JBBPID010000123.1:0-10104 GCA_038040505.1 Acidobacteriota bacterium | reverse complement strand
TCGATCGAGAAAGGAACACTGGTTTCTTCAGGTGATAAAGCATTCGTAGTTGCCGACACGTCGTCAGTCAAAGCGGTGTTTGGCGTCGCGGATGTGGCCGTGGCGGAAATGAAACTAGGAAGGACTTTAACCATCGAGAGCGAAACGATGCCCGGCAAGGAATTTCGCGGACAGATTACGTCCGTGTTTCCAGGCGCTGATCAAAAGAGTCGCGCCTTCAATGTGGAAGTGACGATCCAAAATCCGGAATTCCTGCTGCGGCCAAACATGATTGTCTCTCTCAGAGTGGAAACTAACCAAACTACATCAGCGCAACTGGTCGTGTCCTTGAATGCGGTGATGAAAGCCAGGAACAACGCAAACGGCTATCAGGTTTGGGTCCTGGAAGCGCAAGGCGAACGACAGATCGCACGGCTGCGCGACATAAAGCTGGGCCAGTCTTACGGCAACACGGTGGCGGTGACTGAAGGATTGAAAGAAGGTGAGCGCGTGCTCACGACCGGCACAACGATGGTGAACGATGGCGATCAGGTAAAGGTGATTCCATGAAGCGAATTAGACTCTTATTCAGGAAAGCGCGCAGGGACTTGCGCAAGTTGCGTCGCAAATCGCAAAGTGAAATCGTGGCCACCGGTCACAGCGAAGTGGCGCACGCGCAGAGCACTCACACCATCGACCAGAGTAAGCGCAACATCTCGCGCTTCTTTGTCGAGCACCGGCACATTAGCTGGGTCATGCTGATCGCCGTCTGCGTCTGGGGTTTTTACAGCTATCGCAGCATGCCGCAACGCAAAGACCCGGATACGCCCGTCAAGACCGCCGTCGCGATCACCGTCTGGCCGGGAGCGAGCGCAGAGAAGATCGAGCAACTAGTAACCAGGAAGGTCGAAGAGAAAGTCGCGCAGAACTCAAACGTGGACAAGATCAAGTCGATCTCTCGCACGAACGTTTCAATCGTGTATGTAGAATTGGATGAGAACTTTCCTGGCAGCCAGACCGGCAAAGAGTTCGATGACATTGCGCTGAAGCTCGGCTCAATCAACGATTTGCCCGAAGGCGCCGGACCCGTGAAGTTCATCAAAGACTTCGGCGATACGGCGGCGCTGATGCTCACCGTCGCCAGTCCGAAGGTGGGTGACGCTGAGATCGATCTACGGGCGAAGGAAATAGCTGAAGCCATCGCGCGTCACCGGGCAGAGTATGCACAGACTGGAAGTGGCCGGCGCTTCACGGTTGCCGCCGCTCTCGGTCATCCCATGAGTTCGCGCCTCCTGCATGACCCGCTGAATCTACTTGTCGAGTACCTAAAAGAGAAGAACGCGGCAACCGATTTACACGTCCTCATCGAGCCAGGCTTTGTTGGTGTCGACGGGATATCTGAGCTGGCCGATGAGGTGCTGCTCAGCTATACGCGACAATTTATCAGCGAGCGATTGCAGGCAGTCGATTTTCATCCTGATAGCTGGCCTCCGGTGGTGATTCGCGATCCTCAAGGAGCGAGAGCAAAGCTGGCTTCCGTTGCGGGTGATAAATACAGCTATCGGCAGATGGATGACTTTACGGATCTCATCGAGAAGGCGCTCAAAGCCGTTCCCCAAGCTTCGAAGATATCGCGCGCAGGCGTTATTCCGGAGAACATCTTTCTCTTTTATTCCCAGGAACGGCTCGCCTCATACGGCCTGAAACCCGCTGACCTGCCGAATGTTCTCGGCGCGCGCAATATCACATCGCAAGGCCCGCAACTGGAAGCGGTGGGAAAGAACTTTTCCATCAATCCTTCGGGCGAGTTCAAGGGTGAAAAGGAAATTGGCGACGTCGCGATCGCTCGTACGGATTTGGGCGCGCCTGTTTACCTGCGCGACATCGTGGACGTTGAGCGAAGTTATGAGAGTCCGCCGCGCTTCATGAACTTCTATGACTGGCGCGACGGAAACGGCAACTGGCAACGCAGCCGCGCGATTACCATCGCAGTGCAGATGCGCGCCGGCGGATACATCGGGCAATTCGGTGAGAGTATTGATGAGACGCTGTCTGAGGTGAAGCAACAGTTGCCTGAAGATCTGATCATGGCGCGCACCTCAGATCAGCCGCGCCAGGTAACGGAGAACGTCTCCTTGTTTATGAACAGCCTCTACGAGGCCATCATCCTGGTGGTCATTGTCGCACTCATCGGCTTTTGGGATTGGCGGTCGGCACTGCTAATGGGATTGGCCATTCCGATCACGCTCTTTATTACGTTCGGCATGTCGCATCTTCTGAAGATCGATCTGCAGCAGGTCTCGATTGCGACATTAATCATTGCGCTGGGCTTGTTGGTAGATGTGCCGGTTGTCGCCGGTGACGCGATTAAGAACGCGCTCGGGCAAGGTCTCCCGCGGATTTTAGCAGCATGGCTGGGACCCACGAGGCTAATGACAGCGATTATCTTCGCCACGATTACCAACATCGTCGCTTATCTACCGTTCCTGACTCTGCCCGGAGGCACTGGAGAGTTCTTGTACAGCTTGCCAATTGTGCTTACCTGCTCATTGGTCGCCGCGCTGATCGTGGCAATGATATTCATTCCTTTCATCAGTTATTTCCTGCTGAGGCCGAAGCTTGAACCACCCATCGAGGAGCGGCGCAAGAAAGGGTTCCCAGCTTTTTATTACCGAGTCGGCGACTGGGCCATCAATAACCGTTGGAAGGTGTTGTTTGGCTCTTTCATTCTGCTGGTCGCAGGCGGACTGGCTGGCAGCCGGCTCAAAACTGACTTCTTCCCGAAAGACCTTTCTTATCTTTCGTATCTCGATGTGTGGCTGCCGGAAGACACACCCCTTTCGTCCACGAATGAAGCCGCGCGGCATGCTGAAGAAGTCGTGCGCGAAGTAACCGAAGAATATGGCAAGGAGCATCCTGAAAACGGTAAGCCTGGTGAAGTTCTTAAATCTTTGACTACGTTTGTTGGCGGCGGCGGTCCCCGCTTCTGGTTCTCGGTCTCGCCAGAGTTGCAGCAACTCAACTATGCGCAGGTGATCATCGAGGTCAAAGACAAACATGACACTAATCACCTCGTCGGCGTGATGCAGAAGGCGCTGGACGAGCAAGTTCCGGGCGCGCGCATCGATGTGCGGCAGCTGGATACGGGCAAGCCCATCACGATGCCGGTCGAGATTCGCATCTCGGGGGGCGACATGGACGCGCTGCGCGGGGAAGCAGAGAAGGTAAAGAAAATTCTACGCGCCACTCCATACGCTCAGCGCGTCCGCGACGACTGGGGTGAAGAGAGCTTCGCCGTCAAGCTTCAAACCGACTCAGATCGCGCGAACGCGGCGGGGATCACCAACCTCGACGTGGCCTCGTCATCGGCGGCTGGAATCAACGGCAAACAGGTGACGGTACTGCGCGAAGGCGATAAACAGATTCCGATCGTAACCCGACTGCGGATGGAAGAACGCGCGCAACTCGCCGACGTGCAGAACCTTTACGTCTATGCGTCGCAAGGTACGCAGAAAGCGCCACTGAGCCAGGTCTCCTCCGTCCAGTACGGCATGCAGACTGAGAAGATCCGCCGCCGCAATCAATTTCGCACGATCACTGTGTCATGCATGGCAGAAGCCGGCCACCTGCCCTCTGAGATCCTCGTCGCAGCTCGTTCGCAGTTGACGGCCTTTGCCAATCAACTCCCGCCCAGCTACCACATGGAGATCGGCGGATCGGAAGAGGAAGCTGTCAAAGGCTTCAAGAATTTGGTGGTCGTGCTGATGATCTCAGTGGTCGCGATCTTTCTCAGCCTCGTCTATCAATTCAAGAATGCGATCAAGCCGTTCGTAGTTTTCGCGGCAGTGCCTTACGGAGTTGCGGGCGGACTCATAGCGCTCTGGATTATGGGTACGCCGTTCGGCTTTATGTCGTTCCTGGGAATCATCAGTCTGATCGGATTGATCGTCAGTCACATCATCGTGCTCTTCGACTTCATTGAAGAGAAGCACGCAGAAGGCGAACCACTGAAGGAGGCGGTGCTCGATGCCGGCATCATGCGCCTGCGGCCGGTGATGATCACCGTACTCGCCTTGGTGATTGCGCTCGTTCCGCTGGCGATGCACGGTGGGCCGCTGTGGGAGCCGATGTGTTACGCGCAGATGGGCGGGATGATGGTCGCGACCTTCATAACCTTGCTGCTGGTGCCTGTGATCTATTCGATCTTCGTGCTCGATCTCAAATTGATTAAGTGGGAAACGAAAGGCGCGGAAAAAGACGGCGCGGAGCACGCGGGCGCGCCAGAAACTGCAGAGCCGGCAACATCAGGCTGATAAATGCTCAGTCGTCGTCGAAGAGGATATGAGAGCTATATGGAAACGACCGCAATACAAGCATGGATCACGTTAAGGCGGGCAAAGACTCGAGGTGTGAAGCTTGCTTTTCCGTTCGTGTGTGCAGGGCTCGCGCTTTGTTTGTTCTTAGCGGCTGCGCCTGCCCGCGGGCAGCAGAAGATACAAGGTCGAGACGAGACACCGCCAAAGTCCGAGTCTGAGCCGGCGCGTTTGCGCACCCAACTCGCAGAGGCGACCCGTGAGTACCAGGCGAACCTCGAAAAACTGGCCGCCCTTTATGAGGCCGACGCAAAACTGGCCGAAGGGCGGTTACAGAAGATGAAAGAGTTGTACGCGCAAGGACTGATCACGCGTCGCGAGATGGAAACGTCAGAAGACGCTGCGGCCCGTGCCAGAGACAAGTACGTTGACGCGCAGGCGCAGTTGAAAGGCGCCGATGTGCAACTCGCTGAAGCGCTGATAGAGGTCGAGGCCGAAGAGACCGCGCCAAAGCTTAGGGTAAGTGCGGCGCCGCGCGCTGTGCGCGGGCTGGTGCATACGACCGCCTACATCCGCTACGGCGGCGGGCGCGCGTGGTCACTGTCGGAGGCAGGCGCAATCAAGCAGTTCTTCATTGCGAGATTTGGTCGCCCGCTGCCTATCCATGTGTTCGGTCAGTCGCCATTGCATGACCGCTGGCACTATGACCATCACAATGCGATGGATATTGGTCTTAATCCTGATAGCAGGGAGGGGCAAGCGCTGGTGGAATATTTGCGCGCCAATGGCGTCCCGTTCACGGCTTTCCATTTCGCAATCCCCGGTGTCGCTACGGGACCGCACATCCATGTCGGGTTCCCGTCGCACAGGATTACAGCGACCGTTGCCAGCAAGTAGGAGCGTTAGAGAAGGAGGGTTTATGCCGGGAGAAGTAACCAGCGCTGCGGCCGCCATTATGGGCGCTTTGGTAGGAGGGTTTGCATCACTGACGAGTACGTGGGTTGGCGAACGCAGTCGCCATCGACGGGATATGGTGCAGCGCGAAATCGCCAAGCGAGAGACCGGCTATGCCGACTTTATAGACCAGGCGTCCAAACTCTTCGTTGCGTCAGCTACGCATAATATCAATGATGAGGAGGTCGAGCTTGAAGGAACCGTCTCACTCTACGCCGTCGCGAGCCGCATTCGACTGTTTGCTTCGGATCCAGTTATGAAAGAAGCAGAACAGGTCCTCGATCTAATAATCACTCAGTATGGGGCCGAAAATCTTTCTGTCGAACAACTTCGGAAGACTGCAATGGAAAAGAAAGATCCTCTGAAAGCCTTCAGCGTCATCTGTCGGCGCGAGCTGCACGACGTCCAGAGAAAAATGCCATTTCGTTGGTAGGCCCCGCACCTGAAATCGGAGGCGATGCATTAACATGCCGGAGAAAAGAGCCAAACTCATTCTTGAAGTGGCCCAAGCGATTGGCACTCAATTGGAAATGGCTGAGTTATTGGCGGCGTTGAATAACACGCTGAAGCCTATAGTGCATTTCGACGCGGTCGCGATCATGATATTGGAAGGCGACGTGGTAAGAATTCATTGGGCTCATCTTGAAGGTGTTCATCGCAAGGCCGGTGAGTGTTTTGAGAGCGTCGTTACACGTTATGCCTCGACCATACAGGTTGAGCCACCGCCAATGAGGCTGCCGGTGACCCGCCACCCCATAAGTGAGATCATGAAATCCGGCAGGCCGTACGTGGCTCCAGACCTGGAAGACCACATGGGGTTTGATACCGACCAGCCCTTATTGAATTACGGATTCCGCAGCTACATCGATCTCGCGCTGATCAAGCAGGGTCAATTGATCGGCACCCTCAAGTTTTTGTCGAGGGGAAAAGGCAACTACACCGACGAGCAGGTGCGCTTGCTGCAGGATATCGCCAACATCGTGGCCATCGCAGTATCGAACGCATTGGCCTATGAAGAGATTAAGTCGCTCAAAGAACAACTATTGCTGGAGAACCGCGTGCTTCAGGAAGAGATCGTGGAGCGATCCATTTATGAAGAGATTGTTGGTTCATCGAGTTCGCTTCAGAACGTGTTGGCCG
Source organism: Acidobacteriota bacterium (assembly GCA_038040505.1). Lineage (GTDB taxonomy): Bacteria > Acidobacteriota > Blastocatellia > Pyrinomonadales > Pyrinomonadaceae > UBA11740. The sequence goes on along the minus strand of JBBPID010000123.1, from coordinate 3,718 downwards.
CAATTGAACAGGTTGCGCCCACAGTTTCGACGGTTCTAATTACCGGCGAGACCGGAACCGGGAAAGAGTTGGTGGCGCGCGCGATTCATCGCCGCTCTCCACGCGTAGATCGCGCCGTGGTGAAAGTGAATTGTGCTGCTTTGCCAGCGGAATTGATCGCCAGCGAATTGTTCGGTCATGAGAAAGGCGCCTTCACGGGCGCTATGCAACAACGCATTGGGCGATTCGAAGCTGCTAACGGTGGGACGATCTTTCTTGATGAGATCGCGGAACTTAGTCCCGAGATTCAGGTATCGCTGTTGCGCGTGCTGCAAGAGAAAGAGTTCGAGCGCGTGGGTGGCAACCGCACGATTAAGACAGACGTGCGCGTGATCGTGGCAACCAATAAGGATCTACGACGAGAGGTCAATGAAGGTCGATTCCGCGCGGACCTTTTCTATCGGCTCAACGTTTTCCCAATTCACGTGCCGGCTTTACGTGAACGCGTCAATGACATTCCGGTGCTGGTTGATTATTTCGCGGCGCGGCTCGCCGCGCGCACAGGCAAGAAAATAAGACAGATTGAGAAACGTTCGCTCCAGGTAATGAAGCAATACTCATGGCCCGGAAATATCCGCGAGCTACAGAACGTGATCGAACGATGCGTGATTCTGGCCGCCGGTGAGGTTCTGCGAGTTGACCCCGCTATGCTGTTGTACGAGCCGCCGCCGGCCTTCAGTGCACCTGCTATGGGGGACAGGGGATCAGATCGCAAATCTCAAATCGAAACCGTCCTGCACGAGACGCGTGGCAAGGTTTACGGACCTAACGGCGCTGCTGCTCGCCTTGGCGTTCCCGGGACGACTCTTGAGTCGCAAATTCGCTCGCTCGGGATAAAGAAATATCTTTTTAAATGAAAGCGCAAAAGGCCGATAAACATGTGCGCACCCGATGCGTCCGGCGACCGCGTTCGGCGGCGTACGTGAAGTTTGAGGATCGACGCTTGGCTATAGTATATAAGCAAATGAAAACGTAGCCCTGACTGGATCGCTTCTAGCCGCCAGGAACATGATGGCAAAGGACACCAAAATGAAGTTCGACCGCTTTCGAGCTTTGTTGTTCGTCACCCCGGTCCTTTTCTTGACATCGCTTCCAGCTATTAAAGCGCAGACTCGGATCGATACGTGGACAACTGACAACGGACTGCCGCAGAACTCCGTCACTGGCTTAACGCAAACGGCGGACGGCTACATTTGGTTTGCGACCAACGAAGGGCTGGTTCGTTTCGACGGCGTTCGATTCAAAGTCTTTAATAAGAGTAACACGCCTGAAATTAGGAATAATCGCATGTCGGGAGCCTTCGCCGATAAGAGCGGGACAATATGGATGAATACCGAAGAAGGAGAGATTCTTTATTATGAAAAGGGCGTTTTCAAAATAGCAGTGAAACCCGGCGAGATTCCATCCGGCGTGCCTTCATCTTTTTTTAGCGACCCGTCGGGCCGCGTTATTTTTTACGCGGCTAATCAACATTATCGTTACCAGAACGGAAAATTTGTTCCTTTCGCGATCGAGGGGATTCCTGCGGACAGCTATCTCGTCTTAACAGACCGTGAGGACGGATTGTGGTTTGGAGGCGAAAGAACTCTTCGGCGCTATAAAGCCGGGGAGACAAAAAGTTTCGAGCTTGGATTCAGCACCGGGGTTACAAACAGGAGAGCGTATGAAGATCGTCAGGGAAGGATCTGGATAGGCTATACGGAGGGCCAAAAACAATTTCTGCTCAGGATTACGGATGGCAGGGTCAACCGGGTTCGCATACCATTTTCTCCCGTCACTGGCTTTTCCGAAGATGCCCGAGGTGACCTTTGGGTTTCTCTATTCAATAATGGCATTTATCGAATAGATAGAAAGTCGGTTGTCGCGGATGCGCTCGCCGACAACCTACTTGAGCCGGTCGTGCTCGCGGACAAAATTCCTAAAATCAGTATCGGTTACCTCTGTCCTGACCAGCAAGGGGGAATGTGGGTTGGGACAAACCAGGGCTTGCTTCGACTCGCGCCGCAAACTATTCGGGTTTTCTCCAAGGCTGAAGGCTTGCCCGAAGAGAATGTTTATCCGGTTTACGAAGACAGTTCCGGTCGCATATGGGCCGGCATCTGGGAAAACAGTCTGGTCAAATTCGAAGACGGGAGTTTCAAAACTTTCCTGAGAACACAAGACACTTATTATCCCACTTCGTTGTTTGAGGATCGGAATGGTCGCTTCTGGATCGGCACGATTTCAGAACTCTACTACCTCGACCAAGGTAGACTTGTTAAGCTCACCGAAGCAGCAGGCTTCTCACCAGAAACCGAATTCTCCGTGATCGCGCAGGATAGAAAAAATAACTTATGGTTCGGCACAAGTCGGGGGTTGAGCCGTTATTCGGGAACAGAGGCAACAGTTTTTACAAAAAAGGACGGCTTGCCGGATGATTACATCATTGCCCTCTTGCAAACTGCTGACGGCCGAATCTGGGTGGGTACGCGGGGCGGACTCGCGTTGATTGAGAATGGGAAGATTAGCGCCTTTACCACCGCAGATGGACTCGCAAGCAATTACATCCGAAGTCTCTATGAAGATTCTGATCGAGTGCTCTGGATAGGAAGTTATGACGGCGGTTTGACCAGGTTCAAAGACGGAAAGTTCAGCCACTTTACGATGAATGAGGGGCTTTCCAGTGATGGCGTCTTTTGTATTCTCGAAGACAATCGCGGCTGGTTATGGATGAACTCAAACCAGGGTATCTACCGTATCAGACGACAGGAACTGAATGACTTTGCAGATGGAAAAATGATATCTCTGAGCTCGATTGCTTATAACAAACAAGATGGAATGCTGAGTACCGAAGGCAACGGCGGGCGGCAGCCGGCCGGCATCAAAGCGCGGGACGGAAAACTCTGGTTTCCAACGGCGCAAGGGATCGCGGTTGTGGATCCGGAAGCGGTCATGACAGATCTATTACCTCCATCCGTCTTGATTGAAGAGATGGTTGTGGACAGAAATCCGGTCGCTGACGAAAAGATACAATCGGCCATTCAGAATCAGTCTGAAATTGTCCTGGCGCCCAATCAGAGAAATCTCGAGATCAATTACACCGGAATAAGTTTCATCAATTCCGGTCAGGTAAAGTTCAAATACAAACTTGAAGGGCTTGACCGAGATTGGAATGATGTGGGGACGCGGCGGACAGCGTATTATTCTTACTTGCCGTCGGGCGAATATACATTTCATGTAATTGCCGCCAACCGGGATGGTGTCTGGAACACCGTCGGCATGGCCATTAAAGTCAGAGTCCTTCCCCCATTTTACAAAACCTATTGGTTCGTCGCCGCGTGCGTGGCTGGGCTGCTACTGATGATCTGGATGCTGTATAGACTCCGTGTTCGAAAACTCGCGCACGAATTCAATATGACCGTGGAAGCGCGGGTGAGCGAGCGCACGCGTATCGCGCGCGAACTACACGACACTCTGCTTCAGAGTTTTCAAGGCCTGCTGCTCAGGTTTCAGTCGGCTGCGAAACTTCTGCCCGAGCGTCCCGACGAAGCCAGGCAACGGCTTGATAACGCGATTCAGCAGGCGGCTGAGGCAATCACCGAAGGTCGTGACGCTGTACAGGGGTTGCGCTCGTCGGCTTTTGAAACCAATGATCTTGCCAACGCAATAGCTGCCATTGCAGAAGAACTCACGAAGGACA
>JBBPID010000015.1:0-76442 GCA_038040505.1 Acidobacteriota bacterium | reverse complement strand
CGTTCGTTCTGATTATCCGCGACAGCCCGACCGCACAACTCTATGCTGCGCTCCAAGTCCTTCACTTCGTTACGGCACTTTGTGTGTGCGGTCGAGCGCCCAGTCGCAGTCAACGTCATTAGCCGGGGAACCATCTTCTTCAAGACCAACAGAACACGACGCACTTCTATCCCCACAACTCACAGCGCAATGGCTCTCTCGCGCAGGATGAGTCCGTTACCCAAGCTTGAATGGTCGGCACAGTAGGTGCTACGCACCTGAGATGTTTTTGACACGTCACCCCCTGAATTCGGGGCTGAGATGTCTACGTTGTAGACATCCGTGTCTACAATGTCTACTTTGACAATTAGAGGAGTTAGCGAATTTCTGTAGACATTGTAGACAAACGTGTAGACAGGGTAGGGGGCCTGTATACAAGCCCTTTTTTTTCGCTTTACTTGGAGAATAGAAATGGACGAAAGCCAGGAAACTAAGAAATCACGAAACATCACGTTCCGCCTGACGAATGAGCAGTATGAGCAAGTGGAGAACGCGGCTCTGGCAGCCGGCGAGGACCCTAACAGTTGGTGCCGGAAGGTCGCTCTCATGCAATTGACCGAAGGCTTTGGGCTTACGAAAAATGATCGACTGATCTACGAAGAGATCGCGCGTGTCCGCTATCTTGTCGGGCATGGATTCAGGATGCTAATCGGAGGGCAAGATGCAACGGCTGAAATGTGGAAGAAGATGACTGCGGATGCTGACTACCACAGAGAGGTAATCGCTGACGATCTACTTTCGCGGAGGCATAGAGCCGGTTAGATCCTACCGTCGGGTTTGCGCCGCGCCGCGCCGTGGCCGCTTGCTTCGATTCTCTGCGGCCTCTGGCCTTTTGGCCCGACCCTTGGTCTTGAATCTCTCAAGCGCGCCCTCAAGCAATTCTCGCGGCTCGTCCCAAGGCTTCAGGTCGCCCGACAGGTATATCTCATACAGTTCGCGCGCGAGTTTGTGTTCTTCGGTGTAGGGCCAGACCATTTTGATTCCGTCCTGGAGCGTGTTCATAACTCTAATGCAGCCTTCCGGGCCGCTCGCAATCGCTTTTTTGAGGATGAACAGTAGATGAGCTAGACAATCAGCCGCGCCAGGGTCATTGCAGAATGCAGGATCGAGAATGATTTCCCAGGTTTCCTGATCAGCAAGTAGCTCTCTGCAATTACATTGAGGTTCGTTTTGGTCGCTCATGCTTCCCCCAGTCTGACCACTGTCCAGTAGTGATAACCGCTTGTCTTAAGACAAGTCATTATAGGCACTTATAACCTCTTGTCAATAGACAAGCGGTTAATAATTGCTTTTAGATCGACAAGAGGTTTGCCTATAATCCACGCGTGGCGAAGGCTAACCATGACTACATCTCAACCCCAGAGGCTGCCGAGATTCTGGGCGTCAGTCGTCAACGGGTCCTTCAACTGATTCACCAGAAGAGACTGAAGGCAACAAAAGTCGCCAGCGTCTATCTCATCAAGAAATCGGATTTGGCGAATATTGAACCCAGGAAGCCAGGGCGACCGTCCAAGAAGAAATCTCGCAGCAAATAGCCAGGCAATCTCATCCCAATCGACAAAAGGTCGAGAGAGATTCTTCGGAGGCTAAACCTCAATCATGAAATCGTAAATCGTGTTGTGAATTACATACTCTGAAGTGTTTTACAACACGTCCTGATTCGGTCTCTCTCTCCTTCTGTAGTTCGATCCCGCATTCTTGCCTTCAATGAATCTCAAGTGCGCCTCGTTCTTCTCTCGGGATTGATCCGGCTAGGAAGAATGGCTTGGCACATCACTTGAGAGCCAAGCGGAAATCTGGCGCGGCGCGTGTTGCATCTGCGTTGAGGAAGGCGTGCCGCCCAAGTTGTTGAGGTTAAGCGATGAGCACTCGAATTGACGTGATGAACAAAGGCAAAAACGCCGGAGTAAACGCTCCGAAGTTCCTTGATGTGAAGGAGCTTGCCGAAATGTTGAGGCTTAAGACCCGAACGATCTACGACATGGTTAGCGAAGGGCGCATTCCATATCGCAAAGCGGGGGATCGCACGATCTTTCTGCTTGACGAAATATTGGATTGGACGAAGCCGCATCGCGAAATGTAATGAACAATTTCGCAACTCGAAAAATGATCTCGCCTAAACCCTCTTGTGCTAGGATTGCGCCGTTCCTTCAAACGGGCTGCGATCCGCGAGAAAGGAACAGCCATGTCAGTGTTCAAGAGGGGTAACAAATGGCAATACGACTTCTGGGTAGACGGCAAGCGTTATCGCGGAGCGATCCCAGAAGCGCGAGTGAAAGCCCAGGCAGAACGCGCAGAGGTAACAATCCGCGATTCTGTTTACGAGGGCATTTATGGCAAGAGCGTAGCCGCACCGAGGTTGCGCGACTTCATTGCGGAAACGTTTCTGCCGTGGGCAAAAGCTAACAAGCGAACGTGGGTACATGATGAATTTCGCTCGCGTCCGCTGATTGAAGCAATGGGCAGTAAAACGATGGACGAAATCTCGCCGATACTGATTGAGAAGTACAAAAGGGATCGGCGCTTGTCCAAGACGGTTCGCGGGACCGAACGTGCTCCGTCTACAGTCACCCGGGAGCTGGAATTACTCTCAAAGATTTTCTCATTAGCGATTGACCAGGGCTTAGCGATTCAGAATCCTTGTCAGAAGGTCAAACGCTTTCGAGAAGACAACGAGCGCAATCGCTATCTTTCGGATGAAGAGGAGCCCCGGCTGTTGTCCGTGCTTACCGGGTCGAGAGCAAGCCTTCGTCCGCTTGTCGTTTTGGCGATTCACACAGGAATGCGTCGAGGTGAACTGTTAAGTCTGCGCTGGGCGAATGTCGATTTTGAGCGTGGCTTAGTCCACGTGATGAACTCGCATCGCGAGCAAACCAAATCAGGTCACAGTCGAAGTATTCCCATGAACTGGATTGCGAGAGAGCAGTTGCTATCGCTCTATAGCGAAACGGGCGACACCGAATACGTGTTTGTGAATCGAATGACTGGTAAGCCGAGAACCGATGTCAAGACCGGCTTTCGTTCAGCATGTAAAGATGCAGGTCTCGAAGATTTTCGTTTTCATGACCTGCGACATACAGCCGCTACCAGGCTCGGAGATGCAGGAATCGATACGCGAAGGATCATGGCGATATTGGGCCATCGATGTATGCAAACATCGGCGCGTTATACACACGCGACTGACGATGGATTACGTCGAGCAATTGAAACCCTCGCGCAGAGACAAAAGCAGACTGACGCAAAAGTCCCCACAGTAAGAGAACAGCGGCCATTGCTGGCCGCTGTAAACTACTGACTACATTGGTAGCGGGGGGCGGGATCGAACCGCCGACCTTGGGGTTATGAATCCCACGCTCTAACCATCTGAGCTACCCCGCCGTGCTTTATATTTCAACAACTTACAGCGGCGAGCGCAAGTGGCCGTGGTGGGCGTGTGGCCAATTTGTGGACAACTTCTTTGGAACTGAGCATCGCTGCCTCGACCGCTGCGCGTTTGTTTCTCTCCGTCGCACGAACATAACGAGCTGTCGTATGAATGTCAGAGTGTCCCATTAGCGCGGCGATTGTAAAGGCATCGAAGCCAGCTTCACCAAGTCGGGTCCCGAAGGTAGCACGCAAATCGTGCCAAACCAGACCTTCGATTCCCGCTATCTTCAACGCGGTTTTGAATCCCTTCTTGATCTCCTTCACCCGTTCTCCCGTATGAGGGTTTATGAACACGTACCCTCGTCCGGTTGATTGTGTGCGGAGAGCGCTGAGGATTTCAAATACTTCGGGATTCATCGGGACTTCACGGTCCTTACCACTCTTCGTCCTGGTTAAGATCAGGACTCCTCGTGACAAGTCCACTCTCTCCCAACTGAGACGAAGTTGCTCGCCAAGCCGCATTCCAGTTCCCAACGCTATCTTCACCATCGGCTTCAGATGTGCCCGTGGCCCTTCAAGAGCGGCCATCAGCGCTGGCTCTTCTTCCGGCAAGAGGTAACGATAACGTTTGTTGTCCAACGTGTACTTCTTTACTTTCCTACAGGGGTTCGTGTCCGTCACCTTGTAATCAATCGCAAGATTAAAAATCTTACTCAGTAGATTTAACTCGAGATTGACTGAGGCCAAACTACGAACCGTTTGCCGCGCCGTGATCGATTCGCGTCGATCACGTTTGAATTTTTCAACCAACAGCGGCGAAATCTCGCGAAAGGTTTTGCCGCCGAAATACTCGCGGATGGTACGGGCTCGAAACTCGTCATGTCTCCACGAGCGCTTATTCGCTTTGGACCAAGGCACGAAGACCTTTTCGATGAAGTCAGCTAATTTCTCGCTGCCTAAATCGAGTTGGCCGAAACGACCTTCAAAGATCTCTTGCTTGATCTTGGCCTCTGCTTGTTCTGCTTCCCACTTTGTACGCGCCTCAGAGATTACCCCTCTGTAACGCACGCCTCGCACGCGGAAGTAGTAATGCCAATGCGTGCCTTTCTTACCTCGTTTGTAAACTGACATGGTGTTCTCCTTGACGTTGCAGCCACCAAGAGAGAACGAGCGCATGGTAGCAGCAACTAAGGCTGAAGTCATTTGTTATTTTCGCCGCGCGTCCACGCCAAAATCTCATCGAGATCGAATCGCAAAATGTTCGTGCCTGGCGGTTTGCGATAGGGTATGCGATGCTGCGCAACCATTTCGTAGATCGTGCGTGGCTTGACGTTCAGTAACGCTGCCACGTCGGGGACCTTTAGAAGTTGCGGGCGGCTGGGCGATGTAGCCGAATGCATATGTGTACTCATGACTTCCCTTCATCTTCCTTGTTGCACCACCCTTTCTAATCTCAAGGCGCATGCCACGAAGAGACGGTCCGTTTCTCTATCACTACGATTGCGGATTGCATAGCCTAAGACACAACTCCGGCTAACTGACTTCGAGGAAAAGAAGCGGCATCAATGATTGTGGAGCGACGTTAGAGCAGCGGATGCGACGGCAAACGAGAGTTACCCTGTTGTAAAACACGTCAGTGCATGTATTTCACAACACCATGCCGCCGACGACGTTCGGTGGAATTAATTACGATGAAGCAGAAGTGAAGACAGGATTACTGCCTTCTGGAAAGCAAGTTGTCGGCGATGATCTCTGAGCTGTGGTCCGCGTCTGCCGTGAGTTTCTGCCAGGCTGTGGCGGTAGCTTCCTTTGAGCCCAATAGCAGCCTGAATCCGTGTCCCGCAAGGTAACGCACTCGTGCGATCTCTTCGTAAATCAGCCGCTCAGTCTTGGTCAATCCAAACCCTTCGCGAGCTTCCGTGACGGTAATGTTCCGGCACCAGTTGTTCGGGTCTTCGCCCCGCGCTAAAGCGATTCTGTCGATGTGAGCGTACTCTTCGTCTGTCACGCGAAAGGCGATGAGCTTTGTCTTTTTGGTCTCTCTAACTTCACTCATTTTCGTCTCCGTTCATGCTTAGAAGCGTGTTAACAGCCGTTAACGGACTCGTTAACGAATGTTAACGTCAGTTTCTAAATTCACTATTCAGACGCGTTAACAAAACGTGTGCCGCGTTTACAAACGTAAACGCCGCAGCCCCGAATGCAGGGGGTGACGTGTCAAATACATCTCAGGTGCGTAGCACCTACTCTGCCGATCATTCAACTATGTCGGAGGGGTAGTGATCGCCAGGTGCGAAGGTGAAGTAGGACAGACGCCGCTGCGATCGATATGTCTCCGGTCTTCGTCAGGTATTCGTTCGCTCCGGCGAGGCGAGCGCGTTCTTCCAGCTGGTCGGTTACTTCATCTTGGGCAACGACTATGATCGGAAGCTGTTCACGATGCGGTAATGACCGCGCGAGGCTTGCCAGTTCCAAGCCAGTAGAGCCGCGCAAATCAAGCTCAAACAGCAGCAGGTGATACCTGGCCTCACCTTTAAGAAACAGAATTGCTGAGCCGCGATCCGGGCAGGATACGATGTGGTATTCGGGCTTGCTGAGTACCTTTCGTAGAGCCGCGAGCCACCGCTGATCACTCCCGACGTACAGCAACCTGAAGTCTGGGTTCTGGTACGGGATTGCTGGCTCGCCTATCCTGATTAGCATGAGAGCAAACGACCTCGCAAGGGGATTATCAAAGCTGGCGCGGTCTGGTATGCTGTGGGCGCTCTAGTCTTTGATATTCGGCAACGGCCATATGCGTAGCTCACCATCCCGTCTATTCGAGTGATGAGCATCGCCGTTGAGCATGGAAGGTTCCTACTCACGGCGAAACGAATACGCGAAGGCAGTCTATCTGCACTTCCAGATAGAGTCAATCGTAGTGCGTGTTGCTCTTTTCCATTGGGAGGGAACTCCTAATGGCAAGGGGTGCTCGCATAAGGCCGGAGCGTTTGCCTGAGAAGCTGCTCCAGATTCGACTTGCTCTCGGCATGTCGCAATCAGAGTTGCTGAGGAGCTTAGGGCTGGACGAAGTGATGGACTATCGCCGAATCTCAGAGTTCGAGCGAGGAACAACAGAACCTCATCTATCGGTCCTTCTGCAATATGCGCGCTCGGCGGGCGTCCATATGGAAGACATCGTCGACGACGAACTAGACCTGCCTGAAAGACTTCCTGGGAATGTGAGATACAAGGGCATCAAACGCAAATCCGCATCTCGAAAAACAAGGCGGTAAGCGCAACCCTCAACCAGCGAGAGCGCAACTGATCCGCACTGCATGTGACCATCTAAACGAAAGTAGCGCGAGTGTGCGACCATTCGCGCTACATCGTTTCGCTGTACATCTGCGGCGGCTATTGTTCGCCTCCTACTTTGACATCAGGGCACCCGGCTCGGATGATCTGATCCGCAGCCCGGAATATCTTGTGCGCGCTCCTCTCTGGAATTGCATTAGCGTCGTAAACCATACCTTGATATAGCCAGTTTTGGATATAGCCTCGGCAGTAGTCCGCTCCTTCAAGGTTCAGTGCTTCGCAGCACAGCAAGGCAACTGATTCGGCTTCGACTTCGCGAAGATTCCTCGGCGTCTGTTCTGTATCGGTGAAATCCCCTTCGGACGTATGCAAAAGGACGTGGGCCATTTCGTGAAAGAGTGTCTTATGCGGAAGTTGTGCTACGGGATTGATCGCGATCTGGCTGCCACGTGCGAAGCCCTGACAATTTCCGTCCGTCTTGTCGAACGTGATCCGCTCAATGCAAAGCGTCTTTAGCGCTCGCTCGGCGTCCCACTCAGGGATCGTCACTGGTCCAAGCTCGCTGCCGAGGGTCTGACAAACTGCAAACCATCTGGCGCGATAAACAAAAGTCGTGTAGGTCTGGCCTTCGCTTGGTGGGTCGCTCTCTTTTGCTTCATCGTCGCGGCGCTTGCGGGTTAATGGCATGCAAAGCGTCAAAGCCTTCTCGCCACGTTTGACGACTCGGCCTAACGTCTGCCATTTCGGAAATGTATTGATTGGCCCTGGCTGAATTCCGCGCAATTGGCATTGAATGAGCGCGAGGATTTGATTTCCGACGGAATAATTCCAGAACGCGCTATACGCCTTCATGATCGTTCCGGGTTTGTTGACGGCTTCCACAAGTAAGGCTGACCACTTCGGAATGTCCGCTGAGTGTTTTTGTCTTTCGTTCTGCATTGTCGTTGCTCCTTCTTTTGGTTTTGTGCTTTTGAGAAGGTGTTTCCCCCTCGCAGCGAAGAAGATCGAAACGACTGGGCGCTCATTCGCATCACCCGCAGGGGCGTAACGAAGTGGAGCACTCGGAGCGAAGCATAGAGTTGTGCGAATGGGCTGTCGTGAAGAATCGAAGCGAGGAGGGGGAAACTAAGTCAAAGCTTCTCGGCTGGAATGTAGCGAGGCGGAATGAGGCGAGGCAGAACTATTACGCGAGTCAGGACACACGACCACCAGCAATTGACAGTCGAAGACATCGCCGCTCACTCATCCACGGAGGAGGCCAGCTTACGGTCTGAGAAAAGACTGCTACTCGCAGCTGGGTGCTTCGGTAATCCCTGTTTCTAAGCGCACGTTGACACGAACTATCACTGCTAGGGGCTGTTTGAAAGGGACTGAGAATTTTGCAACCGGAAAAGCGTACGCCCGCTGGACGGCGTTTATAAGAATGGTTCAGATAGTTCTTCTCACCAGCGAAACTACCTTTGGCCGAATAACTTCGCTTTCGACTTCCTTCTTCAATAATTGGAAAGTCAATTCAGTTAGCGTTCGTCCAAACAACATCTGAAGCGACCCGCCCGTACCTTCACCGAAAATGATTTTCTCATTGAACGTTGGACTCAGAACGACCCAAGTGGGCACGCCTTTGTCGAAATGACTTGGCCGTGTTACTGCGACTTGCGCATTCTGTAACGTCTCGGTTATTCCTAAAGATTCAATACTCTTGCGGACATCGTCTGGAAAATGGTCGATGTGGCCTATGAAGATTTGCGCCTCATCCAAGGCTGCGCTGTTACCAATCAATTCTCGGTTCAATTCGAGTTCAAACGACTTGAGAAACATCGCCAACGCGGAGCAAGCGAGGGCGGTTTCTGGTGTATCGTCCATCGAAACAATGCTAATCACGACGCGCCTTCCCAAATTCAGCACGACTGTCCACAATTGAGAAGCGCCGTCTTGACGAGCAAATAAATCGTTTACATGCGCGGTAATCAGTCGCGCGACCTGCGACACAAGAAATGGCTCACGCGTTTCTTTGAGCATAGAACAAAGCACGATACCTGCGTAGAGAATACGCCAAGACTCATCGTCGCGAATGTCCTTTGCAACATCGCGGACGTAACTCAGCATCCTCGTTATCAGCGCGAGACGCATTGTTGGCGGAATATGGTCCCAGATCTCATGCAGATGCTGGCTCAATAGAGATATCAACGCGCTCCGAGGACTCGATTCGATAATTGGTCTCGCGAGTAAGAGAAATTGGTCCGCCAGCTGCTGTGCCGGGTCTGGCAGTGGTACACCCAAGATATCGCTTAGACATTCGATGTAAACGAGAGGATCGTCGGGGAGGGCAAGATCGGACCCGGCCATGAAACTTCGCTGGCAAGCATCTTCCTCTCGTGCCTTCGAGAACTCGATCGCTGCTTCGAAATATGCTTTGGTCGCCTCCGCTTTATTTCCAAGTTCAGTTTGGGCGTCCGCTGCTTCCCACAATGCGTTTGCGCGTCCATCGTGGTTCAGCGTGTCACGTAGAAGCCCGATAGCATGCTGAGCGTAGGCCAATGCCCGTGCTGAGTTGTCATGGATGTCGTCGATGTGAAAATCGTTGTAGATGCCGGCGGTTAATCGAGAAGCGTCTGCTTCTACATCTCGTCGGCCGCACTTTTGGGCAGCAATGGCCGCTTGTTCGTAGGCTTTGAGCGCCTCTTGCGGCAGGTCTTGATCCCTATAGTTGTTACCAAGGTTAATCAAATTAATCGCACGTACATATTCATCTGGTAGTTCGCTTCCAATTTCAATCGCCTCTTTAGCGAGCTTCTCCGCTTCTTCATAGCGTCCCGCTTTCCTTAGACGGCGAGTGAGCAGATTGCAAAGCCAAGCGCGCTGCCGACGAAACTCATGCTGATCGTGACTGCGGGCTTCAATTACCTTAATGAGTTCCTCCGCTTTATCTTCGCGTCCCGGAATGCCTGACAACGCTGAAGCGAGGTTCAGCTGTGTCATTTCAAGCCCGTACTCATCACCTAGTCGTTCGAACGTCGAAAGGGTTGGCATGAGAATGTCATGCGCCTTTTCGAACTCTTTGGCTGCAATGAATAAAGCGGACAATTCCAGACCAACTCTTGCCTGATCCCAAAACTCATTTCTTTCACCGTATTCGGCATATATCTCTTCGAGTATCTCTACGTCTTTTTCACCCAGGCCTCGCCTCGCTGCTGAGCTTACTCTCACCTCGGCAAGCGCGAGATTTGCTGACTCGCCTAGCTCATTCGCTAACTGCTCGGCTCGTTGGAGGATTCCTGGAACACGCTCAGCGTCGCCCATCAATTCGAGCGGATAGACCAGTGATAGCATCAAGTGAAGCGCCTCACTCTTACTTTCGGTGTCAAGCGCTTGCTGTAGCACTTGCTCCATTAGCGTCACTGCAAACCGCCAATCTCCTAACCATAAAGCTTGCCGGAGCGCTCGTGTTGTATATTTTTGCTCAGTACCATCTTCCAATTTGGACGCTAATTCATAAGCTCTGCGAAAATCACGCGAACGCTCAAACAACCGAATCAATCGGTTTGTAAAGAATCGAAAGCTCTGGGGGGCTTTCTGTAGTTCACTGGTCACCTTCGATCCAGTTTGAGAGTGCATTAGGCGAAATCCGAGATTTGTGTCTTCTACAAGTCCGCCAAGCTGCCGGATATCGTTATATAAATTGTCGATCGAGTAAGAGTCGTCGCCTCGCAATTCCAAGAGGCTTTCCGCGCTGAGTGGGGCACTACTAATTGAAAGATATCGAAGAAGTTCACCTTTCGCTCCTTCAATCTCCGCAAAATTGGTCTCTAACGAGCCGAACTTGACCTTCAGCAAAGCGTGATGGAGTAGTAGAGGATTGCCAATGGTGATAAGTTCGTCAGCGATCTCCTTCTCCTTCACAATGTCCTGAATAAGCTGTTCCGATTCAGAACCTGTCAACGGAGGCACTTCAAAGTTGGGAAAGTTCGGCGATCGTTCGCGACTTGTAAATACGAGCCGTTTGTCATCGCTCATACCACCACCGGCAGCTAACGCGTCAATGAGTTCATCTACGAAGTTGCATTCATCCACAACGAGCTTCACGGTTTTCACTGCTGCCCATGCAGAGATCAGCGCGGCGCGCGATGATTCTAGGTTAGAGTAGTCATCGTTGGTCTCGGAACGTTTCCCGACGAGAGCTCGCGCACAAACGCTGAATACATCGATTGGTGGCAACCCGGATAGTCGAACGAAGACAGCGCTTTCTGCCGTGGCTAATTGTGCTGCCAACGTGGTTTTGCCGATTCCTGATGGACCGCAGATACAAAGGATCGATGATTCACGCGATATGCTTTGTAGCTTGCTGATCAAATCTTGGCGCGGGACAATAACGCCTGTGCGTTCGATTGCTCGTCGTAGAATAGCTGAAGCATCTTCCTGCAACGCTCGCGTCTGCGTCTCAGTTCTAAGGTACTTCTCAGTAATCAGAGCAGTTAAATCATCTCTAATGCGGTCGCGAAGCTGTTCTGGGTCATCATAAAAAGAAATTGTGTAAGGACCTTGCTGGATCGTATCTACCATTGCGGCCAGCGCTGGCTCGCGTTGTTCGCAAGAAACCCAGACATAAAAAAGGCAATCGATTCCATTTTTTTGCGCGAACTCGAATTCGTCGTGGATTCCTGAGATCGTCATGCCGTTTGGCACATCTATAAACCCATAACCGCATCGATAGATTCCAATCATCACTTGAGAATCGCGTAATCGGGAAAAGTACAGGTCGCGGGGCCCGTATGATTTCGCGCCCAAGTGTTCAAACAAAACAGCATTATGATTTATGGAGCTAATCGCATCTCGAGCGATTCCCCGTTCTGCCTTACATTCCTCAATTCGAGAGCTTACAAAAACTCTAAGCTTGTCTTGAGTTGAGTGATAGTTCCACAAATCAGTCATCAATGTAACCGTCGCGCCTAAAACGTTCTTGAAGATCCGAGAACGGCTTAGATTCTGTTGAAATCTTGTGCAATGCCAAAGCATAGCGAACGTCGAGTTCCAATTGATGCGCTACAGCAGAAGCATCGATTTCTGTTCCCAGGTTTTCACCTACAGCCATTTCCAATCTTTTATCGATATGCTTCCAGATTTGGGTCTGCAGATCTTGACCTGCTTTGGTGTAATGTCGATCACCGCCAACTAATTCATCGCTCAGAATTAGATTAATTGAGGCTTGCACGATCTGTGTCTCACTTACAGCTTCAAAGAGTGGGAAGGTACGCACCTCCTCAACGAGGCCAGAGCGTCGCACTCGCTCTCGCGAAACTGGAAAAGCCACATCAAAAAGTTTTCTTCGTCCAAGGCAAAGATCTTCAGGTGTTAGTTTGGGACCCGGTAACCCACGAGGACGTTTTCGGCCCTTGTTTCGAAAAAAGAATCTTGGATCACCAAGAACGGATTCTTCATCGACGATTTGTAGGTCAAACTTAATAAACTGTGGTAAGCCTTGAATGGGTTTAATGTCAGCAGGGTTGCCACTCTTTGGGGCCATTCCGGCCGAAATGGATATCGGGTGGAAAGTACTGTCACAATATCGCTTTAGCTCTCTCAGCATTGGATGGGTTGAATCGAACGGTTTTACCCACCAGGCATGCATCATTAGTGGATGATAAAGGTCAGCTTGCCGGACGAGTCTGAACATCGCTCTGTCGGCTTCGGGAGCGATCCGCATTTCGTACGTTCCGTCTTTCTTCAGAAGGAGGTTCATATCTACGACATCGCCATCATGCTCACAACCCCAGCGTTTGAATTCTTCGAACGCCTGTCGCACAGGTTCCTCGTTAGTCGCGACCAAAGTTAGCAAGGGAATAGGCCCGGGGAAGCCGGTTGGTTGGTCGTAACCATAACCGCACGCTACGATTTGCGCGTCGATCAGAGCTTGCTGAAAACTAGTATCCGCAACGGCGATGATGTATTTCCGGTCTCCGAAATCGAAACCACGCTGAACCTCTCGCGTTGAGCTTCTGTGCTTTGACTTTTTCTTGGACCGTTTTTGGCGTGCCATATCGTGGTATTTACAATTGCTTAAGCGTGGGAGTAGACGGGCCGTTCCGCTGGGCGTATAAGAACAGCTACGCCGTCCCGATGGACGGTGAATTTAACCTTTAAGATATGGAGATAATCAAATGTACGAAACATTCGCGGACTGCCTACGGGCGTTATTAAACGAATGCAAGGGCGGTCTAATAACCAGAAGTAATAATAGATTCTACTATGCCGTGCCTGGCCAGCCGGAGCCAGAAGGGGAGTTATTCCTTGGTGTCTATCCATCAGCGACTCCCGAAGTTGATTGGCGGGTGATGTTCCTCGGCGGACCGGAAGCGGAAGCTGCCTATCGGGAATACACTTCAAACCCGGAGAATGGGGACCTATTGAGGGCGGCATAGAGAAACCTAGACCGAATGGTACAAACCAGAGGGCGTTACTGAAAGGTAGCGCCCTCTTGCGTTAGTTCATGAAAGCACAAACGGCGAGGCCGAAGCCCCACCGTCGTTTTCTCAGCGACTCTTCCTCAGAGTCTTATGAGTATTTATCAAGTAAGAGGATTAATTAGCCGCGCTCCCACTTGATTGCCTTTCACCGGTGACCACGTCTGGGACCTGATCTGCGATACATTCCGCTTTCGCTTCTCCGCTATGGCCCGCTAGATAACTGGCGGAAAATCGAAACCGTCCGACTCCTCGATACCGCATCCTAACTAAGCGACTGAGCGAACTTGTAAAGGCCAAAACCTAGAACACCCAAAAAGACTACACTCAAAAGTGCTCTGTCGTTAGGTGAAAGACCCGGCTGTTCCAGCTCAAAGGCTATAGCGTCTTCTGCGTATCCGCACCACCAGCACGACAGTCGTGAGGCTTTGATAAGTAGCGGCGCTATGTCAGCGTGAACCGTGGCTTTGCAGTTAGGACAAGTGCCGACGTGATTTGCCATAATCCCAGTACTCCTTTTGAAGCAGTATCCTCCCGTGCAGTGCGTTCGTCAATACGAATTTTCATAGGTGAAACACTTTTTAAGGCCGGCACCACTCTTTTGGCAAACGGGAGTTTTTAGGCAAAGCCGGGCCCCGATGAATCAGTAGCGGTAGGAATGAAGCGCTGCTTAATTGGTTAGAAGTTGAGGGAAATGCGTTTCCTCACTATAATGTCAGAAAAAGAGATCGCTATTTCTGACAATAGACATGAACGTATCAAGTCCCATTGCTGATAAAGTTCTCGACCGGCTTCAGTCCGCAAACGGGCAGATCTTTTCGGTCGCAGACTTGCTCGACTTAGGCCCCCGACCCGCTGTCGATCAAGCGCTCTCGCGCCTAGCCCGTCAAGGCAAAATAAATCGCGTTCGTCGTGGGCTATATGAACTGCCACGAATCGGCAAATTGCTTAATCGACCTATCACCCAATCGCCTGACGCGCTCGCTCGCGCCTGGGCTCGCAAGAATGGATTGCGAATCGTTCCATCTGGCGCTTACGCGGCCAACCTTTTGGGACTCTCTACCCAAGTCCCCGCAAAGATTACCTATTACACAAACGGGCGAACGAAGACGATTAAGTTAGGACAACACACTATCAAGCTCTTGAATCGCGGGCCGAAGACAATGGAGGTTCAAGGAAAAACGAGCCCGCTGGTATTTCAGGCGCTAAGCTACTTTGGGAAAGATGGAGTAACGCAAGGAATGATATCCCGCCTGCGGTCATTACTAACCGCTAAGGACAAGGCCGAACTGAAGGCCAATCTTCACCACGCACCCGCTTGGTTGCAAACGGTGCTGATGCAAATCATTTCCCAGAGGAAAGAATAGTGGACAGGATTGCTCAAGCTCCTGCGGAGGAACGCACTGACCTGTTCCAAAGAGCCGCCGCCGAAATTCAGCCGGAACGCGCACCGGCGATCATCGAGAAGGACTTTTGGGTCTGCTGGACACTGCGGCGAATTTTCGAAGTGCTACGGTTCCAACCGCGTCTCATTTTCAAGGGCGGCACATCCCTTTCAAAAGCCTACAACGCAATCGAGAGGTTTTCGGAAGATGTTGACCTCTCCTTAAGCCGCACTGATCTGGGATTCGCGGACGCGCACGATCCAGAACAAGCCGGTATAAGCAAAGGTGAATCGAAGCGTCGGCTCGAACAACTGGTAATAGCTTGCACGGCGACGATCAAGGATCGATTGCTGCCGGACCTCCGCGCGGACTTTAGAGACGTGCTTGGGGATTCGGGTTGGAATCTGGAACTTGATCCGATCGATGCGCAAACGATCATCTTCTCTTATCCGCAAGCCGTCCAGTTAGCAGGTGTGCACGAATACATCAGACCGGCGATTCGGTTAGAGATGGGAGCGCGTTCTGACGATTGGCCGGCGGCTGAGCGAGAGATTGTGCCCTATGCGGCTGAAGTTTTCCCGGGGGCCTTCACCATAGCGCGATCGAGTCGCATTCACACTTTGGAGGCTGTCCGTACTTTTTGGGAGAAGGCTACGCTGTTACATGCTGAGTACCATCGCTCAACCGAATCGCGTTCGCCAAGTCGTTTCTCGCGTCACTACTACGATCTCTTCATGTTGTCGCGGACAGATATAGGCAACGACGCGCTAAACCGATTGGATTTGCTTAAGCGCGTTGTGAAACATAAGAGCCTATTCTTCGCTTCAGCCTGGGCAAGTTACGACACAGCGACGCCGGGTGGGTTTCATCTGCCCCCAGCTAATCATCGCATGGAGGATCTTCGTAGTGACTACAAAGAAATGAAGGCGATGATCTTCGGTGCTTATCCTGAATGGGACGCGATCATTGAGGGTCTGACTGCGCTTGAACGTCGAATCAATGATATCAGTGCGACCTGAGAATCTCCCCGCTTTAACTATGAAGCGACGATATCAACGACACGTTGTTAAAATGGATGACAATCCGAGCGGCCACTCTTTTGGTAGGTAATGAATCACGACCTAGCTCTTGATATGAAAAACATACTCTCCGATGTCCTCCATTTTGTCGTCGTTTGTCATACCTCGCAATAGGACTCGAAACTCTCCCTCCTTAAAAAACGTGTAAGGCAGCCTGAGAACAACGGCCTTATGTCCCTCAACGGTTTCAATCATCAGATCGGTAATCGTGAAACGTGCTGCCAACGCGGGTTCCTGTATTTCAGCACTGTATGTGCGGTGCACCTCGCCCGTGAGGACGAGTCTGAGTTCGAATACTTCCGTGTTAGGGGGCGGACTAAGCTGTTCGGAGGCGCTCGCCCCTCTCGTACCAATAGGCAGCAAAGTGGTGAAGAAAACGCGACTGTTAGAGGGAGGATGGGCGCGCCATTCGCGATTAAGCCGGGCGAGTTCACGCTCAATTTCCAATCGTCGGCTTTCGGCGGCGGACCGCTCATTATTAATGCGGCGAACGTTGACAACTTCAAAAGCCCCTAAAAGGACTGCAATGAGCACAATGGCAGCGATCGGAAGATAGATTAGCGGATTGCCGAAACGCAGAAATTTGGTATCAAAAACTGGCGCCGCATCATTTGCTGAATCGCTGTCAAATAGTGGAGACGGCGGGCCACTCGTCAGGTTATCCTTTACTAAGCGAGATATCCTGATTCTCGTCCGCTGCTCAGGAGTTGACGCGAGATGGCGTTTGAACTTCTCTTGCTGCTCCGGAGAGAGCATTCCATCCAAATAGTCATCTATCAGATCATTCTCTATTGCCAGAATTTCTTCCCGGTATGCGGGATTCAGTAAAAACTCTTGCTCGATGCGCACTCTTTCTTCGGGCTGCAGTTCGCCCAGAAGGAGGCGGCGGATCTCATGTTCATCAATATTGGCCGCGGTCATTGGCTTAACGCGGAACTGCGTGCTTCCTCAGATAATGATTGTGGACTCGTTTTGTTTCATTGTTGCGGGGGCTTGGCCAGGCAATCTTCGATGCACTTCATTAACTTCTCCCGAATTCTGTACATTCTGACTCTTAGGGTTCCAGTCGAGATACCGAAGCTTTCTGCCATAGCTCGGTGATGATCGATCTTGGCTTGTCCCTGCTTAAGGTAGTAAGAGCACATCTTTCTTCGATCTTCCGGGTCCAACTGCTCCAAGCATCGATCAAAACAATTGTATTCCTCTGCGGTGTAGTCAGGTGCAGCGTTGGGGGCAGGAATTGCAATTTCATCCTCGTCCTCCCATGCCACGTGGAGCTTTGCCCGTCTTTGCTCCTCCTTAACTATCCTATTGGCGACGCTGTGAAAATATATCGCCGGATTACCAACGTATTTGATTCTAAGATCCTTTACTTTCTCTGCAACACGATCAACCGTCTCATCCGCCAAGTCTTCAGCATTGCTGCATCCCCGCCAGGTGAATATCTTTATCAGGCTACGGTAAAGCTCCGCGTACTTGAGAGCGGCCTGATCACGATCTGGGTCCAGCCAGAGAAGCAACTCATCGAAATTCGGCTTTGTAAGATCCCGTTGTTTCGGCACTTGGTTTAAGTGAAAGAAACGCCCCCAATTTACGGCGCGTCGTCAAGCCAAATGCGAATGATTATATTCGCGTCCCTCTAACGTCGCGGTCGTAGTCTCCGTATGACGACCAAATAAAACCCCAGAGCGGTGGCGATCAGAATGGGTGTTAGCAAGTAGACAAAGCCGTAGCGCGATCGGGGTTCAATCTTTATTGGCTCACGGTATTCACCTTGTAACACGAAAGCCGCCCAAAAATACGGCGGTCGCCAGCGCTTTTCCTCGCGCAATGCTAGCTTTGCCGCACGGAGCGCCGCGCCTGGAGGAAGGCCCTGTTTCAACAGTGCTTCGTAGAAGTGCGACATCAGTTCGGTCGTGGCCTTGTCGTCGACGCTCCAAAGGCTAGCAACGACACTCTGGGATCCTGCATACATGAAACCACGCGTCAAACTAATCAGCCCTTCTCCTTGAACGTTCTTACCGAGAGCCGTGTTGCAGGCGCTCAGTACGACCAGATTGCTCGATACTTTCAAGTTATAGATATCCTGCAACTGCATCAATCCGTCCTGCGGCTGACCATTTTTGTCCACGCGGGAAAGGACGATGCTCGATAACTCTGGGTGCTGGCTATCGAGCAGTCCGTGTGTAGCGAAATGCAAAATTTGGTATTTTCCGAATTGTGAGTTCATCGCAGTTTCGCGGTTTGCTTCAAAACCCTTCGCTAGAATCGATGTTCCGCGCGGAGCCGCCGCTACTATGGCATCGGCTTCATCCGAGGTGTGCGAGAGTCGTCGGAGGTCGGCTCCGCCCGCGAGGTCGAGATAGCGTCTTAATGCGCGAGGCTGTGGCAATCCTGACTCAGACGAAGCGGCATTCACTGCATCCCTGCTCACCACGTGCAGCCTACTGTCATTCTTACTGAACACTGGATCAGCCAAGACCGCAACCACGTTGGTGGGAGACCACTCGTATTTCTCACGACGGATCATAGAGAGTATTGATAAGGAGGGCAGCATCACAACTTCATGTCGAACCAACAACGGCTGATCCGCACTCGAGGCCCGCGTCGGTTGTGGTTCCAGGGAAGGATCCGGCAGCGCATCGAACGGAATATATTGGAGGACTCCTTCCGCCACAATTAGCAGCCGATGGCTAGCCAGTTGCTTCGCTACCGGCCCGAGCAAGACCTTGCTCAAGGCCCAGGCTTTAATCGGATACTGCTGATCCGCCGCATTTACACGCTCGCCATAGCCAGGGTCTACGCGATCGCTAGTGACCTGACGCGCGGTTAGCGCAGTGTAGGTTTCGGTCGCGGCGTCTTCAATCTGCTTTCTGGGCGGTAATTCGTAAGCTGTAAGCGAATTGAAGGTCACCGCCCAAAGATAACTTTTTTCCTCTCCTAGAGAGTATTCAAGTAGCATCGAATCGTCGCGCATGAGTTCGGCTTGCAGTTCTTCCAAGTCCAGTTTCCGAGGCTGTACCAGAGCGGCGTAGCGAGGATTTGTTTCTCGCAATTGAGCTTCAACGGCCTGATACTCGGTCTTAAGTTCGCGTATTTCGCGAGCAACGCTTTCGATTTCCGTCGAGCTGGAAGCGTTCGCGCTAAGGGCTGATTGATATAGCTTCTTTTCCCTTAGCCCGCGTTGCACGGCGCGCGCCCGATCAGTAAGTACGGGATCCATACCCTGCTGCACGTCTGCTTTGGACTCAACCAGCACTTCCAACAAGGACCGCGCGCGCGCGATTTCACTCGTCAACAACGCGCGGGCGGCGAATCCGCGGCCCGGCGATCGCTGGTCCTGCTGCATCAGGATTTCAATGTACAGACTGTAATTGTCGTGCATCGCCGCGGTATATGAAGTGCGCAGATCTGGCACCGCGAGGTTGGTTCTGATCTCGTCTATTTTCTTGATTGCCTGTTCCACATAAGACAGAGCAGAGTTCAGATCACCCGTCTGACGCGCGGCGTAGGCAACGTTGTGAAGCGTTTCTATCTGGACCTCTTCGTCCGCCTTTTGCATGGGTTCGATCGCTCGCTTGTAGAACCCCAACGCTTTGCTATAATTGTTGATTGAGGAGAACAAGTCACCCATGCCATTTAGAGTGAGAGCCTCTCCGCGCCGATCCCCAATGCCACGATAGAAGCGCAAGACTTTTTGGTATTGCTTCAGGGCGTCCGTTCGCCTGCCTTCGCTCGCATATAGTGAAGCGATGTCGTTCAGCGCATATGCCTCAATCCGCCGTTTCTTTGCGCGTGAACTGAGGCTGATACACTGCCGGTAATATGTAAGCGCGCGGTCATTGTTTCCCATTAACTTATAGAGTCGCGCAATCTGATAAATAGTCGACGTGGCAAAATCTACCGCTCCGTTTCTCTGAAACCGTTTCAGCGCCTCCTCATAGTTATCGATCGCTACGTCCATTTCGTTCATACGTTGATACGCCTGGCCGATGCTATTGAAGGTTATAGCTTCGCTTTGACTGTCGCCGATTTCGCGGAAGATCTGTCTTGCTTCGCTGTGCAAGTCAATCGCAGTTTGCATTTGTCCGCGACGCGAGTGGATGGAGCCGATCGCCGTCACACAAAGGGCCTGCCCTCTGCGATTTCGAACGGCCCGAAATAGAGCTTCGGCTTTGCCAAATTCTGCCAGGCTAAGGTCCTGGTCGCCCAACGTCGCGTTCGTATAGCCGATAAATAAACGCGCTTGCGCTTCACCGGCGCGATCCGCCAGCTCAATGAACAGATTCAACGAGTCTTGAAAAGCATGTAGGGCCCGGCTAAGGTCGCCCTTCGAGTAATATACTTCGCCGAGGTGCTGGAGTGAATTCGCAGATTGCCACTTGATATCTGCATCAGGCGCCTTAGTGCTTGTCTGCCTATAATAATCAATAACCCGTTTCAGATCGCGTTCGGCGGTATCGTTGTCACCAAGGTATGAACGCAGAAGTCCCTGCTGACCTAGTGCTTCAAATTCGCGGGACTTGTCTCTCGCGCGTCGACTTTGGACTGCTGCCAGTTCGCAATTACTCAAAGCCCTGCGGTAATCGCCCAGCGTGAAATAAACGTCCGCCACCGCTTTCGAAGCGTCGGCAGCACTAGCGAAATCGGAAACTGTTTGCCACAGCCCGCGCGCTTCTTCGTACTTCGCTAAAGCCTTTTGAAGGGAAGCCTCATTCCAGACGGTGCGCAGTGCATTGCCTTGCCCAAATGCTCTCGCCGCGGCGTCACGCTCAGGATCAGCAGGCTTTGCGGATCGTATTTCACGCAGCGTTAAGCGATAGCTGCGGGCGCTCGAATCCTGCTCAAGGGAACGAACTTCCAGCTGGAATATGCCGTTGCCCTGCGTCAGAAGTGACGTCATCAAGAGCTCATACCGATCGCTAGTCTCCTCGGCGACGATCTGGTTTTGCGGTCCGATGACCCTGAAAGACAGAGCCAGATCGCCTTTTTGAATTGTCAGCTCCAGAAAGAGGCCGGCCCGAAGCTCAATCTCAAAAGATTGGACTGCATTCCCGGCAATTTCACGCGTGATAAGCGATCCGGTTGTTGGATCGATCCGGTCAATTATGTCAGGAGCTGAAGCCCAAACGTCGATTGAGGACAGGCAAACGAGGATGAACTGAAGGTAGAACCGTGCAGGAAGTTTAGCGAGGCGAAAACTTGTTCCAATCCGATGTGTAGAGCGAGGGGCCATAACGGCCACCACAATACCTCAGCAATTCGGAAATCCCAACCAACATTAATTGGCACATTTCGGCGCTTCGCTCCTCGATCAGCGTGGATGAGAGGTGCACCGCACGGAAGGGTAGCCGCAAACCGGGCTACCCAGCGTGGGGTGAGGACGAGTTTATGAATGTGAGCTAAAGAGCCCTAGCTATTGACTCGCGTCGCGTAATCTGTCGTTCTTCGGGGTGCTTGCTTCGTGTTTCTTTTTGTCGGCGCTTCGTATTTCGGTATCAGTGCCGATCCTTGTGGCCTCCTCCTCGACCTTTTCATCGGGTTCGTTAGGTGACATCTTTTGATCGTTTTCGCTGGACATGGCTTGGAACTCTCCTTTTGAAGCTTTGGTTGTTGTGATGTTTAGAGGGCCGGCACTACTGGTCGAACTTCACCGGCCGTGTTCTGGTCAAACGTCTTGAGCTAGCCAGGCAACATTCAATCTCTCTTGTTGCTCATTTGGTACCGGCATCTATTTTGGCTTTGGCACAAAGCCAGTAGACTTCACGGACAATGCTTTTTCGCTTGAAACGTTACGCGGCGCGTCGCTTGGGTCACGAATGACTCCGGAGTCAGGCAGGCAGCGGTCAGGATGTAAGCGGATCAGCTTTCAATTGCCCAACCAGAGTGGGCGTCGGGTTTTGGCCGCCGTTTTGGGTTAGCTGTTCCATATGGTCATTGGCAATGGCGTAGATCCTTGTAATGCTTCGACGACGATTCGCCTGTAGCAGAGCATCGTATTCGCTGTCTTGCTGTAGTACTTTGATCAGGGCGGGGGTAAGTTCAAGCATGATTAGCAACAGCCTTAATCCCCAGGCCATTGACCACGCGTCCCAGCCACGCTCGGGATCATGTTTGACTGCGCCCAGAGCAACATAGCGAGAAAGCAAATCGTCGGGCAGGGGAATTTCCTGCGCGTGATATTCACGGTCGATGCGCGACAATTCGGCAGACTGATCCGCTTTTAGCTTGTTGAGGTCGTCACGAGCGCGCGACACTTCGCCCTCCTTTTCCTCGATCTGAGCTTTCAGCCGCCGAAATACCGGGCCTTCACCGGGTCGTCCCGTACCCGCCGTTACCCCTGTAATTTGGCGGTCTGGTTGTAGAACTTCGTTAGTCAGGCGGTTTTGGAGCTCGCTCTCTTCTGTTTCCAGGTTGTGAAGGTGTTGCTCGAGTCCCAGAATTCGATCGCGGTACTGTGTTTCTCCTTGCTCCTTCTTGGTGAGATACGGCGAGTTGTTCTGGTTCTGTGTGATCTTTAATTGCTGCCGCAATTGGGGCTCAAAGATCCGCAGCTCGATTGGAACAGAAATCACCAGCCCAATGAAGACAGCCAGCACCAGCCGGGTAGCGACCATGCGCCTATTCTTGCTGGTCGCCGAGACTATTTCCCGGTCAATGAACATTATGAGCGCGCCATAGACCATCGCGATTAAATAGACGAACCCGCTGTTGCCGAGCGCGGTGCGCAAAGCATATGAGGCAGACACGAACGCAAAGATGCCAACTATTAGCACGAAGACTCCGTAACCAACCTGCGTTTTGTAGGCGAGGTCAGAGCACAACAATACGAGTTGCCGATCAGTCTTCGACAAGTACAAGAGCGCCCTGGTTACGATACTCATTCTTATCTCGCAATCGTCGCAGAATTACTTTGTTACTAGCTCAACCTGATGGGGATCTGCCACAAGTTGATCGGGATGGTCAGCAGATCATTATTTGTTCTTGCGTCAGATGCCCCACCACTTTCGCAATTCGTGTCGTTATCCGAATCGATCTCCGTCTCGTTCTCCGCTTCGGCAGAACGGTGCCGGCCTTCAATCCCTACACTCGAACTTTGTCCGCAGTGCGCGCCGCCCATCCCGAGCCAGCTTTCTTCAAGGAACGGCAAGAGACAAGTGCCGCAAAGCATTACTCTGTCTCCAGTTGTAAATACTCTGCCCGTTACCGGATCACGGCGATGCTCGGCAA
Organism: Acidobacteriota bacterium; assembly: GCA_038040505.1. GTDB lineage: Bacteria > Acidobacteriota > Blastocatellia > Pyrinomonadales > Pyrinomonadaceae > UBA11740. The sequence goes on along the minus strand of JBBPID010000015.1, from coordinate 53,591 downwards.
GAAATTCGCCATCTCGTTGAGGCTTCAAGATAGTTGACCGATATCGCATCGTGCCACTACGAATCGTTTCGCGTTGCTTTCATTTCTTGACGGTATTGATCGCCGTACTCTGAGCGCCGCTCTGTATTGAAACGATTTCGCTCCTTACGCCTGTCAGCGTGTTGTGGGAGCTGCCGCTGTCTTCGAGTGCGTCGGGCTGATGTAGCTGCACGCTTGGAAGCACTTCTATGAACGGTTGGTCCGCATTTGCTCCCGGACGAACCAACAAATCAGACTTTTCAAAGACTGGTCGGCCCTCCATGCTTGTAACTAGTCGGGCGGCGTGAAATGCCTGGTTGATTGAGCCGCCGGAGGCGAGCACCTGATAAAAAGCGGCGGAATAACTCACTGCTCCTTCATCTGAGATGGGCTTGTCCATGCCGATGGTAAAGTCCAGCACTCCGTGCAAAGCCTCGGCTTGCCGCCGCGCAAAACAGGAACTCAGCAAAGCAAGCTTAAGGTTGTTTTTGAACAGGCCGACCAGATCAGCCAGATCTTGAGGCGCAACGGGACGGCTGGTTCCATCGTCTCCCTGGAGTACGATTTCCTTGTTGTAGGTACCGTGGCCGCTGAAGTGAAGAATGTGAGGCTGTATGTCCTGTAAGCCTCGCAGTAGATCTTCGGGTCGCGCCGCCAAATAATGGATGACCTCGAAGTCATCGCGATGGGGCCCTTGGCGAATACGCTCTTGCAGTTCTCGGGCTTCTTTCTGTAACTGAAGTGCCCCCGTATCGATTGGGTTCGCGGCAAGGAAAAGGATCTTTATTTTGCTTGTCATGATTTCTACTCCAGTTAATGCTTCTGAGTCTTACGTTAAAATTTCGTGTCGCGGTTCACAGCCGCAAAGATTTCTATCCAGTCAATTGACCTTTCGACGCTGACTCCAGCTCGGATGGAGATGTCACTTGCTCTTCGTGGTTCGCCGGAGGAAGTTCGTCGGGAACTTGAGCATCCAAAGCCGCCGCCAGGCGATGTTGGCCGAAGCGCGCGGTGCTAATCGTCTTCAGCTCCGCATCCAGCACCTCGATGCTTTCGTCTAGCTCACGCAATGTTTCTTTGTCATTTGGAGACACGGACAATAGCTGCACGCGCTGTCTTCTTAATTCTTTTAGCCGATCTACCAGATGCTCGCTTTGATCGACCAGGGCAGCGAGTTTGTTGTTTTCCAGATCGATCAGTAGCCGGCGCTGATTCTCTTCGGCGAGAGTGATATTGCGATCAAGGTTCGTCAGATGAATTATCAAACCGAACTCTTCGCGCATGAACATGCCGGCATAGTTCTTGACGACGCTAAATACCTGCTGGCGTCCCATTCGGTTTTGAAACATGAAGCCGGATTGATAAAAAGTCTTCAGCTCGGCTCTTAAGTGAGTCTCCAGTTGGTCTTGCAGACCATCTAACTCGAGCCGCAATACACTGAAACGGTTCCAGCCCGCGGAGTCGGGATGTACCCCGCGCAGTACAAAATTGCCCGTAAGGGCAAGACTCTCCGTGGCCTGGGGATCAGGGGACTCAATGCTCACTCGAAACGGCCGAACCACATTGCAGAGATTGTGATAGCGTTCGGTCAAGTCACTTCGTCCGACGCGCTGTGTAAAATCAAGAATCTCGGGTTTGAATTCTCTCCGCAAACCGTCGCCAATTTTCTTCGCTAGCAGCTCCTTGACAGCCAGTCGGTCATCACCGGCGTCGGCGCTTGCTGCTTCGTTGGGATGATTGAAATACAGATAGAATCGCTCGGGGTGGACTTCGCGCAGACATAGCCGAGCCTCGTTCAAAACCATTTCTTTGATGGCCTCTTTAACGCTGGTGCCCGGATTTATGTATTTCTCAACTGACTCAAGCTTCGGGATGCGGAGCTTAATAGTGAATTTGAGCTGAACCTCAAAACCATCGAGCTTGGTTTCGAAAGTATCTTCGGCTTCGATCAAAAAAGGCTTTGTCAGATCGATTTCAGTTAGACTGGGAATCGAGACCAGATGGTCCACTCGGTAGCCAATCGACGCGGCCCGGACGCCCATCTCACGTTTGATCTCTTGGACCACCGGAGCAAATCGCAAAAGCAGATCGACATAGGACTTGCCGATCAGATGGCGCCTGAGGACCACGTCCAGACTGTCCCTAACCCAAGTTTCCAGATTGCTCACGCCGCTGGCCAGAAAAGCCACGGAATCTTCACAATATAGTTGGACAGTATTCTGGACGACGACCGGTTGGGTTCGACCGTGAATAGAATATTGATAGTTGTATGTTACGGGAACTAACTCGCGCGGCGGCGGAACGTTGCCGCCATCCGTTGTCGACATATTTATGAAGCGAACCCGGCGGCCAACCTCCTTCAATGCCGTACTGAGCGAGGCGAGTATTGGTTGGCTAAAACGCGGATACTGCAGGTCGCGGGTGAATTGGTCGAAGGAAATATTTTGAAAAAAGTATTCCTTCAATTTGCGCTTGAATAACTCCTCTGCGGATTCCTGTCCTTCGCGAAAGACGAACGCCTTCACATAGTTGTCGGTATCCAGCTCAAGGCCGGCTTCGACCGTCATTTTTTGCTCTTTGGGGTAAAGATGCAGGCGAATCCCGATTTCAATCGGCCCGACCACAATTTCGCGCGCAACGGAAGATTGACGAGTAAGCGAGACGATCGGTCTTAGTTCGAGACCGGTTTGGCTTTGAGCACGAGCCGCAATATGTCCTTCCAGTTGTTGTCGCGCCCGGTCATAACTATTGATGAACTTCCCTTCATCGCCGGAAGGAATGAACTCGTGCAACCATCGTTGCAGCAGACCCGCGAGAACGGTGCCGGGAGCCTGCATTCCATGTAGCGCCCCAGCCACTTTGGCCTCTTGGCCTTCGGGACAACTGGCCTCGAAAGCAATGTCGATAGCCAGAGTGCGTTCGGTCTGCGCATCACGCACGAAGTATGAAGATTTGCTGGCGGCCTTGCGTGTTGGGTTCTTGTTGTTCGCAACAAGGTAATCCTGATAGTTGCCGCCCACGCGTACTAGAAAGGTCTTTTGAATGGCGGCTCCGCTGTCGGAATCGATTGTAATTAGGGCCTCCTCGCCTAACTGGGCAGTTGCGTGCCCGTCTACTTTTCGAATGATTGGATCGAGGTTAGCCGTATTGTTCATTGGTTGATCCTCCAGTCGAGGCAATCTCTTCGGCGCGAACGAAGTCCTGGCGCAGTTCACTCAATCGGGCGCGCGTATCCTTAAGTTTCCGCCGCACTATCGCCACATTGCTCATCAATTCGGAACTCAGGGAGGCACTTTTGAAGTGACTTGCGAAGGCTTCAAGCCGAATCACTTCCTCAAGTATGTCGCTCTTCATTTCTGACCAACGCTCCAACAGGCTGTTCTTTAGCGGGCGTGAGCAATGCCGGACCGCGGTAGTCAACAGCAAACTGCGGACAGATTGAGTGGTGAGCATATCGCTGGTTTCATCTACAATATTCGGTTCGTGCTGATCTGAAGGCGTGAGTACGAAGTACCAACCGGCAACGATGTCAGCAATGTTGCGCGGCGCACTGTCCGGATCGGCTTCGCGAGCCGCGCAAAAGAGCCAATCAATCAACTGATCCAAACACTTCTCGGCTTCAATCCTATCCTGAAATCCAAATAACGGATGCGAGCTGGGCCATACGCCGTATTCTCTCTGCGGTAACTGGCCATTGCTGGCGACGCAATAGATAATCAGGACTTCCTGAGCCGCCTCGCCGGCTCTAGAGTTTGCCGGCCAGAGCATGATCTCGTTGAGAGTCGCGTACACCAAAGCGTCCTGGTGCAGCAAATAGCCTACAAGGTAATCGCACGCCTGCCTGCGAATTTCCCTGGTCCCTTGATCCAGTAATTGTTTCAGCCAGCTTAAAGTCTCGGGCGGCGTGACTGAGCCCATCCGACGGAGCAGATCGAGGAACCACTGCTGCTGGAATCGGAGCAGCCTTTGCCAGAAGACGCGTACGACGCCATGCAGTTTTGGCTCTCGGTTAAGTCTGTTCAGCACCAAACTCAAACCGCGGCCCACATAGTTCCGCGCGGCTTTGATACTGCTATCCGGCAGAAGCTGAAAAAGGTCCGAGTGTTCCTGAACCAGGCCGGCGGCCTCAGCCAGTTGCTCAAACTCGTCGATGACTTCATAAATCCAGGCCGCGGCTTCTTCAGCGTCATATTGCAAAGCCACTTCGACCAATAGTTGTCTGGCACCCTCAGCCAGCTCTTTCTTCGGGCTGAAGAGCAAGCCGCGCCGCCGGAGCAAGTTAAAGCTGGATTCATAGAAAAAGTAGTGTTCGTCACGAATGTGTTGGCTCAGGCGGGATCGCAAACCGTCGACCTGGAAATCAACCACGCGCTTGTCGTTCTTGCTCCTGACTGATGCCAGCTTACAGCGGCGCAATATGGCATCCGTTTCCCGCCGCCACCGGCGAGCTAAGGGCACGGCTTCAACCACGCTGACCGGTTGATCGCCGACTTGGGTCGCCGTCCGCTCAGCCGGCTTCACAACCTCTTCGGTGGTATCGCCGAGATACAACTCGACGAGATAAGAGAAATCCTGTGGCGAAAGATTGGGAAAATAAGTAGCGCAGTAAAGGACCGCATCCATTAACGGATCCGCGCGGTCAAATAACTGCGAAGCCATCGAAGCATCAACCGGACTTGCCTGCCGCCCGGTCTCAATAACCGTCGTCAGGTTTTTGGCTGTCAAGCATTCGAGAATCTCTTTGTAAAACTCTCCGTCGTCCTTCTTCCACTTGCCTTCGCTTCTTTGTTGAGTAATCTTTTCGGCTAGCGATTCATGACCGTGGTCTTCGAGTAGAGGAGAGAGGAAATCAATCTTCCATTCCGGCAGGGGCGCATTACGCTGGGTGGATATGTATTCTTGAATCCGAGGTGGCGGGAGTACGCAGATCAGGCACAAACCCTGTGTGTCTAGACGGGTCTTGTATAACCTTATTTGCCCCGGTTGCGTTAAGAGCGACCGGATGATCGCACTTGGAGCATCGCTCTCAGTGTTATTCGTCGCTATCCACAGGCAGACGTTGGCAGGTCCGACTGCCAGGAGATCATCCTTATCGTTCCGCCCGGCCAACCAATCAATGAGTTCGCGAAAGTTGTGGTTGACCTGACCCTCCTGATCCACGGTCATCAATTCTCGTTTGACAGCCTGTATCTGATAGGCAAGCGCTGTGGCGGCATTGAGAGCAATGTCTTCGTCATAACAGCTGAGCAAGAGAATTCGCTCCTGCAACAACAATCCCGAATACGCAGCGATCGTCGAGCTTTCAAGACTCTTGTAGGAACGTCCGCACCTTTGGAGTTTGTCAATCGTGATGAAAGTATCGAGCTTCGGCTGAGCAGCCGACTCCGGATGGAAGGATACGTTTACCGCACTGCTGCCATCGCCGGTGACGACCGACAGGATCCCGGCCTGCGTATTCTCATTCAGGACTTGGAGGCGTTCCCGGCCTTGATCTCGCGCGCCAGTCTGCGGTTGCGAGCGCGGGGCTCGATCAGTATTCGCCGTTCCGGCCGGAGCGTTCTCGATCGAGCCAACCGTTTGCCCTGGCTCATCTGTCTCGGCTGGGCTTTCTTGCGCGGACGCACCTGGGGGCACCGCCGGAACACACTCCTGATCCGCGCTCTGCTCTGTGGCTTCGTTAGGCATGCCTCACCTTCGCTCGTTTTTGACTCTGGGCAGAGTTCACACCAATTGATTCTCGTGTTGCCCAAAGTAACTCGAGAATTGCCAACCCCAAATAGACGGAGTCAATTGAAAATGACAGGGAGGTACGAAACGTTACAGAACCCGCCGTCCTGAAGTCTCCTGCGATTATACATACCGCGGTTTTGTGTTGGGCGTGGCAGGGAACAGTTAGGATCGGCCGAGTCATCGAAATAAACTAGGCAACGGAGTTTTTCTCCGTTGGCTGAAATTTCTGGACTGTGAGACCACTGATCAGCGCTCAGGATGACGATAATTTGTCGGTGGGACCTACCCAGACGTGATTGACTTTGACGGCTGAAAGCCCGTAAGTATTGGTTTATCTCGTTTCAGGAGATCAGGTAAGATGACGATAGACCGACTTAAAATCCTCTGGCCGTAAGAAGCTGAGGTGCCTACTGCTGGCTCTAGAAATCTGTGGCCAATTTGTGGACAGAATTTCCAGCACTCGACGGGTAGGCGATGGTAAGGAATGTCAACGATTGCAAAATGCTAAGGAATTCTTGGTGGCTGCAACTTTTGAAAAGTCAAAAACTTACGTTTTTGACGGGTTGGTGATTATGAATCCCACGCTCTAACCATCTGAGCTACCCCGCCACGAAAAGCAATTATAAAGACAGATTTCGGAAGAGCAAACTCAACTTTAGGACCTAGGTCTTTGGACTTTGATCTTTGGTCTTTGATCTTTGAGTTCCGGGGCTTGATTACTCCTAACCAAGCTGTAGACCAGCCCCGACATCGAAGACCAAAGTCCAAAGTCCAAAGATCAAAGTCCTAAGATCACTTTCTCAGTTCGCGGGGCGGCCGGCGCTCATCGCTTTCAAAAGCTGATCGACCAACTCGATTTCCTCATCGCCGGGCTCAAGCTCCTTATATTTTTGCAGGGCCTGCATGGCGGCGGAGACATCGGCCATCCGGTGATAAACCAGCGCCAGGTTGTAGTAAACCAGCGAGAAGTTGGGTTCGATTTGCGCAGCGGCTTCGTAGTGCAGACGGGCGAGGGGAAAATCTCCGGCGTCATAGTAAAGATTTGCCAGATTGTAATGAGCCTCGACGTGGCGAGGATCGTGTTTCAACGACTGAGTAAAGTTGTCGAGAGCGCCGATTGAATCGCCGCGATCCAGCTCGATGATCCCCAGGTTGCAGTAAGCTTCGGCGACGTTATCACCTTCACTAATCGCTTCGCTGTAATAATCAGCCGCCTTCATGTCGCCCTGCTCATGCCGTAGCAGCGCTTCTTCGAACGGCGTCAGCAGCCGGGAGACCTGGCCGCCGACCGGGCGAAACAGGCTTAACTGTCCCTGCAGCTCAGCCTCGACCTGCTTGATCGTGAGACCCTGGGCGCGCATTTCGCGCACGCGACGGAATAGCGTGAGCGCCTGAAAATCGTAAGTGAAGCCTTCTCCCTCAGCTCCGGGCGTGCCCTGGATAATGCCCGCTTCCGTCCAGCGGCGCACGGTGCGTTCTCCCAAACCAAACAGTTGTTTGATTTCGCGAACTGAGTAACTGGATTTGACGCGTTGATAATCCGCCTTGGCGGGAACCGGCGAGGGAAACGAGAGGACCTTGCGAATCTTGTCGGTCATGCGCGGGTTATAAGCCTACACGAAAAACCCGCGCCGTGTGAACTAAATTCTCAAAAAACACCTGGCGGCTAAAGACTGGTCACACTCGGTCGGGACCGCCGCCGGAGCAATTCCCGGGGAACAGGCCTTCCCTTACGGTTTAGCATTTCACATAACCCAGCAGAAAGTAGACGATGATAAAAATGACTATCATCGAGAGACAGCCGCCGCCCCACTTCCAGGCGGCCACTCCCGCCAGGCATCCCCGTAAAGGTCCTTCCATGATTCAGATCCTCCTAAAGTTAACTTTGACCGAGGTTAGTCTTTCAAACCTGAGATAATTGAAATGATTCACTACAGCACTATTCTCAGCGCACGTGCGCCTGCATACTTACCGAACAATTTGTCCAGCTTCTGTTTGAGTGAGCAGCAATAAAGGTGCCATGGTCACCCAATGCTACTTAGCCGTGAAGGTCTGAACTCTTCTTAGTCATTGGTCGCTAAAAATGAAAGAGCGGCCACTGGCGAGGCCGCTCTCATCTCACTTGCTCGAAAAAATCAGGCTGAACTTCTACTTTGTTTTGGCCGGCGGCTTGGCCGCTACCACCTTGAGTTGGTTAGTAACTTTCGTTACGCCTTCAGTGTCTTTGGCAATTCGTTCGGCCTCAGTCTTGCCTTCCGGCGTATCCACGGTGCCGCGCAGCGTCACGGCGTTATTTACCACGTCGACATTTATCTTTCGTTCCGGCGTTCTCGAATTCGCGATTAGCTTGGCCACAATCTTTGTGTGAATCCAGGCATCGTCAAGCGTGTCGCCGACGGTTTCCTTGTTTTCTTTCGCCCGTGCGCGTGCTTCGCGCGCTTGCTCTTCAGTGTATTTAGGCGTCGCGGTAGGCGTGGCCTCAGCCACGCGCGTATTCGCGTTAACGTTTACATTCGCGTTCGGACCCGGACCCGTCGGTTCGCAGGCTGCCAGGCCTAGTAACATGGCCGTGATCCCAGCCAGCAATATCAGAGCTTTCCTCATTCTCTTATCTTCCTTCCATGAGCAACGAGAAAAGAATCGCCGGCTTTCACCGTCAGCCGGCGATTCTATCTCCGAGGTCTTCAACGGCCTCGCCGATTTTTCTGCGGGCTTTCCCCAGATTTTCCTGGATCTTGCCCTCAGCGCGTTCCTGATTTCCCTGCTCCTGCAGATCTTCGTGGCCGGTCAACTTACCAAGTTTTTCTTTGACCGTCCCTTTGACCTGTTTGCCTTTGCCTTCGATTTCTTCTTCGTATCGCATTACTCCCCTCCTTGATCTTTAACGCGGATCTTTAACGCGCTCCATCAAACAGGTAAAGCCGAGCTGCAGTTACTAGATTGCGGCTCGGCGGCCGGTAACCAGTTGCAGGATCAAAACGATCGCGGCGATCACCAGCAGCAGATGTATTAAGCTGCCACCGACCCCGCCTATCAGACCAAGCAACCACAGAATCAACAGCACCACCAAAATTGTCCACAACATGCTTTGCACCGTCCTTTCTTAGAACACTCAAAATGCGTGTGCTGAGTAAGGGAGCAAAGCTCATGCCAACCGAGACAACTGCAGGTATATGCGAAGTTCTGATGCTCTTGAATCAAAAGAGAACGAGAGGACTGCATCGTTCTCGAACCTTTTCAAGAACGGTGGGCGACAACCGGCATTACGACTTGTCACCGAAAGCAATGGGCCTGTGACCGTTTTGCAACGAACGGCCGCAGCTTTGACTTTAATGTGTCGGCGTAAGGGACCCAGGCTGGAAGCATGCGAATTTACCTGGAAGGTTTCGGGCCGCTCTCCAGCTCACAATTAACTTCAGCGCCTAAAAGAATGGCCGCGCCGGTGAGATAAAACCAGAGCATCAGGATTATGAGCGCACCCAGCGAGCCGTAAGTCGCGCTATAGGAATTGAAGAAATGCAGGTAGAGCCGAAAACCCAACGAAACCAACAGCCACAAAAAGACGGCGACAAACACTCCCGGCGACAACCAACGGCGCCGGAAATCGGACCCCGTGAGGCGGCCGCCGCGCCGCCGCGCCGACAGGTTGGGCGCGAATTGATAGAGCAGTCCAAAAGCGAGAAAGACGAACGCCAGAGCGATCGGCCATTGCAGGATTTTCCACGCAATCGCGAATGGATCCCCTTCATCGATCGAGTTGAAGAGAAATTGACCGAGCCTGCCGCCGTAGAGAACGATGAGTAGCGCCGAGACGATGAGGACCGCCAAAGCTACAGTCAGACCGACCGAAATGAGACGTACCTTCCACCAGGACCGGGTTTCTGACACATCATAAGCAACGTTGAGCGCCTCGCCCACCGCGTTGATACCGCTCGAGGCCGCCCATAAAGCGGCCAGCAATCCCAACGAGAGTTTGCCGCCGCCGCGCGCCGCAATCACTTCTTCGAACGTCACCGTCACCAGTTGCACCGCCGAGGCCGGAACCACCGAGCTGAGATAAGTCATCAGCTTGCGCTGCAGATCGGGGGCGCTGGCGAAATAGCCGAACAGCGTGGTCAGAAAGAAAAGCAGCGGAAACAGGGACAGAAGAAAGTAATAGGAGAGCTGGGCACAGCGGCCGAAAATTTCATCTTCGTTGGCGCGGGTCCAAACGCGGACGAGAAACTTTCCTGATAGCAGGCGTCGGAGCGGGCGTGGCATTTACACGCTATCTCACCATAGTGCCGGTGCGAGACCAGCGCGTGTTCGAGAAGAAATCGATGGGGCCGCCGAAGGGCTGAGTTTCGTCGTATGACCAATAGACGAACATCGCGCGGCCAATAATCAGATCGCGCGGCACAAACCCCCAGGCGCGACTGTCGAGGCTGTTATCTCGATCGTCACCCATGACGAAGTAAGAATTGTCAGGAACTTTTGTAGGCTTGCCGTTGACGGCGTAATGAAAGTCGCCGCTGGACGTGAGGTCCTGACCCTGCCGGGCCGCGGCGACAGTCCGTGAAAAATAATAGACATCGTAAGGCTCGTTCCCCTGTCGCGGCGTGTCCTCAATGATTTTCAATGGGGCCTTGTCGTTGACGTTCTCTGCGACAATCATGTGTTCCGGCAGAACCTGGCCGTTAATTAACACCTGCAGTCCTCTGACTTCGACCGTATCGCCCGGCAAACCGATCACTCGCTTTACGTAATTGATCTTGTAAGGAATATTGTCTTCCTGCCGGTCGCGTTCCGGATCGTTAGGATTGCCGGGATACTTGAACACCACAATGTCCCCGCGCCGGATCTCGCGTTGCGGCAAAAAAGGTAGACGGGGTCCGGGCGCAAAAATGAATTTATTGACCAGCAGGTGATCACCCACGGTGATCGTGTTTTGCATCGAGCCGGTCGGCACTTTGACGGCCTGGACGATGAAGGTCATGCCGAACAAAGCCATAATCACGGTGACTACCGCTGATTCGAAGTACTCGCGAATGACTGATTTCGGCGGACCCTCTGGCTCAGTCTCGACTTCGAGTTCAGCGTCGCGCTTGCGGCCATTCGGGCTTTCCGAACGAGATCGAAAGACACTCGCCTTTTCTTCTTTATCCCTTTTTTCCTTTGTGACCACTGATTCACTCATTGCGGACATCGTAGAGGCTGGCTAGTACGCTGGTCAAGCGAAAGCGCTTGCACTTTCCTGGTTTCACGGCGTTTAGAGTACCAACTTTAGTTGGGTGGTTCTCGCGTTAAACGCCCGACTAAAGTCGGTACTCTAAACACCTGTTATTAAGTAGAGGATCCCGATTCACTCGCTTTCCATTTTTTTCAAGGCTGCCTGGGCGGCGGCGGCTTCCGCCGCCTTAATAGTAGGCCCTTCGCCGCGGGTCGCGCCGCCGTTCCATTTCAGCTCGACATGAAACATGCGCCGGTGCGGCGGTCCCAGCGTTTCGATCACCGTGTACTGCGGCGTCGGTTGCCGAGTTGCCTGAAGCTTCTCCTGCAACATCGTCTTTGGATCCGCGGCGGCGGCGGCGACTGGATCGGCGTTGCGCAGTTCTTCGCTGAGCGCCGCTTTCACAAAACCGGTAGCTGCCTCTAATCCGCCATCCAGAAAAATCGCCCCCGTCACGGCTTCAAAGATGTCAGCCAACAGCGCGTGCTTGCTCCGGCCACCGCTTTTCTCTTCCCCGCGGCCCAGCAGCACGAACTCGCCCAGGCCCAGATGGGTCGAAGCGTCGGCCAGCGTGGGCGCGCTCACCAGGCGATGCTTCATTCGCGAAAGTTCGCCTTCACTCGCGTGCGGATTCGCTCTCAACAGATAGTCAGCAACAATCAAACCGAGTATCGAGTCACCGAGGAATTCGAGGGTTTCGTTGTGCAGTTGCCGAGCATCATGTTGCGAACGTGAGGCCGTTTGCTCGTGTGCCCAGGAACGGTGCGTCATTGCCTGAGTCAGCAGCGAAGGGTCACGAAATTGATAGCCCAGGACCTGCTCGAGCTGGTCGGAGTTTTGAAGTTCTGAGGTTTTCACAAAGGCCCATTCTAGCAAAACGCCGAACGCAGCGTCGAAGTGACGTTGCATTCGGCGTTAATAACTAAAGCGTAATCCGAAAGCGTTCGTGCCGGACAAATCATCCGCGCCGATAATTAGAACGCGGCTTCTTGACCGGCGTCGGAGTGGCCGCCGGCTTGGCGGTAGTACCCGTCGTAGTCCCCTGAGCACCGGTGCTGCCGGCTCCATTTCCCGCTCCGGTATTGCCAGTCTTAGTTGCCGTATTGGCTGACGTGCCCGCGTTAGTGCTCGACGTAGAACCCGGATTAACTGGCGCTGTCGGGGTCGGCAATGAAGTTAGCGGAGTTGGCACGTCCGGCACCGGCTTGGACAAGACACTCGCCACCAGTTCCGGTAACCCATCCGTTTTTCCGTTCCGATCTTTATAAAGACCCTCAAGCACGTCCATCACGGCTTTCTTGTCCGTCGGATTAGTACTTGCCGCCGCGGCCCGCGCGAAGGCGTCAATTTGTCGATCGATCGCCTGATTCAGATTCGCGAGCGCTAACTTGCTTTCGGGACTCTCGGGCTGCCCGACGAACTTCTTGTACTCTTCACTCAGCTTTGCGACCGGGCCTTCTCCGTATGCGGCCGCGAGTTCGTTGTAAACCAATGGATTCTTCTTCAGATCACTTTCAAGCCGAAGGGCCTTGACGAAATACGGAATCGCGGCCGTGGCATCAGTCTTAACCGTGCTTTTTGCGAGCACGTAATTCAGGTAAGCGAGAGCCGCATCTTTGGACGGCAGCGGGGCAAAAGGCTTTCCACCTTCGATGAGTTCGATGGACCGCTTCGCATAGGGCACCGATTCAGCCATTTGATTTGGATCACCAAGACCCGCGAGACCCATAATGATAGTCACGACCGGGTTGTCGGGATCAGTAGCCAGAAGGGCCTTGCCGACTCGAATCTGCTCGGCATAGTTCTTCTTTTGAAAGGCCTCATCAAACTGCTTCTTGTTGGTTACATCCGCAGTTGCAGCTTCATATGCGGCCTTAAATTTCTTCAGTGCCGCCGAGTACTGATCGTCGGTTGTGCAAACGGCCAGGTATTCCTTGGCCGCCTCATATGCCGCAGCCTGGTCCTTTTGTCGGTTGTCGTACCACTTTGAATAAGTAGCTGACTTGAACTCGTCGTTGCACTCTTTCGCCTGGCCGAACACCGGCACAGCGAAGATTGCGAGGATGGCAGTGAATGCCAGTAATTTAATAGTTGGTTTCATTGGTTTATTAAGAGCCTCCGATCGATTCCTTCTTACCAATCTAACTTAGAACCCGCCGAATCCGCTTGGTTCCCACGGGTGAGTCTAAGATGCGCTCACCGGGTATCCCCGTTGTAACGTCAACAGCAACTGGAGTGCCAGTCAGCTTTCAACATCCTTGGAGGATTAGATCCCCCGACTATCACTTCTTGTAAATCGAAGCGGCAATAATCATGCAATAAGCGTAATACTGTCAAGACCAGAGATGGGCTGGCCAGTGACGGTCGCCGGATCGCATGAAAAATGCCGAACTCTCGCAAACTTGTTGCGCGAGTTCGGCATGATTAAGTCGTCGCAAAAACGTCCGGTAAAACCAGACAGTCGCGCCGCCTACTGTTTCTCGGGCTGAGTGCGACGGGAGCGGCCATCGATAGTATCACTCGCTTTCGGCTTTGCCGGAGCCACGGTTTTGGCCGGCGACTTTGACTTGTTTTCGATAGGCATCGAAGTCGTCTTTACCTTGCTCCTGATATCAGAGCCCGTGGCTTTATTAGTGTTAGGATTCGCCGTGTCGGTGCTGGGATTCGCGGTGGCGTTGGCAGTCTCAGCCTCTTCGTTCGCGTTCTCTTCAGCTTCAGTGGCGGCTTTGGTTTCCGCGGCTTCTTCGTTCAGGGCCGCAGCCTTCTTATCACGCGGATTTGCCTGTTCTTCGTCATCAGCGCCCTGTGCGACCTGGAAGTTAATCTGGGTCCCGAAGCGCGTACTCAACGTGCGATAAATGCTACCGGCGACGGCTGCGGGCAGGTGGCCGCGCGCATCGCTGCCACGCGTAATCACTACCACCGCGAGTCGCGGATTGACCACCGGAGCGTACGAGGTAAACAGTCCGAGCCACGCCCCCTGGCCGATGCACGTACCGGTCTTGCCGGCCACGGTTTGTTCCGGGCGGTAAGCTTTCCGTCCCGAGCCGTAATTGACGGCGCCGATCATTCCGGGAAGCATACGTTTCCAAGCCTCGGTGTCGACCTCGATCTTGCGTCGCACTTCAGTCTTGAATTGGGTGTTTTCCTGGACTGTTCGCGGTACGTGAGGGACCAGCAACTTGCCTCCGTTCGACATCGCCGAAACCAGGGTGGCCAACTGAATTGCAGTCACTTCAAAATCATCACCGTGCGAACTCATCCGGTTCAGGGCAAATCCTGATTTGAAGAGCGGCACGCGACCGGGAGATTCATTGACATAGTTGATACCGGTCTTTTCTCCCAGGCCCATTTGGTGTGCATAGGACACCATCTTGTCAAAACCGACCTGGCCGCCCACTCGCTGGAAGTATGTATTGTTGGAGTAAGCCAGAGCGTCGGTTAGGTCGATCCGGTAGGTTCCGCCGTAACTAACAGCTTCAACAGGCTGAATAACTTTCTCGCAGATGCCGGCGACACCGGTTACCAATTTTATGGTTGAGCAGGGTTTGAAACCGCGGCGCAGCGCCCATTCCTGATTGACTACGGTGTAGACGCGGCCGGTCTTCGGATCCATAACGACGACGGTCCCGGCGTGGTTGCCGAGCGCGGCAACTGCGGCCTGACGAACTTCAAGATCTTCACCGACGGTATTGTCTTTGGCGATGTTGGCCTGGACCTCGTTACGGAGGCCCTCGTCCAGCGCGCGCTGTCTGGCAATCGCGGCCTGGCGCGCAGCTTCGGCTCGACGCCGAGCTTCTTCGAGGGCGCGTCTCCGGCTGGACCCCATCCGGCGCATCTCTGCGGCGCGCTCACGCTTGGTCAGCTTGCGGCCGGCTCGTTTTTCAAGCTTGGCTAAATACGCAGCCTGTTCGCGGGCTTCCCGTTTCCGTTCCGCACGCAGTTCCTTCTTGGACAGATGCCGGCCACCGCGCCGGCTCGAACGCGCCAATTGACGCCGCTCGCGTTTGGATATTTTTCTGGAGATTTTTCCGCCCCGCGCGGATTTGCGGGCGGAGTTGCCCCGGTGTTTTTTACCGCGGGCGCTGGATTCGATGGTAAATGAACCGATTAAGGCTAAGAGGATGAAGAGGCTAAAAACAACCCGTGCTACCCTGGGGGAACGTTCTTGATTCATCGGCAACTCCCTCGTCAAAAGTTCGCAAGTCCAGTAGTCGAGACGGAAATCGGGTAAACTCTCGCTGTTTGATTTCGCGCCGAGGGGCGACGCGCGTGCTCGTCCGTGTAAGCTGTAGAAACTGCTAAGGCCGCTTAACTTCCCGAGATCAAAACCCCCAAGTTCTCTTCCGCCGCAAGCCTGAAAGTGAGGCGGGATTCCGCTCCCGCGGGCAGCCCCTTGGGGAGGTTGCTTTGAGGCCGGGCCAACTATAACATCGGCCCAACGAAACGGCAACACTAAATCGGGTCACTTTTAAGGCCGCTTTGGCTCGGGTTTTGCTGCATCGAATAGCCTTGTCGAGATTGCTAAACAGCTTTCGCGTGCGCCTATTGCTGCTGCTGGCAGCGCTTCTGGTGCTCACCGTTGGGGTTCAGTATTACGTCAATTTGAGATCGGTCCGCACCAACACCCAATTTCTCATCGAGCAGCAACAAGCCATCATGGCCGGCGTGGCCCTCGGCGTAAACAGCCTGTCGAGCGGCCTGTACCTGGATCAAATGCGGGACCAGACGAAACAGCCCCTCCTGGGCGAGCAGGGGGACCGGGTTAAGAACGTGCTGATCGTCGATGGTGAAGGAAATATCAAGGACAGTCTCGATCAAACCCAGATCCCGCAAATGAATCCGGACAAGTCAGTCAGATACGTAAAGGTGAAAGACATTTCCCTGCCCCCGCTGCAAAGCGCGGTAGAGCTACCTACTGAAAATGCCACCTTACCGGAAGGGATGACCAGCGTACATGGAGGAGAGCCCGGGGCATTTTATTTTCCAGTTGAGACTGATAAAGGACGGCGCTTTGTGATTGTCATCCTGGGCTCGAACAGAGGCCCGGCAATCTTCAGAAATCAGGCCCGCCAATCATTGCTGTACACGCTGGCGGTGCTGCTCGTGGTTACGGCTCTCACCACGATTGTAGTGTGGCGGTTTACGCGTCCGATCAGGTCTCTGTCGATCGGAGCTCGCCGGGTTGCGGCGGGCGACTTCTCGTTTCGCGTGCCCACGAGTGAACGACACGATGAAGTGGGGGAGCTCACCGAACTCTTCAACGACATGATCGTGAAACTCGATCGCACCCGAGAACTCGAGGCGCAGCTTTACAACGCCGAGAAGGCGGTCGTGGTCAGCCGGCTGGCGTCGGCGATAGCTCATGAGATCCGGAATCCTCTTAACTACATCAATCTGACTCTCGATCATTTGCGTGCGACTTTTGCTCCCGACGATCCGCAGAAGCTGGAAAAGTTTAATAGCCTGACGACGCAATTGAAGTCTGAGGTCGGCCGCATAAACACCCGGATTACTGAGTTTCTCAATTACTCACGGCCGGCCGCGCTCGAGCCGACCTCATTGGATTTGGTCGCGGCCACGCGCGATGCCCTGCGCATCTTCGAACCTCAGGCCTCAGAATGTAACGTCGAAATCAGAGTCGATGAACTGGGACCAGTTCCGCGCGTCACGGCCGACGCTGAGTCGTTGCGCTCAGCCCTGACTAATCTCATTATCAATGGTCTGCAGGCACTGGACGGCAGCGGGGGAAGTTTGCTGATCGCTCTTTCGCAAGCAGAAAACGGCCAGCGCGCGCGCATCGACGTGACCGATACCGGCCGGGGCATCGCTCCGGAAGACATTTCGAAAGTATTCGAGCCATACTATTCGACAAAGGAAACTGGAACCGGGTTGGGTCTGGCAATCGTCAGAAAAGCGGTCGAGGATCACCACGGCACCATCTCGGTAAAATCAAAAGTAGGAGAAGGCACTACGTTCACCATCACCTTGCCGGCAGAACCGCAACCGAGGGTCTAGCGCCGGCCCGGCGAGTTTCGCGGCGGTTAGAATCCGCCAGGGCTAGTCAAAAGAATCATGCCAAGAAAAAGCATACTGGTAGTTGACGACGAAAAACCGCAGCGGGACATCCTGCAGGAAATCCTGACGAGCGCCGGTTACGTCGTGACTTCCGCGGCTTCCGGTGAAGCCGCGCTGAAGTTTGCGAAAGACCGCAACTTTGATCTGGCGCTGACCGATTTGAAGATGACCGGCATGGATGGCATTGAGTTGCTTCAACAACTGCTCGCGCTCGACTCTTCCATTATCGTCATCCTGTTGACTGCGCACGGCACCATCGATTCCGCCAAGGATGCTTTGCGGCGTGGCGCCTTTGATTACCTGCAGAAACCGTTCGACCGAGATCGACTGCTGGACACGATCAAGCGCGCGCTGGGCAACCTTGATCAAATCGACGTCGAGATCATTTCTGCTTCCCCGAAGATGGAAGCCGTCAAGAAGATGATTCTGAAAGTCGCGCGCTCGAATTCGACGGTGCTGATTCGCGGCGAGTCGGGGACCGGCAAAGAATTGATTGCCCGGGCGATCCACAATCAATCACCGCGCTCGTCAGACATGTTTCAGGCCGTGAATTGCGCAGCGATCAACGAAAACCTGCTCGAATCTGAGCTCTTTGGCCACGAGAAAGGGTCTTTCACGGGCGCCCACGCGGAAAAGAAAGGCCTGTTCGAAATCGCCGATCGCGGGACGCTCTTTCTGGACGAGATCGCCGAGTTGGACGTCGGCATGCAAGCAAAACTCTTGCGGGCTTTGCAGGAACGCAAGATCCGCCGTGTGGGGGGCAACTTTGAGATTCCGGTCGACGTGCGCGTTGTAGCGGCGACCAACCGCGACCTGCGGGCAATGGTTGGCGACGGTCGCTTTCGCGACGATCTCTACTATCGCATTAACGTGCTGTCGGTGGACGTCCCGCCGCTGCGCGAGCGTCGCGAAGACATTCCCGTGCTGATCGACTATTTCCTGAAAAAGCATACGCGCAACACCTCGCGCCTCGTGAAAGGACTAACCACCGAAACCAGACGCATGCTGAACGACTATGGCTGGCCCGGAAATGTTCGCCAGCTCGAGTCGGCTATCGAGCGCGCGATTCTTTTGTGCGAAGGCGATTTGATTACGCCCGACGATCTGCCATCTGAAGTCCGACAGGAATCGCAGACCGTAGCCACCGGCGGTTTCAAGCTGCCGCCTGAAGGAATCTCGTTTGAAGAAGTCGAAAAAAACCTGATCCTGCAGGCTATGGATCAGACCGATTACAACATCACCAAAGCGGCCAAGCTGCTCGGGCTAACCTTTCGCACGCTGCAATACCGCCTGGAAAAGTTTGGAATTAAGAAGGGCGGCGTTGAAGAGAAAGAAGAAGAAGAAGAGGGAGAGTAGAGAATACGGAGGCCGCAAGTTAGCAGGACGAGTTTCGTTCATGATCCAGCGGACACCTGAAAGAGTAAGCCATTAGGGATGTGGTTTCCCACGTTCCATCTCTGTGGTCTGAAACCTTCAGGTGTGCCGGCCGATGACCTATGAAGGGTGCATCCTAAACTAATCCATCGGAGGTAATCATGAAATTCAAAGCTCTCCTGCTGGGAATCGCCTTATTAGGCTTTTCCGGATGTGGTGACGTGCGGACTAGTCGGCCTGAAGGGGCCGCTCAATCCAAGTCAATCGCGACCAACTCTGGACCGCAAGCGTCGACGCGAGCGTCCGAAAACTTCCAGGACTCCGCCAAAAGGGAGACGCGCCCCGACTTAGCCAACAGATTGCAAACCGTTTCGTTGAAAGATGCCGATTCGGCCAGCACTGCGTCTCAGGCGTTCGAACGAAAAATAATTCGCAATGCTAATCTCTCAGTCGAAGTCACCTCGCCAACCGAAGTCCAACGCAAGATTGTCTCAATCGCCGAGATGCATCAGGGCTTTGTCGTCACGTCCGAAGCGATCCAACGCACGGATCAAGACACGTCGAAACCCTTGATCATTGTTAATTTGGCGGTGCGAGTGCCGGCGGCTCAGTTCAACCAAACCATGGAAGAGATTCGGGCGACGGGGAATCGCGTGATCCAGGAAAAGGTCACCGGCCAGGACGTGACCGAAGAGTTCATGGATTTGGACGCCCGCATCAAGAACCAGAAAGCCCTTGAAGTTCAGTTTCTCGAAATCATGAAACGGGCCGGCAAAGTCGAGGATGCGTTGAACGTCCAAACCGAACTCGCTGCGGTACGAACTGAGATCGAGAAACTCGAGGGACGCCGCCGTTTTCTGGAAAACCAGTCCAGCCTTTCTACGATCAATGTATCATTGCAGTCGCCCACGCAGATTGTGAACGCCACCGGATTTTGGTATAGCGTTAAATCAGCATTTTCGGATGGGGTGGAAGCCGCTTCGACGATCGTACTGGCCCTGATTCGCGTTGTCGTTGGGTTGGTTCCAATTCTCGTCTTGTTTGTGTTGCCGATTGGGTTAGTTACGAATTTTCTCGTGAGACGCCGGCGTCGCCTGCTTAGGGATGAAGCCAACGCGACCGCGGCTACCTGAAAACGATGCTGATTAAGTCCTGGCTGTTTGCGCTCTGTCTTATTTCTTTGGTGTTTTCCAGCTGTGGGAATAATCGCCCGGTGGATCGTTCTGGTCCACGGGCGGATTCCTCGTCGACGCCCGAAGTTAGATCATCTGCCGACGTCGTAAAGATCCAGCCGGTTACCGTTTCAATAACAGCTGGCGGCAGCGCTCAAGGCACCGTCACTCTGGCCATTTCGTCCGGCTTTCACGTGAATGCCAACCCGGCGACCTTTCCGTACCTGATCCCCACGGAAATCACCCCGGGGAAGATCGACGGGCTCAAGGTTGGCAAACCTATCTACCCACCCTGCGCTAAGAAACAATTCAAGTTCGCTGATGAACCTCTGGCCGTCTATGAAGGCGAAGCGCAAATAAGACTCCCGGTGAGTGCGGAGAAGAATATCTCCAAAGGTACCCTTTCTCTGCCGGTCGACATCAGAGTTCAGGCCTGCGACCATGAACAATGCTTTCCGCCGGTGCAGCTCAAAACCACAATCAGCATCGAAGTAAAGTGAGATGCAATGGCTGAGCGCATCTGGATCATCGTGTCGGCTTTGCTCGCCATTACCGCCGCTGTCTTTCTCTGGCGGAACAACTTGTCAGCCGCGTTCGTTACTGGTGCACTGGGAGCGTGCGCCTGGTTCCTGAGTTATCGCTCGCAGCTGCGAGCCAAAATCGCCGCCGAAGAAGAAGCTTCAGAGGAGCAGCAAGATATTGAAGAGTCTAATGAAAAATAATCGAGCAATTTTTTGGCTAATTCTTTTGGCGACGGGCCTCGGCCTTTTCTCAGTTGGCGCACGAATGGTTGCCGCTGCGCCATCTGATGAGTCTGAGGTGCGCGGCGCGGTGCAGCGAATCTTTGATCAACTGAAGGCCGGCCAGTATGAAGCCCTCTATGATTCTCTTCCATCATCGTCGCGCGCGCGCATTTCTCGCGAGCGTCTGGTCAAAGGTCTGCAGGGAACCCGCAATATGTATCAGCTCGAGCGGATCGAAATTGCCGCCGTGCGAGTCTCAGGAAATCTGGCCGTAGTCGATACGGTTATGTACGCGCGCATCGTCAAGCCGCTCGACGCTGACGGCAAGCTGGTTGTCCAGCAATACCTCATTCGCGAAGAAGGAAGCTGGCGCGTGGCCACCGGTGACACGGCGACCATAAATCGCTTTCTGAAGAGCAACCCCGCGTTCGCTCGCAAGTTTCCGATCAAAAAGCCGCGCGCTTACATTAATCAGAACGGTAAGTGGCTGGAAGTTCCGCTGGGCCGGCGATAGTCTAGCAATGGCTTATCACTCCGGTGATCTGCTACCGTGATCTCAATCCGAAGGGAAGCTGCTCACCCTATGGCTAAGCCACTCCGATGCGCGGCAAGTCTTTGACTTGCCGGCGGCCAACCCTTTTTCTTATAAGGGTCTGAGACCCGCAATATTTAAAGAGTCTTTTCGGCAAGTCAGAGACTTGCCGCGCATCAGCATGGCTTAGCCATCTAAACGCCGAGGTCCGAATAAACCAGAGGTTCCTAACGGTCTTACCAGCTTTAACTCGACAACAAATCCTCAAAAGACAACTGCGCGTCATCGGTCTGCAGGTGATGGGGACTGGATACGCGCGGCACATCGAGGGCTTCACGGACCGCATCCAGATGGAAACGAATGATGCGCGGCGTCAGACGCACGGAAGGAATGCGACGTTTGGCGGCCAGACGACGCACGGTTGACTCGCTCACCTGAAGGATATCGGCGAGCTGGCGCGCGGTTAGAAACTCTTCACGATCTGACATCGAAATTCCGGAGTGTGGGCGCTATCCTAGCGCAAAGGTTTTGCTGTTCCAACAAAGACCCTGTTTTTTCTGAGAGTTGAAATCGGACTACTTGGGCAGCGGCTTGAAAATCAGGGCGGTCCTATAGACTGCGGGGCCGTCGATCACTACATCTTTAGATTCCGGTTGCGCCGCGCCGGCCTTCAAAGTCAGGCGATACTTGCCCGCATCGGGAGGAAGCCGGAAAACGAACTCACCGGTCTCGCCGGTAACTCGAGCGTCGAGTCTTTCGGTTGATTGCTCTTCAATGACCCGGGAAAGCTCAACTCGAACACCGGGGACGCTGCGTCCGCCTTCGGTGAAGACGCTGCCGCGGATAAAGGCAATCGAGCCTTCGTCAATCGAGAGAATCAGGCGATCGCCGAGTGAGCGGGTCTTTCCGGCCTTTACCTCGACGTTCTCAATCGACCCAACCGCCAGCCCGGGCTTGCGGACAGTGAGGCTGTAGATGCCCGGGGTGATTCGCGAAATCAGAAAGTCGCCCTTTTTGTCGGTGGTAGTACGAGTAACTTCCTGGTCGCCCTGCCGCAGAATAACGGCGGCCCCCGCCGGCGAGCCCTTCTCAACCCGGACCTTGCCTTTGATGGCCCCGGTCCGGTCCTGACCCGAGCAACAAATCGCCATCAACAGAAGTAGCGTGGCTGCTGACATTATTCTGATTGAACTAATTCTCATTGCGCTACGTTGAAGTTATCACGAAACTAACCGTACCCCAACGGCCGTCTTCGGGTGATTTAGAGGATCGATTACTGCTGACAAAGCTGGATTCACGAAACAACACGAATCCACATAAAGGGCATCCGAGCCTTTTGAGGCCGCTGTGGCGTGGGCGTTGTCTGACGGGTATAATCCGGGCAAGCATTATGAGTTTTCGCGATAGATCCATTTCGCAACCAACCGAATTATCTCGCTGTTACTCGCGAAAAATTCAAAGCCTGCTTTTGCCCTTCGCTTTGACGATGGTCACGCTAGCGGTGACTACGCAGGCCTTCGCTCAGGATCCGACGAACCAGGAACGACCGCGCCGGGTACTGCCAACCGAGTCGGAACCCCAGGACGTGCTCAAAATCGACACCGACCTGGTGCCTATCGATGTCACTGTCACCGACGCCAAGGGCCGGCTGGTTCGCAATCTAACCAAAAAAGACTTCAAACTCTATGAAGATGGAGTTGAGCGCGAAATTGCCTCGTTTAACGTCGAGAAGATTGAAGGAGCGCCGCGTCCGGTAGCCATCGTCTTTGCCCTCGATCTTTCCGGCAGCATGACTGCCGAAGAAATGGGCCGGGTCAGCGACGCCATGCGCGAATTTTCCCGGCGGCTCAACGAACACCCGGCCGTCTTTGCGGTGATGACTTTTGGCATGCGGGTAAAGACGCTCCAGGGCTTCACCAGCGATCGCGAGAAGCTTGAGCGAGTCTTTGATCGGCTCGCGCATGAGCCGAATGGCATGTCGACTCACACTTATGATGCGGTCGACGATGCCGTCCGCATGCTGGTGCGCCAAGCGCCCTTAACTCGCAAGCATCAATTGATCAAGCGCGCGGTAGTGGTAATTACCGACGGCTTTCCCGTCGGCGACACGGTGGCGCCTGAGACTGTGATCGAACGCGCCAACGCGTCTGATACCAGTGTGTATGTCGTGACCATGCCGTCGTACACACGCCTGTTGGCATCAGCGCAGGTCACGCCGCTGCCGACTCCGCTGGATGTGAGCGGGTTGGTCGAGAAAACCGGCGGGCGAAGTATCTATGCGAATGAAAAGGATTTGGGTCCGCTGTTTCGAGCTATTGCGGAAGAGGTGGCGGCGGCCTATGTTCTGGGATTCTATCCGCCAAAAGAAAAGCGCCGGGACGGCGCGTTTCACACGGTTCGAATTGAAGGCCCGCCGGGATTGACGCTGCGGCAAAGTCGACCGGGATACCAAGCGGGTAAGAAATGAGCGGGAGACGAGCCAAAAATCATTTTCCATTTATCATCTTACATTTTTCATTTGTCATAGAAGAAATCGTTTAATGTAAATTCGCGTGACTTCGTGGATCGCTTCCTTCAGTTGGAAAGCCAGAAAGATCCACGAAGTCACACGAAAGAAGTTTTCATTAATGTCAGATGATAGATGTCAAATGACAAATGGAAAATGAAACTGTTACTTCCGAAGCTCTACCGTATAGCTCTCAATATTCATCGTCATCGTCATCATCGTCGGGTTTTTCTTCCTCGACGATATCCAGTTCGACGGGATCCAGGCCAACAACTTCCAGTTGGATTCCACACTCTTCGCAATCGACTACTTCGCCCTTGTCCACGTCAGTATCCACATGAACATCGGCATCGCATTCCGGGCACGTTCCAGTCGGCACTTCTGCCACCTCCACAAAAGATTTCGGTTTACCTGCGAATTCAGGATTTGGGAAAGAGTCAATCTAACCGCAGGGCGACAGTTTTTGCAATACTATTTATGAGCCGATTAATAAACGCCAAAACTTTTGTCGAAAAAGAAAGGCTTGCGCACAAACCCGCGAGACTTCACCGGGCTTTCCTTACCTGCGTGAACGCCGCCAGCCCGCGCGTGTAGACCGGTGTCGTCGTCCGCAACTGAGAAGGCAGCAAACGCTTTTTGGACCCGATCGTAGAGCTGCTGATCCTGACGCAGTTCAGCTAAAGGGACCTCCAACACTTCGGTGCGAGACATCAGGGCCGCCGAGTATTCCCAGGCACTTTGTCCCGAGAGGGCTTCTAAACCAAGACAGTTACCTGCGCCGAGAAAATCCTCAGGCACCAAAGTGCTCGGTCCGGCGCTTTCGGTGACGTCTTCATAGATGGGAACGCCGCGAACTCGCCGCACCCAACCGCCGCGAATCAACAAAAGTTTTTCGATGGGCTTGCCTTCTTCAACCAGCAGGTGATGTTTGCCATACACCATGAACTGCGCCAGGTTACCCAGCTGGACCAACTCGATCGCGCTCAAGGCGCCACCCGCTTCTTCCTGGATGGCGGCGATGGTGTTTCCCAAACCGTGGACCCGATAGGTGTCGTCAATTCTTTCGGCGAATTTCTTAAGAGACCGGAGCAGTCTCAACGCCGGGCGCACCAGCTCCACGATCGTGGCCGGATTCGAGCCTTGCGGAACCCCCACCGTCGCGTTACGCGGGAGGCCGGCCAAAATCGATCGCTCGCCGAATGAGGTGCCCGGGGTGATGGTCGCGATCTTGCGATTCTCGCCGTTCTCGTCCGCGACCAGCACGTGCAGATCGCCTTCAACCGAAAGATAGAAGGTGTTGCCACCCCATTCGCCTTCGCGGATGATGACTTCACCCGAGCGTAAGTGAGCAAACGCGCGTAAGGACCGATCTGCTTGCCACCCGAGACCTTGCCCTCGACGATCATCTTCAGATTGTTTTTGTTCTTTTCCTCGAGCAGCTCAGACACGATCTCAATCTTCTTGATCGCCTCGAGAATGGCTTCCGGGTTGGCGTTTTCGGTCGGCATGCTACCAGCTATTCTTACTTAAAAGCGGTCAGCCATGGTTATCAAAAGGACGACTTCTGGAGAGGCGTGCGCAGCTTAGCATGCACGGCAGGACTGAGGGAATCCACATTATCTCACGGCGTGGCAATCCCAATCATAATAGTGGTTGACCTGTGCGATACGTGTTAGCATCCGCCTGTCGCGCGGCCAGTTTAGATCGTCATAATCGGCAGCAATGCTATTCCCGACCTTTCCAATGCGTGCCCCTTCGAAGCGCCGGATAATCGTTGCCGGCATCCTCGTAATTTCGCTGGCATCGATTGCGTGGAGCTTCAGTCAATTTGTGCTCCGCGCTGGTGACTTCAAAGGGGCGCCCGCCTTAACCACCGGGAAAGCAGAAGGCAGGACGCAGCGGGCAGAAAGCACTACCGGCACCGCTGATTCGAACGCCTCCGGACCGTCGAAGGTCCTGGACTCAGACAACGACGGCATTCCCGACGTTGCCGAGCTCCGCACTTTTCAGGACCGCGACAGCTTTCGCCGCTGGTTTACGGCCATCGCCGAAATTCAGTTCTACCAGTTAAGCGATCAGTGGAATGAAGAGCAGCGTGACTGCGCTGGTCTGGCGCGCTTTGCAATGCGCGAAGCGCTGCGGCGGCATGATCGCATCTGGTTTCAGAAAATGGGCCCGGGCTATGAAACGGTGGCGCCCGACGTGGCCGGTTTTGATCTGGATCGGAATGCGATGGGCGAAAAGATCTTTCGCACCGACTTTGGATCGTTTCAGGAAAGTGATTTGCGCAACGGCAGATTCTCAGAGTTTGCCGACGGGCGCACGCTCAAGAATTTCAATAGCGTTTTTATCAGCCGTGATCGTCGCGAAGCCCAGCCCGGCGATCTACTGCTCTACTATCAACCCTGGGTCCAGAAATATCCTTATCACGTCATGATCTTTTTGGGGCCCGCGCGAATCGCACCCAACAACGCCCAGGATTGGGTCGTTTACCACACCGGCTCGTCGCCAATCGATAAAGGCACGGTAAAGAAGGTCGAGCTGTCAGTGCTCGAACGCCATCCCGATCCACGCTGGCGGCCGGTGGAAAGCAACCGAAACTTTCTCGGCTTCTATCGATTAAAAATTCTTCAAGATGGAAATTAACCACAAAGACACAAAGCACACGAAGCAGATAAACAAGTGGAAGGTAAGTGTCCTCCATTCTTGTTCTTTGTCCCTTCGTGCCTTTGTGGTGAATTTCTTCCCGCTTGCTCAGGAGGCAATCCAACGTGTCTGAAAATAACCCTCGAACTCGCCGCTACATCGCGACGGCGATTGTTTATCTGGCCCTGGTGGGCTCAGTCTTCGGCTTTAACATGATTCGCTCGCGAGCCGCGCGCGCCGCAGCGCAGCCACCCGCGCCGGAAACGCCGGCCGTGGTCAGCACTAAGCCGTATTTCTCGCTGACATCGAATCGTACCTACTCGCCGAATGAATCGGCCCGGCTCTGGGCGAGCTATCAGAACGTTGACTACCTGGATTTCCGCGTCTATCGCGTCAAGGATCCGGTCAAATTCTTCAAGCAACTCGATGATCCGCATCAGATGGGCGAGAAAGAAAAAGAAGCCGCGGCCCAGGGCTACGGCGCTCGCGTCTCGTTGCTCGAGCGCGCTCGCTCGGTCAAGATTTCAATCTTTACAGCGGTCCGCGATTACGTGCGCACGCACCTGTTAAAGCAACATCGCGAAACTTTCAATCAGAAATTCCGCAAAGAGAACGAGCCGACCCGAACGCCCCTGAACGTCGCCGACTATGCGCGCGTGCCTTTGCTGAATCCGGATCAGAAAGTTAAAGACTGGCGCGAAAAATTGCCCGCCTTGGAAAACGAATATGACAGCCGCATGATTTCCCTGGGAAAACAGGAACCCGGCGTCTATCTGATTGAGGGCGTCAACGGCGGCCTGCGCGCCTATTCAATTGCCATCGTCACCAATCTGACGATGATCGAAAAGACCTCTCGCGACGGTCAGGTCGTCGTCTTTGTCGTCGACCGCAAGACCGGCGCGCCCCATTCCGGAGTCAGCGTCGAAGTTACTCGGCGCAAGCAAACCCTGGCGACCGGGACAACCGACAAGAGCGGTATCTTCAAGGCTGAGATCAAAGAAACCAAGGCCCCCGAAAAACCGGCCGAGGATGTCGATCCCGAATCTGAAACCAGCGACGCCTACCTGATCATGGCGCGCGAGCGCGACAACTTCGTGATCTCGGACGTCGATTCCTATTACTTCGGCGGTGAAGGCGGCGAGGACGACGTGCTGACCGGCGAAGACCTGACCAGCTATATCTACACCGACCGGCCCATCTATCGACCGGCCCAGAAAGTCTATTTCAAAGGCATCCTGCGCCAATGGGGCCGCGACGGCTATCAACTGCTGGAGAGCAAAACCGTCACCGTGACCATAGAAGATCCGAAGAATGCCAAGATCTTTGAGAAGGAATTGCCGCTCTCGACTCGCGGCACGTTCAGCGGCGAAGTGGACATCGTGGATGAGGCGCCGCTGGGCAGCTATAACATCACCGCGGCGATCGGTGAAGCCAAAGCCAGCGGCTATTTCGAAGTCCAGGAATACAAAAAGCCTGAGTTCAAAGTGAAGGTTACCGGGCCCAACCAGTTTGCGGCCGTCGGCGAGAAAGTAAGATTCACCGTCGGCGCCAATTACTTTTTCGGCGCGCCGGTCACAAAGGCCGACGTGCACTATTACATCTACAAGCAACGCTATTACCACTGGTGGTGGGACAACGATTCGTCCGATGAGTTTGACGACGCCGCCGGCCCGGACAATGAAGGTGGCGATGACGAAGAGGACTATGGCTACTATGGGAGCGATCTGGTCACTGAAGGCGACGGCGAGCTGAATTCTCGCGGAGAACTAATCGTCGATTTTGAAGTGCCCAAGCCCGAAGACAAGGACGAGTGGGACTATTCATACCGGCTCGAAGCCGGCGTCACCGACGCCTCGCGGCGCGAGATGCAGGGACAGGCGTCGTTCATCGGCACCCGCGGCAAAACGGTCGCCGATGCTTATCCGGAACGTTACCTCTATTACCAGGGCGACGTCGCGAAGATCAGAGTCAAGACCGCCGACTATGCTGGTCAGCCGTTGACCCAAACCGTCACGCTCAAGTTCATCGAGCAGAAATACGAGAAGAAAGATAGGGAAGAAGAAAACAACGGCTATAAGTACACGATCACTGATTACATCCTGCACGAGCGCGAGCTCTCGTCTGCGAACGTGACCACTGACGCCCAGGGCAACGCCACTTACGAATTTACCGTGCCCTCGCCCGGCAGCATTTATGTGAAGGCGATCGTCAACGAGAATGGCCGCCAGATTGTGAATCGCGGCGGCTCGTTCTGGGCGCCGGACAAGCAGGGCCAGTGGTCGGATTTTTCGTATCGCGACTTTGACGAAAAGTCGATCAAGCTGGTGCCCGACAAAAAATCTTATCAGCCCGGTGAAACGGCCCATGTCCTGGCCATGCTGCCGGCCGGCAACGTCCACCTGTTGGTGACGACCGAGCTGTCGACCGTGCTCACTGTGCGCGAGATCGTGGCTCCGGGCCGCAGCATTGTGATCGACGTGCCGATCGAGCACCGGTACGAACCGAACGTTTATCTCGACGTGTCGTTTGTTAAGGACAGCGACATGTACAACCAGAGCCAGTTGATTGCCGTGCCCGCGCGCGACAAGATGCTGAAGCTCGATATCGTCCCCAATAAGAAAGAATTCAAGCCTCGCGAAGTCGCCTCGTATACCATTGTGGCCCGTAACGACGATGGTTCACCGGCGGCAAATGCCGAAGTGTCTCTGGGCATCGTTGACGAAGCGATTTACAGCATCCAGGGTGAGACTGCCGGAAATATCAAGCGCGACTTTTACGGCAAGCGTTACGATGAAGTGCAGACCAGCCTGGCTATCCAGTACACCTTTACCGGCTATGGCGGAAATAAACCTGCCGACCTGGCGCGGAATAAGTCGGGCTATCAGCTGGCCGATTTTAAGGACACTGAAGCTTCGCAGTTTGCCGAGCCGACGATTCGCCGTGAATTCAAAGACACCGCCTTCTGGCAGCCCGATGTAGTCACCGGCGGCGACGGCAAGGCGACGGTTAGTTTCAAATTGCCGGACAACCTGACTACGTGGCGGGCGACCGCGCGCGCAGTCACGGCCGATACTAAAGTGGGCTCGTTCGTGCAAAAGACGATCGCGCGCAAAGACGTGATCATGCGTCTGGAGATGCCGCGCTTTCTTACAGAAGGCGACACCGTAACCATCTCCGGCATCGTGCATAACTTCCTGAAGGCCGATAAGTCGACGAAGATCTCGCTCGACCTTAACGGCGCGCAATTGCTCGATGCGGCGTCGCAGACTGTCACGATCAAGCAGAACGGCGAGCACCGAGTCGATTGGCGCGTGCAGGCTAACAGCATCGGCAAACTCACCCTGCTGGCGAAAGCCCTTACCGACACCGAATCCGACGCGGTGGAAATGACTATGGAGATCGTGCCGCACGGTTTGAAGCGGACTGTCGGCAACACCGCGACCTTAACGCAACCCGACGGTGAGCAGACTCTGACCCTGGATCTGCCGGGGAACCCTGATACCCAGGCGCGGACCCTGCGAATCGAAGCCACTTCTTCGATTGCCGGGACTTTGTTTGGCGCGCTCGATTACCTGACCAGCTTCCCCTACGGCTGCACTGAACAGACGATGTCGAGTTTTCTGCCTAACGTGATCGTGGCCCAGGCTTTGAAGGATGTGCCGTCAGCGAAGCTTCGCGCTTCGAATGATCTGGATAAGAAAGTGCAGCGCGGCCTCGATCGACTCTATGCGTACCAGCACGAAGACGGTGGCTGGGGCTGGTGGAAAGACGACAAGAGCGATCCGTTTATGACCGCGTACGTGGTTGATGGCCTGACTTTGGCCGCCAACGCCGGCTTCCCGGTCGAAATCTGGCGGCGCGATCGCGGGCGCGAGAAACTTTCCGCATTGCTCGGTGCCGGCAAGAACGACAACGGCAATCCGATCGACGACGAAACTCGCGCTTATATGATCTATGCGTTCACCGAAAGCGGTGAGAGCGACGGACACTATCTCGAAGAATTGTATGGCAAGCGGGCGACGCTTGGTCCATATGGCCGAGCGCTGCTGGCGCTGGCGTTAAAGCAAAGGAAAGACGGGCGGGCCGGTGAGATTGCCGGCATTATCGCCGGCGCGGCGCGCCAGGACGAGTTCGAAGCTCACTGGCAAACCAACCGCGTGAACGACTATGGCCGCGACGTCTATCTCGACGTCGAAGCCACGGCGCTTTCGCTTAAGGCGCTCTCGCAAATCGATCCGGGCAACGCGCTTCTGCCCAAAGTCGCTCGCTGGCTGGTTAAGAACCGCAACCATGGTTATTACTGGCTTTCCACCAAAGAGACGGCCTTTGCGATCTATGGCTTGACCGATTATCTGAAGGTCAGCAAAGAGTTGTCGCCTGACTATTCGTTCGAGATCTATCTGAACGGCGTGTTGGTCGGTAATCAACATGTGGGCGCCGGTGATGCGACGAGCGGTCAGTCCCTGGTGATTACCAAGAAGGCCGGCGACGTTGCCAACAACAACCAGCTCCGAATCGTCAAACACGGTCAGGGTGCGCTGTACGTTGCGTCCACGGTGGAATACTTCACCGCGGAACAGAACGTCGCGGCGAATTCGTCGGGCGACCTAAAGATCACTCGCGAGTACCTGCGCCTGCGTGTCTCAGAAAACGAGAACGGCAAATCGAGCTGGAAAATTGAGCCGATGAGTGGCGAGTTGCGCTCCGGCGATTTGATCGTGGTGCGCCTGCGCTTAACGGGCGGGCGCGCGCAATACCTGATGATCGAAGATCCAATTCCGGCGGGTGCTGAACAGATCGCTCAGGTGAGTGGGATCTATTTGAACTACTCGAGCGGACAGTGGACCGATTGGTACAGCAACCGTGAATTCCGCGACAACCGCACAGCCATCTTCATGAACTACTTTGACGGCGATGCCACGCTTCAATACGCGATGCGGGTCGAGGTGCCGGGCGAGTTTCGCGTAGCGCCGGCCCGGGCCGAGCTGATGTACCAGCCGACCGTGCAGTCGAATACGAGTAACGACCGGATGCGGATTCTGGATAAGAAGTAAACCATCTTTCTGGAACAAGCGGTCGGCTCTGCCGCCCGATGTGCGGAAAGGCTTCGCCTTTCCGCTACGGAACCTGAGAACTCGCGCGGCTATGCCGCGTGATATTTAAGGCGAAGCCTTTAACTCATTTTCAAGCAAGAGCCGGAAAGCCATAGGCTTTCCGCACATCAGGCGGCAAAGCCGCAGAGGATAAGATGATTGCCCTAAAGAGATTTCTCGCAACCACACGAAGCATATTAACCAGCCCCCGCGCCCTGGCCATCTTTGCCGGCCTCTACATTCTGCTGCTGGTTTCGCTTTACCAGTTCAGCCGTGTGCGCGAGGCGACCATCTGGCAAGTTGCGGCCACGCTGTTCTTTTTAGTGCTGATACCCGCAGAGTTTTTCGCCCTGCAATCGGCCATCTTGAACCGCGCGCGCGCCGGAAAGTTTCCATGGCCCCAGATTCTGCGCGACACACTCAAGCTGGCATTAGTCACCATTCCGATTCTGCTGCTGGCCTGGGCGCTCTGGGCCTTGCTGAACAAGTGGCAGCTACGTCACCTGGCGCCGCAAACCCCAATCACCTTCCCGGCAACCGCACCCCGGCTGCAGCCTATTCATTGGCCGACACTCATTTTCGCGACCGTGCGGGGCTTATTGTTCGGCGTGTTGTTGCCGCTGGCAGCGATTCATTTATGGATTGAAGTGGTTGGGCGGACCGTCCGTGAAGCGACCGGTGGTGGCGGGCGGGCCTTGGTGAAGCGCTTGGGAAACGTTTTCTCGCGCGCGTTCACTTCTGACTCAGTCTTGATCTACGCGCTCGGCTTGATTCTTTTTGTAGCGGTTCCGTACGCGGCGCTCTTCATTCCCTTTACCGCCAAAGGCACAAAGACTGACTTTGCGATTTTGATCGCGCGCCTGCTACTCGTGTTTTTGTTCACTCTGATCGGTTGGGTCGTGACCCTGACGGCGCTTTCCCGGAACGCTGAAGAGACGTCTGTCGCTGAACCTGCAAAGGCAATCCCTGAAGCTCCGCCCGCGGAGGCAGCCGCGTGACGACTGCGAGAATTGGCATCGGCTATCTCGGACGCATGACCCGCGGGCATGCGCTGATACTCACCTGCGCGTGTGTCACAATCCTGCTCTTCAGTATTCCGCCGTCAAGTATGCGTTGGGCGACGTTCGGCTCTTCTACCAACGACAATCGTAACGAAACAGAAACCGACGCTGCTCTGCAGGAAGCCGCAAACGCTGCTCTTGGACAACGCCAGGGCGCCATCATCGTCATGGATCCGCAAACCGGACGCGTGCGCGCCGCGGTCAATTCGCAAACAATATTCAAGCAGCCGCTGATGCCCGGCTCAACCATGAAACCGTTTACCGCGCTGGCCGCCTTGCGTGCCGGATTGATCGATGAGGATTCGCGCACCGTGTGTCCGGGACGGTTCACAGGTCTGAGTTTTTCTCTGCCCTGTGTGCACGACGATCACTTGCCACCATTCACACCATCACAGGCAATTGCTTATTCCTGCAACTATTACTTCACTACCCTCGGCCAATGTTTGAGGCGCGATCAGTTAATTGAGACAGTGCGCGCTTTCGGTTTTGGGCAGCCGGCCGGCACTGAGAGCGAGGAGGTGGCCGGGACGGTGAGGCCGTGCCAGGTTGGGACCAGCGCGCGGATTCGCACCGCGGAAAGCAATCACGCTTCAGAGCAGCGCGATTGTGATGCGCGCGAAGCGGTCGGCGAAAGTGACCAAATCCTGGTGACGCCGGCGCAGTTGCTCGCCGCTTATGCCGCGCTAATTAACGGCGGACATTTGTTTGAAGTGCGGGTCGCGGCGGCGGACGACTTTCAAGCGGTCGAGCGTTCGCAAATAGTTATTTCTGAGCAGCATCGCGCGATCATAACTGAAGGCATGCGCGGCGCGGTCCGCTATGGCACGGCGAGAAGTGCGAAGCTTGATTCGCTGCCGCTCTATATCATCGGTAAAACGGGGACCGCGCTGCCGGCAAAAGGGTTTCGATCCAACGGCTGGTTCATTGGTTTTGCCGGATCAGATTCGAACCCGGTCTCGGTCACCGGCGAAATGAAACCGGATGATGTGAAACTCGCCGTGCTGGTATTGCTGGCGCGCTCGCACGGTTCCGAGGCCGCGGCAATTTCCAAACCTATCTTTGAAACCTTCGCCAACGCAGTTAACAAACCGGATCTCGAAACAAGCTCAATTCAGGAAAGAACCAAACCCGATGATGCCGGCGCCGCGGCTTCCCGACCGTTCTCTGCGGACAGCACGGTGCAGGTGCATCTGGTGCATGACAACGTCACCCGAGAGCTGGCTTTGGAAGATTACGTGCTGGGCGTGCTGCGCACCGAAGGCAGTCTGGAAACGGAGCCGGAAGCTCTTAAGGCCCTGGCGATTGCGATTCGCACTTACGCTTTTCACAATCACGGCCGCCATGCCAAAGACGGTTACGACTTTTGCTCAACAACCCACTGCCAACGATTTGCGGTCAGAGGCCCGTCCGTGAGCGAGGGCCGGATGCCGTATGACGCGCAGGCTTCCGACCCTTTTATCGCCGCGGTGCGCACCACCGCTGGGCAGATTCTGCAAGAGCATGGTGGTCAGCCGGCGGACGTTTATTTCGGAGCGTCTTGCGGCGGCGAGACCGCTAACATCGGAACGCTTTGGGGAACGACGCCGCCCGAATATCTGCGCGGCGTGCGCGACGAGTACTGCATAAACGGACCACACGGGACCTGGACCGACGTGATCACGCGCGCGAATCTGCTGCGGGCGCTGCAAAGCGATGCGCGCACCGATGTCGGCTCGCGATTGGATCAGGTCACCGTGAGCGAACGGGACGACACGGGCCGCGCGGAATACATCACGCTGGAAGGCGAACGCCGCAAGATTGTTCGCGGATGGGACTTCAAAATCATCGTGGGGCGCGTGTTGGGATGGAATGTTTTGAAGAGCTCACGATTCGAAATCACCCGCTCCGGCTCGAATTTCGTTTTTCGCGGCAGCGGTTTTGGCCATGGCCTTGGCCTTTGCCAGGAAGGCGCGCACGTAATGGCCACGCGCGGTGCGAGCTATCAGCGCATTTTGGAGAAGTACTTTCCGGGAGCGAGTCTGAGAAGGGACTCGGAGACACGGGGACGCGGAGACAGGGCGACGTTGGACAGAACCGGTTGGAATGCAGACGTTCTCATGTTCGCACAAAGAAGTCGTCCTCTCCCTTTGGGAGAGGGTCGGGGTGAGGGCTTAGGTGAAGAAACTAAGCTTTTTGTTTTGAGTGCTTCGCTGAGCGTATCTGAGAAAAAGGAAATCAATTCCCTCCCTTCGCTAGCTACGCCCCTCACCCCAGCCCTCTCCCAAGGGGAGAGGGAGGAAAAAATGCATGGGAGCTCAAGGTTCCTTACTCTCTCCAGTGAACACTTTCGTGTCACATATCCCGCGGACGTCGATCGGCGTGATGCCAACCAGGTCCTGGATACTCTCCAGGCCGCGCGCGCGGATTTTCTGCGCCGGGCGTCCGCCGCCGGCGGCCCGGTCAACATTCCTCTGCTCGAGATTCGACTGAACGAAAGCACCGGTGACTTTACCGCGCGCACCGGACAGCCGTGGTGGGCGGCCGCGGCCACGAAAGGCAATCGGATTGAATTTCAGCCGCTTGGACTATTGAAACGGCGCGGCGTTCTCTGGAATACGCTGCGACATGAGCTGGCGCATACGGTCATCGATGTGGTCAGCCGCAAACGCGCGCCGCGCTGGTTGGAAGAAGGCTTTGCGCTGTACCTCGCGGGTGAAGGGCGAACGATTACGCGCTACCTTAGCCGCAGCGCCCACTCAACCGAGGAACTCGAGCAACGTCTCGAGCGTCCGGGATCGCAGACTGCCATGCGCTCACTTTACGCCGAGGCGTACCAGAAAGTTGTCGAACTGATTCAAGCGAATGGTGAAGCGAGCGTCTGGAAGAAACTTGCCGCGAACTGATCCACTAAGCCACACGAAGTTACACGAAAGACTGTTGGTTTTTTTCGAGACTCTTCGTGTGATTTCGTGGATCATGAAAGTCAGCCCTAACGCGACTTACTCACGAACGGATTGTCTTTAACCCAAAATCGCCAGGGCTTTTTGACCCACGCTTCAGCATAATCGATTCCGATTCGCGGGCCGCGCGCAATCAGCCGCGGCGAGATTGATGGGCCTTCTTCAATCCAGACGCGTTCACCGCTCAAATCTGCTCCATCAAATCGCCGATCGATCCCCAGCGCCAGGCATAAGCGGCCCGGGCCGCTCGTCAATTCATATTCAGATCGCCCGCGCCGGCGACGACGAATGATCTCGAGACCTTCCAAGGGTTCGAGGGCGCGCACCAGGATCGCGTGGGGAACGTTTTCGACGTTCGTCACCACATTGAACTGGTTATACATGCCATAAACGAAATAGACGTACGCCGTGCCGCCGCGGCCGTACATCGTCTCAGTGCGGCCGGTGCGGCGACCATTGAAGGCGTGCGAAGCGCGATCTTCAGGTCCCCGATAAGCTTCGGTTTCGACAATGATTCCGGCGACCCGCGAACCATTTCGATGAGGGACTACCAGTTTCTTGCCAAGCAGATCGCGGGCGACTTCGAGGACATCGGGACGGGTATAAAACTCGCGAGGCAGTTTTTTCATAAGCAGCAAATCCGCAGATTACGCAGATTCACAGATCAGAAAGAGAAAGAAACAAACCAAACCCAGCCTTAGACCTTTTTCTGAATGGTCTTAATCTGCGTAATCTGCGGATAGTCATCTCATCCGCCACAGCATCACGATCGTGATGGCAAAGCCGATCACCACAATTGCCCGCCGGATAAATACGCGGCCGACTCGCTGGGCCATGCGCGATCCGACATAGCCTCCGGCCAACGCGGCGACCGCCATTAAGAGTGACTTTGGCCAGACCACCATATGAGCAATTGAAAAGCTGACTACGGCCACGCTGTTGATACATATACCCAGAAAATTCTTGATCCCGTTAGCGCGATGGATGTCGTGCATTCCCAGCAAGCCCATTGCCGCTAGCATCATGATTCCGTTACCGGCGCCGAAATAGCCGCCGTACATCGCCGACAGGAACTGAAAGATCATCGCGCCGGTCCACCAGGCTTTGGTCGTATCTCGCTCGGCTGAGCCCAGGTGCAGCCAACGATTCACCGGCGCCTGAATCATGAACAAAATGGTGGCGAACAGAATCAGAAACGGCACCAGCCGCGCAAACGTCGGTGAGGGTGTGACGATCAGCAGCCACGCGCCCACGCCGCCGCCAACCACGCTAACTACGCCCAGCCGCATCAGGATTAGCGAGCTGTCGTTCATCTCACGACGATAACCGAACAGTCCGCCGAACAGACCCGGCCACAGGGCCACCGTGCTGGTCGCATTCGCGACTTTCGGATCAAGTCCAAGCCAGATCAGAACGGGAAAGGTCAGCAGCGTACCGCCTCCGGCAATTGAGTTCACTACCCCGGCGAGAAAGGCGGCGATGAACATCACGGCGGCGTGGACGAAGGGCATGCGTGACTAGTCTACTGGGCAAAGAGCGAAGGGCAAAGGGCAATGAAGGCAAAAGTAAAAAGGTAAAAGGAAAAGTTGAAGAAGGGGCCTTGCGGCTAAGCAAGTTGTTTTCTAAAGGCCTTGGATTTAATGTTCCGGCGTTTTCTTCACTTTTTCCTTTTACCTTTTTACTTTTTACTTTTGCCTTCTTCGCCCTTTACTCTTCGCGCTTGCCTCTTAGCCCTTTGCTGCTAACCCCGTGTAGAATGGCCGGGCAATTCAAACAATCAAACGGAGAGAAACTAAATGGCAGACGTATCGATTCGTCCAAAACCAAACGGACCTTATCTGGTTGACGGCCCGGTCGACATTTACGACACCGCGGGAAACAAGATTGCCACCGATGACCGTCCCAAAATAGCGCTGTGCCGATGCGGCGCCTCGTCAAACAAACCTTTTTGCGACGGTACTCACAGCCAGATTGGATTTCAGGCGGCTGAAACGATCAATCCTGAAAGCGCCGAACCGCAAAATCAGTGATCGAAAATTCCTCTCACTCTGGGAGAGGGCTGGGGAAAGGAAGTTAGCGTGCTCACGCCCTATCCCTAACCCTCTCTCAGAGGGGAGAGGGAAAAACCCTGCCTCTTTCATGCTTCCGCGCGTCCTTCTAATTATCGGTCTCTTAGTCTCGCTGTCGATCGTCGAGACCTATCCAAATTCGGCGGCGCGATCTTCGGTCAAGCCGGCCACCCGAAATCTGCGGGTCATGACCTACAACATTCATGTCGGGATTGGCATGGATAAGAAACTCGACCTGGAACGAATTGCCCGCGTCATCAAAGAGCAACATCCGGATCTGGTTGGCTTGCAGGAAGTCGATCGCGGCGTGCAGCGGACGCAGCGCATCGACGAGATTGTCGAGCTCGCAAAGTTAACTCGAATGAATTACGACTTTGCCTTTAACCTACGTTACCAGGGCGGGCAGTACGGGGTCGCGATTCTCTCCCGCTTTCCGATCATTTCAACCGATCACCGTCTCTACCAGAACCTTCGTGAAGCCGAGCGCCGCGGCTTCATTCGCGGCGAAGTGCTCATCGAGGGCCGCAGCATAAACTTTGTCACCACGCACCTGGATTACCAGTTCGATGAGGGCCGGCTGTTCGAAACTCAGCAACTTTTGGCCGCGCTGAAAGACGTGAAGCCGCCTCTGATTGTCGTCGGAGATTTTAACGACACTCCTTTGGGTCAGTCTTATCAACTGATGCGTAAACAATTTGGTGACGCGTGGGCGGAGAACCGGCCGGCTGACGATGGCTTCAGTTATCCAACCGACAAGCCGGCGAAACGGATCGATTACATTTTCTTTCGCGCCACGGACCGCGTGCGCACCAAACGTGCCTGGATTGTCGAGACCCAGGCTTCCGATCACTTGCCGGTCGTAGCTGACTTGGAAGTTCGATTACCTTAGAGAAGGTGTTTAGAGTACCAACTTTTGTTGGCTCTTCCGTCTCCGACCGCCGGCTAAAGTCGGTACTCTAAACGCCTGATATCGCATGCCGCTTCTTTCTCTTAACAGCATCTCCAAACGTTTCGGCGCGACCGCGGCGGTCGCTGATGTTTCCATCACGGTAGAAGAAGGTGAGTTCTTTGGCTTGCTGGGCCCCTCCGGCTGTGGCAAGACCACGACGCTGCGCATCGTCGCCGGCCTGGAATCACCGGATGCGGGGGCGGTTGAATTCGCAGGCCAAGACATAACCAGCCTCGCTCCTGAGCAGCGCGGCTTTGGCATGGTCTTTCAAAACTACGCGCTCTTCCCTCACCTGAACGTTTTTGAAAACGTCGCCTTCGGCCTCCGCGCTCGAGGAGCGCGGAGCAATGGCCCGACCGTTAGGGAGGGCTCACTACAGCTCGACATCAAAACCAAAGTTCAACGCGCTCTCGAGCTCGTGCAACTTCCCGAGTTCGATAAGCGGCGTGTCGATGAACTATCCGGTGGCCAGCAACAACGCGTCGCGATTGCGCGCGCGATTGCGATTGAACCGGCGCTGCTGCTCTTTGATGAACCGCTTTCGAATCTCGATGTAGCGCTGCGCCAGGAAACCCGCCAGGAGCTGCGGGCCCTGGTAAATCGCCTGAACCTGACCGCTGTTTATGTGACTCATGATCAGGAAGAGGCGTTTGCGCTTTGCGATCGCATCGCAGTGATGAGCGACGGCTGCGTAGTCCAAACCGGACCGCCGCGTGAGCTCTACGAGCAGCCGGCGAATGTTAAGGTCGCGAAGTTTTTGGGTCGCAACAATTTGATTCGGGCGATGCGTCTGACGTCGAGTAACGATCCCTTGACCCGGTTCAAGACTCTGGAGGGCGGCCACACCCTGACGGCGCTTGCCAGTCACGAACAGCTGATGCACCTGCCGGTAAACAAACCAATCCTGCTCGCGATCAGGCCGGAGGCGATTAAGATCTCGAAAGGCACAGCCCCGGAAGACAACCGCATCGCGGCGCGTATTTCACAGATTGAGTTTAGCGGCGCAACTACGACGCTGACGCTCGACGCGAACGGTTTGAAATTGGAAGCGTTGGTTTTGCGCGCCGACGGGCTTCAGGTAGGAGCTGAGTGCGTAGCTACGCTACCGGCGGATCAAATCAAACTGTTGGGGGAAGGCTGAGAACGGGGCGCTCTTGGTTAACTCGAATATGGAAACCTCAGATCCAAAGCGCCGTCGCTCCCGCCGCTTCGCACTGCCGGCGCACTCCAAACTTTTTCTCCTTCTGATTGTTGCCCTGGTGCTGCTCTATGGGGTCATCTATCCCAATGCTCGCGTGCTTATCGGCGCGCTGCAACTGGAAGGGCATTGGTCTCTGGCAAACTTCCTCGACGTGCTCGCCCAGCGCTCTGTGCTCGAATCCGCCATTACGAGCGTTGCCGTATCGGTACTAACCGTATTGCTCTGTGCTTTGGTTGGAGTGCCGCTGGCTTTCCTGTTCGAACGTTACTCATTTCCCGGCCGGCGAATTTTTGCCACGCTCGCGGCGCTGCCGCTCGTGCTGCCGCCGTTGGTGGGTACCGTGGCTTTTATCTTTCTTTGTGGCGAATCGGGAATCCTCGCACGCCTGGTGCAGCACGTTTTTCATCTGACCAGGGCGCCATGGTCTCTGCGTGGATGGGGCGCGTTGCTCCTGTTCCACACCTACACGATGTATCCCTTTTTCTATGTGCTGACCGGCGCCGGTTTGCAACGAATTGATGCCGGGCTGGCGGAAGCTGCGCGCAGTCTGGGGGCGTCGCGCTGGCGACTTCTGACCCGAGTGACCTTGCCGCAGTTGACGCCGTCACTAATCGCGGCAGCGCTGTTGACCTTCATGACGTCCATGGCCAGTTTCAGCGCGCCCCTTCTCTTTGGCGGCAACGTTCGCATGCTGACTTTGGAAATCTTTAACGCGCGGCAGCGTGGTGACGCCGGCGTGGCGCTTACCGAAACCGTCCTGCTCGCCATGATTTCGCTCGCAGCATTGATTCTCTTTCAAAGATACGAAGGCACGCGCCGCTTTGTAGCAGCGGCAATGAAAGGGACAACCCGCCGCCGCTTACCTTTGCAGAGCGGCAAGGCGCGGTTGTTGGCCGCTGGCGGCGGGATCGTTTTCAGCGTCGTACTGGCTCTGCCGATTGTCACCCTGATGCTGGTGAGTTTTTCTCGCGACGGCCTGTGGACCACAGAAACGCTGCCGCCCAGTTACACCGTCGCAAACTTTGTTCGCCTGGGGGCCGACGCAGATGCTCGCTCAGTTTTCGTCAACAGCATTCTGATGGCGGGCATCGCTGCGATTGCGGCCCTGATCTGGAGTTTCTGCGTCACGGCCCTGACAGCGACGGGCGAGTCTAAGCGATGGAAGCGTCTCACCAACTTGTTAGTGCTGATCCCCTGGGCGCTGCCGGGAACCGTTGTGGCGCTATCGGTCGCCGAGGCCTATGGCCAGAACAACCCGCTGACCGGCTCATACATCCTGGTCGGAACGTTCTGGATTCTGCCGGTGGTTTACTTTCTGCGGTTCATGCCGCTGGTCGTGCGAGCGGTGCAGGCCAGCATGGAGCAACTGGATCGGACTCTGGAAGAAGCGGCCGGTGTGCTGGGAGCGAGTTGGTGGCGCCGTTTTTGGCGCGTGCGGCTGCCGTTGATCGCGCCGGGAGCGCTGGCGGGAACTTTGTTGGCTTTCGTGATTGGTCTCGGCGAATATGTCGCGTCGGTCTTGGTCTTTACGCCTGGTAACCGCCCGGTTTCGATTGCGATCGCCTCATCCCTGCGGGACTTCAACCTGGGAACGGCGGCGGCTTATGGAGTTGTTTTGATCGCAATGATTACGATCGCGATGGTGGCGGCGGGAAGATTAGAGCAAAGCTCCGGATAGTCGGACTTGGTAGGTGGTAATTCAATTCACAAAAGCGCAGTCAGGAAGGGGGCTTGCCCCCGCTCATGCTCGGCTATTTGGAAGGATTTCAGAGCCGGGGCAAGCCCCCTTCCCAACTGTGAGATTACTATTGTTGAGTTCATAATACTGAGTAGTTTCTGAAAACCGAGAAATGAAAAACAGATCACCTCAACGAAAAGTTCGACACCCATTTGCGCGATTTCTTTCGCTGCTATGCCTTTTGGTTTTGGTCACTGCGCCCCGGGCACAAGAGCCTTCCGTATCAAAACAATCTCCGGAAAATCGCGTGGCGCTGTATCAGGCGCTGCTCGATCTGACAAACCCCTGGACGGTGATGTGCATCGCGGCACACCCGGATGACGAGGACGGCACCTCTCTGATCGTGATGCGGCGCAAGTATGGCGCGCACACCGTGAGTCTGTTTTCCACGTTTGGCGAAGGCGGCCAAAATGCGATCGGGCCCGAGCTTTACGAAGAGTTGGGTGCGATTCGGGTGAATGAAACCCTGGCCGCCTCCAAAATCCAGGGCTCAGAGCCGTACTTTCTCGGTCTGAACGATTACGGCTTTTCAAAATCA
This sequence comes from Acidobacteriota bacterium, assembly GCA_038040505.1. Classification (GTDB taxonomy): domain Bacteria; phylum Acidobacteriota; class Blastocatellia; order Pyrinomonadales; family Pyrinomonadaceae; genus UBA11740. Next base: position 11,995 of record JBBPID010000015.1, on the reverse strand, counting down.
GCCGATGAAGCCTTCAAGATTTGGGGTCACGAGGAAGCCCTGCGCCGCATGGTTCTGCAAATCAGAAAGCTTCGCCCGGACGTCATCATCACCAACCACTCAGTCACCAGTAACGATCACGGCCAGCATCAGGCGACCGCGCGTTTGACGGTGGAAGCTTTTGACGCGGCCGCCGATCCGAACCGCTTTCCCGAACAGTTGAAAGAGGGTCTGACTGTCTGGCAAGTGCAAAGGCTCTTTGTGCGCGCCGGCAGGTCATCGAATCCGGTGCCAACCGAAACCAAGCCGGTGGTCACCATCGATCCGAATGAACGTGATCCCATTCGCGACACCTCCTTCGCTGAAGAGGCCTTGCGTGCTTTGCATGAGCACGCGACCCAGGGTCCCTGGCCTAAGACCGTCGCTCAACTGGCCTCGCGCTTTCGCAACTCAACGGACGGAAAGCTACCGATGATTCGTTATGTCCTGTCGCGGGAAGCGAAAGGTGGGCAGGCGTTGCCGAAAGATTCGCACAGTTTTCTTGACGGACTGCGGTTACCGGCGAGCATCGCAGGCCAGCTCGTACCGCCTACAATCGATGGTCGCCCGCTGACAGACCGTTTGGACGACAACTCGTTGGTCTTTGATCAGCTTGCAAAGTATTGGAAGGCTGTTCAGGCGAGTTACGCCAGTTTCGTTGATCAAAACCAGAGCTACTTTAATAGCAATGCGGGGAAGCCTGACGATTTCTACCGGTACATGCCCGCCATCAGGAAAATTTCGCGCGCCCTGGCTCTCTCAGCGCAGCTTGATTTCAGAGTTGATCCAAACAGTATTGTTACGTCGAGTTCCGGCGCAGACCTGTCACTGAGGATCTCCAACCGCAGCAACCAGACGGTGAATTTCATCAAATGCTTTTCCTGCGGCGAGGGTCAGACTTGCAGGGCAGATCCTCCGGCAATTGCCTGGCGCTTGCGCGGTTCACTAAGTCAAAACCCGGTTGCCAAAAACGATCGTATGCTGCCTGGAACGGACCTCGTCGGCGCTGCCAAACTTCCGATTCCAGATCAGATGGCGGTGAATGTTCCGCTATCCAGGCACCTTTACCAACCAAATGCACTGGGCTTCGAACTCAATACGTCCTGTTCGGTTGAGGTTAAGGGCGCTCTTTTCCTGCTCTCCGGTTCAACCCGGGTGAATATGGCTCCGGCGGTTGAAATCGCTAGTATCAAGCCTTCACCGCTGGTGATTACCCCACAGACGAGCAATAAACCTATTGGACTCACGCTGCAAATTGTCAATCATGAAAAGACTGGCATCCGAGGCACGATCGAAGGAGTTTTCGAGAGTACGACTCCCAGGGGAACTAACGGGACGAAAATAGTTGAAACGCCATTGACTCTAGCTCCGAGTGAACAGCGTGATGTGAAGGTTACGATGCAAGCGGGTCGAATGGAAATGAGGATCGGGCCTACTCGAACCTACGTGTTGCCGGGCAAAACGGCTCCTAAGACTGAGGAACCCGCGGCTCCTGCTCCGCCGCCTTTGCGCGGCTTAGTCTTCCGAATGGCGGACAAGTCCTCGAATGAAGCTCGGGTTTCCTTCGTCTTTGCTGAGGCACGCGTTGCTCCCAATCTTCGCGTCGGCTATGTCCGCGGCTTTGATTACAGCTTGCCGAATGCTTTGACAGCGCTCGGCGTTGAATCGAAGGAATTAACTGTGGATGAGATAAAGACGGCCGACTTGGCGAATTACACCTCGCTCATCGTCGACAATCGCGTCTATGAATCAACCCCGGGCTTGATCGAGACCAATCAGAAGCTGCTTGACTATGCACAGAACGGTGGGACGCTGATCGTTTTCTATCACAAGTCGAACGAATGGAATCCTGATCCAAAACGCAACCGACCTGAATTAGCACCTTACAAATTGATTCTCGGCGATGAACGGATTACGGACGAGACGGCGCCGATAACTTTTCTCGAACCGGGGCATCCGCTGCTTAACTCGCCCAACAAGTTGGGACAGGAAGACTTTGCCAACTGGATCCAGGAACGCGGGCTTTACTATCCGAAGGAGTGGGATCCTCAGTTTCGCGCTTTGCTGCAATCGAACGATCCCGGCGAGACGCCACTAAAGGGCGGGTTGTTGGTCGCCGATTACGGACGCGGGCATTACATCTATTCGAGCATGGTTTGGTATCGCGAGTTGCGCGCGGGTGTCCCGGGCGCGTATCGCATGCTGGCGAATATGATCAGTTACGGCGCGAAGAAGTAGAACACGGGCCAAGGAGTTTTGCGTCGGCAAGTCATAGACTTGCCGCGCATCGGCGGGGCACAGCCCTACCCGACTATCGCGCTTGCAAAACAAATCAGGCCCGCGACCTAAGCCGCGGGCCTGTTTCTTACCAGATAACGAGCAGACAGTTACTGAATCGTGTCGTTCGTCCCTTTGAAGCCGTGCATGGCCTGCTTCAACGTCCACTTCAAAACCCGCTTGGTGTCATAGCAGTAAGCGAGAATGTAGTTGCAGGTCGACAGACAATGTGTCGAACACTCCTTCTTCATCTCGTCCAACTGGGCGTTGTCGAACTTTGGATTCTCGATAGTGCCCCAGTCATGGGTGGCTGAGTACATCGGGAAGCACGGCGCCAGAGTTCCATCGGTGCGAACGATAAGAGAGTTCTGCCCGGCGCGACACTTCCAGGGCGGCACTGCGCCGCGCATGAGCTGCTTCATCTCCTGCATGTGCTTGCTCTGATTGACCATCTTGTAGCCTTCGTTGTGGCGCTTGTCATCCAGATAGTCCAGCAAGTCGTCGACCTTTGACCAGTCATCCGGCGTCAAATAGGTGACGTTCTCGTCGAGATGCTTGAAGTGGTCCTGCTCCATCATCGGCGTCTCGTTGATGTGATAGTCGGTGGCAATGCCGGCGTCGTGCGCGATTTCCGTCAACTCTTTGACGTCGTCCATGTTGTTGCGACAGATGTTGATGTTGAACATCACCGTGTAGCCGTAGTGATGCTGCCGCTTTACCAGGTACTCAAAGTAAGGCCGGATCGGATCCAGAGCTTTCGGCAGAGACTTTCTGTCTTTGACCGAATCAACCGCCAGGTTGACGGTCGCGATACCCGCGTCGCCCAGCCGATCGATTACTTCCGGTTTCATCAGGCGTCCGTTGGTCGGCAGGTAAACGAAGATATCTTTCTTCGCGCTGTAGTGAACAATCTTGTGGATGAACTTGGGTCGCAGCAGCGGCTCGCCACCCATCAGCGCCAGCACGCGCGAACCGATTGAATGCAACCAGTCGATCGAGCGCTTGGCGGTGTCCTCGGTCATGCCCTTGACCTTGTTGTTGTAGGACCAGCAATAGTGACAATCGAGATTGCACTTCCACTCGGTAAAGAGATAAGGGATGATCGGCCGCAGTTCCTTACTGTACCAGCGCGATTTGAAGTAAGGCGAGCCCCAGGTCTTCCAGGTGCGGATCGCATTCAGCTTCTGGTACTCCGACTTGGTCATTGGCTGGGGGTCGGCATGAATCGGGTACGGCGGTTCCGGCAGAACTTCTATTTCCGCCTTTGACGCCAGGACCGGTCGCGATTCTTCTTTGTAAAGAATCTGGTGAAGTTTTTGATCTAACCGGGACGGCGGCGCTGAAGAGGTCGGGGCATTCTCTTGTTGTAGTGCAGGTGCCATATATTATCTCTATTCCTTTTCGAATGAAGTGTTGTCGATCCGAGTTGATCAGGAAACCTCCGAACTGCTGAAAACTAGTCTTCGGAGGGAGCAGAGTCCAAAACGAACGCCAATGTTCGCTGATTTGCCCTGTAATTGCAAGCGCATTCAGCGAATGGCAACAACCGCTAAACCAGGCTAATTCCTACGAGTTGCCCCTGGCGCTTAATTAACGCTAAGCTTTGCGGCTTGGTGTAAGTTTGTGGCGCGCATCCTGCGCGTGGTTCACGGGCGAAAGGCCCGGGCCACCCCCATCGGCATTTTGGAGGTTTACCAAGAAGTTGTCCGCCCCAGCCCTTCCGTTTGTTACTGCCGGACTAAGACCCGAATTGTTCGCTGAGACCCGCGCCGGCTCTCTCAGTCGCGTGTTGCTGATGGTGGCCCTGGCGGTCTTGACGCTGACTGGCTTTGGCTTTCGGGTCAACGGTCTGAGCAGTGAAGGTCTTAGCGAAGACGAACTGAACAAGCTCAACGCGGTCTCGGATTATCGTGCTCACGGACTGACCTCAGCCAATGGCGAGCACCCGCTCCTGATGAAAGCGCTGATGACCACCAGCGTGATCGCCGCAGAAAAATGGAACCAGACGTCGTTTGCCGCGGCGCATCCTGAGATGAATATTTCGGTGGAAAGCGCGCTGCGTTTTCCAAACGTGTTGGTTGGGGCCCTGACCGTCATCCTAATCTTTGTGGTGGCTTCAGAACTGTTCGGCCTGGAAGTTGGTTTGATTGCGGCGGCGCTGTGGGCGTTCGATCCTCTGGCGATTAGCTTTAACCGGATCGCCAAGGAAGACACGTTTGTCGTTTTCTTTTTCCTGCTGGCCAACGCCTTCTGGCTGCGCGGACAGCGCGTGGCTGAGGGACAGCCAACTCGCCGGCCTGAACGTTTCTATTGGGCCACCGCCGCGGCTTTCGGCGCCATGCTCGCGTCCAAGTACCTGCCGGCGATGCTGGCCATTAGCGTAGCTTACAACTACGCGTTCCAGCGCATTCCGGTTACTCGTTGGGTCATCGGCAAGAAACGGTTCATAAAGTTCTTCATCGTTATGGGAATCGTGTTTGTGATCTGCAACCCGACGATTCTTTTGCCGGGAACCTGGCGGGCGATGTCGAACTTCACCACCTATAGAAACATGGGCCACGACAGTTACGAGTTTATGGGGCGGTTGTATCCTCACAAATTCACCGACTGGTTACGCGGCGAACCGTGGTATTTCTATCAGGTGCTGATCGCCACGAAAATGCCGGTGCTGACGCTACTTGGGTTTGTCGGTGGGCTGGCGTTGCTCTTCCGGCGCAAGACCGGCGATGGGCGATATTTTTTCCTGCTCTGGTTCGCGATTTGGGCCCTTGCTTTTATGTTTGTCGGCGGCAAGTTCACCCGCTACCTGACGACGGTGCTGCCGGCGATCATCATTACCTCGGCGATTGGTGTCCAGTTTGCCGCCCGCAGGGTGGGCAGATTCTTCGCGGGGATTGTGCGTAACGACAGCGCCAACATTTACGCGCGCGCAGCCCTGGCTTGTCTGGTAATCATTTCGTCCTTCTGGTCGGCCGCCCAGGCTGGGCCGCATTACCGTCTGTATATGAATAGCCTGGCAGGTTCTGAACGCGCGGGTTCTTTCTTCCCCCAGGACGAGTTCTATGACGCTTATATGCGAGACGTGATGAGCGAGATCGCAAAGCGCGCTCGGCCCGGCGCGCGCGTCGCCGGCGAGTTACCCACGGTGACGGCTTACTATGCGCAAAGAGCAAACCGTCCGGATTTGATTTGCGTCGAGTTGTCTGATCCAGCCGAGCTGCAAAAACTAATGCCGGATGATTTTGTGGTTGATGCGCGCGGGCGAACCTATTTTAGTAATCAGGCGATGTTGTTGCGCTTGCGTCAAACGAGCCGGCCGGCATTTACTGTCTCGGTAGGCGCCACGCCGGCCGCGGATGTTTACCTTCTCGATCAGGCGTCGCTGGCGGCATTGCGCGGCCAAAAATAGTTCTGTTAGACGATGGTGCTTTTTGGTAACCGGACCCTCCCTAACGATCGGGCTTGTGACACCCAGCTGAAAATGTTTTCACTCGAACAACTTCTGGCGAAATCCATTCCGGAGCTGAGGGAGCGTTTTGTCGAACGCGAGCGGCCGGTCCCCAAAGGACTGGTGGAAGCACTCGAGTGCGATACGCGCCAGGGCGCTCATCATCTGGCGAAACAAATCCGCGTCCGCTGGCGAAAGAATCGCGCCGAAGGACAGCGCCTGCACAATCTGCTTCGCTTTGAAATCGAGTTGTGGGAACAAGGATTCAATTTCATCGCCGGAGTGGATGAAGCGGGCATGGCGCCCTTAGCCGGTCCAGTCGTCGCCGCCGCCGTGATTCTCCCACGTCATTACAAGCTGCGCCGGCTGAATGATTCAAAACAGATTCTGGATATGGCTGTGCGCGCCGAACTGGCGCAGCAGATCAAGCAGGATGCTGTCGTTTGGTCAGTCGGCCGCGCCGAAGTAGAAGAAATCGACACCATAAACATCTATCACGCAGGCTTGCTCGCGATGCGCCGGGCGGTCGAGGGTCTCTCGTCGCAGCAACCGGATTTTGTTCTGGTGGACGCGCGGCGGATCCCGCACTGCTCGACTCCGCAACGGGGAATCATCAAAGGCGATGCGCTTTCCGCCAGCATCGCCGCGGCCTCGATCATCGCCAAGACGACGCGGGATGCGTTAATGGCTGAATTCGATTCGTTGCATCCTGGCTATAATTTTGCGACTCATAAAGGTTATCCCACGCCTGAACACTGTCGTTTACTCAAAGAACTTGGCGCGGCCCCCATCCATCGCCGGAGCTTCGCTCGCGTGCGCGAAGTGCTCGGGCTCGACCCAATCCAGAACGAACTGTTTGCGGAGAAGGTCGACGTGGCGACTGCAGGGCAATAGCGTATCGGAAGCCCGACCGTCGTAACGACTCCGTATTCAATCGACAGATACCACAGATTCTGGAAATCGTGTTTCCTGGCTTCGGCAAGAACGATCCACGAAATCACACAAAACTTCACCAACAATTCATAATTCGTGTGTTTTCGTGGATCGTCTTTATCTGTGGAGCGATAATTGTGAAGTAGGAGTCCTTCTGTTCTCAACTTGAAACTTGAAACCTTAAACCTGAAACTAAACCATGGCTTCCTTATCCGATTACAAAAAGAAACGTCGCTTCAACAAGACACCCGAACCCGGGCCCGAAAAGAAAACTTCCGAACTTGGCAATATATTTGTCGTCCAGAAACATCGCGCAACGCAGCTGCACTACGATTTTCGGTTAGAAGCGGACGGCGTACTTAAGTCCTGGGCCGTGCCCAAGGGACCGTCGATGGATCCGGAAGTGAAGCGCCTGGCCATGCAGGTCGAGGATCATCCGGTCGACTACGCTGACTTTGAAGGCGTGATTCCCGAAGGCGAGTACGGCGGTGGCACGGTGATGGTTTGGGACAACGGCGTCTACGCGCCGGAAGAAGCCGACAGTGTTGCCCGGGCCCTGGCCAAGGGTGAACTGAAATTCACGGTTCTGGGAAAGAAGATCAAAGGCTCGTTCGTTCTAATTCGCACGCGTGAGCGACAGTGGCTGCTAATCAAGCATCGCGACGAGTACGTAAAGAAAGGCGAGATTGCCGAAACCGAACCGTATTCGATTCTGACTAAACGAACCCTCGCCGAAATCGCCGAAGACGAGGGCGGCAACGTGAAGAAGGCCGCCACCGGCGATCCGAAGGAGCTTCCGCGTCGCTCCGGCATCAAGCGCCGTAAGAAGAGCGCGAAGAAGAAAGTCTGGCACAGCAATAAGGGCTAAGCGGCCAAGCGCTGAGGCTAAGACCCCTTTGCTCTTCGCGCCTTGCCCTTCGCTCGTTAGCTCGCCCGCCGCAGACGTTCCGGTGGTCGCTCTTCCCTCACGACCTGGCGAATCGGCTGCAACCCACCGTCATGAAGCAGATCGGCAAACAGGGCCCGATAGTGCAGCATCGCCTCTCGGAGTTTCTCGAGGCCGACCTCTTCGCGTTCCTGACGCTCGGCAATATCGTGGGCGATGCGATAGTTTTGCGCGACCGCCGGATGATCGACCGAAACATCCGCCACCCGCTGATCGAAATCAGCAACGGGATAGCCGCGCACGTTCATCACCTCCTTCACCAACACATCGGCGTTGGTGACGGCCGCCACCGGATCGTCAACAAATCGCGCCTGCGCATGTTCCCAGGCGTCGGCGAATTCATTTCGCTCGTCCTGCGCGAGCGGTTTGATGTCCAGTTTGGCCACGCGCTTCTCACGCTCCTGCAAAGTTTGTTCGGCGCTGGTCGTGCCGCCTTCGGCGCGCACGGCCCGGTTGTATTCGGGGCCGAACTTTGATCGCAGCGCTTTGGTGCGTTTTGTCTTAGCGTAATACCAAATTGCCACGCCAATCGCGCCCAGAATTCCCAGCGCAAAGAGAACGCCCAGAATAATCAAGGTATTAGAATCCATTGCACTCTTCCTCCCAACTTCCTGACAAATTCAGGATCGTCAGACGCAATCACCAAGCCACCCCGGCCTGATAAAGGCTTAAGGCGCAAACAGGCGCACTCAGAATCTTTTGAGAGGATTCTTCGGACTGTCGCCGCGATCCATGAGGCTTGTCTTGAGTACCGAATTACGACGTTCTGTATCGCAACGTTTCATCGGGTGAGAAGCCGCGTAGAGGAAGGACTGTAGCCATCGGTGTGAGTCGTGAGCATGTGGTCGCCAGATTCGATAGAGCCTGTTTGGGGCGGGTTTCGCCCCGCTGGGGCTGGCTTCGGATTTTTTTTGTTTTCTTCGGAGACAGAACCCTATTCAGTCTTCACCAAACGCACGCTGGCTGAAATTTACGAAGCGCGAGGCTAGTCTAGCCTGATCCCGGCATTCAAAAAGCGGCCGTCACTCGCCGAGAAACATTGAGATTACTCGAAAACCTCCCAGGAGCGAGGGCTTTTCGCTCGCACGCTTCTTGAATACTTCTACGACGATCTTCTTCACAAGAGCACAATCAGTGGACTTGGCGAACTCCTCAATGGCTCTTGTTTCGTCGGCCGAGAAGCTTGAAGGATTTGAGATATCGATTCTCACCTTGCCCGTCGGGAGGACAACGTACACGATCCCGGCTTCTTTATGACTCTCAACCAATGACCTACCGTCCGGGCGAATGATTCGAGTGCGGAACTCGTCTTTCAATTCCCGGTTCTCAATTGTGTAGGCCTTTCCATTATCGGCGTACACACCGCTGAAGCCGTCTTGTCTCGTGACTAATGTCAATTGGGCGAGATCGGTATCTTGCGGTCGGGCATAACTCAGGCCCTGCACAAAACCGATTAAGGTAATCGCAATCAGCAAAGAGCTTAACTTGGAAGGGTGACACTGATTGGTCGAATGAGAGTTCATAATACCTCGCTTTCAGGTTCCGCTGAGCCCGCTTACTCTTGATGGGCGAAAGGAGTCAACTTGAGGTTAACTGGGCAGCTTATATCACGCGATCGGCTTGAGGTAAAAACTTATTCGGCTCGCCGACCCCACTTACCAATGCAAGGTACAGTTCAAATTCGCTTAAGGAACAAGTTGTCTTGCAAACGTCTACCTTTGTTAAATTACCTCTGTCCATTGCTCCCACCCACCTGCTCGCTGTACAAGCATTACGGCCCGCAAATATACTAACAATCTCTCCGCATCAAATACTGTAGCTCTCTAAAGCTTTAGCCCAAAGGAAGATATTTTCGTTATGTGCAATCTAATTACTCGTCGTCTGCTGCTGCTTTTGCTCATGGGTATGATCGCCTTGCTGAGTGCAGGTCGTTTTGTGAATACGACCGTCGATGCAGGCCGAATGTCTGTGCTCACGGCGGATCCGAATCCCTTGCTCGCCAATTGGGAGGGACCGTACGGCGGTGTGCCGCCGTTTGACCGCGTTAAGATCGAGTACTTCAAGCCCGCCCTGGAAGCGGCGATGACTGAGAACCTCGGCGAAATCGATAAGATCGCGAAGGATCCGGCCGCGCCGACTTTCCAAAACACCATTGTCGCGATGGAGCGTGCCGGCAGCACTCTCGACCGGGTGACCACCATTTACGGTGTTTGGGGCTCGACCATGGCCGGCGCTGAGTTCCAGGGCGTACAGCGTGAGATGGCTCCCAAGCTGGCCGCCTTTGGAGATCAGATCACGCAGAACGAAGCCCTCTTCAAAAGAATCGAAGCCGTCTACAACTCGCCGGAGAAAAAGAAACTCACGCCTGAAGAGCAGCGGCTCGCATGGCTTTACTACACGAACTTCGTCCGTTCGGGCGCAAAGCTCGACGCGAAAGCCAAAGCGCGTCTTTCCGAGATTAACCAACAGCTCGCCGGACTCTTTACGAAGTTCAGCCAGAACGTCCTGGCAGAAGAAACAGATCAATTCATCCTGCTCAAAGACGAAGCGGAACTTGCCGGACTGCCGCAATCTCTGCGCGACGCAGCCGCAGCTGCAGCGGCCACCAGGAAGCAGACCGGATGGGTAATCATGAACACCCGCTCGTCGGTCGATCCGTTCCTGACTTATTCAGATCGGCGTGATTTGCGCGAGCGCGCCTGGCGCATGTTCATCAATCGCGGCGACAACGGAGATGCCCACGACAACAACGCCACGATTACTGAAATCCTGCAACTGCGCGCTGAACGCGCAAAGCTGCTCGGGTTTTCCACCCATGCGCACTGGCGTCTGGAGAATTCGATGGCCAAAACACCCGAACGTGCCATGCAGCTGATGGAAGCCGTTTGGAAACCGGCGGTCGCCCGCGTCCACGAGGAAGTCGCCGATATGCAGGCACTGGCCGACAAGGAAGGCGCAAAGATCAAGATTGAGCCATGGGACTATCGCTACTACATGGAGCGTGTGCGCAAGGAGCGCTACGATCTCGATCAGAATGAAGTGAAGCCTTATCTCCAGCTCGACAAGCTGCGGGAAGCGATTCACTGGGTAGCGGGCGAGCTGTTCAATTTCAAGTTCACGCCGGCGACGAACGTCCCCGTAGCGCATCCGGATGTAAGCGTCTGGGAAGTTACCGACAAAACGACCGGCAAACACATCGGCCTCTGGTACTTTGACCCGTTCGCGCGGGCTGGCAAACGCTCGGGCGCCTGGATGAACGCGTATCGCACCCAAGAGCGCGTCAACGGCGTCGTCACCACGATCGTCTCGAACAACTCGAATTTCGTGAAGGGTAAGCCGGGCGAGCCGCTACTGATTTCCTGGGACGACGCGTCGACGATGTTCCACGAATTCGGACACGCGCTGCATGGACTGAACTCCAACGTGAAATATCCCTCGCTGTCCGGGACGGCCGTGGCGCGCGACTATGTTGAGTTCCCGTCGCAACTGATGGAGCACTGGCTCTCAACGCCGGAAGTGCTGAACCGTTTTGCCGTCCATTACCAAACCGGCAAGCCGATTCCGCAGCCGCTGGTCGACAAGATCAAGAAGTCAGCCACTTTCAATCAGGGCTTCACCACAGTTGAGTATCTGGCTGCCGCTTTGGTTGATATGAAACTGCACACAGCCAGCGATCCAAAGATCGATCCGGACAAGTTTGAGCGCGAGACGCTCGATCAATTGGGTATGCCAAAGGAAATTGTCCTACGCCATCGCCTGCCGCATTTTCTGCACGTCTTCTCGAGCGATTCGTATTCGGCCGGCTATTACAGCTATCTCTGGTCCGACGTAATTACCGCCGACGCTTTTGGCGCGTTTGTCGAAGCAGGTGGACCCTATGACAAGAAAGTTGCGGAACGGCTGCGCAAGTACATCTTCTCAGTCGGCAACACGATTGACCCGGCGGAGGGCTATCGTGGTTTCCGCGGCCGCGATCCGAAGATCGAAGCGCTGATGAAGAAGCGCGGCTTCCCGGTGTCGTAGCCGCCGGTTTGCCAAAAGATTAGACGTCGATCCACGAAGTAACACGAGATCTCGAAATGCCGGTTAGCGGTTTCGTAGTACTTGGTGTTGCTTAGTGGATCGATTTTCATTCCTACTCAAAGAGCTGCGAAGCAGCGGACGTAGTTAAGCCCAAGGCGAGGCTTTGCGAGCCTTGGGTCAACGTTAATAGAGTTTTTGGAGCCGCGAAGCGGCGTCCGCATTTCTATCCGCAGGTACTTCTAATGGTGATCGGAAGGTACTTACGGCAATCGGGCAGGTTTTGCCCTCACGATGGGGTCGCCGCTTGTATGTTTGATCCATGTCAAGTAAGAACAGCGTTTTCACGATCG
>JBBPID010000122.1:0-10211 GCA_038040505.1 Acidobacteriota bacterium | reverse complement strand
AATCTTTTAACCCGCTTGCTACCGCAAGCGGTTCTGTACCCAGTCGTCCGCTTCACGGACTGCATTTCTTTCCTACTTCAACCCAGCAGTAAACTGCTGGGCTATTATCATCCGTCCGCTCACGCCGACTGTTTATTCAACTGTGCAAGCTGGAATGCCCACATTCGCTTGGCGACCTTAACTGTGGTCAAAAAGATGAAGTCTTGCCAGAGAAGAGTTAGAATCCCGAACTTGTGAGGGACTCACTACGCACAGCCACCATCGCGCTCATACTGCTGGTCGTACCGGCAGTTGTATTGTCGCAATCCGGCCGGCGCTCTTCGAAGCCGGCGTCGTCGCCGCCACCGGCCACCGTAAGCGCACCCGTTGAGCTCACCAAGCCGCCGGCGAACCCAGCCGCCACGGTCAAAGCAAAAGTTCTGATCGCCCGCCAATCCAGCAAGAAGCGCCTCGCGAGCGAAGACGCAATTTATGCGGCCGCGATGAAACATCTGAATCAGTTCGCGGACTTTTCCGCCACGGTAATCGGGGATCTCAAAACCGATCAGGCAGCCAAGCGGGCCCAACAGGAACAAGAGACGTACGTGGCGGTGGTGCAGTTTGAAGTCGACGTCTATCAAAACGGCCATCTGGTGCTGAACTCTCAGAACCTGCAAATCAATTCCCATATTTATGCTCCAAAAACCGGCGAACGAAAGTTCAAGGAAAAGACCTACTATCAACCGATGGGTGGGATGGGCTCTCGCACGTCCGGTTCGCCCGTTGGAGTTCCGGTAAAGATCACCACCGAAGCTGCCGGCATTTCAGTCGCCGAACAAATCCGCAATGGAGTGATCCTGGCAATACGCGAGCAGACCCCGGCTTTAAGGCTACCCTGATCCCTGCTTAAGGAGACGATCGCCGAATGAAAAAACTCTTCCGGAGTGTTGCTCTGGCAACTCTCGGCATGCTGGCTTTTTCTATTCACGCGCAGACGCGGGTCGATACTGACTTACTCAACGAGATCTCCAAAATTAAGGCCATCGACAATCATGCGCACCCATTGAAGTATGTCGCGTCGGGGGGAAAAGCTGACGATGAGTTCGATGCGCTGCCGCTCGAAGTGATGGACCCCTTCACTCTGCCGGTGCGTTTGAATCCAACCAACGCGGAGTTCATCAGCGCGTGGCGCTCACTGTATCGCTATTCACACAACGACATGAGCGAAGCGCACATGCGCGAGTTGCTGGCCACCAAACAGCGAGTGCAGAAAGAACGCGGCGACTCGTTTCCGGTTTGGGTCCTGGATCAGCTCAACATCGAAACGATGTTTGCCAACCGGGTAGCGATGGGACAGGGATTAACGCCGCCGCGGTTTCGCTGGGTAGCCTTTGATGATGCGCTCATCTTTCCTTTGAGCAACAAGTCCGCCCAACGGTCCAATCGCGATTACAACGCCTTCTTTCCCGGCGAGGAGCGTCTGCTGAAACGCTATCTCGCCGATTTGAAACTCAACGCGTTGCCGCCATCGCTCAACGAATATTTAAGACGGGTGGTGACGCCGACGCTCGAGCGGCAAAAGCAGAACGGCGCGGTCGCCATAAAGTTCGAAGCCGCTTATTTGCGCAAGCTCGATTTTGACAATCCGGACGAAGGCCGGGCGCGCCTGGTCTATGCTCAGTTTCTGAAAGGCGGCGAGCCGCCGGCGGGCAACTACAAATCGCTGCAGGATTTTCTTTTTTATTACGTCGCCCGTGAGTGCGGCCGGCTCGGCCTGGCGGTGCATATTCACAGTATCGATGGGGCGGGGTCTAACTATCGACAGAGTGGTAGCGATCCACTCTTATTGGAAACTGCTTTCAACGATCCGGCCCTGCGCAAAACAAACTTCGTCGTCGTGCATGGAGCTTACCCTTACACCCAGCAGATGCGTTCTTTGATGAGCAAGCCAAACGTGTATGCAGATTTCTCTGCGCAAACTTTCTTGCTGTATCCGCGCGAGCTGAGTGGGATTCTGCGCAACTGGCTGGAGTTCTATCCAGATAAGGTTCTGTTTGGCACCGACGCTTTTTCCTTCGGACCTGAGGTTGATTGGCCTGAAGTCGCGTGGCTTTCAAACACCTCGGCGCGACAGGCGCTGGCGCTGGCCTTAACGGGAATGATGAACGACGGCGAGATTTCGCGCGAGCGGGCGCTGGAGTTAGCCCGGATGGTTTTGCGTGATAATGCGATAAAGCTTTATGGGTTGAAGCAGTAGCGCTCGAGCCTGACCCAGGCCTCGAGAGACTTCATGGCGGCCCTCATAATGGCTTCGCCATGCCGATGCGCGGCAAGTCTCTGACTTGCCGGAAAGTCTCCATTTAATTTGCGGTCTATGACCTTCGCGGGTCGTAGACCCGCCGAAGAAAAAAGGTCGCGGCCGGCAAGTCAGAGACTTGCCGCGCATCGGGGTGGCAGAGCCATAGGATTAATAGCCTGGCGATGCTTTAGCAGAGACTTTCGGTAAGGGGCTTTGAGCCTTTTCTAACTGAAACACTTACTCATCCTGGCAATAATCTTGCAGAGCACGCCTTTAGGATTAGTCTTGGAGCGATACGCGCTTTGCGTTATTCTTGACACAATGATCGACGAATCTCTGATAGCTCAGGTTGCCAAGCTAAGCCCTGCGGATCGCCTCGAGTTAATCGGCGCCGTCTGGGACACGCTGTCGGCCGAGGATCTCCCTCTTACCGACGCCGAAAAGGCCTTGCTCGATGCTCGCCTGGCTGACATGGAACGAAACCCTGACGATCAGAGCCCGTGGCCCGATGTAAAGGCTCGACTCGAGCGATTACTTGATTGAGCTTCGATGTACAAGTCCGTCGCGCGGCCGAGCTTGACGTCGCAGAGGCACAAGGCTGGTACGAGTCCCGTCGCAGCGGTCTCGGTTTTGAGTCCACTCAGAATTTTCAAAAGTCTTAGACAGACTCGCAGAGACCCCACTTATCTATCCCGCAATCTACGGAGATGTTCGCCGGTCAGTCGTTCATCGCTTCCCATATCTTATCTGGTATCGCGTTTTTGACCAGGTTGTCGTGGTGCTGGCTTGTACGCACGGTGGACGCGACCCCAATAAAGCCCGCTCTCGTTTTCTGTAAGACACGAAGGACGCACGTGGACTTCGTCGTGCTACTGCGTTTCCGGAACCGGCGCGCCGCGGATTACCGGCTCTCGGCTACCTGATTTGAAGAAGCCCCAGGCCGAAAGCGCATAGAACAGAATCGCCACCACCACTACGTACTGAAAACCGAGCAGCATCGACATATTCTCAGCCAGCCCGCCCAGCATCGCGCCGGCTATGTTGTAGCCAAAAGCGCGATCGGCCTCGGGAGTGCGTTTAAAGCTCGCGGCGAAGATCACTCCGGCAAACAGCACCGGCGCAAACACCAGCAGGCAGGAGCCGACTACCTGCAGAGTCCGATTCATGCCTAGAAAGAAATCGAGCGGGACAATCGTGTTCAGCGCCAGCGTCACAAACAAGCCCACGTAGTAAGGCCACAGCCGTGTCACATTCGTCTTGAGCGTCCAGAGGTTCGCCAGCAGGATCATGATCAGGACGGCGAAAAAGACTACCGAGTTGGTGACCCAGGTGCTGCCAAACAAGAGCGCCATAGTGACGACGGCCTTGGTTTCGATCAGCATGAACCCGGCGCCCAGGAAAAATATTTGCAGATTGAGCGAGCGGCGGGCGCCCGGGTCAGCGTTCGACGCAGCCGCTCTGGCTGGGCGGCGAGGCACGAATAAGAAGATCAGAAGCAAGGCGAGTCCAGCCATGATTAGAATGCCGCGCACGCTCAGCGCCGGCATCATCGGCTTGCGTAGATAGAAGAAGGGCCAGTCGTCAGTCGCCGGCGGCAACGCGCCCTGGGGTTGGATTACCGCGGCCACGCCAAACTTTTGCCACTGAAGCTTTTGCTTGTCGGCGTCTGAAGCCTGATTAAAACGCTGCCGCTCATCCGTGGCCGGTTGCTGAAAGCCGTTGGCCGATTCGGGCGCCGGCGCCTGATCGGTGCGCAGGAAATATTCCTGCTGTTGGCTAAAAGCCTGGCGCAGATTGGCGGTATTGCCGGAAAAGAAAACCGTAAAATCGCCGGCCGTGTTTTCTTCCGGCTCGATCGCTTTCCGGTAAGGCAAGGTCAGACAAAGTGGATTGCCCGCGCCAAAGATTTCTTCCAGGCTTTTCTGCAGACGCGAAATCAGCCATCCCTGCCGGAAATAGTTATAGACGACGAACGTGCCGTCGGGCTTCAAATGCTTTTTCACGTCGGCGAAGGTTTGCTGGGTGAAGAGATAACTTTCCAGCCTAATGTTGCTGTAGCCGCTGTGCAGCACCAGCGAATCGACCAGGGCGTAAATGATCAGATCGTATTTCCGATCGGTGGCCCGCAGAAAGTTGCGGCCATCGTCGTTATGAATCTCGACCCGCGGGTCCTGGTACGGGTGATCCGGATGATACTGGGTGCCCAGCCGATAAATGGCCGGGTCGATCTCGACCGCGTCGACGTGCTCGGCGCCCCATTGCAGAGCGCGACTGACATCGTTTCCCGATCCCGAACCAATAATCATCACGTTCTTAAAAGGAGGTCGTCCCGAATCGCGATTGAGAATGTGCGGCAAGGCATAAGCGGCATACCGGTCGGTACGGGAAACCATCGACTGGTGAAAGATCAGATTTACCGAAAGCGAAAGGTCGTAAGGCTTGTAGTCGATGCGATAGTACGGCGACCAGATTTGCCGCGCGTCCTTTTGGCCCTCAAAGTCATTGTGAATAAGCGTGTACGAAGCCAGTCCCACGACCAGCAAGAGCAACACACCCATAACCGGCGCCAGCACGAAAAGCTTCTTGCGAAAACGGCGGCGAGGAGAGACGAAGTAAAAGTAGGCAAGGCACAGGGCCACAAAGCCGAACCACCAAAGCGGCGACAGTTGCAGGTAAGAGCACAAGGAGAATAAGAGAATGCCGGCGATGCTGCCGCCAATATTGATGGTGTAAGCCTGTACCCGGTTGGGCCAAAGATTGAGCAACCGGCCGAGTTCCTGTCCCGGCCCAATCATCGCAATCGCAATCACGATAAAGAAGAAGCCGCACAAGACCTCGACCGGGATCGGATAACGAAAGATGTCCGGCGTGTGCGTTGCCACACCGAAGAAAACAACTTGCGGCGACTCGCGACCCTCGTCCCATTTAACAAACGAGCCGCTGGTGATCTCGACTATGTGCGCCACGATCATGGCCAGGACGAGCAGGACCGGCGTCCAGGCGAGATAGTTGCGGCGATGAGTTGCGGCCAGACAGCCCACTGACATCCCCAGAAAGCACGCCAACAGAACGACGTTGGTGAAAAAGGTCAGGTGCAAGGCATGCGCGGGAAACCAACGTATGCCGGCCAGCTCAAGAAAAAGGATCAGGACGCTGATCAGAAACAATTCAAAGCCGGCGCCGGACCGGGAAAGTTGGGCAGACGGGTTATCGTTCACAGAGGGATCCTCGTTTCTTTACCTGGGCTACTCAAAACTGCGGATTTCTTTCTCATTAACACCTCGCTTCAGCGAGGTGACGCAAACTTTCCTTACGAAAGTAAACCGTTTCAACGGTGACCACTGCCGGAATTACCACGATCCACTAAATCACACGAAATAACACTAACAAAATTTTTGGTGTTGGTTCGTGTGGTTTCGTGGATCGACTGCTCTTAGGGCGCAAAGCAAATTAACTTCTCAATCACCTAAGCTCAACTTGGACCGGCGCGGCCCCGTTTGACTGGTAAGCTTCAGACCAGTTCGAAATGTTGATCCCATAAATCCAATCCGAATCCGGCAACACACTGAAGCGAACGGTCAGCGGCTGGCCACGCGCAGCGCTCCAGCGGGGTGAAAACGAGTCTACCTGCCACTCGAGAATCACCGGCGCTTTCGGATCTTCTGTCGCCGCCTGGCGCCAGCCGCAATTGCTGCCGTTTAGAAACAAGGTAACGCGCGTTTGAATCCGGGACGGCTCTACATCGTCCGGCCAGATCGGTTGGATATGAGCGCGGACCACAATTTTTCCGACTCGGCGATAGCCTTCCCGCTTCGGGATGACGTATTCGAAGTAACCTGCCCCGGCTCCCCAGATGTATCCGTCGCCGCCACCTAGTTTTTCGAAGCGGCCGCGCACCACCATGTTCGGCCAGACCCGGTACAGGATCGTATTGTCCGGTTGATAGATCGGTTCGGGCTGAACTGCTTTGTCGAGCTCGCTTTTTTCAAAAGCAAATTGACGTGGCACCAGGTGCTTTTCCGGATCCAGGAGAGCCGGTGGCGGCGAAGCATTGATAAGCGACGCAAACAGGTGCGCGCCTCCGGTAATCTCGGCCATCAGAGCCGCGTCACGCGTGGTTGTATAAGCTACGGCGTATCCTCGCTGCGGGTCTGGGGTCAGAATCCAGAACATCGCGCCGGACGCACCTTCGCGCGCGACGCTATCGAAATAAGCGCGATACCATTCGGCCTGAGACAAGCCTTTGTACCCATCGGCCGACATGCCGAACTCGCCGAAAACGAGCGGCTTTTTCAGGGACGCGGCCGCGGCCACCCGATTCTGAATGAACTCTTCCAGGGCCTTTGCCGAATCGACGAAAACGTCACCATCGGGGACCGGATAGTGATGCACGTCGCAGTAATCGATGTTTGGCAGAGCATGATCGGCCAGCCATTCGCGACGTTCGGCGGCGGAACGATATCCCCAGTCTCCCGGTGCGACTGGATGATCCGGGTCGAGCGACTTTAGATAAGTGCTCATTTCCGCCACCCAGGCGCGGCGTTCGGCCCAGCGGCCGGTCAGGCACTGTGCTTCGTTCATCAACTCGTATCCGAAGATCGTGGGATCGTCACGGTACCTCACTCCCGTGACGCTGTTGCGGCGGGTTACGACTTTCTCGACGTGCTCGCGGTACAAACGGCGGGCAGTCTCGTTCGTATAGAACAGCATCGCCTTTTCTTTGTTGATGCCGTAAGGATGCTTGTCATCATCGGCGCCCTGAATGCCGGCCCAACGCAGATATTGCGTCACACCGCCCGTATCGCGCCACCAGTTCGTCAGGCAGATTTGCACGCGCAAGCCGTTACGTCCGGCCTCGGCAATCACGCGATCCAGAAAGACGAAATTCTCTTCGTTCCACTCGCCCGGCTTGAGCCGGAAGTAATGCGTCCGCGGCCAGTCGTTGAGATCCCACAACGGCTGGACATCGTTGGGACCGCCTTCACCGGTTGCCCACACCCGCACGACTTTGATTCCCAGGCGGGACGCCTGCTGCAAAGTCTCGGGCATCCGGGCGCGGTCCTCGTCGCGATACATCACCGCCACGTTCGCGCCGACAAACCGAAATGGCTTGCCGTCGATCACGAATCGATTGCCGGCGGCCTGCACGAACGCAGCGCGGCCACGACGCCCATCGCCGCACCACTTTGAGACGCCAAACAAAACCGCCGCGCCCACAATCAACGCGGACACGGCGAGAAGCAATTGCTTTTTGCTCATCAAAGCCGAAGGAGGTTCGTACCTCGCGATTATCGCGGGTTGGTTAACCGCACAAATCCCATGACGGCGCAGATGGCCCCGATTACCACAAAAAGATTCAGGAAGGCGCCCACGCCCAGTACCGAATCAAAATCATTCTGCTGGGCCCCGACAATTATCATGACTCCCAGCAAGACAAACTGGATGTGATAAAGAAGCAAAGAAACCGCGGCGAAACTAAACCAGCGAGTAGAGGCGCCAAAGGCCCGCGCCCGCGCGAATCCCAGGACTGCCGCGATCAGCCAGGCAATTCCCCCGGCGATCAGCAGACCCAGAAATACCGGAAAGAAATATCCAGGCTGTTTGGCGCTTAATCCGCTTTGCAAAAACAGTAGGGCTGGTATTAGCTGCATTCTTTCTTTGCTCCCATGACATCGGTTACGAGGATGCCGATCTGAATGATCGTGTTAGTTAAATCAGAACAAGACGCCGCCAGCGCTTGAAAATAATCAGCGCTAACGGCGTTCTCAGGTCATGCTTTTAGTTCCGGCCTGAAGCCGCGAAGCTCAAGCCGGTAAAAAATTGTGCTGGTGGCTGAAGGTCCGTCGCGAGCAATCATCCAGTGTTGCGGTGATGCGTCCAACACTCGTCCTACTGGGTAATGTGAATTTCCTCTTCCTTGTTCACATGGCGCAGGAACAACAGGAGCGCGCAGGCGCAGAAAACGATGGCCAGGACCAGCGCAATCCACCCGTACCAGTGTCCGCCCGCAGGATTGGGATCGGTAACGAACCTGTAAAACTCGTAAATCGCGCCACCAAGCGAGGCCAGACCTACAATTGACAGCAGAAAGTCAACCATAATTTAACCTCCGGCGTCCGGTAAAACCTTCGAATGAAGTTAGGCAAAAAGCCCTGGAGCGATCCTTCTAATGTATTAGGTCCCGAATGAACGGCTGCATGTTAACGCCAGCATCAGGATAAGGCAAGCCTTTCACCGCTGCTTTGGATAATAACTGCAAAGCGGCTCGATTTTGGTTTGAAACGGCTACTCAAACAAACAGCCACTGAGGGGGCGGCCTCAGAATGGATCGACCTCAGGATCGACCGTCAGCGCGCCGGCGAGATAGGCCAGCTCGCCGCTCGGCGACTGCAAACGAATGCTGTATTCGCCCGGCGGCGTGTTCGGGGCCACGGTAATCTCGAAACTGATTACCGGATAGCTGGTATCGAATTCTTCCAAAGCTAAACTGGCGGGATCGATCGCAAAGTATGGCGAACTAAGCGAGATTCCGTTCGCTAAGATCTGATCCAAGCCGTCGCCGCCCACATAAACGGTCACCGTTTCACCGGGTGTCAAAGGCAGTGCGGTCGTTGAGAGCTCGCCATACATGCCTATGACTCGGGGACGCAGCGTGGGCGGTGGCGTCGAAAGTCTGATGAAACCAAGCGAGGCAACGGTTTCTCTGGTGATGCTTAGCGATCCGAGCGCGCTCGCGCCGTCACCGATGAAACTGCGGAAAATCGGTTTCGTTTCCGCCAGGCTTGAATAGAAACCGCCCGCCGAGGCAATCTCTGCCGCCGCGACCGGTCCATCCAGGCTTTGACCAATCAGGCGATAGTTACCGGGCGCAATTGCGCCGAGCCTGAATTCGCCGGAGGCGAAGGTGACACTTCCCGCGACGACTCTACCGGTTAGAATGTCTTCGGCAAAAACATGACCGCCAAAGATGGGCTGCGACTGTCCCGCGAAATTACTCCCAATCAGCCGGCCGGAGATTGCGCCAGTGCCGGCTCTGGATCCATAGAGAACACGCGCTCCCGCGATGTCGTCTTCAGACAGAGTGCGTTCGGTAATCGCGGGCAAACTATAGACTCCGTTCTTTGCCTGTCGCGGCTGCATCGTGGCGCCGATGATCCCGGAATGTTCCAGGCCCAGGAGGTGACCGACCTCGTGCGTCAATGTAGATTCGAGATCGTAAGTGCCGAACGTTCCATCCGTTGAAAACGCCTGAGCTGGATTCAGCGCGATATCAGCCTCAACGATGGCCCCGCCTGAATCGTAGAAGACTCGGGTACGTCCGGGCACTTCTGAATCTCCAAACGCGGCGGCATTCTCCGTTGAAACGGTTATGAGATTGACACCGTCACCCGCATTAGCGGCGTTAATTGTTTGAACTGAAGATCTGGTTTCCAGAAACTGAATGCTGGCCACGCTCGCCCAATGGTCGAGAGCCCGGCGTGCGGCGCCAATCACGTCGCTGCCTGACTTGATGTTGGGCGGTGGTGAAGCGAGCGAGCTCGAGAAAGCAACGATGATGGGACGCCTTAGCCATCGCCGGGCCACGATGCCGGAATGGTCGCGGTACTCGACCGTGTAGGCGCGAGCGAAAGGCTGCCCGATTGCGAGCAAAACCAACGCAGTAACAGCGCTCAGAGTTTTTCGCGTCATTCTTACCGCCGCCAGGGAAGGTAAATCTGGGAGACAAGGCTGCCGGCCACGGGGCCGACAGGTTCGGACAAATCTTAGCACGACGCGCCGGACAATTTGTTTTGTTTTTTCGTCGGCCGAACCCAGTTCGGACCTAATTGCGGTGTCGGAAGCCCGACCGTCAGGGAGGGCTACTTGAGAGAGGCCGTGGGTGTGGGTGGGGGTTGTGTGAGAGGGGGTTGGTTTTGTGAAAGCATGAAAGCGG
>JBBPID010000121.1:0-10865 GCA_038040505.1 Acidobacteriota bacterium | reverse complement strand
CCAGCTTTTCAACCAGCGCATTGCGAAGCTCTGCCGCAACCACCTCCAGCTCCAGGCTGGAACTCGCCAGCTTTCCATTCTGATCCGAAAACTTCGCCGCCGAAGCTAACTCAGAAGAATCCAGCCGCCAACGGCCGGCGGCGCTTTCGTCCATCTCGTTAAGTCGATCGATGAGCGCTGTAAAGTCGCGCCGCGTGATTCGCGGTCGCACGACGGTTTCGGCCCAGGAGTAATACGGATAGTCGAGACGATAGGCCCAGCCCCCATCGAGCGGCGTCGCGATCAGGAAAAGTTCGCCCCGCGCGTGATGCGAGATGGCCGTAAAGGGCGCCGCATGTCTCGTCGGCTTAAAACCTGCCGAGCTGAAGATCTCGGGCGCCAGGGTTACCAGAGAAAGTTTCGCCTCGCTGTCCTCCTCAACTCGCGATCGGCCTTTGGCAAAACTGTCCAGCGCGGTCGCGATCCGGTTCCAGGCGTCACACCAAAGTGATTCGTAGTCATTCGTGTGAGTCAGGACCCGCTCGACATGCGGCAGCACCAGCTCGTAGGCACGGGCATCATCATCCACCGCTTCGCCCGCGAGCTGCCGAGCCAATGGCGAACCAACCGCTTCATCAATCGGTGATTCCGATCCCTGGATGACGATGCTGGCGCGCACAGCTTCCTTTGTGCTGAGTTCGGAAAAGTCGCCGGCTTCCGCCGCGGCAATCAACTTGTCACGCAGTTCAAGCGCGGGCTCGCCAGTCAAAACCGTCCAGCAGGAAAGCACTCCGTCAGTATCAAAGTGATTGTTCGTCACCAGATCGATCCCCTGGGTTAACTCTTCACGGTCCGGTGCGGCCACGAGATTCAGCGCAATCTCAGTGGAGGTGTCAGCTTTGACGGAGGCCGGGGTTTCATTTCCCTTCCAGTGCGAAAAGTGAACGGCGTTGTCGACCGTGCCGTCGACCGAGAGTTTCGGCACGTCAGCCAGATGGTCGGTGTAATACTCGAATCTCATAACGGCTCCAATCTTGAGAACCTTTTAACGGAAGTCGCTGATCAAAATCACGTCGCTGGTAATCGTGCCCCGGGACAGGGCCATGGTTTTCTTGTCAGGCGACAAGTCGCGCGCGAAAACACCGTCAGGCTTAAAGTCGGTCAACTGTTTCATCGGTCCACCATCGAGCGGCTGACTCCACAGGTTGAAAGTGCCGGTGCGGCGGTCATAGATGACTATGGCCTTTCCGTCGGGCGACCACGACGGAGTTCCCGATGCCGTTGGCGGCATGTCGAATGTGTGAGTCGGCGCGCCGCCGGCGATCGGCAGAACGATCAGCCGGTCTGGTGAATTTGGTTTCTCGTCCCGGTACCAACAGGCGAAAGACTTTCCGTCGGGTGACAGCGAGCCCCGGGTGATGAACAAGTTACTGATTTGGACCGCCTCGCCGCCGTCAATCGAAGTCTTCCAAAGCGTCTGCCTGGTCGTCCGCCACGAACTGAAAATGATCGAGCTGCCGTCAGGCGTGATGTCCAGCAGGTAGTCTTCCTGATTGGTGATTTGCTTCAAATTACCGCCGTCGATGTCCATGCGCCAGATACTGGGAAGCGCGCCGCGCTCTGAATTGAAAATTATGTAGCGGCCATCGGGCGAAACCTCCGGGCCGTCATCCGGTTTCGGATCTGAGGTCAATTGCTTCTGACTGGTGCCATCAGCGTTCATGATCCAGAGGTCGAGGTTGCCACTGGCCAACGAGGTGTAAACGATCCGATTATCGGGCGTCCACGCTACGCCGCGCTCGCCTTCGAGTTGGCCTGAGGTGATCTGCCTTCCATGAGCCAGGTCGGTAGCGGGCGCGATCCAAATGTTGGAAGTTACGTTGAATTGCACGGTCACGAGTGACTTCGAATCCGCGCTAAGACTGGTTCCAGCGTAGTCGTTGAGGTCGTGCGTGATGGCTTTAGCATCTCCGCTCGGATATGAAATCTGCCAGATTTGACTAATCGCCGCGCCCTGTTCTCCGGCATTAACCAACACGCCACTGCCGTCGGCGAGCCATGAAACCCGCCCGACATCAAAGAACTTCTTAGTGTTGACCTCATGTTGCTCGCCTGTTTCCACCTCAACGTATCCGACGGTCAGATGAAAGCCACCGGCATAACTTCCCATGCTGCTGGCGATCGCTTTGCCATCCGGCGACCAGCTGGGGCCGCTGGCGGGAAAGAACGTGGTTCCTTTTCGCACCGCCAACTTGCGCTCGTTAGAGCCGTCAGCGTTGGCGATAATCAAGTGGTCTTCGCCCGTGGCGGCATTGTCGTTACGGATAAAGGCTATCCGCGTCCCATCAGGCGAGAATGTGATTGGGCTGGCAATGTTGCTAAGGATCTTTCTCGGTACGCCACCCAAGGCTGGCACCTGGAACAGAGCACCGTAGGGATTGTCTTTGTCTTCAGCCTGGTAGTAGATGTAGTTACCGTCGAGTGAAAAGCTCTCACGGCCAATCTTCATTTCCGACGGCGGCACGATCTGCACGTTACTGTTGGTCGCCACCTGCCTAAGCCAGAGACTTCGCTGGCCGCCCTCTCTGACGACATAGACAACGGTCTTCCCGTCCGGCGAAATCGCAGCATTCTCAGTCTTGCCGTTAGTGGTCAGCCGGGTGATCTTCATGTTTGCCGTGGAGCCCTTGGTGGCGACGCCGGCATTCTTGTTCCCCATGTATTTGTAAATTCCGAGGCCCAGCAGGAACAGCAGGAAGAGGCCACCGACAAAAGCCACGGCCACCGCAACTAAAATCACCGCGATCCTGTGCCGCTTGATTCCGCTGACTACGTACTCAGCACTCGAGGTGGGATGAGCCGCTACCACACCTGTCTGGGCCGCGGCGGGAATGCTGGTGGAACTGAGCGCCGTTTGCGAGAGGGAAGCAACCACTTCCGCGCTGCGCGACGCGGGCGGCGTCGAGCGTTCCAGACCCGCGGCCAGATCAACCTCGCGCTTCAGGTCTTTCAAATCAACCAGCAGGTCATGAATTGTCTGGTAACGCTCGTCGCGATCCTTGCGCAGGGCTTTCTTAACGATCACGTCCAGCTCGGGCGGAATGCTGTAGTTCAACCGGGCGATCGCTTCCGGTTGAGTGTGCGCGATCCGATCGATCGTTTCGGTGATCGTGCCGCCGGCAAACGGCAGACGGCCGGTAGCCATTTCGTAGAGCACCACGCCGAACGAAAAAATGTCCGTGCGATGATCGACCTCGCGCCCCATCGCCTGCTCGGGCGACATGTAATTCACCGTCCCCATGACGATGCCGGGACTAGTCTTAACCCGCGTCGCTATTTCGCTTCCGGATGGCTTCTCCTGCGAACCGGGCGACGACGCCAGTTTCGCCAGACCAAAATCCAGGACCTTCACGCGGCCGCGCGAGGTGATCATGATGTTCGAAGACTTGATGTCGCGATGGGTAATTCCCTTGGCATGAGCTTCGTCCAGGGCGTCGGCGACTTGAATCGCGATCTCCAGGATCTCGTCGACCTTCAGCGACCGGCCGCTGAGCTTTCGATCGAGCGGCTCGCCTTCGACGTATTCCATGGCGATGAAGTGCGCGGCCTCGGCTTCGCCAATCTCGTAAATGTGCGCGACGTTCGGGTGTGACAAAGAAGAGGCCGCCCGCGCTTCCTGTAAAAAGCGATGGAGCCGCTGCTGATCCCGGGCGACTTCCGCGGTCAGGAGTTTGAGGGCCACGACGCGATCCAGTTGGGTATCGTGGGCGAGATAGACTTCGCCCATTCCGCCTTCGCCAATTTGCGAGCGGACTTCGTAACGACCCAGGCGTGTGCCGACAGCAATGGTCATAAGGGTCAGAGGATTCTATCCGAGTTAATAGAGATGTGAAACGGACGACGGAAGTTTTGAAGTGCGGTCCCGACAGGTCGGGATCGCCGCTTTGGCATACGGCGACTTGTCGCCGTGGTTTCTCCGCAACTTCTCATCTGGTCGCGACAAGTCGCGACCTACCAAAGCGGTAACAGGTTACCGTACTCCATATTCAGCAAGTACTGGTTCGTGATTGGTAGTCCCGGAAGCGCTAAGCCGCCGCGCACTCTCGTTCCGCGAGCAACTTTTGAACGGCATCGATCAGGGCTTCGACGTCAGGCTTGGGAATGTAGGCCTCAGCGCCGGCGGCCATGGCTTCCTGACGCTGAACTTCGTAAGCGTCTCCGGTGTAGAAGATGCAGGGCACGCCGGGGGTCAACTGATTAAGGGTTTTGCAAAGTTCCGTTCCTGAGCCGTCCGGCAAACGCTTATCCAGCACGTACAGGTCAAACTCGTGAGTCCGAGCCTGCTGTATCGCTTCATCAACCGAGTGGGCGGTTACGACTTCGTAGTCCCACTCAGACAGCAACAGCTTGAACATCTCGCCACTGTCTTCGAGATCGTCCACATAGAGGACGCGGCATTTAATTTCAGCCATGAGGGTTACCTTCCGCTAGGTGTCTTGCGGTATTCATATTTTGCACGAGGCAAACCGAGCGAACTGTTCAGAGGAGAAAGCGAATTATAGTCTAGTTAATGTCTGTGAGCTACCGACCGTCTTGCTATTCTGGCAGTCCTACACGCCGCAGTAGATCCTGAAACCTTGGGTCCGGTCGCAGAAAGTCGAATATGTCTTCAGTTCTCAGCCAACCCAGCCACACGGACTTGTCCTGATAAGCCTTTTCGAGATACTCGAGAGTTTTCTCTTTGTCTTTCAGCCCGGCATGGACCGTCGCGGTGAAATAGGGCGAGACGTAACGTCGCTTCGACAAATCTGATAACTCGCTGATAATCTTTTGCGCATTCTGGCGATCGCCGGACGCGGCGTAAGCATGACCCAGCCAACAGAGAATCCAAGGCTGGTCTTCCAGTTGCCGGGCCCTCTGCAATTTGGCGATGGACCTTTCATAATCACCTTTCTTGTCATAAATCCATCCCTGCACAAAATGCGCGAGGAAAAAGTTTGGGTCCATCTCCTCACCTTTTTGCGCAAACTCCAGCGCGCGGTCATATTGTTTCGACAAAACGTAAGAGATGTTGTTATCAACGGTGACAAGCGGAGACAGCGGGTCGAGCCGCGAGGCTTGTGCGAGTTCGGCGGCGGCCTCGGTTTGCCTTCCGCTCAGCGCCAACAACCAACCATACTGGTGATGGGCAAATACATAATTGGGATCCAATTCGATGGCGCGCTTAAACTCCCTCTCAGCGGTGGGCCAATCCCAATCGTAGACATACGATACGATGGCCAGCGAGTTGTGCGCCTCCGCGAGTGTCTCGTCCAGTTGCAGAGCCTTTTCGGCGGCGGCCTTCATCCTGGGCATTGAATCTCTGGGAGAGTACTTTACGTCCGCTTGTCCGTAATAAGCGTCGGCGAGACCGGCGTAAGCCAGCGCGTAATTTGGATCCATCTCGAGAGCCTGGTTAAAGTTTTCGATGGCTTTTAACATTCCGTCCTGGCTGCCTTTAAAAAGGTAATAGCGGCCCTTCAAGTAGAGCTGGTAGGCCTCAGCATTCCTGGGATTACGCCTTGCCAATTGCTGCTGCCCTGTGCCGGGCAACTTCAAACGAAGACGCTCGGAAATCTCGCGCGAGATATCCTGCTGTAGCGCGAGCGCGTCGACTACTTTACGGTTGTATTGCTCACCCCAAAGCTGCTTGTTGTCTCTGACGTCCACCAGCTCAACGCTGATTGTCAGATTATCGCCGCGCTGCACAACTCTGCCCGTAAGCACGGCCCGCACACCCAGCTCTTTTCCAATCACCACCGGGTCTGTCCCTTTGCCTTTGTAATGAAAGACTGTGCTGCGCGGGCTAACTCTCAGGTTCGGAAGCTGCGACAGATTGTTGATGATGCTTTCAGTGACCCCGTCCGCAAGATATTCCGCGTCCGGATTTTGGTTCTGATTTTCGAACGGCAACACCGCGATGGATTCGATAGCTGCCTCCGAGTCGCGGGCATGAAGATAAGTGCTGATACCGATTGTTCCCGCGACTACGGCAAGCAGAACCAGAGCAGCGATGATTGCCACCGCGACTTTGTGTTGTTTAATTCCACTGAAGAGGTATTCGGCGCTTGATGCGCGCGACGAAAGTGAAGTTGAGGCTGCGCCCGTGACGCCGCTGCCTGCCGCCACACTGCTCGTGCTCTCATTCCGGGACGGCGGCGGGACCGTCGTGTCCAGTCCAACGCTGCCGGCGAGATCGCGCCGGACTTCTTTCAACTCAATCGACACTTCCTTGATCGACTGATAGCGCTCGTCTGGATCTTTGGCCAGACAACGCCGCACGATCCTTTGCAAGTCCGGGGTGGCGGCAGGATTGAATTCGCTGAGCGGCGGCGCGGGCTCGCGGATGATTTTGTTAAGCGAGTCAACGACGTCTGTGCCGGCGAATGCTTTGTGCCGGGTTACCGCTTCAAACAGAATGCAGCCGAACGAGAAGATGTCTGAGCGATGATCAATCTCCTTCGTTTTTCCCTGCGCCTGCTCCGGCGACATGTACCCCACCGTTCCCACAATCAACCCGGCTTTCGATTGCTGTTGCAGGATGGCGGTGGCGACGTTACTACTATCGCTTCCCGAACTCTTTTGCGGCTCGACCAATTTGGCCAGCCCGAAATCCAAAATCTTCGCGTGGCCTTCGCGCGTAACCATAATGTTGTCCGGCTTCAGATCGCGATGCACGATCCCGGCGCCGTGGGCTTTGGCCAGAGCTTCCGCGGCGTGCTGGAGATAGCGGAGCAGTTTGGTGAACTCGATCTGACCACTATGAATAAGTTTGCTCAGAGTCTCGCCGTCGACAAACTCCATAGCAATGAAATTGACGCCGTCCGCTTCGCCGATCTCGTAGATGTGCGCGATGTTGGGATGATTTAAGGTGGCGGCGGCTTTGGCTTCCAGCCCAAAACGTCGCATTCGATCCTGATTCGCCGCGACTTCAGCCGGAAGTATCTTCAGCGCGACTTTGCGATCGAGTCTTGAGTCTTGAGCCAGATAAACCTCGCCCATGCCGCCCGTGCCGAGTTGGGAGCGGATTTCGTAATGGCCAAGTTTGGTGCCGGCGTCGAGACTCATCGTTTCAGATTCGCGGCGATTCTATCGGACTGAATAGCGACGAGGCCAGCCTTTTCAAGGGAACTTGAAGGTTCTTGCCGGTCCGCGATCTTTATTGGGACCAGGGTGCAGGTTTTCGGACCCAGCGATGGGCCCTGAGCTGTTCGTGCAATTCAGAAGGCACTGGGCCGGCATCACTCGCGACAATGTTCGCTTCGACGTGCGACATCTTGCGCATGCCGGGAATAATTGTGCTGACGGTGGGATTTGTAAGAATAAAGCGTAGCGCCAGTTCCGGCATCGTGATTGTCGTCGAGTGCTCCTGGTTCCAGGCACGGAGAGTTTCCTTCAATGCCTCTGCACGTTCGACACTGGGAATCAGGTTCTCGGGAGCAAAATAGGTGTTGCGCCAATCGCCTTCGGGCCAGCGGCTTTCCCGCGTGAGGGTGCCTGTCAACGTTCCTTCATCAAACGGGACTCGGGCAATCACCGCCACCTTCATCTCTTCACATGCCGGAAACAACTCATCCTCAGGATTCTGATCGAAAATGTTGTAGATGACCTGCACCGCATCGATTTGTCCCGTCCTGACGGCGCGCACCCCATTCCACGGTTCCCACCGGTTGATGCTGATTCCGATCGCGCTGATCAGCTTCTGACTGCGTAAATCATCGAGCTTATAGAACCAGCGATCATCGCGTAACCACTCGTCATTCCAGGTATGAAACTGAATCAGATCGAAGCTTTGCAGGTCGGCATTCCTGAGGCTGCGGTGGACGTACTCTTCAACATGGTCAGCCGGATAGGACTCTTTGAGCGTCGACTCTGGCGCCGCCGGCCACTGTTGATTCATCGGCGGAATCTTGGTGGCGGTGAAGAGGCGCTCGTCCGGATTTCCGCGCACGGTCTGGCCCAGCAACTTTTCACTGCGGCCCTCACCATAGGCATAGGCCGTATCAAAGAAGTTGCAGCCAAGCTCGACCGCGGCTTGCAGCGACTCAAGCGACTGCTGGTCATCAGAGTTCGACCAACTGCCCATGCCCCACATGCCGTAACCAATCTCGCTTACCTGCCAGCTCGTACGTCCGAATTGTCTGTATTGCATATCAGTCTTGAAACGCGCGGACCAGGGCGCGGGTCCGTTCGAGGTCAATCGGATTCGACCACAGACCACCTTTCTTGATTGATGATCCGACTATAAAAGCGTCTGCTTTTGAAAACAATCGGATATTTTCTGGCGTGATTCCCGAGCCTACCAGCGTCGGTATCGATACGGCATCGGCCACCGCGGCTACTTCGTTTGGACTTGCCGGGTGGCCTGTGGCCATCCCGGTGACTATCACGCCATCGACAATAAAGAACTCCGCCGCCTTCGCGGTTTCCGCGATATCAATATCAGCCGTGATCGCGTGGGCCGAGTGTTTCTTTTTCACGTCGGCAAAGACGCGAATATGATCTCCCTCGATAGCGCGTCGATATCGTAGCAAGGCGCCCGCGCTCGCTTCGATTAGGCCTTCATCAGCAACGTGCGCGAAAACAAAACCTTCGACTCGGACAAAACTTGCATCGCAGGCGAGGGCCACGGCCAGAGCGCTTTGATTCGCGCCCGCCAGTACTTGAATGCCCAGCGGCAGCTCTACGGCCTGACGGACCTCAGCGCCGATGACCGACATCGCCGCAACTATTTCGGGCCCAACATGGGTTTTCAAGTACGGACGATCGTGCGTGTTTTCGATCATAACGCCATGGAAGCCTGCGTCTTTGTATACCCGGGCTTCCTCAACTGCTTTTGATTTGATGGCAGCGATGTCGAGCTTACTTGTGGGAGTGCCCGGCAACGCTTGCAGGTGCACAACCCCAATCAGTGCGCGCTGCACACCGAATAGCGACTCAATGACAGCAAGCTTGTTCACGGCGAAAGTTCCCGGCCCAATATCGCCCGCCGCTTAACGCCGCAGCAGAATCAATATGCCCGCGGCGATCCCAAGCACGGCCAGACCGATAGTGACAGTCGAAGAAAGTTTGATGTTAAGTAGCGGCAGCAGACCGGTGAGAATCAACCACAGGCCAAGCAAGATCATTCCCAGATTCTTGCCGGCTACACTTGTTAATGCCATTCTTTTGCTCCTTCTCTTATCTTAGTTTCGCGTTTTAACTTTGGCCTGCTGCCGTTGAGCTTTGCCCCAAACGGTGGCCAAGCGGTTACAGAACCGCTCGCGATAGCGAGCGGGATACGAACTCAACCAACCTTGACGGAGTTGGCGCTATCCCATCGATCAATACGGAACGAGTTCAGATTTCAGCTTGCGTCTTTATCCCGCTCGCTACCGCGAGCGGTTCTGTACCCGGCGCTTGACGCTACTGCGGGAATTTGACCCGGCTGACAATTTCGGCGAAGCGCGGTTCTGAACGCAAAGGGTCCAGAAGCGGCTCGACCTTCAGGTAAATAATCCACCCGGCGCGATCTTCGTAAGCTTTGTTGAGCTGTTCCAACGCCCGCTCCTTGTCACCTAAACCAACGTAAAGAATAGCCAGGTCATATGGCGAGACATAAGACTGCTTCGCCATTTCATTCAGCTCGTCGACAATTTTTTGCGCCTCAGCCTGCTTACCTGAACTCGCGTAGGCGTGTCCCAACATCACCAGCGCACCCGACGTTCTGCCGCCGATGACGATTGCTTTCTGCAATTCTCTGATCGCCTCTTCGTGCATTCCCTTGACCTCGTAAACCTGACCAAGCCCCAACACACCGCCGTAGTGGTTAGGGTCCACCTCTACCGATTTTTGATATTGCTGGATTGCTTCGTCGTAGCGGCGAGCGATGTAATAAGCACTCGCGAGGTCATCCGCCAGAACGACTGAAAGCGGAGCAATTTGTAGCCCACGCTTGGCCATGGCTATTCCTTCGTCAGCTCGTCCCAGACCCAAAAGCAGATACGAATACAGTTCATAAGTAAGCTCGAGACCCGGGTTCAGTTCAATCGCGCGTTTATATTCCTGTTCTGCCGTAGCCCAGTCGAGGTCATAAAACATGAGGATCCCCCCGGCAGCGTAATGAGATTCAGCCAGAGAATCATCGAGTTGGAGGGCCTTCATCGCGGCGGCTTTGGCTTTCGGATAGCCGTCGCGCGGCGAAATCCAACCATTGGTTGCCGACGCGCCATAGGTCTCGCTAAGCCCGACGTACGCGAGCGCAAAAGTCGGATCGATCGCAATAGCCTGATCGAAGTATTCCTTGGCTCGCTTGTGATCAGCAGGGGTGAACTTCAGCCAGAAATAATGACCTTTCAAAAAAAGCTGGTAGGCTTCCGGGTTGTCCGTGTAACGCTTTTTAAGTTTATTAACCTCAACACCCGAAAGAGTTGGCCGCAGATTTGATGAGATATCCCTGGCAATATCGTTCTGCACGGCCAACAGATCAGAAATTTTACGCTGGTACTGCTGCCCCCACAGTTGTTTGTTGTCGCGCACGTCAATCAATTCTGCGCTCACCAGTAAATCGTCCCCGCGTTGCAGGAGGCGGCCCGTGAGAACCGCGCGCACCCCGAGCTCTTTGCCGGCACTGAGGGGATCCGTCTCTTTGCCTTTGTAACGAAAGGCCGAACTGCGCGGAGTCACTTTCAGGTTCGGCAGCTGCGCGAGGCTGTTAATGATGCTTTCGGTCAATCCGTCTGAAAGATATTCAACGTTCGGATCGTTATTCTGATTTACAAAGGGCAGGACGGCGATTGATTCGATCGCGACTTCCGAGTCGCGGGCATGAAGATAAGTGCTGATACCGATTGTTCCCGCGACTACGG
>JBBPID010000120.1:0-10901 GCA_038040505.1 Acidobacteriota bacterium | reverse complement strand
GGGCCGGGGATGAGGGGACTACGCGCGTACTTCTATTTTTTTATTTGTGCTCCGTGAGAGGCGAGTGGCATTCACAGACAAGTTATCAATTAGGATGGACGCCGACTAAAGCCCTCACCCCGCCCCTCTCCCAAAAGAGAGAGGGAGCAAGACAAACGAATGCTCACTAGCCTAAGCCCCTCTTCCCCAGCCCTTCTCCCAGTGGGAGAAGGGAGATCAATCAGTATTATTGACTCGGGGGAGTTTTTGATGATGATGATGAGTATGACGGAAAAGAGCATTCAGGAAACTTACGCGCCAAACAATGCATGCTTTGGCTGCGGCCCGGCGAACGAAAAAGGTTTGCACATCCGCAGCTTCCCAAACGGCGACGAGGTCGTCGCGACCTTCCAACCTGAAAAGTACCAGGAAGCATTTCCCGGGATGCTGAGCGGCGGAATTATCGGAACGCTGCTCGATTGCCATTGCAACTGGACCGGGGCCTATTACCTGATGAAACGAGCCGGCTCGGATCATGCGCCGTGCACCGTCACCGCCGATTATGCGATCAAATTGTTGCGGCCGACTCCTACGGATCAACCGATTGAATTGCGGGCCCGAGTGATTGAATCAACTGACGACCGCGCAATAGTCGAAGGCGAGTTAATTGCTCACGACAAGGTTTGCGCCACTTGCCGCGGAACTTTTGTGGCCGTGAAGCCCGGCCATCCCGCTTATCATCGCTGGTGAGTTTTGGAGTGCGCCGGCAGAGTTCCGACGCGTCGGGAGCGACGGCGCTTTGCTTCGTCAGACTGATTGCATATCAGATAATTCGAAAGCGGTGCCTCCCGATGAATCGGGATTGCCACCGCACTGCAAACATGATCACCACAATCTTTTTTGATATCGGCGGCGTGCTTCTCACTGATGGTTGGGGGCACAACTCGCGACGCGCTGCGGCGGAACGTTTCAGCCTTGATTGGGACGAATATAGCGAACGTCACGAAAAAGTCGCCCACGCTATCGAGACAAATCGCCTCAGCCTGGAACATTATCTCGACCGGGCGATTTTCTATCGCCAGCGGCCCTTCACCCGGGCAGACTTTCGCGACTACATCTTCGCGCAATCACAGCCCAAGCCGGATTCAATCGAGTTTGTCACCGAACTGGCGGCCTCAGGAAAGTATTTCCTGGCCACCATCAACAACGAGATTCTCGAACTTAATGTATACCGCATCGAACACTTCGGACTGCAACGCCTTTTCCCGGTTTTCTTCAGCTCTTGTTTTTTGGGAATCAGAAAACCGGACGAGGCGATTTATCGCACCGCATTGCAAGTAACTCAGCGCCAGCCGGCGGAGTGTATTTTCATCGATGACCGAGAAGTAAATCTGGAGTGCCCGCGCGAATTGGGACTGGCGACAATTCTTTTTCACGACGCCATTCAATTGCGGCGCGAGTTGGGGGAAAACGGCGTAGACCTGTAGGGTCGTGAAGAAGCGGGCGCCAGCCGACCTTCCTGATCTGAGAGACTTTCCCGGAAGATCGTCACATCTCGGTTCGAAAGCCTTCAACCTAAGGAAGCGCCGTTCAAGTTCGATAAGCTCCAGGTTGGGAAGGCGGGCTTGCCCCCGCTCTTTCCCGGAATCACAGACTAAAATCTGTGCCACTCAGTTCTCATTTGATCTCAATCCTCATCTTCTTTCCCATCTTATCCACCGCCACATAAACGACTTCAGCTTCAGTCACCCGCACTCGTTCGCTCGGCCCGCCGTAACGCTCGGCTTCGACGATGACGCGTGCAGTGATCGAAGTGGTGCCGATTCTCACCGTCTCAGAGTAAAAGCTAACCAGATCGCCGACGAAGACGGGCGCGTGAAAGATCACTTCGCGCATCGCCACGGTCACGAAACGATCCATGCCAGTGTGGCGGTGCGCTTCGATCGCGCCGGCCATGTCTATGTAGCTGAGAATGACGCCGCCGAAAATCGTGCCCTGCGAGTTTGTGTCGCGCGGCAGCATCGCGATGCGGATTGCCGGATCAGAGTTCATGTCAGGATAGTAAAGCGTCCGCGCGCAAACCGTAAATGGCCAACTGTTTTACGAGATGGCAGGAGCGATCCACGAAATCCCACGAACTCCGCGGAATAGTTCGGGTAACTTAGTGCGATTTAGTGATTCGAATGCTCCTCTTAACACTCAGCCAGGAACAAAGGGCAGTCACTGGTGTCTATTGAGTTCGATCGCCGTCCTCACGCAGAAAGAGAGGTCAATCATGTTCGAACTCATCGTTATGATTCTTGCTTCCCCGTTCGGCGCGGCAATTTTGGGCGCGCTTCAGGATTCAATACTCGCCGTAATCGTTCTTTCAGACTGCGAAGAGTGCGGCTTCAACGACCTGGGCAAGCTGCTCTTTGGCGGAGTGCTTTTGGCAGTGCTGGCTGGCATCGGAGTCTCGATTATGCTGCGGCGCGCAAAAGAGAAAGACACCAACGGGTCGGGATTTGTCTCGATCCGTTCCAACGATCCAAAACAATAATCGTTTAGAGGCCGGCCTGGAAACTCCCTCTCCCGTTTGGGAGAGGGCTGGGGAGAGGGCTTACTCTCGCGGCGACTCTACCTGATGCTTCTTGTCTTGGAATGTCACTCGCCGCTCACCGAGCACAAACAAGAAACAGAAGTTCGCGCGTAAGGCCCTCATCCCCGGCCTTCTCCCTTAGGCAGAAGGGAGCGGGAACGACACCTCAAGACACGAACGGATACCAGTGAGTGTTGCGAAAGATCCAAAAGAAGATGAGCGCGGCCAGCCACAGCCACATGTAAATCGGTGGAATGAAAACCCGTCGCTGCGGTTTACCGGTTAGCACGCTCCTGGTGAATCCCAGCAGACCGTAAATGATGAACGGCAGGGTCAGCATCATCAACGGATTCAGTTTGAATGCGGCAATTGGGTGTAGATGAAGCAGTTGATAGAAGGCGCGCGTTGAGCCGCAGCCCGGACATTGCCAACCAGTCAACAGCCGAAATGGGCATTTGGGAAAGAATTGATTCGCCGGCAACGCCGGATTAAAGAAGAAGAGAAAGAGGCTGCTGGCCGCCAACCCGAGCCAGACCGTTGCCGCAATCGCGAGTTGCCGGCTTCGGTCGGCAGTCACATGAACAAAGTGAAAATTAGTCATGGACGAAAAACCGCAGCGCTTTAGGAACGAGTCGCTGCGGAAATATTCTAAATCCTAACCTTGTCTGGACGAAACGGCTCGAGGCTTCGAGCGGAAAATCAAAACCAACCCTTTCGACCCTCTATATAAGTGCGGACGAACTCTTCGTCGGATTTGGTCAGGTAGACGATGCCTTCGATAATTCCAATCACCTGCATGACGATTGAGAGCATGAAGCACGACAAGATCGACACCAAAAGCATGATGACGCCTTCAGTCTGGTAGCCCAGAATGAACTTATGAACTCCAAAGGGGCCGAGCAGTAGGCCGCAAATACCGGCAGCTACTTTCTTGTTAGCGCCTCTGGCTTGCCAATCCAGCCCGCCCTGCGCGCCAGGCTGGTACATCGGCGCCGGAGGCTGAATCGGTTGATAACCTGATTGAAACTCGGCCTGCGCCTGATAGCCGGGCTGATAGCCGATTGAAGGCAAAGCGGCCTGGCAATGGGAACAGACCAATGAGCCATCTTCATTCTGGGCGCCACACCTGGTGCAAAAGACAGCCATGATTCACATTGGAATCTTAATTCCGTGATTCAGTTGATCGTCGGAACATTAAAGCCAGAGGAAGGCAGAAGCTGCTGTCGCGGGAGCGACAGCCTGCACGCCACGGGACCGAACGCGCGGATGTCTTCTCGCACCCGCGCGTTTCAGGATGCCGGCTCTAACGCATTGCGCCCATGCCCATGCCGAGGATC
Organism: Acidobacteriota bacterium; assembly: GCA_038040505.1. GTDB lineage: Bacteria > Acidobacteriota > Blastocatellia > Pyrinomonadales > Pyrinomonadaceae > UBA11740. Next base: position 7,007 of record JBBPID010000120.1, on the reverse strand, counting down.
ATCATGATCCCGTAGATGAGCCAAATCGCGACACCAATGCCGATTGCGATGAACGAGAAGGTCTTCGCTTTCTTCGAAGCGTCCTGGGCACCGGCGATATCGCCGGCTGCTACTTTTCCATTAACCTGCGTAGCAAAGATAATCGCCGGGATCGCCAGCGGCCAGCAACAGAAAATCGAGATGATTGCCGGCACCAGGTAGTTCGGTACAGTTGCCGATCCGCCGGCTGGCGGCGGAGTCCAATTTTGCGACATATTTAGTCTCCTAAAGTTTTTCTGATTTCCAACTGCGAAGTTTTTAACTCAAAACGATGAGGCCTGCCTGAAACCGTACGCGCGCGCGCTTCAAAGCGAAAACCCGGGTTTTGAACACAAATGCTTCTGAGCAAAATCTGGGACTCTCGACACTTTTTCCGGGTGATCTCTGTAAACAGCGAAGCATAACTAACAAAAGACGTGCTCGATTGTCAAACAAATTGTGGAAATAAATTGAGCGTCAGCGCGTTTGACCGCGAAAAGCTGCGTGATTCTTTGAGTCTACCCAATTGACTATCCAAACAGAGATCGAGGATAGTCTGAGCCTTTGGAGTGCGCCCGCGATGAAAGCTATCCGCAGATTACGCAGACTAAACCTTACAGAAAAGAATGCTTCACGAAGCTGACTTTCTCTGTCCGCATAATCTGCATAATCTGCGGATAGTCAGGACCCAAAGCCAGTGAAACAGGTCTTCCAGAATCTGAAAAGCGGAACGGTCAGCGTTACTGAGGTGCCCGCGCCACTCGTGCGTCCCGGCTTTGTGCTGGTGCGCACGGCGGCTTCGTTGATCAGCGCCGGGACTGAACGGCTCACTGTGGAAGCGGGACAGAAAAGTCTGATTGGCAGAGCCGTCGAGCAACCGGCTCTGGTCAAACAGGTGATCCAAAAAGCGAGAAGCGAAGGTGTCGGCCAAACAATCGATGCGGTGCGCTCCAAACTCGCGTCGCTGATCGCTTTGGGTTATAGCGCTGCCGGAACCGTGACTGAGGTGGGCGACGAGGTAACGGATTTGCGCCCGGGAGATCGGGTCGCGTGCGCGGGCGTCGGGTACGCTTCACACGCCGAAGTTATTTCTGTGCCTAAGAACCTGTGTGTGCATCTGCCGGAAAACGTGAGTTTCAACGCAGGGGCGTTTGGCACGCTTGGGGCGATTGCCCTTCAGGGCGTGCGGCTCGCCGAACTGACCCTGGGCGAGTCGGTGGTGGTGATCGGTCTGGGCTTGATCGGTCAGCTAACCGTGCAACTCGTCAGAGCGCATGGCTGCCGTGTGTTCGGGATCGATCTCGATCAATCGAAGATCGAATTGGCCCGCAGATTCGGCGCCGACGGCTGCGCGCCGGAAGATGATGTCCGGCAGCGAGTGATGGACTGGTCGAAAGGGCGCGGCGCGGACGCGGTCTTGATTACCGCCTCGAGCCAATCAAGCCAGCCGGTTGAATTAGCGGGCGAGATCTCACGCTCTAAAGGCCGCGTGGTGGCTGTAGGCGCCGTCGGCCTCACCTTGCCGCGTCAGCCTTATTACAACCGTGAGCTCACTTTCAAAATCTCGATGTCATACGGACCGGGCCGATACGATCCGGAATATGAAGAGCGGGGCCACGACTATCCGTTTGGTTATGTACGTTGGACCGAAGGCCGCAACATCGAAGCCTTTCTTGATCTGCTTGCCGAAAACCGCATAGACGTCGAGCCTTTGATTACTCATCGCTTCAAGCTCGGAGAGACGGAAGATGCATACCAGTTAATTACCGGTGAACGGAATGAGCCTTATCTTGGCGTCGTGCTGCAGTACGACACTGAGCGCGAGCTGGAAGGCCGAATTCAACTCAGCGCAAAACAACCAGCAGCTTCCTCGCCGGCCGGCAATGTTCGCCTCGGTTTGATCGGCGCCGGGAATTACGCACGAGCAATGCTGCTGCCGAACTTTAAGACGGCCAATGCTGAGTTTCGTTCGATTTCGTCGGCGTCGGGCGTCAGCGCGCGCCAGGTGGGAGAGCGATTCGGTTTCCGCAGTTGCGTGTCCGGCGCGAACGAAATACTAGCGGACGAAGAAATTAATCTCGTCGTAGTTGCCACGCGTCACGATTCGCACGCTGAACTCACCCGGCTCGCGCTTGAAAGCGGACGGCACGTCTTTGTCGAAAAGCCTTTAGCGCTCAACGATGCGGAGCTCGATCTGGTAGTCGCCGCCGCGGTCGAGTCCAAAGGCCAGTTGATGGTGGGATTCAATCGACGTTTCTCGCCGCACGCACGCGCCGCGCAGGAATTCTTTCGTGAACGGCAGACGCCGCTCTCAATCAACTATCGCGTTAACGCCGGTCGCGTGCCGCCGGATCATTGGGCCCACGATCCACGCGAAGGCGGCGGTCGCATCGTCGGCGAGGTCTGTCACTTTGTTGACTTCATTCAATTCATGACGGGCTCGCTGGTTACGCGCGTCTTTGCCGAATCAATCAGCAGCGGCAGTCATCAAGTGGTCGCCGAGGATTCGGTCTTCATCACTTTGCGTTTGGCTGATGGCTCGAATGGTTCGATTGCTTACCTGGCTGAGGGAAACAGCGCGCTTCCGAAAGAGCGGATCGAGATCTTCGGGGCCGGCAGGGCTCTTGTAATCGACGACTTTCGCAACGCCGCGGCTTACGAGAACGGTCGTGAGAAGAAGACCAAACTCCGCGAACAGGATAAGGGCCAAGCCGATGAAGTGCGCGCGGTCTGCGCCATGGTGCGAGAAGGAACAGCTTCGCCGATTTCGCTCGAGAGTCTCGCCAACACCACCCGCGCCACGTTCCGTATTCGAGAATCGCTGCTGACAGGAATGCCGGTTGAGGTATGAACTATCCGCAGATTACCCGGATTAAACCGTTACCGAAAAGTAGGCTGTAGCAAAGCTGAGGTGAAGTGACTTTTGTCAATTAATACAATCTGCGTAATCTGCGGATAGTTGCCGCGCTCACCGATCAATAAACTGCCGCTGCCACAATTCCAGATTCAGCAGTTGAAACACCTGAAGATTGAAATCTTCCCGGCCGGAAAGATTAGCGTCAATCAGCCGCCTCACTTCTTCCGGGCGAAAGAGACCGCGCCGCTTCACCGTCTCAGCCGACAACAAATCTTCCACCATCGGCTGCAAAGGCCCGCGTAGCCACGAACGAATCGGCGCCCCAAAGCCGGCTTTCTTTCGCCAGACAATTTCGCGCGGCAATAGTTTCTCAGCCGCCTTCTTCAGAATGTACTTCCGCTTCAAACCGTGCAGTTTCAAACTCGGCGGCATGCGCGCCGCCAACTCCAGCATTTCCAAATTGAGAAACGGCACACGCACTTCCAGATTCGCGGCCATCGAAGTCTTGTCGGTTGTCATCAGGTTGAGACAGGGAAGAAAAGTTTTCAGATCGACGTAAAGCAGTTGGTTGAGCGGCGCCGCATTCTTTACCCGGCTAAAATAGGCGCGATGCTGAACGTACGCGTCCTGCTCACGGGTGGCTTCACGCACATCATCGGTGTAAAGCCGCTGCTTGGCTTCATCAGTGAAGTAAGTCTCAAAACCCAGATAGCGATTTTCGAAATCGAGAGCAGCGCTGCGCGCAAATTTCTTCGCGTTGCGTAGCGGACCCGTCAACTTTCCCGGCATGCCCCCGGGTAGGACCTGAGAAATCGTTTTCATCAGCGGGCGCCGGAGCATTTGCGGAACCGGATCGAAGGCGCCGGCAATCTTCATTGCCAGTTGGCGCGGATAGCCGGCAAAAACTTCGTCGCCGCCCATTCCCGAGAGCATCACTCGCATCGATTCGCGCGCCGCGCGTGACACGAGGTAGCTGGGAATGGCCATGTCGATGGCCGGCTCGTCCATGTGATAGACAAGCTGAGGCAACAGTTCGGTGACCTTCGGCTGCAACATGATCTCGTGATAGTCGGTCTCGAGTTGCTGATTCACCCGCCGCGCCCATTCGATGTCGTCCGGAATGATGTCATAGCGAAGATCCTCGGCGGCAATCCCGATCGTGTACGTTTCGACAGGCCGTCCGTTGCTGTGGCGCTTCATCATCGCCACGATTGAGGACGAATCAATGCCGCCGGACAGAAACGATCCCAGGGGAACGTCAGCGACCATCTCGAGTTTGACGACGCGATCGAGCGTCTCCAGCACTTGCTCCTGCCACCAGGCTTCGCTTCTTCCTTCTTCAATCTGGTCAAACGAAATGTCCCACCACTGGCGGATCTTCAATTCGTTATCGCGCAGGGTCAGCAGATGGCCCGGCGGAACTGTCTTGATCCCACGAAAGAGCGTGTTCGGATCCGGCGCCCATAGGAAGGTAAGAAATTGATGCAGCGCTTGGGTGTCGAGTTCGGCTTTTATTAAGCCGCTGGCTAGAATCGACTTAATCTCAGATGCAAAGACGAGCGATGATGGCCCTCCTTCACAATCGGGCTGCTGAAGGTGAGCGTAATACAGCGGCTTGATGCCGACGCGATCGCGCACCAGGAAAAGCGTTCGCTCACGTTCATCCCAAAGCGCGAAAGCAAACATCCCGTTCAGACGGTTCAGAGCTTCTTCGCCCCATTCCAACCAGGCAGCCAGCAAAACTTCCGTGTCGGATTGCGTGTGAAAACTGTGACCTTTGCCGCTGAGTTGTTCGCGCAGTTCGCGATAGTTGTAGATCTCGCCGTTAAGCATTACGGCCAGCCGGCCGTCGTGCGAGAGCATCGGCTGATGTCCCGCGCTGCTGGTGTCGATTATCGATAGGCGCCGGTGGCCAAAGCAGACGCGTTGAGCGTCGCCGTCGATCGCAGCCGAAGTCCAGACACCTTCGTCGTCCCGCCCGCGATGCTCGATCACCTTAAGCATCGCGGCGATGCGCGTCTCAGGATCTGCGGTTACTAGTCCGGCGATGCCACACATGGTTTGAATCTCTTATTAACACCTTGCTTCAGCAAGGTGACCAGGGCCGGCGTGTGATGGTGAAACCGTTTCAACGGTTTCCTGGTAAGCCGTTGAAACGGCTTTGCCAGTTTCTGGGGAATCTGCTAAACCTCGCTGAGCGAGGTGCTAATGACATCAGCCTCAGTCATTAATCGAGAAATCATCCAGACCGCTCAATCCCGTCGCACTCGCTTCGCTATCTGCTCGATCATATTCCTGCTCGCTTTCGGCGTCAGAGTTTTGTCCTGGCATGATACACGGCTTGAAGTAGGAAAAGTACAGACTACAGTCAGCGGCGATTACAAGCGAGTCGCGCTATTGCTTCGGCAGGGCGGCGTCGCTTCGTTTTTTAGTTCCTCTTCGCCTTTGAGCGATCTCAACACGCTCGGACACCCGCCGGGTTATTCAATTCTGATCGCCGGCGTCTATTTAGTTTTTGGAGAATCAGACTCGGCGGTTCAATTCGTGCAAATCGCGGCGGATGCCCTGGCGGCCGTCATGATTTTTCTGATCGTCGCTGAATTGCTGCCGGCCACCGCCGCGATCGTCGCGGGATTGCTGTCCGCATTCTCGCCGCAGTTCGCCTGGAACTCAGTTCTGCTGCTCCCGGACACGCTCGCTGTTCTGCCCATCTTAATCGCAATTTATTGCCTGGCGCGCGCGATGAAACATCCTCGTCTCATTAGCTTTGTGCTGGCGGGCGCCCTGGTTGGAATCTCGTGTTGGCTGCGCGCCAACGCCATGCTGCTCCCTTTTTTTCTCGCGGCGGCTGTGATGATTTTGTTTCCACGCGAATGGCGAGTTCGGTACGCCCTGGCAATTATCGGTGGAGCGTTGCTAATCGTTCTGCCACTAACAATTCGCAATGCAATTGTCTTTCACCGTTTTATCCCCCTCTCACTCGGAGCGGGCCAGACGCTTTTGGAAGGAATCTCCGATTACGATCAGGAAGGCAGATTCAACATTCCCAAAACCGACATGGGGATCATGAAGCAGGAAGCTGAAGCTTGTGGCCGGCCCGATTACTACACAACCCTCTTTAATCCCGACGGCGTCGAACGCGAGCGCGCGCGTTTGAAGCGAGGCGTTACGGTGATCCGCTCGCATCCTGTATGGTTTGGCGGAGTGATGGCGCGTCGCGCTGGGTCAATGGTCAGACTCGAGCGGTCGCGTCTGATTTCTAACAGTCCCCCGGTCATGCACTCGCTGGACCAAACTGAGGATGGACAACCGTCCTGGGCAAACACGCCCGCCGAGTTGCTCGCGGGAGGTCAGGTTCAGTCACAAAACGCCAGGGCCGCCATGACCGCCGATGGCCAGTTCCTCAAGCTCGCCGGCGATGACTCGAAATACGGCGATCAGTTTTTCTTTGCGGCGATTCCTGTCAAACCCCACACCGACTATGTGCTCGTGATTCCGATCAAAGTTGAAATTGGTCGAATTAGAGTCAGCGTCAAAGGATCAAATGGAAAGGTTCATGCTTCAGCGGTCGTTGAGAGCCAGGAACAGACGTCGCCCGGCGAGCAGCCGGTTAACGAAGTTCGACTTCCGTTTGTCGCGGTGATTGACGACCGGGTTCGAGTAGTAATTAGTAACGAAGCTTCAATTTCGTCGAACCCCGTCGCGCAAATTGGCCCGACAAAACTCTTTGAGCTGGGCCCGGCGCAATTTCTTTGGACACGCTATCCCAGATTTATGGTGCACGGCGTACAGAAAATCTTCCTGACCGCAGTGATGTTGCCGCTGGCACTCGTCGGTCTAATTCTGCTGGCGATTAAGCGACAATGGTCGGCGCTGATAATTCTGCTCGCGGTACCGGTTTACTTCTTCTGCGTGCAATCGCTCGTGCACACCGAATATCGTTACGTACTGGCGGTAAATTATTTTCTGTTTGCGCTGGTGGGAGTGACGGTTTCGTGGGTTGGGAGTCATTCCCTATCCCTCTGGGAGAGGGTTAGGGTGAGGGACTACCGGCGCGTCGACCCAAATTGAATTTTTGTCTTTGAATGCCTCTCGGCGCCAACGAAGCACAAATAAGAAAAAGGTTACGCTC
>JBBPID010000014.1:0-77641 GCA_038040505.1 Acidobacteriota bacterium | reverse complement strand
CGTCCTCCCGCGCTGGGCGGCACTGGCGACCCCCAGTTAAGCTACGCCACGATCCGCTCGCCCATAACGGGCGTGGTCATCGAACAGTTTCAGTACCAGGGAGAGTTTGCTGCCGCCGGCGGCAAGCTGGTTACGATCGCGGACACCAGCACCGTGATAGTCAAAGCGCCATTCGCCGACACGGTTGCATCCCAGCTCAAAGCCGGCGATCCGGCGACAATCCTTCCAACCGATACTTCAGCGGAAGAAATGAAAGGACAGATAACGCTGTTGAGTCGTGCCAGCGATCCAACCAATCGCAGCGTCGAAGTCTGGGTAACGCTGGGGAACGCGGACGGCCGCTTGCGTGCCAACGGAGCCGCCCAGGTGACGATATCCGCGAACTCTAAGGATGACGCGATTGTTGTGCCCGCGTCAGCAGTGACCCTCGAATCCAGCAATGCCAACGAAGGAACGGTTATGGTCGTCGATGCGCAGAACGTCGCGCACGAAACCAAAGTAACGGTCGGCATTCGCACCGCCGATCGGATCGAAATCGTTGAAGGTCTTCAGGGCGGAGAGACGGTAGTCATCGAAGGCAACTACGCGCTACCGGACGGAGCAAAGGTTGAGATTGCGAAGGATGAAGAGAAGAAAGAGGAGGCCGAAGAACACAAAGAGAAGGAGAAATGAAAATTACCAATTGAAAATTGCAAACTGCAAATTCGTATACATCTGTTCGTCGAACACATTTACTGCGTCTTGCTGCTGACCCATGCAAATGACCACTGAAGTAATTTGCAATTTGCATTTTTCAATTCTCAATTTGCAATCAAGGTAGATCATGAGACTCGCTCGTCTCGTTTCTAATCAGTCTCGATCGATTCTGGTCATAGTCGCCCTGTTGTGCGCGGCCGGCCTTTACGCGGCCTGGCAGCTTCCCGTCGCCATCTTCCCGCAGACCGATTTCCCTCGGATCGTAATCATTGTCGATAACGGCGAAGCGCCCGCTTCGCAGACGCTCGTCTCCGTGACGCGTCCAATCGAAGAAGCGATGAACGGAATCCCGGGCATCGCCCGCATCAAATCAAAAACCGCGCGCGGCTCTTCGGAAATCAGCCTCTACTTTGATTGGAACGTGGATATTATTCAGGTATTGCAGCTGGTGCAGGCGCGTCTTTCGCAACTTTCATCGTCCCTGCCACCAACTGCAACCATTCGAAATGTCGAGCGGTTGACCTTTGCGGTTTTCCCGGTGAGTGGCTACAGCCTTACTTCCGATAAACGGGACGCGGCTGGCCTGCGCGATATCGCCACCTACATTATTCGTCCCCAGCTGGCCCGCTTACCCGGAGTTGCGATTGTGGGCGTGGCCGGGGGAAAGACACGCGAATTCCACGTCACGATCGATCCTGAGCGATTGGCCGCTCACAACGTCTCAGCTCAACAGGTGGCAGACTCTATCCGCGCTTCCAACATCATTGTCTCTCCCGGATTGATCGAAGAAAACCATCAGTTGGAGTTAGCGCTTGTCAGTGGCCAGGCCAAGAAGCCGGATGATCTAAACAGAATCGTCGTCGCAACCGTCAACAACGCGCCGGTCACGGTTGCGGACGTCGCCACCGTTGCCAGTGGGGTCGAGCCGGAATACACGATCGTCACGGCGGATGGGCATCCGGCCGCGCTCGTTAACATCAACCGTCAACCAGACGCCAATACCGTCGCGGTGGTCGACGAGGTGCGAAATACTCTGGCTAAAATGCGCGGCCAAATTCCGGCTGATGTGCGGGTGGCCACCTATTACGATCAATCGCTGCTGGTACGCGACTCGATCAACTCGGTGCGTGATTCGATCCTGATCGGCCTTTTGCTTTCGGTCGCGATTCTTTACGCGTTCCTGCGTAATTGGGGCACCACCTTCGTGGCGATCCTGGTGATTCCGGTAACAGTGCTGGTCACGTTCCTGGCGATGTGGCTCGCCCGGCTGAGTTTCGACTTGATGACCCTGGGCGGCGTGGCGGCCGCCATCGGCCTGGTAATCGACGATGCAATCGTCGTAGTTGAGAACATCTACACCCATATCAGTCGCGGTCAGTCGCGCCGTGAAGCCGTGCAGAGCGCAGTTTCGGAAATCACCGTTCCGATTATCGGCTCGACGATTACGCCGGTCGTGGTTTTCCTGCCGCTCACGATTCTGACCGGAGTGACCGGGGTCTTTTTTCGCTCGCTGGCGCTGACCATGTCTGTGGCGTTGCTCACTTCACTGGCCCTGGCCCTGGCCTTTACTCCGATTCTGGCTGAGCGATTTGTGAAAGCCAGACGACGCGTTGTCAGCGAGAATAAAGAAGACGAGCCGGAACACAAGTTGACTTCAGAAGAGCTGGAAGAGGAAGCCGAGTCCGGACCAGTTTTGCGTGCGGTCGTCAGGCGTTATGAATGGACGTTGTCACACGCGCTTGACCGTCGCTGGATTGTCGTGGTTATCGTCACCGCAGTCATGCTGGGCTCATATGTCCTCTACCGTTCGCTCGGTTCCGAGTTCCTGCCTGAGTTCGACGAGAGTGCGTTCGTGCTCGACTATCTCGCTCCTCCCGGCTCTTCACTCACCGAAACCGATCGCATACTGCAACACGTTGAAGAGATGCTTCGGGAAACGCCCGAAGTTGAAAGCTACTCGCGGCGGACTGGATTAGAGATGGGACTGTTCGTGACCGAGCCAAACACGGGCGACTTTGCCGTTAAGTTAAAGCCCGGTCACAAGCGAGCGACCGAAGAAGTCATTTCTGATCTGCGCGAACAAATTGCCGAGTCTGAACCCGCCCTGGAAGTTGAATTCGTCGGTATCGTTCCGGACGTAATCGGCGATCTACAGGGAAATCCTGAGCCGATAGAAATCAAACTGTTCAGCGAAGACGCAGCGGCGCTGGAAGAAAAAGCCGGCGAAGTGGAAAGCGCGATCAAGAAAATTCCAGGCGTGGTCGATACGAACGATGGCGTAATCGTGAGCGGACCCGCAATCACTTTCAAAGTCGATCCGCAACGTGCTTCACAGTTTGGGATAACGGCTGATGACGTCGCCAAAACGGCGGCGACCGCGATGACCGGCGACGAGGCCTCGTTCATCCTCCAACAGGATCGCCTAATCAAAGTGCGCGTGATCTTTCCGTCAGATGTGCGCACGTCACTCGACAAGGTCCGGGCCCTGCAGATTCGTTCGGCTTCCGGAGCGCTGATTCGGATTGACCAGGTAGCCGACGTCGAATACGAGAAGGGCCAAACTGAAATCGGCCGCGAAAATCTACGGCAAACCGTAGCGGTTACCGGCCGCCTTGAAGGAAAAGATCTCGGGACGGCCATAAACGACATCAGGAACCAGTTGGCAAAAGAGGTGAAACTTCCGCCAGGAATGACTATCGAGTACGGCGGGCTTTATCAAGAGCAGCAATCGAGCTTTCGCGAGTTGGCAATCTCCCTGGTCCTCGCTGTCTTGCTCGTCTTCATTACTTTGCTCGTTGAGTTTCGCTCGTTCGCCCATCCAATCGCCATTGTGACTGGCGCTGTGTTGGCGCTCTCCGGAGTTTTGCTGGCGCTCTTTATCACGGGACAAACCCTTAACGTAGTTTCGTTAATGGGCATGATCATGATCGTCGGCATCGTCGCCAAGAACGGGATCCTGATGCTTGACGCGGTTGAGGATCACCTTGCTGCCGGAGACACTTTACGAGAGGCGTTGCTGCGATCGGGGCGGCGACGGTTCCGTCCAGTGCTAATGACTTCACTGGCAGCAATGTTGGGCATGCTTCCGCTCGCGCTCGCTTTGGGATCAGGCGCAGAGCTCTTGCAGCCGTTGGCGATAGCTGTCATAGGCGGGCTTACGGTAGCGCTTTTGTTGTCACTGATCGTGACGCCGACAATTTATGCGATGTTGCGAAGAGAAGCGTAGTTTTTGGAGTGCGGTAACTCGTTACCGCTTTCATTGGCCGCTAAGAAAGCGCTGACAAGTCAGCGCACTCCAAAAAACTGGTCGCTCACGGCGTCCGGTACTGACTCAATAACCAGAAAGGAACATGATCATGAGGCTCTTAAGTAGGTTTTTCGTAGTAGCCCTCGCAATCGCGCCTGCATTCTCAGTGGCTCAGGCACAAGAAAAAGAAAGAAAGATCAAGCGGGAGCAACTGCCTCCTGCCGTTGAGAAGACGGTCGCAAGAGAGAGCCAGGGCGCCATCATCAAAGGCTTCGCCACCGAGGTCGAACACCGCCAAAGATTTTACGAGGCCTCTTTGATCGTCAACGGCCACCGCAAGGACATCCTGATGGACAAAGACGGGAACATCGTCGAGGTCGAGGAGGAAGTCCGGATTGATTCGCTGCCTTCTACGGTGCAGGACGCACTGCGGAAAGCGGCCGGGTCAGGCACGATCGAATTGATCGAGTCGCTCACCAAAGGTGGACAGCTGGTCGCCTACGAAGGGCACGTGCGGGCCGGGAAAAAGCGATTTGAAATTCAGGTCGGGCCCAACGGCGAGAAACTAAAGAAGCCGGAATAAGGGACTCCCTCTCCCTCTGGGAGAGGGCTGGGGTGAGGGTCGTACGCGCGACAAGCCAAAACCCTTTCTCTAACCCTCTCCCAAAGGGAGAGGGAACAAAACCAAAACTGCGAAAGGACGAAACCGATGATTGTAAGAAGCACAGTACTCGCATTGTTACTGGTGTCATTCCAGGGAGGCACAGGATACAAAGTAGAAACCCGCTATCCGGTGCCTGGCAACGGCGGTTTTGATTACCTGACCATCGATAGCTCAGCGCGCCGGTTGTATGTCTCGCACGGGACCCAGGTCGACGTGATCGATCCCGACAATGGCAAACTCATCGGCACAATTCCGGATACGCCGGGTGTCCATGGAATCGCCATCGCTTCAGAATTCAAGCATGGATTCACCAGCAACGGCCGGGAAAACAAGGTATCCATGTTCGACTTAACCACCCTGCAACTCGTTAATAAAATCGACGTTGGAAAAGGGCCCGATGGAATCTACTACGATCCCGCAACCAGGCGCGTGTTTACCAACAATCACGGCTCGCATGACATTACGGCGATCGACGCGAAGACGGGTCAGGTCGTTGGCATTGTGAAGGCCGCAGGAGACGGCGAATCGGCGGTCGGCGGCGGCGGCCTGGTTTACGTCAACATGGAGGACACCAACGATGTGCTGGTGTTCGACCCGAAGACGCTCGAAGTGAAAAAGCGTTTCCCAATCGGCTTAGCCAAGACGCCGACCGGGTTAGCTTATGATGCAAAGACAAAACGGCTCTTCATCGGCTGCCGCAACGAGCCCAAAATGGTGGTGATGGATGCGGTCTCAGGAAAAGTTATTAGCAGCTTACCGATCGGCCGAGGCGTGGATTACGCTGGTTTCGACCCGCAAGCGAAATTGATCTTCTTTTCCTGCAGCGAAGGTGTGTTGAATATCTTTCACGAAAAATCGGCTGATGAGTATGAAGACGCGGGGGCGGTGAAAACTCAACCGAGCGCCCGGACGATGGCTTTCGATCCGAAAACGAAAAAGATATTTTTGAGCGCCGCCGAAATTATTGAGAGCCCACCGGCAACCCCAAACGGACGGCCGCAGCGTAGCGTTAAGCCCGGCTCGTTCGTGGTCCTGGTTGTCAGCAAATAGATTTAAGTTAGAAAAGGGTGGTGAGTACATGCGAAGAAACGTATTACGGTATTGCCTCTTCAGCATCATTCAGTTGGCCGTCATGTTCTCGGCAGGACTAGCAGGCCGGGCGCAAACACCTCCAACACCTTCAGCGACGCCGGCAGTTCGAAAGGCGCCTTCCCTCGAAAGAGAATTCTTCAAAAACATTCTACGGGACCAGAAAGCGATTTGGACCGCGCCGCTCCGCGTTCATCGGGGCGATGCAAAATGGATGGTTCCCTCGGGTATCGGCTTGATGGCCCTATTCACCACCGATCGGATCACCGGGGACAAGATAAGTGAGTTCAATCGGCTGGTGAAACCAAGTAAGATTATTAGTCAGGCCGGCTCGACCTACAGTGTCGGGGCGGTGGCCGCCACTTTCTATTTCATTGGCCGCAAGAGGAACGACGCCCGCGCCAGAGAAACAGGAATGCTTACGGCTGAGGCATTTGTTGATACTCTAATCGTCGTGCACGCGCTGAAGGGGATCACGCAACGGGGCCGGCCTCGAACCGGCCCTGAGCGCAGCGAGTTTTTCGACGGCGGTGATTCGTTTCCTTCCGGTCATAGCATTCAGGTGTGGTCAGTGGCTACCATCATCGCGAACGAATACCGCGATCATCGCGCAGTTCAGATCGCGGCCTACGGGGTCGCGAGCGCGGTTAGCGTGGCTCGCTTTACGGGAGGAAAGCACTACCTTTCCGATGTGCTGGCAGGGAGTGCCCTGGGATACGGAATTGGAAAGTATATCTATCACGCCCATCACCGCAAGAAGTCATATTCAAGTCACGATGACGAGGGAGTGAGCGAGTCCCGGCAGCTGGTGATCGCGCCTCAATACAACCGGCGCGCGCGCCAGTATGGAGCCGCACTGACGTGGAGCTTCTAGGTTCGCCACTCGCTCTTAAGTTCTATGTTTGATTCCGTTCGCATAAGACTCACTCTCTGGTACGCTGCCGTGCTCAGCCTGTCCCTAATCGCGTTTGCCATGATCCTTTACTATGCGGCAGCTGCCGTCTTTCATGAACGACAGGACGAGTCTTTGCATTCCACAGCGCGAACTGTGGCCAGCGTCTACATCGAAGAGCTGGAAGAAGAGCAATCCGCGCTTAAGGCTACCGAAGTCGTGCTAACCGAAACGGCCTTTCCCGATCGATATCTCGAGCTTACCGACAGCAGTGGACGGGCGACGGCCTGGTCGCGCAATCTTTCAAACGGTGTGTTCTCGCTCCAGTCGCAGACTCTGACTGATGCCCGGCGAAACGGCGTTGGCTTTGTAAGGATCAATAATCTGAGAGTTGCAATCGTCCCTCTTTCAGCAGCTCAAGAGCTTGGGTTCGCCGCGGTCGCTGAGCCGGTGAGCGTGGTTGAAGAAGGACTGCGCCGCCTGCGGCGTTACTTATATGCCGGAGTTCCCTTGATCCTGTTGCTGACTTCAGCCGGCGGCTATTTTCTCGCGCGCAAGAGTCTCTCGCCGATTTCTCTGATGAACATGCAGACGCGGCGGATCACGGCTGAGCGTTTGTCTTCGCGCCTGGACGTTCAGAACCCACGCGACGAATTGGGAGGGTTGGCAACAACTATCAACGATCTGCTGACTCGACTTGAGGCATCATTCAGCGAACAGCAGCGGTTCGTCGCTGACGCTTCTCATGAGCTGCGCACGCCGCTGGCAGTGCTTCGCGGCGAGACTGAGGTGGCACTCAGCCAGCCGCGCGAAATTGACGAGTACAAAGAGTCTCTGGCGCTGATTAAGGATGAAGCTGAACGGCTTTCGCGGATAGTTGAAGACCTGTTTGTTCTCGCGCGGCAGCCAATCGATGCGCCTGCAAAACTAATGAACGAGCCAGTCTCGTTGAATCAGATTGCCGGAGATTGTGTGCGAGCCGCCCAGGTGCTCGCAAAGCGAAAGGATCTGCGAATGGCTTTTGATGAACAGTCCAGGTCGTTAACCATGCGCGGCGATGAGGAGTTGCTCAAGCGAATGCTTCTGAACCTCTTGGATAACGCGGTGAAGTACACGCCTGAGGGCGGCGAGATTCGCCTGGAGCTGTCATCGCAAAACGGAAATGCGCGGCTGACTGTCAGCGACACCGGGATCGGCATTCCAAAGGACGATCAGTCCAAAATCTTTGATCGTTTCTATCGCGTGGACAAAGCTCGATCTCGCGCCCTCGGGGGGCGGGCCTGGGACTTTCGATTGTCCGCTGGATCGTCGAAGCTCATGCGGGACAGATTCAGGTAGAGAGCCAACCCGGAAAAGGTAGCGTCTTCAGGGTCGATTTGCCGTTGCAAGGTTAATCGCAAGGGCAGGAGCGATTCTTCGCGGAAACTGGCTAGCGCTCAGTGTCGAAACTCAGCTAGAATCCCCCTGTAATTTTGCATGTTTCGTTAATTGGCCTTCCCCCTTATGAGGTCTTCCCTTTTCTCGATCTCCAAGCCGCCATCTTCAGCAAATCTTTTTCGAAAGAGATTCGCGCGCTCCTGGCCCTGGCAAGTAATACCGGATTGCCGAGTCGATAGAGTACGAGGCACGCCGCCGGCCTTGATGTTACTGTCTGATTCTGAGAGTTGCCCTTCTTCAGATAAGACGATCCACGAAACTACACGAAGCAGAAGTGGTTGATTCGAACGTTTCGGATTTCGCGGATCGTTCTTGCTGGAGATGGAAATGGCAAAGAGGAGTTGCTGATGACGAGATTCAAAGCGAAGTATGTTGTCTTTGGCGTGATTGCGGTGATGATGGCCTATGTGCTGTATCACAATGAACGCTTTCTAATCGAACCAGGGAATCCTATCTGGGCACACTACGCGCCTTTCAAATGGTGGCTGCTGCCACACGGTATCTTTGGCGCGACCGTTCTGTTGCTGGCCCCGCTGCAATTCTCTGACCGTCTGCGACGGCGATTCACCCGTATGCACCGCATCGTTGGAAGGGTTTACGTGGTAGGAGCGTTCGGTCTGGCGCCGTTGGGAGCTTACATTCAGTACTACCAGGAGCGCATGGGATTTCCCCGCTCCTTTTCAATTCTGGCGGCAACAGACGCCGTCATGCTGATGGTCACCACCGCCATTGCCTTTCTCTTCGCTTACAAGCGAAAGATTCTTCAACATCGCCAGTGGGTGACCCGAAGTTACGCCGTCGCGCTGGTCTTCATTACCGGGCGCTTTGTTATGGGCGTTACCGGCTGGGAACTTTTGAGCATCGAGATTGCGCAGGCCATCATTTGGACTTGCCTCGCGATGTCAATTCTTTTGGCAGACATTGCCAACAATTGGATGGAATTGCGCGCCGCCATTTCGGCCCCGGCCAGATCACCTGTAACAATAAACCAGAACCGGCAGCAAACGGCGGTCGAAACAGTCTAGAGGTCGAACCGCGGGTCGACGCTCGGCGATCAAAAGCTGATGGACGAACTATCGCCTGACACAACTCTTTCCCATTATCGCATCGTCTCGAAAATCGGGGCCGGCGGCATGGGCGAGGTGTACCTGGCTGAAGACAAGCAACTCGGTCGTAAGGTCGCATTGAAAGTGCTGGCCGAAGAATTGACCAAGAACCGCGCTCGGCTAACCCGTTTCGATCAGGAAGCGCAGTCTGCTTCGGCGCTCAATCACCCGAACATCATCACGATTTATGAAATGGGCGACGAAGATGGCCGGCACTTCATTGCCACCGAATTCATTGACGGGGTGACGCTCAGGGAACATCTCAAAGGCGCGCCCATGGATTTCCCGGAGGTTATGAATATCGCGATTCAAATAGCCGCCGCCTTAGAGGAAGCGCACGCGGCGGGCATCATTCATCGCGACATCAAACCTGAGAACATAATGGTCCGGCGCAACGGTCACGTGAAGGTACTCGACTTTGGCCTTGCCAAACTGACTGAAGCGTCTCTCTCAGCGGACGAACCTGACACCGAAGCGGTGACGCGCGTCCGGGTGCAAACCGATGCCGGGATCGTGGTAGGAACATCGCAATACATGTCTCCTGAACAGACGCGCGGCAGACAGATAGATGCGCGCACCGATATCTGGAGTCTGGGGGTCGTGCTGTACGAAATGGCAGCTGGCCGAAAGCCGTTCGGCGGCGTCACCAGGACCGATGTCATCGTGGCGATTGCGAAAAGCGATCCGCTGCCGATCGCGCGCTTCGCTCCCAGCGTGCCGGCTGAGTTTGATTGGATTGTAACGAAAGCGTTGCGGAAAAACGCCGACGAGCGCTATCAGACTGTCAGGGAGCTGGAAACCGATCTAAGGAAGCTGAGACAAAGGCTCGAGTTTGAAACCGAGCTTGAGCGCTCGATGGCCCCCGACAGTTTGACGGGCTCGCTGAGTGTGCCGGGGTCAGCGCTAACCGACACCGGCACTACCCGCACGCTGCCGCAGTTCGACACGATGATTCCCGGGCAGACCAAGCCGAGTGTCCCGCCCGTCGCTGAACATACCCGCGCCTCGAGCGCAGAAGACATCGTCGCAAAGATCAAACGGCATAAAACCCGATTTGCGATTATCGCGCTGGCCCTGGCCTTAATCGTGGTGGCGATCATCTTCTTCTGGCCTTCTCGCAAAGGCGCCACCCTGACCGACAGGGACACGGTTCTTCTGGCTGACTTTGTGAACACTACCGGCGATCCGGTCTTTGACGGAACGCTCAGGCAGGCCCTGGCGGTCCAACTCGCCCAGTCCCCTTTTCTCAACATTTTATCAGAAGAACGGGTGCGGGAAGCGCTCAGGTTCATGGGTCGCTCACCTGACGAGCGAGTGACGAAAGACGTGGCCCGGGAAATTTCCCAGCGTCAGGGATTAAAAGCACTCCTGGCAGGTTCGATCGTTAGTCTGGGAAACCATTACGTGATCACGCTGGAAGCGATCAACGCCCAGACAGGTGACGTAATAGCCCACGAACAGGCGGAAGCTGAAAACAAGGAGCAAGTGCTTCATGCCCTTGGCGAAGCAGCGACGCAGTTAAGAGAAAGGCTGGGCGAGTCGCTGCAGTCAATTCAGAAGTTCGACGCGCCGATTGAACAGGGCACCACCTCTTCGCTGGAAGCCCTCAAAGCCTTCTCGCTGGGAGTTGAGCAGCAATTGAAAGGCAAATACCTCGATGCTATTCCCATGCTTAAACGCGCGACGGAAATAGATCCTAATTTCGCACTCGCTTATGCCCGGATGTCGTCGATGTACTACACGCTGAGGCAGTATGACCTTGCCGCCGCGGCGTCGCAGAAAGCTTTCGAGTTGCGCGATCGAGTCAGCGAGCGCGAAAAACTCTACATTTCGGCCGGTCATTACGACAACGTGACCGGAGAGGTAGAAAAATATATCGAGACGTTGGAGCTCTGGAAGCAGACGTATCCGCGCGATGCATCACCCCCTAACAATCTCGCTGTCAAATACAACGAGCTGGGCCAGTTCGAAAAAGCTGACCCAGAGGCGCGGGCGGCAATGCGCCTCAACCCCAGTTCGGCTTCCGGCTACTCGCTTTTGGCTGCGGCCCTCGTTGGCCTCAATCGCTTTGACGAGGCTAAGCAGATAATCAGCCAGGCACAATCGCAGAAGCTGGAAACCACGGCCATGCGCCGAACCCTCTATCGAATTGCTTTTGTTCAGGGTGATCCGGCGACGATGCAGCAACAGATCGACTGGTTGAACGGAAAGCCGGACGAGTATCTTGGCCAGGGTTGGCAATCTGAGACTGCTGCGTTCTCAGGCCAATTGCAAAAGTCCCAGCAGTTTTCGCAGAGCGCCCGGGAATCTGCTGAGGGTCGCGAACTGAAAGACGTTGCGGCTCAGATCGCTGTGGCGGCTGCGGGTCGGGACGCTCTTTTCGGTGATTGCGCGCGGGTGAAAGCCGAGACTACGAAGGCGGTCGAGCTCACGCGCCGGGAAGTGACGCTGGCCAATGTGGCGAACGCACTGGCGGCCTGCGGCGAATTTACTCAGGCCCAAAGTGTTATCGCGGAATTGGGCAAGCGCTCTCCGACAGACACCGTGCTCCATAAAGTTCTGATTCCGCTGGTCCAGGCCCGCATTGAATTGCAGAGGAACAACCCGGCTGAGGCAATTCAGTTATTAGAGACAACCAGGCCCTACGAAGGATACGCCCTTTTCCAGATCGCCTACCTGCGCGGTCAGTCATTCCTCAATCAGAAAAAGGGGACAGAGGCGGCAGCCGAATTTCAAAAGATCCTGGACCACCGGGGCTCGCAGCCGACCTCTCCTTTATACGCGCTCGCGCATTTAGGACTCGCCCGCGCCGCCGCGCTCAACGGGGACACCGATCGCGCGCGCCACGCATACCAGGATTTATTCGCGCTCTGGAAAGATGCAGACCCCGACCTTCCTTTGCTACAAGAGGCCAGGCGAGAGCAAGAAAAACTCAAGTGAAACATTGATTCATTGGTTCATTGGTTCATTGATCCATTGGTTCATTGACTCATTGATTCAATGAACTAATGGATCAATGAATCAATTTCATGACACTTAACTCGATGAGAAAGGAAGAATAATGGCAAAGCCTTCGAAATTCGCACACGTCGTTTACAGCACCCGGCGGTTCGAGGAAATGGTTGACTGGTATCAGACAGTCTTCGAGGCGAAAGTGGCATATCAAAATCCGGCATTCGCTTTTCTTACCTACGACGACGAACATCATCGCTTCGCGTTCGCTAACTTGTCCCTGCTCAGTCCGGCCAGCGCGGTCGCACCGCGCGGCAAGGAAGGCGTAAACCACGTCGCTTACACCTACGCGAATCTGGGGGATCTGTTGACGACCTACGAGCGACTTAAAGAGATGGGCGTGCTGCCTTACTGGCGCATCCACCACGGAATCACGGTCTCGCTCTATTACCAGGACCCGGACGGCAATCGAATGGAGTTTCAAGTCGATGCTTGCAGTGTGGAAGAGGCCAACGCCTACATGCAGACTGAAGCCTTCGCCGCGAATCCCGCCGGGGTAGAAATTGATCCTGAGAGTCTGCTCGCACAGTACCGCAGCGGCGTTCCGGAGCAACAACTGCTGACGATGCCAGTGGGTCCGGCGTCGCCAATCCCTGAGGCGCATGGAATGAACTGAGGACTGGAAATCTACACGAGTCCTTGCGAAAAGCTCACCACAGGCGTCCCGATGTGATCGGTTTATGGGCTGTCGCGATTCAAGGATTTAGCGAAAAATAATGGGAATACCGAAATGAATTCGACAGGTCGATGAATAGAGAACTGCCAGCCGGCTCCAATCTGTCGCATTACCGCATCGTTTCCAAGATTGGCGAGGGCGGCATGGGAGAGGTGTGGTTGGCGGAAGACTCGCGGCTCGGCCGCAAGGTCGCACTAAAACTTCTTCCAGCTGAATTCACTGAAGATTCTGAACGTGTGCGGCGCTTCACCCAGGAAGCCAAAGCCGCTTCGGCGCTCAACCATCCAAACATTATCTCCGTTTACGACATCGGCGAGTGTGATACTGGACGTTTCATAGTCATGGAGTTTGTTGCCGGCAGAACGCTGCGCTCGGTAATAGCGAAAGACAACTCACTCGAAACCTTGTTCACCCTGGGTGCTCAGATGGCGAGAGCTTTGAGCGCTGCGCACGCAGCCGGCATCACCCACCGCGATATCAAGCCCGACAACATCATGGTGCGTGACGATGGTTACGTGAAGATGTTGGACTTTGGACTGGCGCGGCTGCTGCCGACAACAGCGAGTGATCCTGAGGCCATGACGCTCGCACAGCAAACCACACCCGGCACCGTAATGGGCACGCTCGCATACATGTCACCGGAACAGGCGAGTGGTAAGACGGCTGGTTCTGCTTCAGATGTGTTTGCGTTGGGGATTGTTCTTTATGAACTGGCGACGGGAAGTCATCCATTCAAGTCGGAAACGATGATTGGTTACCTTCATGCGATCACTTCGCAAGTGCCTCCGCCCATGACGAGCCTGAAATCTCACCTGCCGGCCGCACTTAATGATCTGATTTTGCGCATGCTGGATAAGAACGCCAACGGCCGTCCGACTGCGAGCGAAGTCGTGCAAGCGATGCAGGAGATTGAGAAATACGGAAGTAGCAACACGCTTCCACTTCGCGTAGTTGCCGAAAAACCAAAAGCTACACGCGCCGATGAAGGTTTCTGGGTTGCAGTATTGCCCTTCAAGGCTCGCGACGCCGACACGGCCGTCGCCGCCCTAGCCGACGGGCTATCCGAGGGGATCGTTACTGGGCTGTCGCGATTTCGCTATTTGTCGGTCGTCGCGAGCGCCTCAGCGGCTAGTTTGAAGGGAGAGACCGGAGACGAGCGGGCTCTGGGCGCAAAACTCGGCGCGCATTACGTGCTGGAAGGAAGCATCCGCAAGGGAGGTTCTGGCATTCGCGTGAGCGCGCAGCTGGTGGATACCCAAACCGGAGCGCAGCTCTGGGCCGAAACCTACAATCGCGACCTCGAAACGTCGAGCATTTTTGCGGTGCAGGATGACGTGGCCGCCCGCATCGTCGCTACGGTCGCCGACAGCTACGGGGTGCTGGTGCATTCGATGAGGGAGGCGATCCGGCAGAAAAACGACGCCGATCTCACGACGGCGGAATGGCAGTTCCAGTATTTCGCCTACCGAGAGCAAATCACGCCCTCGAATCATGCCGCGCTGAAGAGCCGGCTCGAACGGGCAGCGAAATCGGACAATCAGCCTTCAGACTTGTGGGCTTGCCTCGCGCAGGTTTATCTCGACGAATACGCATTCGGCTTTCCCGGGGATGACGGAACTTCTCTTGATCGCGCGCTCGTTGCGGCGCGCCGTGCGGTCGAGTGGGATCGAGCGAACCAGTTCGCGATGGTAGCGCTGGCGCAAACGCATTTCTTTCGGCAAGACCTCGCGGCGTTTGGTCCAGCGGCCGAGCGCGCGATGGCCCTCAATCCGCTCAACACCGACGCACTCGGGATCCTGGGACTGGAGATAGTGCACACGGGCCAGTTTGAGCGCGGCACTGGGATTGTGCGCCACGCGATGGAACTGAATCCGAACCACGCCGGCTGGATGCACTTCGCTCCCCTCTGGAACCACTTCCACAAGGGCGAGTACGAGCAGGCCCTCGAGTGCGCGAATCGCGTGGACGTACCCGGACTCTTCTGGCCCTATCTCGTAATGGCGTCGGCCTGCGGACATCTCGGTCGACACATCGAAGCCGCCGCCGCGGTCCGAGATCTGTTGACCCTCGATCCCGAGTTTGCCGCGCACGCGCGGACCAACGTTGGGGCCTGGCACTTCGCGAGCGGCCTGATGGATCCCATCCTGGAAGGATTGCGTAAGGCGGGACTGGAAATTTCCGATCAGAATGAAGCAGCAGCACCTGCGACTGACCGCGCTCGTTCAGCCACGGCCGACTCGGGCGTGGCGCGTGCGCAGGAAGGTCTCTGGGTCGCCGTCATGCCGTTCAAGTACGGCGGCGCCAACGCCGATTTCACGGTCCTGGCCGAGGGGATTTCCGAAGACGTCATCACCGGGCTTTCGCGTTTTTCTTACTTACGGGTCATCACCCATAGCCCCACGGTGCGTTATGCCACCGATTCGGGTGATGTGCGCGAGATTGGCAAGGCGCTTGGCGCTCGGTATGTCATGGTCGGGAGTCTGCGGCAAGCAGGGCCGAAGCTGCGCCTCGCGGTACAACTCATTGATGCGACGACCGGCGCCCATCTGTGGGCTGAAAACTATGAACGTAGTTTCGATCCGGATTCGATTTTCGAATTGCAGGACGACTTGGTGCCGCGCATTGTTTCGACGGTGGCGGATCAGTACGGCGCGCTGGTGCATAGCATGAGTGAGTCGTTGCGAGGCAGAAGCGCCGGTCAATACTCCGCGCATGAGGCTGTGCTGCGCAGCTTCGGCTACTTAGAACGCGTCACGGCAGAAGAGCATGCAGAAGTTCGGGCGATCCTCGAAGCGGCGGTTGCCGACGCGCCGGGTCACAGCGACTGCCAGGCCATGCTGTCGTTGATTTACAGGCAAGAGCACGCGGACGGTTTCAACCCGAGGCCCGATTCCCTGGGCCGCGCCCACGACGCCGCGCAACGATCGGTCGCGGCGGCGCCGACCAATCCCCTCGCTCACTACGCACTGGCCACCGTTTTGTTCTTCCAGAAAGATTTCCGGGCCTTTCGCCCGGCGGCAGAGCGCGCCTTGGCGCTCAACACAATGGATTCCTCCACCACGGCATTTCTCGGCGTACTAATTGCCTATTCTGGCGACTGGGAATACGGCTTGGGCCTGGTGGAGCGGGCGATACACCTCAACCCCCATCATGCGGGCTGGTATCATTTTCCGGCCTTCCAGTATGCATACCACAGGCAGGACTATCGCGGCGCGCTGGAAATTGCCCTGAAGATCAATATGCCCGGCTACTTTTTTATGCACACGGCACTTGCGGCGGTTTATGCGCAGCTCGGCGAACAGGAGCGGGCGCACGCGGCTCTGCGGAAGTTGCAGGCGCTGGTGCCGGACTTCGGCGTGATAGCGCGTGAGGAGTACAGCAAGTGGTTAGACGCCGAACTCACCGAGGAAATGATGGACGGGCTGCGCAAGGCGGGACTGGAAATTAGTGATGAAGAGGCGGCTTCAACTTCCTCAGCCCGATCCTTTGTATCGAGCGAAACTCGAACGGATGAAGGATTCTGGGTCGCGGTGCTTCCGTTCAAGTTCACTGGCTCAAATACCGAAGTTGCAACGCTTGCTGAAGGACTGTCCGAAGAGATCGTGACTGGACTATCCCGCTTTTCTTATCTGCGAGTGATCTCGCGCAGTTCGACCCCGCGATACGCGAACGAAACGGATGACGTCCGCGCTGTGGGTAAGGCTCTTGGTGCACGTTATGTGATGGAAGGAAGTCTACGTGTTGCTGGCATGTCGTTGCGCATATCAGTACAACTCATAGACGCAAGCAACGGGGCTCATCTGTGGGCCGAGACATACGATCGTCAATTCCGCGCAGAGGACGTATTCGCCTTACAAGATGATCTCGTACCGAGGATCGTCTCGACCATAGCCGACGTAAATGGCGTACTTCCTCGAAGCATGAGCGAAGTTGTATGCAGCAGGAATCCGGATGAGTTAAGTCCTTACGAAGCTGTACTGCGTAGTTTCCGTTACTTCGATCGCGTCACTGCCGAAGAACTCGCTTCAGCGCGAACGTGCCTGGAATTAGCTGTGGAGAAGGCACCGACTCATGCGGATGCCTGGGCAATGTTGGCTTTGTTATCTGCTCAGGACTACGGACAAGGATTTAACCTGCAGTCGGATGCCCTGACCTCCGGAATATTGGCAGCTCAACGGGCAGTTGAGGCGGGGCCCTCTAATCACCTGGCTTACTTCAGTCTCGCTCAGGCCCGTTTCTTCGAAAAAGATTTTCAGAGTTTTCGTAACGCAGCAGAACGAGCAGTTGCACTCAATCCGATGGACGCAAACTCACTCGCTTTCATGGGTGAGTTACTCACCTATGTAGGCGATTGGGAACGTGGCCTGGCACTCGCCTCGCGCGCCAAACAAATCAATCCGAATCATCCTGGTTGGTTCTGGTATGCCGACTTCTTTCATGCGTATCGACAACGCGATTACGACGGCGCAATGACCCTGATCCTCAAAACGAATTTGCCAGGCCACTGGGGAATGCATTCTGCTATTGCTGCGGCCGCTGGTCAGCTCGGAGACCATGCCGCCGCCGCTAAAGCCATTCGCGACTTGCTGAAACTACGACCGGACTTCTGCACCACGATACACAACGAACTAAAGAAGTGGTTTGATCCCGAGCTTCGCGAGAATCTTGTCGACGGTTTGCGCAAGGCGGGGCTGGAGATTCCTGATGACAAATCGTCCTCTTCGCTTTTCGGTCCACAAACTTCACCAACGAATTCATTCGGATCATTGTTGAAGAGCATCGCTGTGTTGCCATTTCAAAACCTCTCCGCCGATCCCGAGCAGGAGTTCTTTGCCGACGGGATCACCGAGGAAATACTCAACGCACTGGCACAAATAAAGGAACTACGAGTTGCGGGACGAAGTTCTTCATTTTCGTTCAAGGGTCGAAACGAAGATCTGCGATCGGTTGGCGCGAAACTCAATGTGACCAGTATCCTTGAGGGAACGTTGCGACGCTCAAGTGATCGACTCAGAATCACAGCCCAACTCATCGATGCCGTTAGCGGATACCAACTGTGGTCAGAGCGATACGATCGCGTCCTCGAAGACATCTTCGACGTTCAGGACGAGATTGCTCTTGCGGTTGTTGACGCGTTGAAGTTGAAACTCTTTGGCGATGCGAAAGAAGCCGTGGTTAAGCGATACACGGATGACGCCGAGGTGCATGAACTTTTCTTAAAAGGTCGTTACTACTCCTACAAATACACAGCTGAAGGGTGGAATCGTGCGGTCGAGTTCTTCGAGAAAGTTATCGAGAAAGATCCGGATCATGCTCCGGCGTACGCTGGAAAAGCTGCGGCCCTCGGCTGTCTCTGGTTTTTCGGATTGTCTCCCGCCGACGACACCGTGCGGCCATTTAGGAGCGCCGCTACCAAAGCAATCGAGCTTGATGGAAACCTTGCGGGTGCACATCTGTCACTGGGAATGGTCAACTTTTTTCATGATTGGGAATGGGAGAAAGCTGAGCAGGAATTCAAACAAGCGATTCTATTGAATCCAAAAGACGCCGAAGCACTTTCTTACTACGCGATGTTCCTCGGCTTTGTAGATCGTTTTGACGAAGCGATGGCACTTGCCAGGCGCGCACTCGAAGTCGATCCACTTTCACTCCTTATTAATATGAATGTGGGTTGGACGTATTTCTCTGCTGGTCTGGCAAACGAAGCGTTTGATCAGGCACGCAAGATGACGGAAATAGAACCTGCCTTCTTCGGCGCCTATTGGCTGAAAGGTGCGGTTTGTTTGGGAAACGGAGACTATGAAGCAGCCATCGAGCAACTAACAAAGGCGGTTTCGCTCGGAGGCCACCCTATCGTGTTGGCTGATTTAGGTGCTGCTAATGCGCTGGCCGGAAAGCAGGAAACCGCTGAGAAGATCCTTGACCAATTGCTCGACATGCGTCGGCAAAGTTATGTGCCGGCAATCTGCCTTGCCCGCGTCTACAGCCGTCTGGGAGAGTTGAAAAAGACAATTCAGTGGCTCGAGACAGCATTCGAAGAGAGAAATGGCGAGTTGGTGTTTCTCGACAACGAAATTACCAGCGCTGCCCAGGGGGATTCCTTAAACAGCTTGGGCAAGGATCCAAGAGTCAAAGATTTGTTGCAGAGAATGAAACTACCTTCACGAGATCAGGAGAAAGTAAATGAACCGTTCAGCTGACGAGAATGGCATTCGCGAAGCGATAAACTACTACATTGAAGGAATGAGAACGGGCAACGTTGAAGTACTGAGACAAGGCTTTCATCAGCAAGCGGTACTCTGCGGTTACCTCGGCGATGAGATGATTGCGGCACCCATCGAGGGATTGTATGAATGGGTCAACTCAAATCCCGCGCCTGTCACAACTGGAGAGGCTTTCGACTGCGAAACTCTGTCGTTAGAGATCACCGGCCGAGTAGCGTCGGCAAAAGTTCGCGAAACACACGAGGAGGCGGTGATTGATTACTTCCATTTACTAAAGCATGGGGAGCGATGGTGGATCGTCAGCAAACTGTGGGACACGGAATCAGAAGGGAATCATTGAGTCAATGATGTAATGATGCAATGATTCAGTAAACTATGAAACGCTGCCCCCAATGTCATCGCATTGAAACAGACGAAGCGCTGAAGTTCTGTCGAGCTGACGGCGCGACGTTGGTTAGCGACTCAGCACCGATCGCAACCGAAGCAGGAACGGCGCAGCTCGCTGCTGATTCAAGTGAAGTTCATACAAGTATTCTTCCTCACCACACTCAGGCCAACGCCGGCCGCGCGACGGGACCAACGACTTCCCTTCCTCAACCGTCGATGGGCGACACGCGCGAATTGTCAAAACCGCGGTCCCGGAAAGCTGTGCTCGTGGCCATCGCAGCAGTTGTGCTGCTCGCCATAGGCGTCGGTGGGGTTTTCATCGCCAGAAGACTCAGCGCTTCAAGAAGCGACCACGGCATCGAGTCGGTTGCGGTCCTGCCCTTTGAAAACGCGAGTGGCAACGCCGAATCGGAATATCTGTCGGATGGTCTGGCGGAATCGCTCATCTACCGCCTCTCTCAGGTGTCAAATCTCAAGGTCACGCCACGCAGCTCAGTATTCCGTTACAAAGGGAAGCAAATGGACCCCGAGAAAATTGGCGAAGAGTTGGGCGTCGATGCCGTCATGACTGGCCGGTTGATTCAGCGCGGAGACGACCTGGTGATCAGCGTGGATCTGATCGACGTCAGGAATAAGAAGACGCTCTGGGGAGACCAGTTTCAGCGAAAGATGTCGGACCTGCTGGCCACCCAACAGGAGATTACGGCGGCGATTGCCGACAAGCTTCGGGTGCGACTTTCCGGTGAGGGTGGGAAAGGAATCGCGACGCAATATACGAGCAACAACGAGGCTTACCAGCTTTATCTTCAGGGCCGGTATTTCTGGAACAAGCGGTCGTCGGGAAACCTGAAAAAAGCTACTGAGCTCCTGAAAGCAGCTACCGAAAAGGACCCGAATTTCGCCCTCGCATATGCCGGGCTGGCCGACTGCTATGCCGTCTCTTATTACTACGTTGGTGAGCGCCCTCGCGAACTAATGCCCCTGGCAAAAACTTATGCGGCCAAGGCCATCGAGCTCGATCCGACGCTGGCGGAACCGCACGCCACCCTTGGATTCGTTATCTGGTTATTGGACTGGGACCAGGCGACCGCGGAAAAAGAGTTTCGCCGGGCGATTGGGCTTAATCCAAATTATCCAACGGCCCACCACTGGTATTCACGCCATCTCCGCGGCCTCGGACGAACGGACGAGGCCTTTCGTGAGATTAAACGGGCAGAAGAACTCGATCCATTGTCGCTGGTGATCATCAACAATCTCGCGGAGCAATACATCGATCGAGGCGACCTGAATTCGGCTACCAGGGAATGTCAGCGAATGATCGATCTCGATCCTGCTTTTTGGGCGGCGCACCAAACACTGGGGATCGTGCTGATCAAGCAAGGGCGTTATGCAGAGGCGCTGTCGGAAGCTCAAAAAAGCACCCAACTGGCCGGCAGATCCAATGCCTCTTTGGCTTTATTAGGACATGTCTATGCCAGGTTGGGACAGCGAAGCGAGGCCGACTCAGTCATCAAAGAACTGGAAAAACGACATGCGGACAGGCAAGCCGATGGTCGTGACCTGGTCGTAGTCTACGCAGGTCTGGATGATAGAGAAAAAGCGTTCGCCTGGCTGGAAAAGGCTTTTGAGGATCGCAGTGTTTTTCTTGTGTTCCTAAAGCTCGAACCCTTAATGGAGTCACTGCATAGTGACCCGCGCTGGAGCGCTCTGGAACGACGTGTGGGGATCAGCAAGTAGCGCAAGCGCTCCACGTCTATGAGACGCTGCCCCCGATGCCATCGAGTTGAGACCGACGACACGCTCGTATTCACAAAGGAGGTAAAGCCGTGCGCAAGCTTATTGTCAGACTGACGTGCCTGCTCGTGGGCATGACGCTCGCAGAGGCAGCTCTTGCCCAAACTCAATCGGCGCCAGTGACTGCGATCAAGGCCGGTCGCCTGATCGATCCGGAAACCGGAACCGCCGCAGCCAACCAGGTAATCATTATTGAAGGCGAAAAAATAAAGGCCGTCGGCGCCAATCTCGCCATTCCTGCCGGCGCCACGGTAATCGATCTGTCAAAGCTGACGGTGCTGCCCGGCCTGGTCGATGCGCACACGCATATGGCGATCACCTACAAGGAGCAGCCGGAGAACAATTACTACTACCTCACCTACGTAATGGAGTCTTCGCCGCTACGCGCGATTCAAGCTGCGTCCAACGGCATTCAGCTCCTCAGTTCGGGTTTCACCGTGATTCGCGACGTAGGAAATAACGCTTTCTATGCTGACACCGCGCTGCGCCAGGCTATCGAGCAGGGTTGGCTGCCCGGACCAACGGTGATCCCGTCTGGGCCCATGATAGGCAGCACCGGCGGCCAGTTTTGGCCGACGCCGGAAATGTACAAACAGCACAACATCATGTTCCCCGAGTACATCGATGCGGACAGTCCTGACGAAATCGTCAAAGCAATTCGACAGAACATGTTGTTCGGCGCCCGCACCATAAAGCTGTGCATTGACTGCAAACCCTGGGGCTATTCGACTGAGGATATCAGACTGGCGATCAGAGAAGCTGCCAAGGGTGGTTGCAAAGTTGAAGGCCACGTCCAAACACCTGAGGGCGCGCAGCGAGCGATCGACGCAGGCATCTATATCATCGCTCACGGTAACGCATTGACGCCGGAGCACCACCGGCAGATGGCGGAGAAAGGAATTTTCCTTGCCGGCACGGATACGCCTTTCACCAAATATCGTGGCAGCGAGGCAGCCTTCAAGGTTACCGTCGCCAAACTGCGCGATGCTTGGGAGAAAAAGACGCCGCTGACATTTTCAACCGACTTCGAT
Source organism: Acidobacteriota bacterium (assembly GCA_038040505.1). GTDB lineage: Bacteria > Acidobacteriota > Blastocatellia > Pyrinomonadales > Pyrinomonadaceae > UBA11740. The sequence continues at coordinate 55,386 of JBBPID010000014.1, read as the reverse complement.
TACTGGAACGATCGGATGAAGGACGAGAAAACCGGAGAATGGCTGACCCGCGGCGAAATGACGATTGCGTTTCTGGACACATGGAAAGCCGCGAACATTCCAGCGCGCGACATCCTGTACGCAATAACCATAAACGGCTACAAGGCGGCTGACGTTATCAGCCAACGTGGCCCAATCAAACCGGGACTCTTTGCCGATTTAATCGCCGTTTCGGGCGACCCGCTCACCGACATTGACGCATTGCGCAACGTTCAGTTTGTCATGAAGAACGGAATGGTCTTCAAGAAAGATGGAGTCATGACGCCTGAGAAGTTCTTTCATCCGGGCCCCGTACGCATTCCGAATGGAAGATGGACGCGCTGAGTCGAATAATTCTGTTTCAGATTCGCGAAAGCAAAGGACGAGAAAATGCGATCAGTTTTTCTATTACTTTTCTTACTGGTTACTGGTGTACTAACCCCGGCACAGGATCGCCAGACATTTACCGTTGGTACCGTGACCGCTGCGCGCGGGCAGAAGGTGACGGGCGCGATCGAGGTTCCCGCGGGAGTTGACCCGGCCTTGAGCATTCCAGTTGCTGTAGTTCACGGCGCGAAGCCAGGACCGGTGCTGGCGCTGGTTGCGGGTTCGCACGGAACCGAATACGCATCGATCATTGCGCTGGGGAAACTGATCGGGATGCTCAATCCGGCGGAGGTTTCGGGCACGGTCATCATCGTGCCGCTCATCAATATTCAGTCTTTCGAACAAAAAGTGCCGCACATTAACCCCGTGGACAAGAAGAGCATGAATCGTTTCTACCCCGGCAAGATCGACGGCACCCAGACCGAACGTGCGTCATATCTCATCACCAAACATGTGGTCGAGCAATGCGATCACTTAATCGATTTACACGGTGGAGACACGGACGAGAGCCTAAGGCCTTACAGTTATTGGACGAAGACCGGAAACGAAAAGCAGGATCAGATTTCGCGCGAGATGGTTTTGGCGTTCGGTCTCGATCACATCATTATCTCAGCCGACCGGCCAAAAGACCCGCAGGCTTCCCGCTACCTGGAGAACACTGCCACCACGCGCGGCAAGCCATCGATCACCGCCGAGGCCGGACACGCCGGCACCGTCGAGACTGACGATCTCAATGCCCTCGTGAACGGCTGCCTGAGCGTGATGCGATACTTGAAAATGCTACCGGGCGCTCCAGCAGTTATTGAGCATCCGGTCTGGATCGAAAAAGTTGTGACCCTGGCGAGCGAACAAACCGGCATGTTCTACCCGCTTGCCAAACGCGGGACGTATGTTGGGCAGGGAATGAAAGTTGGTTATGTGACCGATTATCTCGGCCGGGTAATCTTCGAAGCCCGAGCGCCGGTCGCGGGAGTCGTGCTGTACATTTGCGCAGTCCCTTCGATGACGAAAGGCGCAACCATAGCAAACATCGGCGTCGTGGTTCGTTAAGACTGATCCGTTGCTCATTGACTCATTGATTCAATGACTCAATGGATCAATGGATCAATTCCAAGACTATGACTCAAAATGAAAAAAGACTGTCGGGCAAAGTCGCTATCGTCACCGGCGCGACGGGCGGTATCGGCGAGGCCACCGCGAAACTATTTCTGAGCGAGGGCGCGAGCGTGATGCTGGTGGGACGTTCCGCAGACAAACTCAGCCAAACTCGCGACCGCCTGAACACCGGCGCCGGACTCGCCCAATTTGTCGCCGAGGCCGGCGATGAAGAAGCCACCGCGGCGGCAGTGAAAGCAACCATCGACGCGTTTGGTGGCGTGGATATCCTGCTGGCAAATGCGGGCACCGAAGGAAAGTTCAATCCCATTGAAGCCCTTAGCCGAAACGACTTTGAGCAGGTGCTCAACACCAATGTCATCGGCGTCTGGCTGGCGATGAAGTACTGCGTCGAACCGATGAAACAAAGAGGTGGCGGTTCGATGATCGCCATGGCCTCAATAGCCGGCGTAATTGGAAGTCCGGCCATGGCTCCTTACATTGCCAGTAAACACGCGGTCATCGGTCTGGTTAAGACTGCCGCGTTGGAATTGGGACCGTCGAAAATTCGAGTCAATGCCATCGCGCCCGGGCCGATTGATAACCGGATGATCCGTTCACTCGAAGCACAATACTCGCCGGATAACCCCGAGGTTGTGCGTGATGACCTGAACACAAAGATCGCTTTGCAGCGATACGGCACCAATGAAGAAGTCGCCCGGCTCGCGTTGTTTCTGGGGAGCGATGATTCTTCATATTGCTCCGGCGGAACTTACTTAATTGACGGCGGCTACACGGCTGCGTAGAGGAAAGGTAGACATGCCCGAAGTTTTTGATTTCGTCGTGGTTGGCGGCGGATCAGCCGGCGCGGTGATCGCGGCGCGGCTGTCCGAAGACCCGCGCTGCCGAGTTGCGCTCATTGAGGCGGGAGAACGGCCGCCCGATGTAGAGCTGATGCCGGTCGCCTGCGGGAGCATGCAGATGAACCCGGCGACGGACTGGATGTTTACCGCGGACCCCGGCAGGGCCGGGCTCGGTCTGAGGGGGCGACGCGTTCCGGTGCCGCGCGGCAAGATGCTCGGTGGGTCTTCCGGACTTAACTACATGGCGTATGTGCGCGGTCACCCGCGGGACTTTGACTCGTGGGCGGAAGAGGGCGCAACCGGATGGAGTTACGCCGAGGTACTGCCTTATTTTCTGAAGAGCGAAGGGCTTGTGCCCAGCGAAGAGATCGTGGTTGATGCGCCGGCGCACAATAGCGCTGGTCCGCTTGGAGTTTCGGTGCGCTCGCCGGTTCTTCCGGGAGCTCGCGCCTTTGTCGCAGCGGCCGAGGCGGCTGGTATTCCGCGCGGAGATTACAACGGACGCGACCGCGGCGGACCCACTGGTGTCGTTTCACTGATTCAAACCAACACTCGGCAGGGCAAGCGATCCAGTACCTATCGCGCCTTTCTGGAAGGAAAGCCGGAGAGCAGATCCAACCTCACGATCATTACCGGGGCGCAAGCCACGCGCGTGTTGCTGGAAGATTCGCCCGAAGGGATTGCGGCAAAGGGAGTTGAGTATCGCAAAGCGACTGGCGAGATCGGCGTTGCGCGCGCCAGCAAGGAAGTGATCCTGAGTGCAGGCGCCGTCGGTTCTCCGCACCTGCTGTTGCTGTCCGGCGTTGGGCCGCGCCGCGAACTCGAAACAATTGGGGTTTCGTGTCTCGTCGATTCGCCTCATGTGGGAAAGCATTTGAAGGACCATATTCAAGTGCCTCTATTCTTCCCGGCACCGGGAGTCGGCGTCTCAATGGGTGAAGTCGGAGTGTCGATGGGACCTGGCGCTCTGCGCCAACCCGCCGGACCTTTGCCTCTTGATCCTCAGGACGACGAGCAGATGCCTGCTCCTCTGCAAGCCCTGAAGCAGGAGGCTGAGCGGCGCCTCGCTGAGTGGGCAACGACCGGCTGCGGACTGGTTTCTTCCTCGCTTTACGAAGCGGGCGCCTGGTTTTCCACCGGCCTCGGCGACGACCACAGCCACGACGGGCAAATCGCTTACATTCCCTGCGGATACAATTACGACTTGTGGCATTGGTGCCTGAACATCGATACGGCGAGGTATTTCGACGACGTCTCAAAGCGTTTGGCAACCGAAGCCGAAAGCATGCTGGTCCTGGCGAATCCGGTGTTGCCCCACAGTGAAGGCGAGATCCAACTGGAAAGCGCGGACCCCGCCGTTGCCCCGGCCATTAGCATGAACTATTTCGCAGACGCGCACGATATGACGGTGATGGTCGCCGTGCTGCGTCGCGCCCTCGATGTCGTGGCGCACTGGCCGGCGCCTAACACGATCGAACCATTGCAAGTGCCGCCCTTCCTCGCGGCGAAGCACGGCTATCAGGAGGGCGGGACTTTGAGCGACGCCCTGCTCGAGGATCTTGCGCTGCATTTTTCAATCACTGTGTATCACCTGACTTCCACTTGCCGAATTGGCAGTGTCGTCGATCCGCGACTACGCGTATCAGGTGTCCGGAACCTGCGCGTGGCGGATGCGAGCGTTATGCCCAACGTGGTCAGCGGGAACACGAACGCGGCGGCGATTATGATTGGCGAAAAGGCAGCGGAGTTGGTCGCTCTCGACCACGGCGTGGAGCTTTTAGAGTTTGTGGGCGAGCAACCTACCGGGCGTGTCTGATTGGTACAGAACCGCTCGCAGGTTTGTTCGCCTCAACCGCGGCGCGCCGCCTCGATTGCAGCAATGTCGATCTTTTTCATCTCCATCATCGCATCGAAAGCGCGCTTGGCGACCGCGGGATCGGGATCGGTTACCGCTTCTGTCAGAGCCACCGGCGTAATCTGCCAGGACAGGCCCCATTTGTCCTTGCACCAGCCACACGCACTCTCTTCGCCGCCATTGCCGACGATCGCGTTCCAGTAACGATCCGTTTCGGCCTGGTCAGTGGTTGCGACCTGAAACGAGAATGCTTCGTTGTGCTTGAAGGTGGGTCCGCCATTGAGTCCGAGGCAAGGAATTCCCATCACGGTAAACTCGACCGTCAACACATCCCCTTGCTTCCCGGACGGAAAATCTCCCGGTGCGCGGTGTACCGCGCCAACGGATGAATCGGGAAAGGTCTTGGCGTAGAAACGCGCCGCCTCTTCGGCGTCGCCATCGTACCAAAGGCAAATCGTGTTCTTTGCTTGCTTCATCGTGTCACTTCTCCAATCGTGATGAGCCACCCGAAAGAATGAGCCACACTAGTTTGGTGGTGAGTGATACAGATTCGATGATACTCTGGTCCTACCATTGACTTAAATCTCATTTGATTCGGCTTTCATTATCCGCTCGTAGAGTTCCGGATCGGTTGCCCCTTCAGTATTTACCACAAGTACACGAGACTTGGGTCCGATGCCGGATTCCTCACAAAGCTGGCGAAGCTGGCTATCCTGAAGAATCGCCAGCAGGGTCGCCAGGCCGCAGGCTCCCGAAGCGCCTGCGGTTACCACAGGATCGTCATGCGACGGATGCGCTAAAAACTTCATTGCCCGCCTAACCCAGTCATCCTCGATCGAAACAAACGCGTCGACTGAAGATGCAATTACCGGCCAGGCAATGGCCGATGGCTCGCCGCAGCGGAGGCCCGCCATAATCGTGTCAAACGGGCCCTGCCGTAAAACCAGGTTTCCAGCTGAAGCAGATTCCAGGAAGCAGTCCGCAGATTTGGGTTCGCACAGAATGGTAAAAGGTCGGTCAGTCCCATATCGATGGCATAGCCAGCTCATCACCGCGCCAGCTAAACCGCCAACGCCGGCTTGCACGATCACGACATCGGGCGGTGAGTCCGGCAACAACTGGTGCACGGCTTCCACCATCAAGTGTGTGTAACCAGCCATAATCGCATGAGGAACCTCCTCATAACCTGGCCATGAAGTGTCCGAAATGATGGTCCACTGGTTAAGGCTGGCTTCCCGCGAAAGCATACGAACCGCGTCATCGTAGTCGCCATCTACCTTAACTACCTGAGCACCTTCTCGCTCGAGAGTCTTCACGCGCGCGTCTTTTAAATCGCCGGGCACATAAACCATGGCGCTGAGACTATGCTCGCGAGCTGCGCGGGCAACCGCCAGACCATGATTCCCTTCAGTGGCACAGGCAAGAACCGCCGTCCGATTGATCGCTCCGGCTTCGAGCAGTCGATGGATTGCATATGAAACTCCGAGAATCTTGAAAGAATTGAGACCCATCCGCGTCGATTCGTCCTTTAGCAGGATGTCTCCCAAACCGAGTTCGGCAGCGAGGTGACGCAAATGCCAGAGCGGAGTCGGTGGAGTGTCGAAGAAATCTTCCACCTGTCGATATTCTCCGGTGCTGAACAGTCCACGATTTGCGGTGGAACGCGCAGATTGATTAAGGAAGTAGCGACTCACAATCGGAAGTAATCAGGCCGAACAGGAATCTTAGTGCTAGCGCGACGCAAAATATTTCACGAAGCGTTTGACTACTTATTATGCGCCAAGAGCGATAATACCGCTGATGCGTGAGGCATATTACGCCTAAACCCCGGTCATATTTATCAGTCCGCAAACGGCGCGGATGACTTAATCACCGCCTCTCTCACGGGCGCCGAGGTTGTCTGGGGGGCGGGCGGACGCTCCGATGCCGATTTAGACACCCGTCTTAGCCCGAACTCGACTTCTGGACGCCCTGCGCATGAGTTGCTTAAAGCTGAGGATGGCACTAGAATCGCGCGCCATCAGCTCTTAACAATCTGCTACTTCAGTCAGGAGAAAGATATGAAACGAATAGTGATTCTAGCGACGTTCCTCGTCTTGTGCTTTGGCGTCGCCGCGGCGCAGACCGACAACCCACAGATGGGTAACTGGAAACTGAATGAGGCCAAATCAAAGTTCAGCCCGGGAGCACAAAAGAACCACACCGTGGTTTACGAAGCTGCCGGCGACAGCACCAAGGTAACGGTGGATGGAACCGACGGCGAAGGCAATCCGACGCACAACGAATGGACCGGTAAGTTTGACGGGAAATTCTACGCTGTGACCGGCGACGCCACGTCCGATATGCGGTCGTACCGGAAGATAGGCAGCCTCACCTTAACCTTAACTGCTAAGAAAGGCGCCAAGGTCACTCTCACCGGTCGCGTTGTCGTTTCAGCCGATGGCAAGACCCGAACGGTAACCACGACCGGAACTAACGCCAAAGGCAAACGGGTAACGAACACGGCGGTTTACGATAAGCAGTAGGTCCAGATGAACTGCAGTGGGCAGTAGGCAGTGAGCAGATTCATAGTGACGCAGATCTTACTGCTCACTGCCCACTGCTCACTGCTCACTGCTTCGCGGCTTCAAGATCCACCTGACCGCTTCACCAGGCTGTCGGCAACCGCCACCAGTTCCGCCAATTCCACCGGCTTGGGCACGTGCATCTGATAGCCAGAACGGAGTGCCTTGAGGCGATCTTCGACGCGCGCGTAGGCCGTGAGGGCGATCGCGGGAATGGAGCTTCCGTTTTCCGCCGGAGACGATCGTAACTTGCGAATCAGGTCGTAACCGTCCTCACCGGGCATGCCGATATCACTAATCACCAAGTCGGGCTTCGAGGTCTTGATCGCTCCCAGGGCTGCCACGACTGAGGCAGCCACGCTGACTTTCGCGCCGCAGTTTTCCAGGCCGGTTCGTAACAACTCTCTGGTGTCCGGTTCGTCGTCAACCACCAGTATCTTTAATCCATCCAGACGTTCGGGACATTCGGTTTCCGGCAGCAAATCGCGCGCTGCTGGATGAATCCGGCCCCCGTCGGCATCCACTTGATAGACCGGAACAAACGGCAGTCGGATAGTGAAGGTCGCTCCCTGTCCCGCACCCGGACTCGTCGCCCCCACTGTGCCGCCATGAAGTTCAATCAAATGCTTCACGATCGCCAACCCAAGTCCCATGCCACCGTGTTCGCGTGCGCTGCGCTGGTCAGCTTGCCGGAACCGGTCAAACACGTGCGGCAAAAATTCCGGCGAAATCCCCTGTCCGGTATCGCTGACTATTATCTCGACATGTGAATTCACTCTCTCAAGCCGCACCTGCACATGACCGCCTCGGGGCGTGAACTTGATCGCATTCGACAAGAGATTCCAGACAACCTGTTGCAGGCGGACCGGGTCCCCGGGAACAGAAAGAACGCCGGTATCCATCACTTTCTGCATCCGGACACCCTTGGCTTCGGCCGCCGGTTTGACCGCTTCGATTGCAGCCTCGATGAATTGGTTCGGGTCGGCCGGGCGAACATCCATACGCAGCTTGCCGGTAATGATCCTCGAGACATCGAGCAGGTCATCTATCAGTTGCGCCTGCGCGCGCGCATTCCGCTCGATTGTGTCGAGAGCCTTCGAGACGCCGTCCGGAGGTATTTGTCCGCCGCGGAGCATACGCGACCAGCCGAGGATCGCATTAAGAGGATTTCGCAGCTCATGTGAAACGGTTGCCAGAAACTCTTCCTTCAACTGGCTTGATTCCTGCGCCTGCCGATACAGTCGCTCGGTTTCCTTCGCAGAACGTTCAGCCTCGACGCGGGCCAGTTGGGCCGCTTCGTAAAGGTGGGCGTTGTCCATGGCAATTGCCGCCTGGGCGGCGATTCCCTCGACGATTCGCGCGCCGCGTTCAGTAAACATGCCTTCCCCGGGATGGCCGAAGAACAAACCTCCGTACACCTCACCTGAACGAGAGACGACCGGTACGGCCAGATAGCTGGTAACCGTCAAGTGTTCTTGCGGCGTTCCAAAGTACGGAGAATTCGCGCCATACCTTGGGTCTTTCTTTGCGTCGTCCACGAGCACTGTGCCGGCGCGTTTGAAGGTAGAGTTGAGGAGTCCATCGTTGCGCGTCATTGAGAGGTGTGCGAAAGCTTCCGCCGGCACTCGTGAGAGCGCATAAAGTAATTCGGGTTGGCCCTGCTCGTTCAGAACGTCATAGAAAAAAGCCCCAAAACGCGCACCGCAAATTTCCGTGGCAGCTTCGATTACCGCTTGCACTAGTTTAGATAAATCAAGCTCGGCGGCGAGAACTTGACCGAGGCGATTAACGGTTTCGATGATCTCGCTTTGCTCGGCAAACGCCGCTTCCGCACGCTTTCGCTCGCCGATGTCCCGCGCAATCTTTGAAGCGCCAATAATTTTGCCATCGGCCGCTCTGATGGGCGACACGGTTAGCGAGATATCAATCGGGCTTCCGTCTTTGCGTAATCGCACTGTTTCGTAGTGCTCAACCCGTTCGCCGGCTTTGATTTTTCCAAGAATCTCCGGCTCCTCGTCAAGGTGATCGGGAGGAATCAAAATCGTTACCGGCTTCCCAACTACTTCGTCAGCCGTATAACCGAAGATGCGTTCAGCTCCGCGGTTCCAACTGGTGATGATCCCTTCCAGCGTCTTGGAGATGATGGCATCGTCGGCCGATTCAATGATGGCCGACAGCCAGGGCGCGGCCAAATCCTCGCTTTGGATTGGAGCGACAGAATTCTTAGTCATACCTTAATCAATCGAAAACCCGGTGCGTCGAAGTTATTGCACCTAAGTAGTAGTCATCAGGAGGCTAATAAAAAACCGGAGGGAACGAGAGAAATGGGGATGTGCGTTATTACTCTTCCATCCAGGTTCAAGGCCGGCCGCCGAAGCCTCGAAGCAATCAGATGGAATTCAAGGGGAATCATGATTAAAAAGGATTCGCTCTTTCGTGTCAACCGGCGTCGTCGGCGAATGGTGTTCTAATTTAGCGGCGTTTAGATACCAACTTTAGTTGGGTCTTTGTTTGGTTAACAAAAGCCCGACAAGGTCGGTGCTCAGAACGGTTGGCTCGTACCCTTCGTTCTTCTACTATTTCCGTTGCAATTGCTGATGCCCGTTTAGATGTTGAACCCACCACAATCGAGGCGTACACTTCGCCATAATTTCGGAAGGTCACCGACCATAGGCTTAACTAAGGGGAAGCCATGAAGCTCGGCAAAAAATCGCCGATAGATAAATCTACTCTCTTGCGAACGGCAACATGGTTCGTCGCCCTCTCACCTGTGTGCCTCAAAATCAATTGTCCCCGTGACCAAGCGGTCGCGCTTCGGACATTAACCAACAATAACCAATTGAACTCGGAGGTAAACCGATGAAAAGGATTCTCATTCTGACGGTCCTGGCCGCGATGGTCATGGCGGTTTCGGGCAACAACTCGGGCGCACAGAGGCCATGGTATCGCGGTAACCTGCGCGAGATTATTCGGCAGCTTGAGACGGATACCGATCGTTTCAAAAGCTCACTGGACCACGCCCTGGATGACAGCCGCCTGGATGGCACTCGTGCAGAAGACGAGATCAACGAGTATGTGAAGCGGTTTGAGGAGGCGACCGACCGGCTAAAGGACCGGGCTGAGGACGAGAAGATCGCCCCCGGCGCCGCGAACGAGGTCCTGACTCGTGGCCGCACGATTAACGGGTTCATGCGTACCCACCGGCTGCGCGGGGACGCCGAAGCCGATTGGGCCAGAGTTAGAAACGATCTAAACCGGTTAGCGAACGGATACTACATAAAGTGGAGGTGGTAGGAGCTGTCCTCTCCCTCTCGAGCTCAAGCGCGACATTGGCCGTGGCCGAGACATAGGAGATCCGCATGAGCACCAGTCACATTCGTGTCTCCACGCTCGTACTCATCGCGGCTTCCTCACAAATGGATAACTATTCCCTCTCCCGCTGGGAGAGGGTTAGGGTGAGGGCTTACCGCTGCGTCGACTCTACTTGATGCTTTTTGTCTTTGAACGCCACTCACGGCCAGTTTCAAAATGATCGGGAAGGCGGCAATCCGGTCGTCATTCCGATGTCGGCGGCCCGACGCTTCGGCGCTCAGGAGCGGCTTTGCCGCAGCACATTGCGGAAAGGCTCTGCCTTTCCGGCGAATCTTTTCAAAGAGTTCGAGGCTGCGCCTCGAACAGCGGCGGCGTAGCCGCAGAATCTAGAACCGCAGCTGCGGTAAGCCAGAGGCTTACCGCTATGTGCTGCGGCAGAGCCGCGAATCTACCTCACGTAACGGCGAACGACAATCGCGGTATTTCAAAGCCGCGCGCTCATGCCCAAACCCGTCGCACCTTTCAACTGGACGCCATCCAGTTTATTTGGCGACTGGCCTCCAAACGCCGGCTACTCACCTGGTCACCGTCCGACCGCCTTGCGAATGCGCGCCAGGTGATGCCAGCTGTGTCGCAGGGCATGGTCCTCGATAACGAACTGCGCTGTGACCGGCGCGCCAAAGCTCAGTGAAAAGGGCGCTGCCGTGTCCAACTCGTCATCCGTGAACGCGCGCACAGCGGCCGCCGCCTGGCGGCTGTTCTGGCGCAGCAGTTCAAGCGCAGCGGCCTTCGTTACCCCTTCGTGTTCTTGCGCGTGGCCGGCATTCATTTGCGCCACCGCGTCCCAGGTAACTTGTGTAACCTCTTTTCCGCTGCCGATAGCCCTGGCCAGATCGATCTCAACCGGATAGGCACTGGCTACATGATGCACGATCACGCCCACCGGACGGCGGTCGGTGCTGGATACCGGCGTCTGCCACTCGGCTTCGGTAAGATTCTCGGCGAAGGCAGCCAGTAACACCGCGCCTTCCTCGATCCGGTCCGCCAAAGCTTCAGCCCGGCGGCGCTCGAGACTCTTCTGTTGGTCGAATTCTTTGCTTACTTGTGTTCCACTTGCAATCGCACTCATTTGATTTAGCTCCTTCTACTGTTTCGAACGATGGTTCATTGGGGATCCACCGATACCATACGTGCGAAGGGGGCTTGAAGACTTAATCGACCGTACCGTATTCTTAACTGAGACGCCCGTTCGGCAAACCATATGAAAATGGATGTGCTCTCTGAGGTTTTGAGCGCCTTTAAGCTTGAGGGCGCACTCTTCTTTAACGGCGAGTTTTCCGCTCCCTGGTGTATTTGGACAGCCCGATCAAATGACGCGGCCAAGTATCTCTCTGCCAAAGCGGGACACGTCATCCTCTACCATTACCTAATCGAAGGTCAGGCATACGCCCGGCTCCCGGACGGACAGCGGCAGCAATTAACCGCCGGCGACATCATAATCTTCCCGCATGGAGACGATCATTTTCTCGGCAATGGCGAACCGGCAAAACCAGTCGACTCGTTCCAGACATTTGCCAAAAATCTAACCAAAGGATTTAAGGTCTCCCGCTTTGGCGGCGGCGGCGAGATCACCAGGTTTGTATGTGGCTTCATGGCCTGTGAGGCGCGACTGAGTGAAATCTTTCTGGCGGGCTTGCCTAAAATCCTCAGAGTGCATGTCGCTGATGGGCCGTCAGGCGAATGGCTCGCCAACTCAATTCGATTCTCGGCCGGCGAAGACAGCGGGGCCGATGCCGGCAGCGGGTTGGTGTTCACCAAGTTGTCTGAGCTCCTTTTCGTCGAGACCCTGCGGCGATACATCAACGCGTTACCTTCGGATCAGGTTGGCTGGCTCGCCGGCGCTCGCGATCCAGTCGTCAGTCAGGCCCTGGCGCTGCTTCACAAAGAGCCGGCCGATCCCTGGACCGTCTCAAATCTGGCGCGACGGGTTGGTCTGTCACGCACCCGGCTCGCCGAGCGATTCCGCCATTTTCTGGGCGAGTCCCCGATGGCTTACCTCGCCCAATGGCGTTTGAAGCTGGGAGCGGAAATGCTTCAGTCGACAGAGAACAGCGTCGCCGAAGTCGCCGCAGCGGTCGGTTATGGCTCAGAAGTATCATTCGACCGCGCGTTCAAGCGGGCGTTCGAATCTCCGCCGGCGCAATTCCGGCGCAAGCATAAAGCGCCAACTGACTTGAGCTCTCAATCGAGCCGCCCCGCCGCCCCCCGAAACTAATCTTCTCTAGAAACACCATTCGTTGAGTTTCCGCTAAGACTAAAACTCAGCGGCCTTCCGATGTACTAATTCTAGTCAGCAATCGCTGATGTAACTTCAAAAGGGAACGATTTCGAAAACTCCGGCAATCAGTTTCTGTCGATTGAAGAAGTCATTCGAGATCGTCCAGCACCTGCGCGGGAGTCATTCGCGCCCTTTGAACACTTGAGAACTAATCGCAGAGGACCCGCAAGAAAACTCAAGAATGAGTAGTTGATTGGAATGCAGATCAATAAGCGGCACGGCCGTTGCACACACGGTCAACGGCACTGCCCAAGGATTGAATCGCATGCACAACTCAGTGCACGAGTTAATAACGGGAGAGCCAGTCGAACCAGGGAACCGATGCGACCGATATATCTCGGTCTGCAATTTTCACAACTTAATCAGAACACAGGAGAACATATATGGCAGAAACAACAGGAACGAAGCGGTCAGGTATGGTTACCGGCCTTTTTAACGATCGAGAGAGCGCCGAGCGCGCTTACGGGTCGCTGGAGCAACGTGGTTATGGTCAGGACGACGTAAATCTGGTGATGTCGGATGAAACCCGCAATAAGCATTTTGTGGTGGACAAACGCGAAACAGAACTCGGGAATAAGGCTTTGAAGGGTGCCGGCACCGGCGCGGCTATCGGCGGCACGGTGGGTGCGACCCTCGCAGCGATCGCCGCAGTCGGAACGACTTTGGCATTACCGGGCCTCGGACTGCTCGTCGCCGGCCCAATCGCAGCGGCATTGGCAGGAGCAGGCGCGGGCGGCGCAACAGGTGGCCTGATCGGTCTTCTCGTCGGCGCCGGAATTCCTGAAGAACGCGTCAAGGATTACGAGGAAGGCCTCAAGAAGGGCGGCATCGTAATGGGCGTGACACCGCGCAACTCGGAAGATGCCGAGTACTTTGCGCAGGAGTGGAAGAAGAACCGCGGCGAAGAAGTTCGCAGCTAACGCCGGCAGACAAGGAAACAAACATGAAACGAACTCTAATATTCCTGGGCTGTCTGGCGATTGCCGGCTTGGTCCAGGCCTGCAGTAACGCCGTCGAGACGAACGCCAACAGAAACCTGAACGCGAACAATGCGCCGGCAAATGTGGGCGTCGTCACCAACGATAACGGAAATCAGAACACGGCTGGTGTTCGTCCGATTAACGCTAACGCTAACGCGAATAGGCCCTAGCCTGTTCAGAAAGAAAAATCGCTTTGGCGATTAATAGTTCGGTCGACCAAAACTCGACCGGAGAAGCCCAGGCGGGGCGGCGGCCAGGCCGCCGCTCTTGCCTTAACAAAAGGCTTTGAGGCTAAGAAGAGATGGCCGAGTTACCCGAAGAAGGGTCTTTGTCGAATAAGGTATCTGAGGAAACGGGCAAGTTCGATCCCCGCTTCAATTTATGGCGGCAATTCTGCGCTGACCAGGGTATTGCGCCCGATTGTCTGCCAGGCGACCTTAGCCCAGAGGCGAAGGCCGAGTGGGAAAAACGCAAAGAGACCGACCTCCTCAATTCGAAACGTTAGGCGAGGAAGCGCGAAGGGCTGTCAGGAAATAGCCACGACCGTAAGGTCGTGGTCAGGGAAGTGTAAATGCATTGGAGGTCCGACGGACCGGCATGACTAGCAACTCATGTCGGCCCTTCGGGCCTCGCTTTCGTATCAACACGCGAACCGCGAAACGGTCGCGGCTATTGAATGTCGGCCCTTCGGGCCTGTTTGTGCCGACTAGAACATTACTACTTCGGTCAGCTTAATCAATTCACACTCTTCTCGATCAAATCTTACGCTCAACGGGAATAAGCGACTGGTGAATGTGAATCGCCGCCATGGCGCCTTCGGCAGCGGCGACAATGGCCAGTTGAGAATTTGGCGTGACGTCGCCTGCGGCATATACACCCTCGACGCTGGTTTGCTGATCAGGATCCACCCAGACCAGGCCGCTCTCCGCATCCAGCTTGCAGCCCAGCGCCTCGTGTAGATTACTCGCGGGTTCGATACCCAGATTGAAAAAGAGTCCTTCGCACTCGAGGGCTGCTCCTTCGGCGAAGCAAACTCGTTGCAGTTGTTTCGATTCTTCATCACCTTCCAGGGCGATAACTTTCTCCTCCCGGATTTGAATACTGAAACTCGCTAGTTTTGCGCGCTCATCGTCACCGATATCGCCGGCATCACCGTCGGTGAGCAGAGTTACCTTGTCTGTCCACGTCAACAGACCCAGGGCAAAGCCTACGGTCTTGCGGCCGCCCCCCAACACAGCCACAGATTTGTCCCGGCATTCGTAACCATCGCAATCGGGACAATGGTGAACGCTGACGCCGTAGAATTCGCGAAATCCCGGGCAGTTCGGCGTCAGGTCGCGTAACCCGGTTGCCAGCAGTAAGCGAGATCCTTCGAAGGTTCGTTCACCGGAATGTTCGTCGTCGACCAGGACGCGAAAACGATCTCTGGAAACTTGCTCGACGCTGGTCACGCAGGCTTCCATGATCAGCCCGCCGTGCTGAGTGACTTCGTCGCGTCCGCGCGCCAAAAGCTCTGCCGGCGAAATTCCGTGATGTCCGAGAAAACCGTGAATGCCATGAGCGTATTCGTTGCGCGGACTGTTGTGATGAAAAGTCAGAGTGCGATGGCGATAACGTGCGAGAAAAAGCGAGGCCGAGAGGCCGGCGGGTCCGGCGCCAATGACAATACAATCGTAAAGTTCGACAGTCATCTTCCGTAGTATTTCAATTGCCAGGTAACTCTACCAAGTAATCCCGCGGCCTCAAACGTGGTATTTGACGTCTCTAACTCCAACCACTAAGCTCGGCCGATACGGACGATGCGCTCTAACTAATACCGGATTAGAAAAGGTTCATAAACTTTCATGCCTGCTTCCATCGAACTACAGCGGCGGCTGCGCTGGGCTGATGCCGACGCTGCCGGACGTTTACACTTTCCCCGTATTTTCGAAATCGTCGAAGAGGCTGAGAGCGAACTTGTGCGCGCCATTAAGTGGCCGATGAATCGCAGCATGGGTTACGATTTCCCGCGCGTGCATTTGGAATGCAAGTTCCTGCGCGTGCTGGCGCTGGACGATCCGTTCCGGCTGCGGCTGGCGGTGGGGAAACTCGGACGCACGTCAATTCGTTACGACTATCAGGTCGTTAAAGGCGACGGAGAGCTGGCCATCGAAGGCACCATGACGATCGTGGTGGTGCAGAATGGCAAGCCGGCTGAGATTCCAGCGTCACTGAGGGCCGCGCTTGAGAGTGAGACGGTATTTTCTGTTTAGAGCGGTCGGTGGACAGCATAGAGATTTCACGGGCGTACAGAGTACCAACTTTAGTTGGGTTCTTTTCTCCGTGAGCACAAAGCCCGACTAAAGTCGGTACTCTAAAACACCGCTATCAAATCAAGACATTACCCCGCTTCGCGGTTATCTTTTGAAAACTTCGTCTGGTATTTTAGGCTGATAAGAGACGCTAATCGACATTATGGCTTCACCCGAAACTAAACTTCAGACCGACATCGCGCAATCGCGAGGAGTGTTGGACGCCTGGGTTCGCGAAGTCATTCAATGGCATTTCGATCCCGCGACCGGCTGCCCGTTCTGGTTGGATTACGCGCAGAATCTTTCCTGGGATCCGCGGCAGGAAATTCAGAGTTACGACGATCTCTCGCGCTTCGGTTTTTTTGAAGACGAGTGGCTGCGCGGCGGCCCGGTCCGCCGTTGGGTGCCGCGTGGATACGCCGGCCGGCCCGTCTACACTTTTGAAACCGGTGGCAGCACCGGCGTGCCGAAATCTCGGATCAACATCGAGGATTTCCGGCTGGACTATGAAGCCTTCAGCGCCACGCTGCCCGACGAATTCTTTCCCCCAGGCGGTGATTGGTTGTCCCTCGGGCCAACCGGCCCGCGTCGTTTGCGCCTGGCGGTGGAGCACCTGGCCCAGTTCCGTGGCGGCATGTGCTTTATGGTGGATCTCGATCCGCGTTGGGTCATCAAACTCATCAAACAAGGTCAGCCCAAAATGGCCGAAGAGTACAAGCAGCACGTCATCGAACAGGGACTCACCCAACTGCGCGCGCACGAAAACATTCGCTGCATTTTTACGACGCCAAAACTTTTGGAGGCGCTCTGCGAAAAGGTTTCGCTCAAGAAGCTGGGTATCACCGGCGTCTTCTGTGGTGGGACTGAGATGACTCCGCAGTTTCATCGCTTCGCGGTTGAAGAGCTGTTGGAAGGAGCTTATTTCGCTGCGACCTATGGCAACACGCTGATGGGTCTGGCCGTGCACAAACCGCGCCGGCCGGAAGACAACTTTGCAATCATCTATTACCCGCCGTTGCCGCGCGCAATGATTGAGGTGGTTGACCCGGACAATCCTGAAACACTGGTGGGATATGGCGACACGGGCCGCGTGCGTCTGACGACTTTGACGAAAGAATTCTTTATGCCGCGCTTTCTGGAGCGCGATCAGGCGGAACGCGAACCGCCTTGCGACCCTTATCCGTGGGACGGCGTGCGCAACGTCAGGCCATTTTCAAAATTGAACACGACTGTGGTCGAAGGAGTGTACTGATGTGGGATTTCGAAATTCGAATTTCGAATTGCGAATTGAAAAAACTATCAGAGTTGGTTTTCGGAAATCCGCAATTCAAAATTCGCAATTCGCAATTCTAGCCTATGCTCCATATCCCCATACTTCGCAGGGGCCAACCCTACCAGAGTCTTGACGTCGCCCGGGTGGCGCATCATCGCACCCGTGAACCGTTCGTCGAGATCAGCCAGGCCAACGTCGGACTAATCCGTCGCGACTTGCGCGACCAGGGATCAAGCCACGCGCTGCTGAACAAATTCTCCACTGCTGACCTGGTCGAGATGTGCAGCCAGGCAGCGGATCATTTTCTGAATGGGTCGCTGGTGCTGGGTGACGAAACGCAAACGCCTGAAGATTATGTTCAGCAGGTGTCCGCGACCACCGGCTTGCCTTATGTTCTGGTGCGCCGGAACATGCAAAAAATCCGGATGATGCTGGCAGAGATGGCCAACGTCCTGGACGGTCTTACCAGAAATCTTGATTGGAAGATTCTCGACAGTGGGTTCGGTGACTTCGAAGGCCATGCCCTGAGTTTCTTTCCCCGCGGACAATCGCTTGGCGTCGTATTGCCGAACAACTCGCCGGGTGTCCACTCACTCTGGATTCCGGCATTTCCGCTCAAGATTCCCCTCGTGCTCAAGCCGGGCAGCGCTGAACCGTGGACACCCTACCGAATCATCCAGGCTTTGATTAAAGCGGGAGCGCCTCCTGAGGCCTTTAGTTTTTACCCCGCTGACCATGCGGGAGCAGGAGAAGTTCTGCGCACCTGCGGACGCGGAATCATTTTCGGCGACGCTTCCACCACGGGCGGGTGGTCGAACGATGCGCGTATCGAAGTTCATGGGCCCGGTTACAGCAAGGTCATCCTCGGCGAAGACTGCGTCGACAACTGGGAGCAATATCTGGATGTAATGGTGGCGTCGATCGCCGAGAACGGCGGCCGCTCCTGCATCAACGCGTCGGGAGTCTGGGTGCCCCGCCATGCTGAGGAGATAAGCCACGCGCTGGCGGAACGGCTGGCCCAAATCGTCCCCCGAGATGCTGAAGACGAAGCGGCGGGACTGGCTCCGTTTGCAGACGCCGGCGTGGCCGCCCGCATCTCAGCAATGATCGATCAGGGCTTGAACGAAACCGGCGCAACGGACGTCAGCGCCTCAGCCCGGCCCGAGCGACTCGTCAATTGGGAAAATTGCTCCTATCTGCTCCCGACGATAATTCGGTGCGATCAGCCGTCGCATCCGCTGGCCAATCGCGAGTTTCTCTTCCCTTTCGCCAGCGTGGTGAAAGTCGATCAGGATGAGATCCCCGAAAAGCTGGGACCAAGCCTGGTGGTGACGGCCATTACCAACGATCCGAAACTAATTCAGAAACTGATCGTATCGCCACACGTCGATCGTCTTAACATCGGGGCCGTGCCGACGAACCAGGTAAGCTGGGATCAACCGCATGAAGGCAATCTCTTTGAACACTTGTACGCCCGCCGGGCTTTTCAGCGCGCCGCTTCGCTCTGAGGTCATTCTGTGAGAATCCTTTATCTCACCGGCGGCGCCGGAAGGATGTATTGTGGCAGTTGTCTCCGTGACAACGCTTTGGCCACCGAGCTGATTGCGCGCGGACACGAAGTGTTGCTCCTGCCGGTCTACACCCCTACGCATACAGACGAACCGAACGTAAGTCAGAACCACGTCGTGCTTGGCGGCATCAGCGCCTACCTTCAGCAATACGTTCCCTTTTTTCGCAGGACGCCGGCCTGGTTGGATCGCCTCTGGGACTCCAAAGCGGTCCTCAGCTTCGCCTCGCGCGGTTCGATTTCGACTAACCCGAAGATGCTGGGCGAGATGACTGTCTCAGTGCTCAAGGGTGAGGACGGATTCCAACGCAAAGAAATACACAAGCTCATCGAATGGCTGAAGAGCCAACCGCTTCCGGACGTAATCAGCCTGCCGTATTCGCTATTACTGGGACTGGCCGGTCCGCTCAAACGCGAATTGAATCGTCCCATTTGCTGTACGCTGCAGGGAGAAGACCTCTTCCTTGATGGCCTTCAGCAACCTTACCGGACCCAGGCTCTGGACCTGATTCGGAGTCACATTCAGCACGTCGACGCCTTTCTGCCGGTCAGCGAATTCTACGCAGAATTCACGCCGGGCTATCTGGGGATTCCCCGTGACAAAATCAGCGTAGTGCCTTTGGGAATAAACGTCGCCGGCTTTGACGAGAAAGAACCAAACGGCAGCAAGCCTTTTGTGGTGGGTTATCTCGCCCGCATCGCTCCGGAAAAAGGACTTGATTTGTTGGCTGAAGCCTACCGTATTTTGCGCAAAGATCTGGGCGTGACTGACGCGCGTCTGGAAGTCGCGGGTTACATGGCCGCTGACTGTAAGTCTTATCTCGGCGAAATCAAGAAGCGTTTAGACGATGCGGGGCTCGGCGCCGAGTTCACCTACCGAGGAGTTTTAGATCGAGTTGAGAAGATAAAGTTTCTGAGAGGCGTGGACGTGTTCTCAGTGCCCGCCACCTATGACGAGCCCAAGGGAGTGTCTCTGCTGGAGGCGATGGCTTGCGGAGTACCGGTGGTCCAACCGCGGCGCGGAGCGTTTACCGAAATTGTGGAAAAGACTTCCGGCGGCCTCCTGGTCGAACCGGATGACGCTGAGAGCCTGGCCCAGGGTCTGCTACAAATCTTTCAAGACAGATCTCTGGCGGAAGCGTTAGGGCGCGCCGGAGCGCGCGGCGTGCGTGAACATTACAGCGCCGCCCACATGGCCGATCGCGCGTTGGAAGCTTACGAGAGTGTGATGAATTAACGAGCCCGCTGAGCAAGCGACGGCGCTTTGTAATGGCTATGCCACTCTGATGCGCGGCAAGTCTGTGACTTGCCGAAAACGTTCGCGGAATAGGATAGGGTCTTAGACCCTATTAATGGTAAATGGCTTTGCCGGCAGTCAGAGACTTGACGCGCATCAAAGCGGCATAGCCGTAATTAAGGCGGATTATCTGCATTCACAAGCGATCTGTCGCAAGGCATCAGCAAAACGATAAAGATATCGAATGCTCAACGTCGAAAACATCTCAAAGCAATATCCCGCGCCGCGCGGAACAATCGAGATCCTTTCCGACGTTTCCCTTTCCCTCGAGCAAGGCGAAGCAGTTTCGATCATGGGTCCCTCCGGCAGTGGCAAAAGCACGCTGCTGTACATCATCGGCGCACTCGAACCCCCAACCAGCGGCAGCGTAACCCTGGGCAAGCAGAACCCCTTTCAGCTCAATGCTCGTGAGCTGGCAGCGTTCAGAAACAAGGAGATTGGCTTCGTCTTTCAGGACCACTGCCTCTTGCCGCAATGTTCGGTGATCGAGAATGTGCTGACTCCAACCCTGGTCGCGGATGTCGACGGGAATGCCGGTGAACGAGCTCAGGCTTTACTCGAACGGGTTGGCCTGCGCGATCGGCTTGATCATCGTCCGGCTGAACTGTCGGGCGGGGAAAAGCAGCGCGTGGCACTGGCGCGGGCCCTCATCATGAAGCCGCAACTGTTGTTGTGTGACGAACCCACCGGAAATCTCGATCAAAAATCGGCGGACACAGTCGCTTCCCTTCTTCTTGAGCTGCACCAGCGCCAGGAAACAATCCTGATCGTAGTAACGCATAACACGGAACTGGCCTCGCGGTTTTCCCGCCGGTTTCAATTGAGAGAGCAGCAGCTCCACGAGGTGTGATGCGAACTACACAGCTCGTCAAACGCAACCTTACCTATTATTGGCGCACAAATCTGGCGGTAGTCCTGGGAGTCGGGACCGCGGTAGCTGTCCTCTCCGGGGCCTTGCTGGTCGGTGACTCAGTGCGTGCGAGTCTCCGAGATCTTTTCCTGCAACGGCTCGGAAACACTGAACACGTTATCTCGTCGGGCGAGTTCTTTCGTGAACAACTTGCCGGGGAAGTACAAAACAACCAGCAGTTTGCCTCCACTGGCTTCGCCTCAACCTGTCCGCTGATTGCTCTCGAGGGAAATGTCAGTCACGCCGCCAGCGGCCGGCGCGCCGGGGCCGTGCGGGTTTATGGCGTTGACGAAAGGTTTTGGAATTTCCACGGGCGAAACGGTAAGGCCGCCCCGCAGAGTCGGGAAATATTTGTCAGCGACAGCCTCTCGCGCGAATTGGAAAGCCGCGTGGGCGACTCACTCATCCTGAGAATCGAAAAGCCTTCGGCCATTCCGGTTGAGTCTCTGCACGGACGCCGGGAGGATCTTGGCAGCACGCTGCGCTTGACGATGAGTGAAGTCGTCACGGCTGATGCGCTCGGAGAGTTTTCGGTCCAGCCGCAGCAAACTCCGGTGCATGCAGTTTTCGTTTCACTGAAGTTGCTGCAAAAAGAGTTGGAGCAGGACAACAAGGTCAACACGATTCTGATCTCGGCACTTCCTGAGCGTCGCAACTCAGTTTCCTCAGAAGGCGCACTCAAGAAAATCCTCAAAGAGACGGCGACGCTCGATGACTATGGAATTCGTCTGCGGGCATTGCCGTCACAGGAGAGTCTCTCTCTCGAAAGAACCAGCACCCTGGTCGACGCACCGCTCGAGGAAACGGCCCGGGCCGTTGCCGAAAGCTTAAAGATGCGCACAGCGCCGGTGCTGTCGTATCTCGCCAACGGCATCAACGCCGGCGGCCATTCAATACCGTATTCGCTGGTTACGGCTCTTGACGATCAGGCATTTCAGGCTTTGCGAGAGCTGGATGGTGGAGGTGTTGCGCCACAAACTGCCAGCTCAACTAATCCGATAATCCTCAACGAATGGGCGGCTCGTGATCTGGGAATTCGCCGCGGCGATCCGGTCACGCTTGAATATTACCTGTGGCAGACCGACGGCCGCCTCGAGACCAGGACTGCTCAATTTCATCTGGATGCGATCGTTCCCCTGTCTGGCCCGGCGGCTGATCGCGACCTCGTGCCGGTTTATCCAGGCATCAGCGATTCGCCCAGTCTTTCCGATTGGGACCCGCCTTTCCCGGTAGCTCTGGACCGAATTCGCAAGCAGGATGAGGATTACTGGAATCAGTATCGAACGACGCCCAAGGCGTTCATTCCGCTCGAAGCCGGTCAGAAGCTTTGGCAGTCCCGCTTTGGCAGATCGACTTCGATTCGGCTTTTGAATCCGACCGGAGCCTCACTCGATCAGACTCTCGACAAGTATCAACAAGGATTGCGAGCCGCGCTCGAACCATCGGCCAGAGGTTTCAATATCGCTGCGGTGCACCAGCAGGGTCTGGAAGCGTCGCGCGGCGCGACTGACTTTGGAGAGTACTTTCTTTACTTCAGTTTCTTTCTGGTCGTTTCAGCGTTAATGCTGGCCGCGCTCTTTTTCAAACTCGGAATCGAACAGCGTCTGCGCGAGATCGGGACCCTGCAAGCCGTCGGCTTCTCGGCGCGGAAGATTCGCGCCCTTTTTCTTACTGAGGGTTTAGTTTTATCGGTAGCCGGAAGTCTTCTCGGCCTGATTGGCGCCGTAGCTTACGGTTATCTGATTTTGATGGGTTTGCGAACGTGGTGGGTGGATGCCGTCGGCACCACGTTATTGAGACTGCACGTTTCGCCGCTTTCGCTCTTGCTGGGCGGAGCTGGAGGTGTCGTGGCGGCTTTGGTGTGCATCCTGCTGACGTTGCGACGACTGCGCAGAGCGTCAACGCGTAGCCTTTTGATGGGAACGGCAACTTTGGACACGGGGACACAGAGACGCGGGGACACGGGAACTCCCTCGCGTCGCCGTGTCTCCGTGTCTCCGCGTCTCTTGATCGCTGGTGGACTCACCCTGGCTGCGGTTCTCGTTCTGCTCGCGGCTTCCTTTCATCTGATCGGCCAAACCGGCGGCTTTTTCGGAGGCGGCGCCTTGCTGCTGGTGGCGATGCTTTGTTTCCAGTCCGCATGGCTGAGCAGTCCGCGCCGAAAATCGATTCAGGGAACTGGCTGGCCGTCAGTAGCTCGACTGGGATTCAGAAATGCCACGCACCGGCCTGGTCGCAGCGTTCTCTGCATTGCGCTAATCGCGTTTTCAACCTTCATCATCGTGGCCGTCGATGCTTTCAGACGTGACGATCGAAGCTTGAGCCAGGATCTTAAATCAGGTAGTGGCGGATTTTCGCTGCTGGCTGAGTCGCTTCTGCCGCTGGTACAGGATCCGAACACACCGGCCGGCCTCGAGGCACTGAACCTGCCAAACGACGCAGAGTCGCTGGGCAACGCCACGTTCACGCGCTTCCGTCTGCGGCCCGGCGATGATGCCAGTTGTTTGAATCTCTATCAGCCGCGCAATCCTCGCATCCTGGGCGCCACCGACGATTTTATTAAGAGCAATCGCTTCGGCTTTCAAACTTCGCTGGCCGGCGCCAGTGATGAGAAAGATAATCCCTGGCTGTTGCTGAATCGTGATCTGGAAAACGGCGTCGTGCCAATCATCGCTGACGCCAACTCGATCGCCTATGTCCTCCACCTCCAGGTGGGGGACGAGTTCGTCCTGAATCGGAACGAAGGCCCGGTTCGTTTGCGAGTAATGGCCGCGCTTGCCGACAGCGTTTTTCAGAGCGACCTGTTGATGTCGGAAAAGAATTTCCTGCGACTTTTTCCCGACCAGCAGGGTTATCGCTTTTTCCTGATCGATGCGCCTCAGCCCAACGTGGCGGCGGTGACCGCGACGCTGGAGGAGCGGCTGTCAGACTACGGCTTTGACGCGGTGACCACGGGTGAGCGGCTGGCTAACTTTCATCGGGTCGAAAACACGTATCTCTCAACTTTTCAAATGCTCGGTGGTTTGGGGCTTGTGTTAGGGACGCTGGGCATGGCGGCAGTGTTATTGCGCAATGTCTTCGAACGACGAAAAGAGCTGGCGCTGTTGCGCGCGGTGGGTTATAACTCAGGGCACTTCACGCTGATGGTGGTCGCGGAAAATGCTCTGCTGCTTTTCGCCGGTTTGGCAACCGGCGCCGTCTGCGCGCTGCTGGCAATCGCGCCCGTATTTTCCGCGCGCGGCGGCTCGCTACCGAATCTTTCTATGGGTTTCCTGTTGTTGGCCGTAATAATCTCGGGCCTGACCGCGTCGCTGGTGGCTACCTGGGCGGCGCTGAGATCTCCTTTGTTGCCTGCGTTGAGAGCGGAATAGGGCGCCCTGAGATCAGTGTGAATTGGCCCCGGGAGGGGCCAGATGTTTATAGATCAGTCCGCGTTAAGAAATACCAGCCCCTTCCAGGGGCGTCACTGGATCTTTGATTCAAACAATTTCGCTCTTAAAGGAGCTTTCCTTTATTCTTAGCGCGGCTCTATAAACATCTGGCTCCTGACGGAACTCAAGCTAACTCCCCTTTTCCATCAGGCGGCCGGGCCGCATTGGCGATTAGACGAGGAGGCACCATGGCACTTCCCCTCAAACGAACTCAATACCTGGGCCTATTATCGGTTTTCCTGCTGCTGATTTTTTCGACTGACTCACCGGCCCAGACCGACTGGCTGCAATGGGGCGGCCCAACTCGCAATTTCATTTCGACGTCGAAAGGTCTCGCAGCTTCCTGGCCTGAGAAAGGACCGCGACAGCTCTGGAGCCGGCCGCTTGGCCAGGGGCACTCAGCGATTGTGGCATCGGGGACCACGCTCTATACCATGTACAGCCAGGGTGAGCAGGAGGTTGTTGTCGCCCTCGCTGCCGACACCGGAAAAACCACCTGGGAATTCAAGTACGACGCGCCGACCGCGGGCATAAACTATGAAGAAGGACTTGGCCCGCATTCGACTCCGCTTCTGGTCGGCGATCTGCTCTACACGGTTGGCGCGGTCGGAAAACTCCACGCCCTGGATAAGAAAACGGGAAAGGTCGTATGGACTGTCGATCTCTACAAAGATCTGGGAGGCCGCAAGATGGGCCGCGGCTATTCATGCAGCCCTCTGGCTTATAAGAACACGATCATTCTGACTCTGGGCGGTGAGGGACAGACCCTGGTCGCGTTGAATCAAAAAGACGGCAAGGTGGTATGGAAGAAACAGACCCTGGATCTTTCTCCCGCTTCTCTCATCATTATTAATGTCGATGGGCAGGAGCAGATGGTCGCGTTTATGGGGAAAGTGATTGCGGGAGTTGATCCAAACAATGGCGAATTGCTCTGGAGTCATCCGCACGTCACCGACTGGGGGTTGAATATCAGCACGCCGGTCTGGGGACCTGACAATCTCCTCTTTCTTTCTTCGGCCTACAGTGGCGGCAGCCGCGTGCTGAAACTCACTCAAGCGGGCGGCAAGACAACTGTGACCGAAGTTTGGTTCAACAATCGTCTACGCGTTCACCACAGCACGGCGATTCGCATCGGCGATCATGTGTACGCCTCGAGCGGAGACTTCGGGCCGGCGTTTTTCGCGGCGGTGAATGTCAAGACGGGTGAAATCGCGTTTCAGGATCGCAGCTTTCCCAAGACTAATTTTCTTTACGCGGACGGAAAGCTAATCATCCTTGATGAAGATGGAAACCTGGCGCTGGCCACAGTGTCGCCGGCGGGTTTGAAAGTCATTTCAAAGGTTAGTCTGTTGAAGAACCTGGCCTGGACGGTGCCGACGTTGATTGGCACAAAACTCTATCTGCGTGATCGTCAAACGATCATGGCCGTGGACTTGAGTTGAAGAGAGTGCACAAGCGTCCCGCCGGTGAGTCACACGCCAAAGATGGGCGTGGCTTGAAGAGTCTAGTTAGACTCGAGCAGCTCTCATTAACCCCTGGCTTCAGCCAGGGGGTACGCGCTCTCATCGTCGACTGAAACCGTTTAAACGGTTTCCGAAACTTTCGCGGCACTAGCTCACCGAGCTGAAGCTCGGTGCTAATGAGAGGGTACCGGGTGAACAAACCTTCAATGAGGAGGCAAGATATGAGAGTACGCAGCATACAGATTTTGGCGGTGATCATCCTCTCGATCAACGTTGCCCGCGCCGAAAACTGGCCGCAGTGGCGGGGCCCTGCTCTTAACGGGGTCAGCAGCGAGAGGAATCTTCCTTCGAAATGGACCACGGAAGAGAACGTCGCCTGGAAACTCGCAATGCCGGCCTGGAGCGGCTCAACCCCCATCATCTGGCGCGACCGGATCTTTCTAAACGTAGCTGAGACTGACGCCAACATCTACCTGTGGTGTGTGGATCGAGCCAGCGGAAAAATGCTCTGGAAGAAACTGCTCAGCGGCGGCGACGTCAAAATGCGCAAGCAGAACATGTCTTCGCCCTCGCCGGTTACCGACGGCAAGACTGTCTACGTGATGACGGGTACCGGCATCCTTAAGGGATTTGATTTCGCAGGCAAAGAACTCTGGTCGCGTGACGTGCAGAAAGATTACGGGCAGTTCGGTCTGAACTGGGGTTATGCCTCGTCGCCTTTGCTTTTCGAAGACTCGCTTTACGTGCAGGTGCTTCACGGAATGAAAACGGATGATGCTTCTTACGTAATGCGAATCAACAAGCAGACCGGAAAAACTCTCTGGAAAGTCGAGCGCCCGACGAACGCGATTCGCGAGTCGCCCGATTCATACACCACCCCCGCTTTGCTGCGATACGGCAAGACGACCGAGATTGTGGTCACCGGAGGCGACTGTGTTACCGGCCATGATCCGGCCACCGGAAAAGAACTCTGGCGCGCAAACGGGCTCAATCCGGACAACAATCCTAATTATCGGATTGTGGCGTCGCCCATAATTTTCAACGACGTCATCTATGCGCCCACGCGAGTTAAACCACTGCTGGCGTTGCGCGCCGGCGGCCGCGGCGATATCACCACTTCGCATCTGCTCTGGTCGACGGTGAATGGCCCGGACGTGCCCACGCCGGTCACTGACGGAAAGTATTTCTACATCGTCAACGACCGCGGGATTATGTGGTGCCTCGACGCCAAAACCGGGGCCGAGATTTATGGGCAGCAGCGGCTGAAGCCGGGTACTTACAGCGGATCTTTGGTGCTGGCTGATGACAAGCTCTACATAACGAACGAGGAAGGTCTGACAACCGTGATTAAGGCTGGACCAAAATTCGAAGTGCTGGCTGAAAACCCTTTGAACGATTACTGCCTGAGCTCGCCGGCTATCTCTGAGGGTCAGATTTTCATCCGGACGGCGACGAATCTTTATTGCATCGGGAAGAAGTGAAGTCAGTTATTCTAGTTTAGTGTTCTTTTGTGTGACTTAGTGGATCGTATTCCGCGCAAAGGCACGATCCACCAAATCACACGAAACGGCACAAACCCTATTTCGGAGATATGAACCATGTCCCTTAAACCACGTCCATGGTGCTCGCGCTTTCTCATCGTCGTTTTATTTGCGGTTTTTGCCTTGAACGCCGCGCCGGCCGCCAGCGCCCAGTCCTCGCAACTAGGTAATGTCCAATTCCCCACCTCAGGTTCCGAGAAAGCGCAGGCACACTTTCTTCGCGGTCTGGCTGCCCTGCATTCCTTCTGGTACGAAGAAGCGCTCGACGCCTTTCGCGAATCAACCAAAATCGAACCTGACTTTATGATGGGCTATTGGGGCGAGGCCATGGCCCAGAATCATCCGCTTTGGTCCGAGCAAGACACACCCGCCGCGCGCGAAGTAATCGCGAAAATCAAAGACACGCCAAAGCTGACCCCTCGAGAGCGTGCTTATCTAAATGCCGTCAAAGTGCTGTACGGCGAAGGCGATAAGCGCGCCCGCGACATCGCTTATTCGGCAGCGATGGAAAAGGTTTATCTCGACTTTCCGAACGACCTTGATGCCGCCGCCTTTTACTCCTTGTCGCTGCTGGGGCTAATGCAATTATCGGACAAGGGTTATCGGCTGCAAGCGCGCGCGGGCGCAATCGCCCTCGACGTCTATCAGAAGAACCCGAATCATCCGGGCGCGGCTCACTACATCATTCACGCTTTTGACGATCCGGAACACGCGATTCTCGCGCTGCCCGCCGCGCGACGCTATGCGAGCATAGCTCCGGAAGCGCACCACGCGCGTCACATGCCGTCGCATATCTTTCTGCAACTGGGGATGTGGCCCGAAGCCGCGGCCTCGAACGAATCAGCCTGGGAATCTTCGGACGCGTGGATGAAACGAAAGCATCTCTCGCCCAACGTGCGCGACTATCACAGCCTGCACTGGCTCCTCTATGTGTATTTGCAGCAGGGCCGGTACAGCAAGGCCGAAGAATTGCTCACGCTGATGAAGAAGACCATGTCGGAAACGACTTACGACAATAAGCTGCGGCCCGGCTATTACGAAAACGCTTATGCCAACATGGCCGCGGCGTTTGTGGTTGAGACTGAGCGCTGGGACCTGGCCACAGTTCTCTTCCCTCAGTCCGCTGTCACCGAATCAGCCGCAACCGGATCTTCGGCGACCGCCAGTCACGGGTCGCATGGCGCCGCTTCGCCGGCCACCTCGAGCAGCGCACCGATGACGGTGCGCTCTTCAAACGCCGGGCAAAGATTGCCCCGCTACGTACGGGGATTGTCAGCGGCGTTTAAGGGTGCGACTGAAGGATCGGCTCCGGACCAGCAGGACGCCAAGACTGCAGGCACCCACCAGGCAATTGGTGATTTGGAGATCGCAGCGGTCGCTGCCTCGATGAAGAAGAACCACGATCAGGCGATCGAATTGATGAAGAGAGCCGTCGCGCTCGAAGAACAGCTGGGTCCACCTTCGGGCCCTCCGAACTTAATCAAACCGGCGTATGAACTTTATGGCGAGATTTTATTGCGGGCCGGCAAGCCAGAAGCGGCCGCCGAACAATTCAGGATTACGTTATTGAGACAGCCGAATCGGGCGCGTTCACTGCTGGGGGCGGCGCGAGCGGCGGCCCAAAGCGGAGATCAGCGCGGCGCAGCTGCGTCCTACGCCAGGCTCCTGGAGCAATGGCGCGACGCTGACAAGGAATTGGGTGAGTTAGTTGAGGCACGGAATTTTCTAAAGCAAGCGAGATTCTAGGACGCTCGTGCCCCGATTTGTTTTGTCCAGCAGCGGACAAGAACGATCCACCAAAACACGCGAAGCTTCACGAACAATGATTTCTAATTTCGTGTGTTTTCGTGGATCGTCCTTATCCGCTGCTTTCGTTACTACTTAGCTTTCACATCAAACGCATAAATCGTGTCCTGGTCGCGCAGGTAAAGCCGGCCGCCCGCAACTACCGGATGCGTCCAGGTGGGTAGCGACCCCTGCTGGATTTGGAACCTGCCCTTCTCTTTATAAGCCGTTGGGTTCGCCTCGACCAGACCCACCACACCGTTTTCACTGAAAGCATAAAGGTTGCCGTCGGCGTAAGTGAGCGAGCCCTTGCCCACACTGCGATCACGCCAGGCCACCTCGCCGGTATCAAAGCGCATGGCCGTGAGAATGCTGCTTGAGAAACCATAGAGATGATCGCCGATCAGAATTGAAGTCGCGTGATGGTTGCGCATCTCCTTGGTGAAATAAACTTCCTGGGCCTTACCGTCGGCTTTGATCTCAACCACGCCGCCGCCGGTGCCATAGTCCGAAGAGATCCACACGCGGTTGCCGCGTACCACCGGCGTCGCAATGTTGGCGACATCGTTGGATGGACGCGTGTATTCCCACAACAAGCGGCCGTCACGAGAATCAAGACCCAACCCCCGCGTAGCCGTAAAGAAAACGACCTGCGTCGTGCCGCCAATCTCCAGCGGTATGCCGGAAGAATATCCGGCCTCGTCGCTCTGACTCTTCCAGATCAACGAACCATCCGTTTTCTTGAGGGCCATGATCGAAGCGCCCGGTCCGCCGGCGTTCACGATCACCTTATCTCCCAGCACCAGCGGCGACTCACTGATGCCCCACCGGATATTCGAGCCGCCAAATTTCGACAGCAGGTTCACTGACCAGATGACTTTTCCGGTTTTCAGATCCAGGGACGAAAGGTCGCCTTTGCCGCCCAGCGCGTATAGCTTCTCGCCATCAATGGTAGGCGTTCCGCGTGGTCCATCGCCGCGGTCATTGCGAAAGGCGCCGCCGTGCGCCGTCGCCCAGACTTCTTTCCCGTTGGCCAGGTCAAACGCGATGACGTATTCGCGGTCGCCTCGTAATCCCATCGTGTACAAGCGGCCTTTGGAAATCGAAAACGAGGAATAGCCACCGCCCGCGCCCGCAGCTTTCCAAACCAGCGGTGGACCACCCGTGGGCCATTGCTTTAACAATCCCGTCTCTTTCGAGATGCCGTCACGATTTGCGCCGCGCCACTGCGGCCATTCGCCGCCGGTCTGGCCGAATGCCTGAAAGGCAAATGAAAGAATAAGAATCGCGCTGCCGGTCAAAATCACGCGTAGGTTTTTCATCGATATATTCTCCGTTAAGTTTCCGCGCTCTCGGGGAGATCAACCTGCATTGATAAGCGGATGCAAATATGGGCTTCTGGCGTTCGCCGCCGCTTTGTTAAGTTATGCGCCTTCGCTGTTGTCTTATTAGCACCGCGGCTTTAGCCCTGTGATCTAGAGCCACCCGAAACGGGAAACCGTTTAAACGGTTTCACTTCCTTCCACCTAACTGGGTCACCGGGCTAAAGCCACGGTGTTAATGAAAAGAATTGATAGCTCAACCTTCACCACTCAAGCCTAAGCCTGTGGCTTGAAATACAAAACCATTCCGGCGCCGGCTGCCGCCAAAAGGAATCCCACGTAAATCAGCGGATTCGGGGCCGTCTTGGGCGGGTGCAGCCACATTGAGAAAAGCACGTTCACCAGCGGCGCGCCCGCGAAAACCAGCGGCATGACATAGGTCGGAAGGCCGCCGTATTTGAAAGCAAAGATGATGCAGATGGCCCCGAGCGCCCCGAGCGCGCCGCCGAGTACAGCCGACATCGAGCCCTTCATCGTGAATCCCTGCAACCCGCCCTGAGTTGAAAGACTGCCGAGCGGAACCAGCACGCCAATCAGGAAATACGCCACTCCCACGCACAACAGCGCGCGCATGGGACTTCCCAGCGCCACCTGGCCGCGGTGCAAAACCGGCCCGTAGAGTCCCCAGGAAAGCGCCGCGCCCAAAGCAAAGAGAATCCAGAGCATTAGTGCAACCCTCCAACCGAGTTAATCGTAATGAACGTTGAGACGGCCGTTATTCTAGCAGTTCACTCTTACGATTAAGAAAGATTTTGCACCCGGACATCGATCCTTTGTCGAGAGGTTACCATCGAAGGGGACGATTCGAAGCTCGTCATTTGTTAAGAATTGTAAATTTTTTGATCCGCGCACACCGAACGTGCGACATTGCATTACACTAAGCTTTCCGCCGCGACAATTACGGCAGTTTCAGTGATAATGAGCGGACCCCGGGCAGTTCGCTCTTAGCAACAGCACCAGCCATTAAACGACCGAGGAGAAAACAGTTGAAGTCCATCCTTTCGCTCGCTTTTATCTCAACGCTGATCTTTCTAGGTGCCAGCACGGCGTTAGCTCAAACGTATCGCGGATCGGTGCGCGGAACTGTCTATGATCCCAATCAAGCGGCCATACCGGGAGCACAAGTGACGATTACTAACGTCGCTACCGGCGAGATGCGAACCGCACTTAGCACCTCTGAGGGGGAATACACGATAGCCGGGTTGGCTCCCGGTATCTACCGTCTCTCAGTAGTGGTGCAATTATTTAAGAAACATGACGAGAGGATTGAAGTCCTTGTTAACCAGGAACAGAGAATCAATGTCACGTTGACATTAAGTGGTCCTGACGTGATTGAAATTGATTCGACCGCCGAAGCCTCACTAAAGAAAGACTCGGCTTCACTCGGTGTTGTCATTGAAAACCGCCAGGTCGAAGGACTGCCGCTCGACGGTCGGAACTTTTTTGAGTTAGCACTGCTGGTTCCCGGCGCTGTGCCCGCAGCCCAGGGCTCAGCCGGTTCAGTGCGTGGCGACTTCTCTTTCAGCGTCAACGGCGCGCGCGAAGACAGCAACAACTTTTTGCTCGACGGCGTTTACAACGTCGATCCGAAACTAAATACCTTCGGCGTTCGGCCGCCGGTGGATGCAATCCGCGAATTCGAAACTCTGACGAGCACCTACGACGCGTCGTTTGGCCGGAGCGCCGGCGCCCAGGTTAACGTCGTGCTCAAGTCAGGCTCGAACGACCTGCACGGCAGCATCTACGAGTTTCATCGTAACGGCGCGCTGGACGCGAAGAACTTCTTTGCGCCGGCAAATGAACCAGCGCCCAAGTACCTGCGCAACCAGTTCGGCTTTTCGCTGGGCGGGCCGATTCGAAAAGACCAGACCTTCTTCTTTACTGACTATGAAGGCACTCGAGCGCGTGAAGGAATTACCCGGGTAACCAATGTTCCGACTTTGGCCGAGCGCTCGGGCAACTTTAACGGGAGTTTTTTCGGTGTACCGATAGATCCCTTCACGGGTTTGCCGTTTCCTGGCGGCCGGATTCCCGACTTTCGCATCAATGACATCGGCCGCCGGATCGCGGCCCTGTATCCAGCACCTAACCGGGCGACTCCGTTCGCCAACTTTGTTTCTTCGCCGGTCCAGCGTGACCGCGATGATCACTTTGACGTGCGCGTCGATCACCTGCGCAATTCAAAATCGTCTCTGGCTTTTCGTTACAGCTTCGGCGATCGCACTCTGTTTGAGCCTTTTGCCGGATCAGGTTTTTCGGTAGTGCCCGGGTATGGCAACGACGTGACTCGACGCAGTCAGAACGCGATGATCAGCGAGACCCACGTCTTTTCGCCAACGCTGGTCAATGATTTGCGCTTTGCGTTCAATCGCGTCGCCTCAGCGGTTAGTCAGGAAGGATCGCCAACGAGCATCAACCGGGCTGTCGGTCTGCCTGAGCTATCATCGAATCCGCGCGACTTTGGCCTGAGCTTCATCACGGTGAGTGGCTTCTCGCCGCTGGGCCACGAAGGCAACAATCCGCAGAACAGCGTCACGAATACTTTTCAGATTCTCGACACGGCGACTTACTCGCGTGGCAAGCATTTGCTGAAGTTCGGGGCTGACATTCGCTTTGTGCAGCAGAATGCTTTTCGCGACGTGCAGTCACGCGGCTTGATTCAGTTCTCGCCCTTCGGCCAAATCACCTTCAATGCCCTGGGTGATCTGCTGCTGGGATTTCCGCTGGTGACCGGCGGAGCGAGAGTCGATAACGCGCAACACTTGCGCAGCAACAGTTACAACTTCTTCGTCAACGACAGCTTTAGAGTGAGCCGAAACCTGACTCTGATCGGCGGACTCCGCTACGAATACAACTCGCCGCCGGTTGATGCTTTTGACCGCGCCAACATCTACGACCCGACGACGCGAAGGCTCGTGCCCGTCGGGACCGCGGGTGTACCGCGCAGCGGCTTTCACCCGGATCGAAACAACTTTGCGCCGCGCGTCGGGCTGGCGTGGACTATCGGCGACCGGGGAAACACTGTCGTCCGCGCGGGCTATGGCGTTTACTACGACCAGTCAGCGCTGGCGCCCGGCGAAGCGCTCTATTTCAACGCGCCTTACTTTGACTTCAACCTATTCTTCTCTTTGCCCGGACTGCCCCTGACTCTGAACAATCCGTTCCCGGCGTTCTTTCCCTTTCCTTTGCCCGATTCGGCGCTGGCGATTCAGCGCGACCTGAAGACGGCGTACATGCAGCATTGGAGCGCGAATGTTCAGCAGCAGCTCGGCAAGAGCCGTGTGCTCGAGATAGCCTATGTTGGGTCGAAAGGCAGTAATCTTTTATCAGCCCGCGACATCAATCAGCCGCCGCCGAGTGTTCTGCCTCCCGGTTTGCCGTTTGTGCCGCGGCCGAATCCATTTTTTGACGACATCACGGAACTCGAATCGCGGGCCAGCTCGCGCTATGACAGTCTACAAGTACGTTTTCAGCAGCGCCTTGATTTTGGGCTGACAGCTCTGGGTTCCTACACCTGGTCAAAGTCGACCGATGACGCTTCGAATTTCTTCAGCAGCGCGGGCGATCCGAATTTCCCCCAGGACAGCAACAACCCGGCGGCGGAACGGGGCCGTTCCAATTTCGATGTGCGCCACCGGCTATCAGTGAGTTACAGCTATGACCTGCCATTCGGAAAGGGAAAAGCGTATCTGGCGGACAGCGGTTGGATCTCGAGCTTCCTGAGTGGCTGGCAGACTCTCGGAATTGTCACGATGCAAACGGGCCGGCCTTTCACGGTCGCGCTGGTTCCGGAGTTCGACAACAGCGGCACCGGACGTTCAGCGCTTGGCTTTGGCGCCAACGATAGGCCGAACCTGACCGGCGACGCCAATCTGGCCGCGCGTTCGCCGGAACGATGGTTCAACACCGCCGCGTTTGTTTTCCCGGCCCCAGGTACGTTTGGCAACGCCGGCCGTAATATTCTCGAGGGCCCCGGCTATCACAACGTGAATGTGTCGCTGGTCAAAAACACCCCGTTGACTGAAAGCCTCAAGCTTCAGCTGCGGGCCGAGGCATTTAACCTTTTCAATCATCCGAACCTTAATTTGCCGGACAACTTTCTGGGTTCGCCGACTTTCGGCCGCATCACGTCGGCGCGCGACCCGCGGCACATCCAGTTCGGAGTCAAACTTCTGTTCTGATTTATCAGGAGACTTCAAATGCGATTGCGAACGTCATTCAAGTGCACCCTTCTTGTGATCACACTCCTGGCTTCGCTGCTTTCAGTGGCGGGCGACTGGCCGCAGTGGCGCGGTCCCAACCGCGACGGGATGGTGAAGGACGCTTTTGTGCCTGAAGTCTGGCCCAAGACTCTGACTGAACAATGGAAAGTAACGGTGGGCGTCGGTCACGCTTCGCCGGTCGAGTCGAACGGCCGCATTTATGTCTTCGCGCGCCAGGGTGAAGAGGAACTATTGATGTGCCTCGATGCCACCAGCGGAAAAGAGATTTGGAGATCGGGGGCCCAGCCAATTGCCTATGAAATGCATCCCGCTGCCGTCGCCCACGGCAAAGGTCCGAAGGCTACACCAGTGGTTGCCAATGGTATGGTTTACACCTTTGGTATCTCCGGCGTTCTTTCAGCTCACGATGCGGCCACTGGCAAGCTTAAATGGCGGCGTGAATTCTCGAAGGACTACCCGAAGACTTCGCCACTCTTTGGCACCGCAATGTCTCCGGTCGTTGATAGCGGACTAGTGATCGCGCATGTTGGCGGCCACGACAAAGGCGCGCTCACTGCTTTCGACGCTCAAACCGGCGTGACCAAATGGTCGAACAATGCTGATGGCCCGGCTTACGCTTCGCCGATCATCATCACCGCGGCCGGTACGAAACAGATTGTTACCTTCATGCAAAAGGACGTGGTGGGCGTCGACTTTGCGACCGGAAAGATCCTGTGGAAGCTCCCGTCCAAAACCCAATACGACGAGAACTCGAACACGGTCGTCCCTTACAAAGACATGGTGATCATCTCCCGGGAAGAGCAGGGTCTGTCAGCATTTCGTTTGGTGAAACAGGGCGCGGAGATCGTTCCGCAGCAGGTGTGGGTCAACAAAGACGCCGAGTTGTATTTGAACACGCCGGTGCTGGAAGGAAATGTTCTGTTTGGCATGACGGCGAGACAGAAGGGTCAGTTCTTTGCGATCGATGCGGACACTGGAAAGACCGTTTGGCAAAGTCCCGGCCGCATGGGAGAGAACGCGGCGATCCTGAATCTCGCCGGCAAGGCCCTGCTGTTCTTAACCAACGATGGCAACCTCATCGTCCAGCCGGCGGGCGCTAAAACTTATTCACCGGTGGCGCAGTACACCGTCGCCGCCAGTCCGACCTGGGCCCATCCACTGGTGCTTGGTAAGCGGATTCTGATTAAGGATGAAACGACTTTGAGATCGCTGGCGATTGAGGGTAAGTAGAACGTGGAAGAACGCCTGGTTACACTTCAGGTTTATTAATTCGGTTGAGCAGAAGCAGCGCTGCTCCAAAGAATCCACAGCCAAGAGAATCCATCACCGTCCAGTACCAGGGCATGCCCGACGTGTAGTCAATTAGAAAGAACGCCGGCGCGGCGAGTAGATAGGCAATGCTGTTGAGCAGGACGAGCGTTCGAAATCTCACCACGTCTGAAGCCAAAACCCAAAGCGAAATCCCATGCATACCATAGGTGTAGGAAGCCTGGCGGATCATGAACATGATGAGGGGACCGCCCGGCATCTCGCCCATCCCCAGCCAGGCATGGGCAACTTCCATCCAGTCGCGCGGCATAATCACCGCTATGAAAGCAAGAATTTCGACTGAACCAGCCAATCGCAGCAACCACGCTTGTAGTCGATGGGAATTCATATTCAGCCGGATCATCCGCGCGTTGTTACCAGGAGAATGATCGAAAGGTTATGACAATTTGCGGCTTTGCCGCCACGCGAGTTCGGTCTTCAATCCGCCGACTCTGGGACAGCAACGCGATCCTCGAAATACATGTACTTGGCGGAGAGCACTTCCTCCGGATCGGTCTTGGTAAGCGCAGCGTCAATCTGTTCATAAAGCGGCGGGGGAATCTCGGCAAAGTCCGCCATCGGCCCATAGACCTCATCCACGCCGTCGCGGAACACGTCGCCAATCAGCAAGTTGATTATGTTTGTGCGCTGGTCGGGATGTTTTCTCAGGAAGCCCGCAAAGCTGAAACCCTCGTTGTAGAACGCGTAAACCAGTTTGCGCATCGACTCGATGCCCTGATCCAGTTTGGATTGGAACTGCCCCAAACGCTCGGCGGAAAAGTCTTCGTGCTTGAAGGCATCATGAATCGCATCAGCCGCGAGCTCGGCCATCTTAAGCGCCAGCAAGACTCCCGAAGAATAAATCGGATCAAGAAACCCGTAGGCGTCGCCGATGATGATGAAGCCATCGCCTGAATTCCGTTTTGAGCGGTAAGAGTAGTCAAGGATGGAATAGATCTTATCGATGCGCGTGCCCTCGGCAACGCGCTTGTGGCAGGCCTCGCACCTCTCAATTTCTTCCTCGAAAATCTTGGCCAGATCCTGCCCGCGGTTTTTCAACAGGTACTCAGGATCGGCGACGATGCCGACGCTCGTCACGTCATCCTCGAGTGGGATGTACCAGAACCACCCGTTGCTGCCCGGCGGCGTGCGCAGCACCAGCGTCGCCCCGCCGTTGAGATCGGGTTCGCGGTGAGCGCCTTTGAAGTAGGAATAAAGCACTGCTTTCTTGAGCTTGGGATCGCGAACCCGCCAGCGGAATTTATTGGACAGCATGGCGCTCTGTCCGGTGGCATCAACGACCACTTTCGCGCGAAAGGTTTCCCGCCGACCGTCTTTCATCTGCACCTCGACACCAACGGCGCGATCTCCTTCAAACAGCACCTGCTTAACTGCGCTTCCCTGATGCACTGCAGCGCCCTGTTCCGCCGCATGCTCGATCAGCATCTTGTCGAAAACGGCGCGCGTCACCTGCCAGGTAACGGCGCTCTCGTGGTGCATGGCTTCGAAAAAATAGAAAGGGCGCGACTCACGGCCGGCGGAGTTGGCGAACTGCACACTGTACTTGCGCACGAACGGGCTTTCCTTGAGTTTTTCCAGCAGGCCCATCCGCTTGAAGGTCCAGTAGGTGTCAGTCATCAGCGATTCGCCGATGTGATGGCGCGGAAACTCCTCTTTCTCAAAGAGCACCACCCGGCGCCCTTCGCGCGACAAGATGCTGGCTATGGTGCTGCCGGCGGGACCACCGCCCATTACAATGACATCGTAATTGTTATTATTCGTTTCCATCAGATATTAGGCGTAGCGAACACTTCTTATTTCAGGTTCAAAAAACTCCCAGAGGAACTGCTCTACTTCGAGCAGTCCGCGCCGCGACAGCTCGACGTTGCCGTTGTTGCGGTCAAGCAGCCCTTCTTTTCTTAGTCGATCATAGACCGGCTGAAACTCCTGCCAGACATCGACTCCGAACTTAGTTAAAAAGTATTTCGTATCAAGCGAGCCCGTCTTTAGCTGCAGAATCATTTCCCGAATCAACCTTTGCTTGGGCGTCAACGAGACGGCCCGCAACAGCGGCAGTCGATCGCTGTTAAGGAGGCGCACGTATTCTTCGAAGTTGTGCGCGTTCTGAAAATTCACGCCGCCGAAATGCGAGAACGACGAAACGCCGAGCCCGATCATGTCGCCGCCATGCCAGAGCGCGTCAGTATAAATAAACCGGCAGGGCTTCTTCGTCGTCGCGACGGTAGTGGCGCTGGCAATGACGAAACCGCGCTCTTGAAACTGCTCGAAAGCGTAATCCAACCAGCGACGCTTCGTTTCCCAACCGGCGATGGGGGAAGCCACGCCCTGCTTGATCATCTCCTGGGAAATGACCGTGTTGTAAGGCAGCTCCATCTGGTAGATCGTGACTGAGTCAGGCTCGAGCTCAATCGCCCGCCGCACGGTGTCGCGCCATTTTGCTTCCGACTCGCCCATCATGCCCGCGATCAGATCGATGTTGATCTGAGGGAAATCTATTTCGCGGGCCCATTCGTAGGCGCGATAAATCTCCGGCGAAAGGTGCGCGCGGCCATTTGCTTCCAGAATCTGATCGTCGAAGTGTTCGATACCGAGGCTGAGACGGGTTACGCCAATTTCCTTCAAGGTCTGAAGTTTCGATTTTTGCAGAGTGCCCGGCTCGCATTCGAAGGTGACCTCTTCGGCGTTGGCCCAACTCACGTGGCGATTGAGGCCATCAACCAGGTAATGAAGCTGCTTCTCACTAACGTACGAAGGAGTGCCGCCACCGAAGTACGCAAACCGAAGTTGCCTGCCCTGGAGGGCGCGCGTGCGGCTATATAGCTCGTTCTCTTTGATCAGCGCATCCAGATAGATCTCGATCTCTGAAGCGTTTTTGTCGGTATAGACTTTGAAGTAGCAGAATTTGCAGCGCTTGCGACAGAACGGAATGTGAATATAGAGACCAAGCGGATCGTTAACCCTGGGCGGCTCGCCGAGGGCAGCCAGCGCTTCGCCGACGAACTCGGGTTTCCACTGCGAGAACGGTGGATAGTTCGAGACGAAATAATTGCCGACTTCAGTGCCGGTTCCGGACCCTTCGATCGTCATACTCTTCGTTCGCGCACGCGTATCTTCGAAACTTCACTCAAAGTCGGCTTGAGATTCTGGGGATTGGCCACTGCCGGTTGCTCAACTTGATAAGACGACGCGGCTAACTACTTAGTTTCATTGGCCATTAAAAATTAACATCTGGGGCGCCTGGTGAGCAATGCAGGGCTTTACGGCGGCGTGGCCTCGGATGGATATTCGTCTGTGAATGGCACTCGCCACCGCCGGGCACAAAGGAAAAAACAGAGTTCCTCACCTACGCCCTCATCCCCGGCCCTTCTCCCAAATGGAGAAGGGATCAAAACTCTGTTGTAACCCTCGAATATTTCTGGTAATAGCTTTTTGCCGTATAGACCGGCAATTGTTTCGAAGATGCGCGAGGCGCTGATTGGAAAAGACTCGATTCACCACCGGGCATTATCTCGGCTACTTCGCTCTGCTGCTGCTGTTTGTCGCGGGCGTCTGGCTGATTTTGACGCTTGGCTCGCGTCAGAATTCGCCGCAACCAGTCGCACCGTCGCAGGCCCAGACTTCCGCATCAAACGATTCGCTTGCGCCGGCGGCAGGAAAGTCCGAAACGACTTTCACCTTCCTTGAAAAAATCCTGCACGACAATCTGCGGAGCTCTCTCAGCATCCTGCTACTGCAGTTGGTAGTCATCATTGTCTCGGCCCGGCTCATCGGGCGATTGTTTCGAATGATGGGTCAGCCTCCAGTCCTGGGCGAGATCGTCGCGGGAATTGTCCTGGGCCCATCTCTGCTGGGACTGATATCACCCGGCACGATGGCTTTTCTTTTTCCGGCTTCTTCGATGGAGGCGCTAAAGCTGCTCAGTCAAATCGGGGTAGTCCTGTTCATGTTCGTCGTCGGGATGGACCTGAATGTGGGGCAACTGCGCCAGCGAGCGCGCACGGCGATAATGGTTAGCCACGCCAGCATCGTGGTCCCATTTTTCCTGGGCGCGGCGCTGGCGCTCTGGCTCTATCGCTCAGTGGCGCCCGCGCAAACTTCC
Source organism: Acidobacteriota bacterium (assembly GCA_038040505.1). GTDB lineage: Bacteria > Acidobacteriota > Blastocatellia > Pyrinomonadales > Pyrinomonadaceae > UBA11740. Next base: position 15,383 of record JBBPID010000014.1, on the reverse strand, counting down.
TTCACGGCGTTTGCGCTGTTTATGGGAATCGCGATGAGCATCACAGCCTTTCCGGTGCTGGCGCGCATTCTCGACGATCGGGGAATGTCCCAGACACAACTCGGAATCATCGCGCTGACCTGCGCGGCGGTTGATGACGTCACCGCCTGGTGCCTGCTGGCTCTGGTAATCGCAGTCGCGAAATCAGACGGACTTGCCGCAGCGTTTCTCACGATTGCGCTGGCGCTGGTCTTCATCGGCGTCATGCTCCTGTTCATCAAGCCGCAGCTGGGTCGCCTTTTATCGGCGAGGCCGAACTGGTCCGAACGCACTCGAGGTGTGGTCGCTGCCACCCTCGCGTTCGTATTTGCCTGCGCGCTGCTCACCGAAGCGATCGGTATTCATGCTTTGTTTGGCGCGTTCCTGGCAGGAGTGGTGTTGTCATCAGTATCGGGGCTGTGCAACCTGCTCAAAGACAAGCTCGAAGCGTTTAGCGCGGCGGCGCTGCTACCGCTTTTCTTTGCCTTTACTGGTCTGCGCATGCAAATCAGCCTGTTGAACGATTGGCAAAGCTGGCTGATGTGCGCAGTAATCATCATCGTCGCCGTTGCCGGAAAGCTGGGAGCGAGCATGCTGATGGCGCGCTGGACCGGAATGAACTGGCAGGATTCATTTGCGTTGGGAGTGTTGATGAACACGCGTGGTTTGGTGGAACTCATCGTGCTCAACATCGGATATGATTCGGGCATCTTGTCGGCGCGAGCATTCGCCATGCTGGTCTTGATGGCGCTGGTGACGACCTTCATGACCGGGCCGCTGCTGGCGCTAGTCAAAATTGAAAGAAAGGGCCAACCCCTTCGTGTCTGAAGTGGTCCAAGGAAGAAATCAAAGAGTCGTTTGCCGCGAGCCGCATTCATGCGGCTTTCCTGAATGATTACTAGCCCAGCCGTTTTACGGCTGGGTACGCAGTGCACGTTTAGCGATGAATCGGGCTGAAAAAACGACAGCAAAAGTCGACAGCACGAGGGTTGCTGGCGATAATAGACACGGTCTTTCCAGGAGTGTTTACGTCTTAATCAGGAGTTGAAAACATGAATACGAAATCCCTTTTTGGAACCCTGGTACTACTACTCGCGTGCGGCGTCAGCTTCGCGCAGAAACCGGATTTCAACGGGTCGTGGTCGATGGACCGGGCCAGAAGCTTCGGCCTGCCCGGCAACATGAACCAGACGATGACAGTCACTCAGACGGCGAACGAAATTACTATTGAGACGAAGCTGGTTCAGCCGGGAAACGAAAGGACTGTGAAGGACACTTACCTGCTCGACGGACAGGAGCGGGAATTCACGCCGCAGGCGCCCCCGGGACAGACGCCGCCGAAGGGTAAGCGGACGATCAGTTGGATGCCGGACGGCAAGGGGTTTCTGATCACCGAACTGACCACCGCGGAAACACCTAAGGGTCCGGCCACTACTCAGGTGGTGCGTAAGTGGACAATTACAAATGGCGAGCTGGTCATCGCCATGTACGTCGACAGCCCTAATGCTTCGTACGAGGCTAAGCGGATCTTTACCAGGAAGTAGCTATCCGCAGATTACGCAGATAAGACTCAGAAATGGCTAAGAGTCTTTTCGGACTCCTTTTGAGCCAGGTAAAAAGCGATCCACTAAATCACACGAAACAACACGAATAGTCGCTGAAAAGGCGCCTTTCGTGTGGATTCGTGGATTGCTTTTTTCTTAATCAGCGTAATCTGCGGATTCTCTTTAGCGCGCGATATTGTAGGCAGCCATTTCGGTCCCGTTACGCACCAGCAGACGTCCGCCGGCAATGGCTGGGTAGTTCCACGTCTGGCCCTGGAGGGCTGAGAAGCGTGCAACTTCAGCAAGTTGATCGGGAGTGGCCCGGACCAGCACTAACTCACCCTGGTCCGTCGAAATAATCAAGTGGCCACTGGCCAGGACTACTTGTCCGTATCCATACCGGCCGCCTTTCCATTTGCGTTCGCCGGTGTTGACATCGACGCACACCAAAATTCCCTCGTCCAAACCGTAAACAAAGCCCTGGTGAAGAACGGAACTATTGAACTTGTTCTTCATGTTCACGTTTTCCCAGATTGTTTTGGCGTTGAAGGTCTTGCCGCTGCCGGTAACTTCGACCAGGGCCGCGCCCTTGCCGTAGCCAGAAGAAATGAAAAAGCGATTGTTATCAACGATGATCGGCTGGGAAACGTTGATTCCCATGTCTGTTCCCCAACTGTAGCTCCATAACAGAGAGCCGTCGCCGGGTTCGAGTCCAAACACGCGCGACGCGCTGACTACGATGACCTGCCGGTGACCGGCCAGCGTCACCAGCATCGGCGAAACATAGGCCGCGCGATCGCCCTGTGATTTCCAGACCGGCGCGCCCGTCATTTTGTTATAGGCCACAACCGAATTGTTCGAAGACCCTCCGGGGAGCACGATCACCTTATCGTCGACCACGAGCGGTGACGCAGCCATCGCCCACGGCAAATTCGAAGCCTGGTTTTCGCTAAGAATGTTCTTTCCCCAGATCACCGCGCCCGTCTTGGCGTCGAGAGCGCGCAGCTCACCGGTCGCGCCGAGCGCATATAGGCGGCCATCATCCCAGGTGGGCGTCGCGCGCGGACCATCGCCCGTTGAGTCCCGGTAGTCGGCGTTCCAGCTCTGCGTCCACAGTTCTCGTCCGGTATTAATGTCGTAAGCCGCGGCCACTTCTTTACCGCGTCGTTGCTCAATCGTGTACGCGCGACCGTCGGCGACCACAAACGAGGCGTACCCGATCCCAATCGGCTGTTTCCATAGCAGCGGCGGACCCTGCGCGGGCCACGTGGTTAGTACCTCCATTTCATCGTAACGGCCATCCCGATTGGGACCGCGAAAATTAGTCCAGTAGTTGCGGACGGCGTGCGCCGCGGCGGTCTCGTTCGGATTTAAGGTCGGAGAACCAGTCGCAGTCGCGGCTTGCTGACCGGGAACCGCAGCGGTTTGCGTAGAGGCGCCGGCCTGGGCAGCCTGCTGGGCGCGATTCGCCTCAAGCGCGTCATAGTGGGCGTTGGTCGAACGCCGGCTCAGTTGCATGAAGAGAAAGACGTAGCCGGCGCTGAGCGCCACCAGGCCCAGCGTCACCAGAGCTTTTACGGCAGGTGCGGTACCCCGTCGCGTCCACAGCAAAACTATTCCAACCGGCGGCAATAAGATTGAGGCGCCGATCAAGCCGGCAACCGAACGGTACCAGGGCGTTGATTCTTGAGATTCAAACATGGCAGTACTTACTCTATTTGTAGCCCGCGCATCTGGCGCGTGGTTCACGGGGGGCCCGTGTCACTCTATTCCTAATTCAAACACAATAGCACCTAACCTATTAACGCTGTAGCGGGAAATCTATTAACTGGTTAGACGTACCGAGATCCCCAAATGTTCCGCCGGGAACCGGTCGCAATCTGGTTGCCACAAAAAAGGCTCGCCACTGTATTAACGACCTCGACTTGAAAAAGCGGTTTTAGAGTACCGACTTTAGTCGGGCTTTGTCCTGACGACGAGAAGAACCCAACTAAAAGTCGGTACTCTATGCGCCGTGAAATTTGGGGCCAGTGCCACTCCTCAATTCCCGATGGCGTAGAGATTGTGCTCGCCGCGAATAAAGATCTTTTGATCCGAAATCGCCGGCGAGGCATAGACCGGCTCGCCCACAGAATTGGTCCCCAAAATCTCGTGTTTCGGCCCGGCTTTCACAATAAACGTGTCCCCGTCCTCACTGGTCAAAAGAATCTTGCCGTCGAAAGCGACGGGTGACGCGGTGAAGGTGGCCGGAATCGGAATGCGGCCTCCTTCGTATTTCACCTCGCCGGTTTTTGCGTCGAGACAGGTCAGGATTCCCCGATCAGTCGTCAGGTAGAGATAGTCGCCATACAAAATTGGCGACGGCACATAAGCAGTGCCCTTGGCATACTTCCAGATGACGTTCTTGGAATCAGTCAGATCTCCGGACTCGCCGAGGCGAATCGCCATCGCGATCTTGGCCGGAAAGCCCGCGCTGACAAAGACTAGTTCCTGGTTCGCCACCGGCGAAGGAATGGCGTTGCTCTCGACGCCTTTGTGCCGCCAGAGCTCTTTCCCGGTGGCCGGATCATAGGCAATGATGGCTTCCGTGCCGCTGGTGATTAGTTCCGATCGCTTGGCCGTCGTCACCAGAATCGGCGTGGCCCAACTCACCTGGATTTTGCGCGGTGAGCGCCATGCCTCTTTGCCCGTTTTCTTATCAAGCGCCACGATGAACGAAGCTGCGCCATTCTCTTCGTCGCATTGCACGATGACGAAATTGTCCGACAGGATGGGCGAGGTTCCCGTCCCCATCCCGACTGTGCCCAGCTTGCCGAGGTCGGCCTTCCAGGCCAGCTTCCCGTTCATGTCATAGGCATAGAGCCCTTCGGTCCCGAAAAAGGCGAAGACAAGTTTGCCGTCCGTCGCCGGAGTTGAAGCGGCAAAGGAGCTCTTGCGGTGGTAATTGTCGTAAGGCGTTCCCTCGAACGCGGTTTGTTCCCAGAGAACTTTGCCGTTGGTGGCGCTAAGGCAAATCACCTTAAAGGTGTGTTTGCGATCGGCGCCGATGCTGTCGGGATGCAGAAATTCCTTGTCTCCATCCATGTGCTTGACGGCCTTGGCGCCCGGCACCACTGGTCCTTCAATCGCGGTGGTCAAAAAGATTCGGTTTCCCCAAACGACCGGCGAAGAGTGGGCGCGCCCAGCGATGGGCGTTTTCCACTTGATGTTCTTGGTGGTGCTCCATTCGGCAGGCAGGTTCTTTTCGGTTGAGACACCCATGCCTCCCGGGCCTCGCCATTGCGGCCAATTAGCAGCCCAGGCAGTTGTGCTTAAGAACGTCAGAGACGAAATAAGAGCGATCACGAGGGGAATTCTGAGTGTCGAAGAAGTTTTCATTATGCGGTTCCTTTTGTTCTTATCGGATTAACATTCAAGTAAGACTGCGGACCAACCGGAAGCCCTGTATTCGCCGCGCGAGTCAATGCCCTATTTTGCTTTTGCCGGCGGTAAGATATCCACGAAATACACGAACCGCGAGTTGCTTGTTCGTGCCGTTTCGTGTGATTTCGTGGATCGTTCTTACCCCAAGCGGACAAACACAAATTTTCCAATCAGCGTACTAGCGGCGCTCCTTGCCTCCGATACGCCAGCGACTCGGAGCCCATCTCGATCAATCTATTCCGGGTTAGAGGCTTTTTTCGTTCCTTCGCCGAAGGCGAAGAGGTGATTGACTCCTCTCACGATCACCAGCCCGTCGGAGATCGCCGGCGTCGCCATCATCACCTCACCAACGGCGTTGGTCGACAAGAGCTCATACTTGGGACCAGCCTTCACCACAAAGATGTCGCCGTCCTCGCTCGACAAATAAATCTTGCCATCCGAGGCGATCGGCGAGGCGGTAAACGCGCCGCCCTTGCCGCCAAGTCTCTCCTGATAGAGTCGCTCGCCGGTCTTGGCGTTGTAAGCCGTCAGCACGCCCTGATTTGAGCATGTGTAAAAAACATCGCCATACACAATTGGCGTCGGCATGTAGGGGCCACCACGGGTTTTGCTCCACGCGATTTGTTCGGACGATTCTTTTCCGTCCTTGAGCGTGATATCTCCCGACGCACCCAGCCGGATTGCATAGATCGGTTGAATCGGGCGATAGCCACTAGTCACGTATATAAGATCGTGCGCCACAATCGGAGTTGGGGTGGTGACCTCTGAATTCGGAGTCAGTCGCCACAACTCTTTACCGGTTAAAGGATCGTAGCCACGGATGGCTTTCGAGCCGTTGGTGATCAGTTCAGCCCGGGTTTTCCCTTCGTAGACCGTGGGCGTCCCCCAACTCGAAATCTCTTCGCGCGGCGTTTTCCAGGCGAGCTTCCCGGTCTTGATGTGGTAGGCGGCTATGAAAGAATCTTTCTGAACGTCCGCCTGGATGATGATCAGATCGCGATAGATGATCGGCGAGCTTCCGTATTCCCACTGATAGTCGGGATCGTAGAACCAGCCCGCGTCGAGCACGCCCAGATCCTGTTTCCACAAAAGCTTTCCGTTCAGGTCGTAAGCATAGAGGCCGTGCGATCCGAACAGAGCGATCAGGTATTTTCCATCCGTGACCGGCGTGGAATCAGCATGAGTGGATTTAGGATGCCTTTTGACCTTCGGCAATCCTTCGTAAGCTATTCGCTCCCACAGGATTTTCCCGGTCTGCTTATCAAGGGCATAAACCTTCCAGGTGTGCTTTGGATCATTTTTTACGGGCGCCACGTCGCCGAAGAGACCATAGCGAGTCTCGTCCTTGGCCGCGCTCGTCACCGCAGTGGTAACGAATATTTTGTTTCCCCAGACGATCGGGCTCGAGTGTCCCAGGCCGGGCACCGAAATCTTCCAACGCATATTGACGGATTTTTCCGCGTTCCAGTTGACCGAAGTGGGCTGCCCTTCGACTACGCCTGAGGCGCCCGGCCCGCGAAACTGCGACCAGTTTTGCGCGCGCGCGTCAAGAGAACCGAAAGATAGAATCAGGAGAAAGAGAGTTAGTCGCTTCATAATTTGTTTCCTGGAATAGGATTCGGCTATGCCGCTTTTCGAAACTGCTCACTGCTCACTGCTCACTGCCCACTGCCCACTGCCGACTGCTCACTGCTCACTGCCAACCGCCCACTACTACTGTTTCGTTTCTTCGACACGCTTGAAAATTGTGGTATTGGTTCCCTGCTTCACAGAGAGACTCGCGGCGCGGCCCCCTTCGATATTCACGGTCACGACCAAACCTTCAAAGGCCGTCGGTCGAAAGCTCGTCTTATCAATCGCCATCAGCGCGAATGGCGGTTGGCCGCCCGGAGCAGTCAGAAAAGGCTTTCCGTCTTTAACCGTTAGGCTCAGTTCGATCCCCTGTTCGTTCTTGTATCGACCCACATACGTTTGCAGCGTCGCTGACTCAATCTCAACCGGCGGGACCGCGCCGGCTTTTCTGAGCATATCCGCGATCGCGGATTTCTCTTTGTCGTTCATCGCGGCGGCAAGCGCTGCCGTCAGGGTTTCCGCCTTCGCCCCGCCTTTGGCCAGGGCCACCTCGACTAACGCAACATTTCCCTCTCGCACGCCGGTCATCAGGACGTCGTCAACACCTGACGAATCCTTTTCGAGCAGCGCCCGGATGGTCTCAACGTGGCCGTTGCTCAACGCCCAGGTCATGGCGGTAGCGCCGTAGAAAGTGTCCTTGACCGTCACGTCGGCGCCGCGCGCCAGCAAAAGCTTAACAATTTCGGTATGACCGCGTTCCGCGGCCTTGAAGAGGGCCGTGGAGCCATAGCGAAATTTGGCGTTAACATCGGCGCCCTTATCGAGCAGCGCCGTAACCGCTGCCAGGTCCCCCTTGCGGACAGCTTCCCAGAACTCGTCATTGAGTTTCTGCTTCGCGTCCTGGGCGAAGACAGTGGGCGAAATCAGCAAAAACGACAGCAGGACTGCGGCTGCGTGCTTCAACTTCATAAAACCTCTCCCCGCTTTTGGAGTTCGTCGGCTAGATGGTACATTCAAACACGTTTAGTGGTTTGGCGAAAGAAAAAACTGAATCTCTGCAACGCAGGTTTACGTATTTTACATCTCTAAGGTTGCAAGCTCGAATTGTTGGGAAGTGGCTCGTGGCACCACGCACAGGATGGGCGTGCCACTCTTGTCTGGCATGGAGATCACATGACGAAGCGTCCCTTTAACTACTTACATCTCATCGTCATTCTTTTCCTGGCAGTATCCGTCGCCGGGAGTGACTGGGCAGACTGGCGCGGACCCGCGCGCGACGGCATCAGTGCTGAAAAAAACCTGCCGGCAAAGTGGTCGCCCGCCGGCGAGAATCTCGCCTGGAAACAACCCTTCGGCGGACGGTCGGCCCCGATCGTCATGAACAATCGCGTCTATCTCCAGAACACGGCCGGTAAGGGCGAGACCGAGCAGGAACGGGTGATGTGCTTTGACGCTGACACTGGAAAGTTGATCTGGGAACATCGCTTTAATGTTTTTCTGAGCGACGTGCCCCCTCATCGCGTGGGCTGGGCGTCGCCCGTCGGCGATCCGGCAACCGGAAATGTCTACACGCTCGGCGTCGGGGGCTCGCTCCTGGGACTGTCCAGGGACGGCAAGGTGATTTGGGAGCGTTCCCTAAGCGAAGACTTCGGTTTGCTGACCACTCACGGCGGCCGCACCGTCTCGCCCATCATCGATGGCGATTTGCTCATCCTGAGCGGCATCACTTTTGGCTGGGGCGCGCATGCTCGTGGCGCGCACCGGTTCATGGCGTTCGACAAGCGCACCGGCGAGACCATGTGGGTCAGCGCACCGGGCGGCCGGCCCTACGACACGACCTATGCCCCGCCCGTAATCGCGACCGTCAACGGAATGCGTCTCCTGATTCAGGGCGCGAGTGACGGCGTGGTTTACGCAATCAAGCCGCAAACCGGCGAGATGGTTTGGAAGTACGAAATCAGCAAGCGGGGCGTCAACACCGGCGTGGTCGTGCGCGGCACCACAGCGGTCCTGACACACAGCGAAGAGAACCTGCAGTCCAGTGAGATGGGATTGATGGTTGCGGTGGATGCGAGTGCCAAAGGCGAACTGAAAAAAGAGCAGGTCAAGTGGAGCGTCTTTGGCTGGCAAGGCGGATTCTCTTCTCCGCTGATTGATGGCGAACGTCTCTATCAAATCGACAACAGCGCGAACCTGGCCGCCTTTGACGTGAATACGGGTCAGCGACTCTGGTTGCAGAATCTCGGCACCATTCAAAAGGCTTCCCCCGTCCTGGCTGATGGGAAGCTCTATGTGGGGACTGAGAATGGAAAGTTCTTCATCCTCAAACCGACAGCGACGGGCTGTGAAATCCTCGATCAGGATCAACTCGGCACCGAAGCGCTGCCGGAAGCGATCATCGCGTCAGTCGCGGTGGCGAATGGTCGAATCTATTTTGTCAGTGAGTCAAATCTCTATTGCATCGGCAAGAAATCAAACACTCCAGCGAACCAACCGGCTCCGGTCGAAGGCCTGCCAAATCCAAATCGCCCGGCTACACACGTGCAGGTCTTTCCGACTGAGCTGATTCTGAAGCCCGGCGACACTGCCCGTTTTCGGGTCCGGCTCTTTGACGAAAACGGTACTTTCATTCGTGAAGAGCAGGCGGCGACCTGGTCTCTCGAAGGACTGAAGGGAACAATTAATAACGGACAGTTTGTGGCAGCGACCGACGGAGGAGCCCAGGGCGGTCTGGTAAAGGCCACAGTCGGAAGCGTCAGCGGCACCGCCAGTGTCCGCGTCTTTACGCCGCTGCCGTGGAGCGAGGACTTTGATGCGATGGCCGTGAATTCGGTGCCGCCGCTGTGGGTCAACGCGACGTTGAAATTTGCGGTGCGCGAACTCGAAGGCCGGAAAGTGCTGGTGAAGACGACTGAGGGCTCTTCGCTTTTAAGCCGCGCCCGCGCCTACTTCGGACCTTCCGATCTTTCGAATTACACGGTTGAGGCGGACATCCGCGCGTCGCAGGCGCGCCGCCAGCAGGGCGACGGCGGCGTGATCGCGCAACGGTACGTGCTGAACCTTTACGGCAACAGCCAGATGCTTCACCTCGAGCCGTGGCAACCTGAGACCGTTCGCACCGTGACGGTGCCTTTCGCGTGGAAGCCCGACACCTGGTATCGCATGAAGCTTCAGGTCGAGAATCTTCCCGACGGCAAGACGCGCGCACGCGGAAAAGTCTGGCTGGCAAGCGACCCGGAACCGACCGCCTGGACGATCGAACGCGTCGATCCACTTCCTAATCGCCAGGGCGCGCCGGGAATTTTCGGAAGCGCGCTGGCTGAGCTTTATTTCGATAATTTGAAAGTCTATCCGAACAAGTGAGTGGTGAGCAGTGGGCAGTTGGCAGTGAGCAGTGAGCAGTGAGCAGTAGAGGAACACAAACGAAGGTTAGTTGAAGTCGAGGATGATCATAATGAATAAAACTAAATCGAAGTTTTCAATCAAAGCAATCGTTACGGCCACTGTCTTGACCGCAGCATGCAGCTTACTGCTCACTGCTCACAGCCCACTGCCCACTACAATTAGCTCACTGCCCACTATTGCTTCCGCCCACAGCCCACTGCCCACCGCTTCCGCTTCCGATCCCGGTTCGGGCGATTGGCCGATGTGGGGCGGCACCCCTGATCGCAACATGGTTTCCAACATGAAGGGCATTCCTACCAGTTGGGACGTCGCCAAGAAGGTCAACGTGAAGTGGGTGGCCGCCCTGGGCTCGCAGACCTATGGCAACGTGGTGGTCGCTGGCGGAATGGTTTTCATCGGCACGAACAACGAGGGCGTTCGCGATCCGAAGATTACCGGAGACAAAGGCGTGATCATGGCCTTTCGCGAGTCGGATGGGCAGTTCATGTGGCAAATGGTCCACGACAAACTGTTGGCCGGCCGCGTTAACGACTGGCCGTATCAGGGAATCGCCTCCTCGCCGCTGGTTGAAGGTGATCGTCTCTACTATGTCTCGAACCGGGCCGAGTTGATGTGTCTGGATACCCAGGGTTTCCGCGACAAAGAAAATGACGGACCGGTGACGGACGAAAAGCTCACCGGCGAAACCAATGGCGACGTCGTCTGGCGCTTTGACATGATCGAACAAGTCGGCTCGCTCCCGCATAACCTGGCCAACTCGTCGCCGGTCATGTACGGCGATCTGATTTTTGTCAGCACGTCGAACGGACAGGACGAGAGTCACGTCAACATTCCCTCACCGAAATCCCCGGCTATCATCGCCGTCAACAAGAAGACAGGAAAACTCGTCTGGGAGGACAACTCGGTTTTCGACAAGATCCTGCACGGGCAATGGTCCTCGCCGACGGTCGGCACAATTGGCGGCGTGGTCCAGGTGATCCACGCCCAGGGTGATGGCTGGATTCGAGGTTATGAAGCGCTGACCGGAAAGAAGCTTTGGGAGTTTGATACCAATCCGAAGGACTCCGTTTGGCCCAAAACGCGCAATGAATTGATCAGCACGCCGGTGGTTTATGAAGATCGTGTTTACATTGCCAACGGCCAGGACCCGGAACACGGTGAAGGCGTCGGCCACATGTACTGCATCGACGCGACCAAACGAGGCGACATTACCAAGACCGGCGTGGTCTGGCACTACGATAAGATCCGCCGTTCGATTTCGACTCCGGCGATCAAAGACGGCATCGTTTATGAAGCAGACTTCAGCGGATTCCTTCATTGCCTCGACGCTAAAACCGGTGCGGTTTACTGGGTCCACGACATGTTTGCCGCGGTCTGGGGCTCTCCGGTGCTGATTGATGGAAAGCTTTACCTCGGCGATGAGGACGGCGACGTCACCATCCTGCAGGCGGGAAAAGTTAAGAAGGTACTGAGCGAGGTAAATATGGGCAGCTCTGTCTATAGCACACCGGTGCCGGCGAATGGAGTGCTCTACATCAGCAACCGCAACCAGCTTTATGCCCTAAGTGAGCCGAAGCCGGCTGCTGCCGCGAAGTGATAAGCGGCTGAGTTCCCTTCAACGCTCCGTAGGAGCGAAATATGTGACGCTCCTAACGGAGCTCGTTCTTATCTGAGAATCCGAAGGCTATAAACATTCGGCTCCTAACGGAGCCGTTCGGATCACTTCTTTTCAGAATGCAACCTTTCGATTTTCAATTCCGGACGCGGATGGTGTTCGGGGCCGGATCAATTAAGCGCCTTGGAGAGTTGGCGGCGGAGTTGCGCTTCGGCCGGACATTGTTGGTTGCCGATCGTGGTCTGGTAGCTTCCGGCCATGTTGATGAAGCTCTCGAGCCGCTGCAGCAGGAAGGGATCGAGGTCATCCGCTTTCATGACTTCGATGTGAACCCGGATAGCGCGGTCATTGAAGCCGGCAGTGCGTTTGCCGCAACCCTCGAAATCGATTCGATCATCGGGCTCGGCGGTGGCAGCTCGCTTGATTGCGCCAAGGGAATTAACTTCCTGCTCACTAACGGCGGACGAATGCCCGATTACCTCGGTTATGGCAAAGCGTCGAAACCAATGCTGCCGATGATTGGGATCCCTACCACTTCGGGAACCGGCAGCGAGGCGCAAAGCTATGCCGTCATTTCTGACGCTGAGACGCATGTGAAGATGGCCTGCGGCGATCCCAAGGCGGCTTTTCGCGTGGCTTTACTCGATCCAAAGCTCACCCTATCTCAACCAAAAGCAATTACCACCACCGCCGGTTTTGACGCCATCACTCATGCTGTCGAAACCTATGTGACGACGAAACGAAACGCACTTTCCGAAGTCTTTTCCCGCGAAGCCTGGAAATTGTTAGAGCCTAACTTTGAAGCCGTGCTGGCAAGGCCGGACGATCTGGCGGCGCGGAGTGCGATGCAACTCGGCGCCTACTTCGCCGGGATGGCCATCGAGAGCTCAATGCTGGGAGCGACCCACGCGTGCGCTAACCCTTTGACGACGCACTATGGCACGACACACGGAGCGGCGCTGGCGATGTTGCTGCCGGCAGTCGTGCGCTGGAATAAATCGGTGGCAGCTGAGCGTTACGCCGAGCTGGCGAAGTTGGCAGGTGTGTATTCGGGAGCTGATCAGGATCAAGCGAGCGAGGCGTTGGCCCGCCGCCTCGAACAACTCGCAACGGCCGCCGGGCTTCAAAGCAGTTTGAGCGACGCCGGCGTGGAGCACGTTGATCTGCCGCTGCTGGCAGGTGAAGCAGCCAGGCAATGGACCGGAAGCTTTAACCCGCGGCCATTCGATTTAGCCGGAGCGCTGGAAGTTTACGAGAGTGCGTTCTAAGGATCGGAGTGACGGCAATGACAGATGAAACTAACGACCCATTTTTCATTTCTCATTTGACATTTTTCATTCGCGCATTGTTTTCGTGTCATTTCGTGTGACTTAGTGGATCGTTTAGCTGGGCAAGAAACCGAGGACGATCCACTAAGTCACACGAAGTTACACGAAAATAATTATGAGAAATGTGATGTGGAAAATGAATAGTCTCCTGCGCCTCGTCTCCTGCCGTTTCAATTTTCCGTTCTTACTTTTTACTTTTGCCTTTTTACTTTTTCCTTTCGTAGCGGCAGCTCAGGATGCGCCCGCCTCCAACTGGCCGCAGTTTCGCGGCAATCCTCAACTGACCGGAGTCTCGCAGTCGGCAGTCCCGCAGAACTTGAGACACTTGTGGACCTTCGACGCGGGCGATTCGATCGAATCCTCGCCGGCGATTGTTGGCGGAACGGTCTTTGTCGCTTCTCAGAAGGGCGAACTGGTCGCGTTGAATCTGCAGAACGGCGCCGTCTACTGGAAGTTCACCACCAATAGCCCGATCGGCGAATCCTCTCCGGCTTACAGTTCGGGCGTGGTTTACGTCGGCCATCTTGACGGTTGGCTCAACGCCATCAATGCCTCGGACGGCAGGAAGCTTTGGGCTTATAAGACCGGCAGTGAAATCAAATCGTCACCGGTGGTCGTCGGTGATCGCGTCCTGATTGGTTCGTACGACCAGCACCTCTACTGTCTTTCGACGCGCACCGGAGCTGTCCTCTGGAAATTCAAGACCAACGGGCCGGTCCACGCGACTCCCAGCGTCGCAAATGGCCTGGCGTTCATTGCGGGTTGCGATGAAGTTTTTCGCGCCATCCGAATTAGCGACGGACGGCAGGTCTTTAGCGTGGCTTCCGGGGCCTACACCGGAGCTTCTCCCGCTTTGCTCGGCGGCGCGGCTTACTACGGCACCTTCAATAACGACGTAGTGAAGGTCGGTTTGGCCGAGCGCAAAATTTTGTGGCGATACGAGCATCCGACGCGACACTTCCCTTTCTATTCATCGGCAGCCGTCACGAACGACTACGTCGTGCTTGGGGGACGCGATAAGCTCGTGCACGGAATAACCACGGCGGGAAAAGCCGTCTGGACCTTTACCACCGGCGCCCGGGTCGAGTCATCGCCCGCGATTGCCGGCGGGCGAGTTTTCATCGGCTCGAATGACGGCAAGTTTTATGTATTGGATCTCACCACCGGAGCAAAGCTTTGGGAGTTCAACGCCGGCGCGCCGTTTTCTTCTTCGCCGGCAATCGCCAACAACCGCGTGGTGATCGGCGCCCAGGATGGGCGGCTTTATTGCTTTGGGTGAACAACTGCCCAGTTTCGTACTGATCCAATCACTCACAAATCAACCGTTAGAATAATTTTCCATTTCTCATTTGACATTTTTCATTGGTCATTTGTTCGTGTCGGTTCGTGTTAATTCGTGGATCGCTTCATCTCAAAGTCCACCCAGACGATCCACGAAATCACACGAAACAATGACAAATGAGAAATGTGATATGGAAAATGATCACTCCTTCTTAATCGCCACCACTTCAATCTCGATCCGCGCGTCGCGCGGCAGGCGCGCCACCTGCACCGTCGTGCGGGCCGGAGGATCTCCCTTGAACTGAGTGCGATACAGATCGTTCATGGCGTTATAGTCCGCCATGTCGGCGAGGAACACGGTCGCCTTCAGGATGTGTTCGGTACTGCTGCCGGCAGCTTCCAGAACGGTCGCGAGATTTCGGAAGACTTGTTTGGTCTGTTCTTCGAGGCCCTGAACGAGCTGGCTGGTTTTGGGATCCATCCCAATTTGTCCCGAAGTGAAAACCAGTTCTCCAGCCACGATTGCCGGCGAGAACAGGCCGTTCGGCTGAGACCCTTCCAGCCTGACGGCGCGCCGGCGCGCGGACTCACTCTTCTGTGGTCCGGCTGTCGCCGTTTTACCCGACTTAGTTTGAGCGCTGACAGAAATCCCACAGCACGCGAGTGCCGACACCAGCAGAATTATTTTTTTCATTGTCTTAGGTTCGAAAATACCTGGCCAGAGTTGATGGTTTCGGTTTAGCCGTAATCAGCGAAACCACAATCATCAAAAGCACGGAGATCAGCACCATCGGCACTACGGGCATGAACCCGAAGACCGCCGTGCCGCCCGGTGTGCGGGAAAGAAGTTCAGTTCCGGCGACGGACCAGATTACGCTCGGAGGCCCGGGCGCCGGCGCCGGGACGACTGATTGGAAGATAGCCACGGTCGTAACTGCCAACGCAGTCCAGACGGTGGAAGCCAGTGCGCCCCACTTGGTGCTTCCCCTCCAGAACAGCGCCGCTACCAACAGCGGCGAGAGCGCGGCAAAACCGGAAAAGGCATACTGAATCGCCAGCTCAAAAATCGTTTCGGGCGCGCGCAGGGCTACAATGTAAGCGAGCACCGTAATGATCACGATAAAGATACGTCCCGTTTGCACCTGCACGGCCTGGCCAAAACGCTTCTTGCCGCCATAATAGGCGAACACATCCTCC
>JBBPID010000119.1:0-11060 GCA_038040505.1 Acidobacteriota bacterium | reverse complement strand
ATGTCCGCTCACTTTCTGGTTGACTTTCAACACAGTTGCTCCGCGGCTCCCGTAAGATTTTGTTTGCTGGTAACCCAAGGCTCGCAGAGCCTCGCCTTGGGCTTAACTACAGCCGCTGCTCCGCTGCTTCTTCAATATGCAAGCTACATGTGGCGTGAGCAAGCGATCAATAAAGAGCATTTAGCGCCACCCAAGACTTTTTGGGCAAACCGATCCTAAGCCCGCAGCACCCGGGATTCCTGACTCAGACTCTTAGTGGATCTGAGGGCTGCGCCGGACGATGACCAGTGACATGTCGTCCGCCAGCTGCCGAGTCGCGGCAAAGTCCTGAACCGCACCTAAGACAGAGAACAGCATCGCATCCGCCGAGCCGGTTTGGGCACTGCGCAGTTGTGTCTCCAGACGCGCGTAGCCAAACTCCTCTTCTGCGTCGTTGCAGGTTTCGAGAATGCCGTCTGAGTAAGTAAGCAGCACATCGCCGGCACTCAGATGGATACGCCCACTCTTATAAGGAGCACCCGGAGTGACACCCAGCAACAACCCGCCTTCCGAAAGCAATTCCAGCTTGCCCCCGGAGCGCAGGAGGAAGGCGGGAGGATGTCCGGCGCTGCAGTAATGAAGAGTTCCAGTGGCGGGATTAAGTTTCGCGAGGAACAGACTGGCCAGCGGGGCCACCGGGCCCATACGACAGACGTCGCGGTTCACCCTTGAGACGATTGCTTCCGGCTCGGGGTTAACGGTCGCATGCACGCCGACCAGGCCGACCAAATGTGTAGTCCACATTCCCGCGGCCAGCCCTTTGCCGCAAATATCGCCCAGCGCCAGAACCACCTCGCCGCCGGACTTTTTGATCGTGAAAAAATCTCCCGGCAGGTGTCGCACCGCAAAGATCTCGCTGGCAATCTCAAAGTCGCCATCGCGCACCAGACGCGGCGCACAAAGACGCCGATGGACTTGCGCTGCTTCAAAGATGGCCGTGTGAAGATCGGCATAGTCCTGCTGTAGCGCTGCCAGCTTAACTTCCAGCTCGCGGCGACCGGCTCGACTGGGACTGCGGCGTCGGGCCGGAGATCGAACCTCGATTGCGCGCCGGGCTCCTAACCCGCTATTTATTCCTGACTGCACCATGATTGTCGACCTCAAAAAGTTTGGTGGTGGTACGCGTCTATGACGCGTGATTCACGGGGAGACACTGAGCAATCTTCAACCGACGAATTTATAGCCACTGCCGTGCACGGTAAGAATGAAACGCGGCTCCTCAGGATTTGGTTCCAACTTCTGCCTGAGATGTACGATATGAGTATCGACTGTCCGAGTATTCGGATAATTCTCATATCCCCACACTGCGTCCAGCAGACGATCCCGACTAAGTGTTTCCGCGGGATGCGCGACAAAGTAAGCGAGTAAGGCGAATTCTTTTGCTGAAAGATCGATTGGCGCTCCCGCGCGCAGCACCTCGTTGCTGCGAACATTGACCTCGACGTCGCTGAACCGGTAGACCTCCTGGGCGTGCGCCGGCGGCGCGACCCGTCGCAGCACCGCTTTCACCCGGGCCATAAGCTCGCGAATTGAGAACGGCTTGGTCACATAATCGTCGGCGCCCAACTCCAGCCCCACCACCTTGTCGATTTCCTGGCCACGCGCGGTCAGCATGATGATTGGCATTGACGGGCGTTGGGTTTTTAACTGCTTGCAGACATCAAGACCGCTCATTCGCGGCATCATCACATCCAGTACCACCAGATCCGGGTCATCCTTGAGCGCGCGCTCGAGACCTTCCGCACCGTCGGCGGCGCTAATCACTTCGTAGCCTTCATACTCGAAGTTATCCCGCAGGCCGGCCACCATCGCGGGTTCATCCTCAACAATCAGGATCCGGGTTCGCCGGTTGCCATTGGGTTCGGTGACCGACCCGGCCTTAAAGGCGCCGGCGTCGGTCGGGCCCCCGATTGCGCCGCCATTTGCTGGCTCGTTAAACTTTACTTTTTTCTTCATCATGCGAAACGTCCTCAATCTGCTTTACGAGCCGGCTACGGCTCTCGCGCTCGCTTCTGACACCGGTGCTTCAGAAACCGGTAGCGACAAAATAAACTTGCTGCCTTTTCCTGGCGTACTTTCCACCGCGATGTCTCCACCATGAGCCTGGGTGATGTGCCGCACCAGCGAAAGGCCCAGACCGCTCCCCTTGGTGTTATGCACCAGCGGATCCCCGGTCCGATAGAACTTTTCAAAGATTTTCGACTGATCGCGACGCTCGATACCGATGCCACGATCAGCAACTTCCAGTTTCAAGACCCCATTCTCGCGGTAAAGCTTTACGCCCAGGAATTTTTCATCGGTCGAATACTTCAACGCGTTGTTGACCAGGTTCACCAGAGCGCGCGCGATCGCTTCACGGTCCACGCGGACCGGGGGCAGGTTCGGGGCAATACTCTCCTCAAACGCAAAGCCTTGTTGCTCGATTTGATAACGATATGAATCGAGCGTGTTGTGAACCAGCTCCGCGATATCGGTCTCGCGGAATTCATATTCCTTGCGGCCTGCCTCGATGCGCGAAAAGTCGAGAATGTTGTTGATAAGCGCGGTCAACCGTTCGCTTTCCTTGCGAATGATCCGGTAGTACTGCTGTTTCTTTTCCCGTGTCGAAATTCGTCCCAGCTCGAGCGTTTCGGCGTACAGCCTGATTAAAGCCAGCGGCGTGCGCAGCTCATGCGAGACGTTGGAAACAAAGTCCGATTTCAGCCGTGCCAAACCCATCTCTTTGTCGACGATGTGTTTGGTCAGCACCAGACCGCCGATAATCAGCAATGACAGAATTCCCAGGATTAGGAAACTGCGATGGACCCAGGTCCGGCCGAGTTCAGCGACACTGGTATTCTGATACTTAATGCCGAGCGAAAGTCCGCGAAAGACATCGTCGAATTTTCGCGCAACCTCAGGTTTGCCTTCGCCCCAACCTGACGAGGCAGTGGCCACCGGTTTAAGCTCTTTCCCCATTTCCATTTCTGATGGGTAGATTATCATCGCTAACTTGTTTCCACCCTCAGTCTGTCTCTCGCTGACCATCTCATTGAGAATGTTCGGAAAGACACTTCCCTTAAAATAACAACCCTCGAAGGTGACGCCTCCCAGCACCACGCGATCGGTGGCAACCTGCGGCAGCACGAACATAGCGGTGGACATGAAAGTCTCGCCTATGTTCCGCTTTACCTGCCCGGTGGAAAAGGAGATGTGTCGATACTTCTTGTGAAGTAAGGCTACGTAGTCCTTACCCTCATCTTTCATGCTGAACCATTCTTTGTAGCTGTCAGCCATGCGCTCATGCTCTTCGCGGATGTACTTATCGCTGTTCTGTTGAGAGCCTGAACGAAAGACGATCCCATTCTCATCATAGATAAACGCATGCGAGAGCCATGGGCTCTGCGACAGGATCAGATCGAGTTTCTTCTCTTTTTCCTGCTCATCGTCGTCCGGAGAAGGGAAGAGGTCGCGCGCCTCTTCGGCCATGGTGTACGCCTTCTTGTTGATCTTCTTTTCAGTGATGGCCAACACATCCTGGAAATCGCGGTGAACGGCTGCTTCCAGGACCTTGTCGCGTTCAAGACCGCGCAACTGGCTGAAGTTGACGTAGATCAGGGCTACCGCCGGTAAGAGGACCGCCAGCCCGAGCGTGAGCATCAGGCGAAACCGGTTGAAGCCTCCTGGCATTCTTCTTTGTTTCAATTTCATCGGCGACCTTCTATGAGCTGGTCTGGCGTTATGCGGACGTGAATATACGCCCTCGCCTATTAAGCTGTGTCAAGTGCAGGTAAAAAAATGTTAAGAGTTGTGAACTCTCGAGTTGGCCGGGGGGCCTGGGGAGGATTGCGCAGGTCTAACATGGCTCTCGGTTTTCACCAGCAAATACGCCGCGATGAGCTCCTGAGTTACAACCTTTCGTAGATGGCGCAGAAGTCCAGAAGCTCCCAGAAATGGGAAAATATTCGATTTTGACAGGACCCTTGTCTTCACTTCTGCCAATATCGTATAGTCAAAGACCGGACGACGCCGCGACCCTGGCACATCCGTAATCGTTGGCGACCACGCCGTTAGCCCCCGAACCTCAACTAGACAAATCCCAACTGAAAGCCCGGTAGCGTCGTTTCTACCGTAACGCTTCTAACAGGCCCGTGCGGTGGCCGGAAGACTCTCGACACATGAATAACGAACCGCTCGCATCGGACATCGAATCGAATGACCAACCGTCTGTGCTGACGCCCGGCATGGTGCTGCAGAATCGTTACTGCATTGTTCGCAAGCTGGGTAGCGGCGGCATGGGCGCAGTTTACGAAGCAGTCGACCAGCGATTGGACACAACCGTCGCCTTAAAAGAAACCTTTTCCCTTGATAGCCGTTTGCGCCGCCAGTTTGAGCAGGAAGCCCGTCTGCTGGCCCGGCTTCATCATCCGGCTCTGCCGCGGGTCAGCGATTACTTCACCGAAGGCGACCGCGCCTTTCTGGTGATGCAGTTTATCGCCGGCTCCGACCTGGCCGAGATTATCGTCACTCAGCCGGGACCGTTTCCGCGCAATCAGGTGATCGTCTGGGCCGATCAGTTGCTGGACGCGCTCATCTATCTGCACACGCGCGACCGCCAGATAGTCCATCGCGACATCAAACCGCACAATCTGAAGCTGACGGCGAGCGGACAGATCGCTCTGCTCGATTTTGGATTAGCAAAAGACGAGGAGGCCGAGCTTTCAGCCGCGACTTCCTCGGCCAGCATCTTTGGCTATACGCGGCGCTATTCTCCGCTGGAACAGATTCAGGATCAGGGCACGTCTCCGCGCAGCGACATCTATGCGTTGGGCGCGACGCTTTACCACCTGCTTACTGGAGTCAAACCCCCGGATGCGCTGGCCCGCGCGGCGGCGCTGGCAAAGTCGCAGACTGATCCGCTCAGACCAGCCGATGAGATTCATTCTGCCGTCGGCCCTGAGATCGCCGGCATTCTGCGGCGCGCCATGGCGGTCGAAGCCGAGGACCGTTTTCAGACTGCAAGCGATTTTCGAAAAGCGCTCAGCGACGTGGGGCGGGAAGAGAAGCAAGCCCTCGGGCAATTCCAGCTCGCGGCGATGTCTGATGCGTCCAGTGTTGTCGGCGCCGGCACTACCGTCGTTAGGAATCCGCAAAGGTCTGAGATCGATCCGTTCGATAGCTATTCAATACTCAGGCCCAGTGATGATTGGTTGTTGATTCCCAGAACCGGAGGCCGTGCGATCGTGGTCGTGCTTCTGTTGGCAATCCTGTTAGCCGCAGGTTTCATTTCTTCCTACGCTTACGATCACTGGGGCGAAGTTTCCAGCGTGGTAGTGGATCAGGCGCAGTTACCTGCGAAGAAGGCTGCGAGCGGAAACGCCACAGTTCACTCGTCGCGGACAGACGCGGGTCAACTGGGAACGTCCACCGGTAAGAACAGTCCAACACATTCCCCGGTTCAGCCTAGCCCAAAAACTAAGCAACCAAAGCGGCGTAATACCGCGTTGGCTAAACCGTTAACACTCACGCCTCCTTCAGTATCAATCCTTCCTTAGTCCGAATCTCGGCAGAAACTCATTGAGTCCTGCCGGGGTCGAGTGAGTAGAATCTCCAGTTTGATTTGAAGTCGCGGGTGAGCTTTTGTTTCGTAAGAATCGCGCGCACCATCTCCACGGGCATCCGGTTCTCTTTGTAGATCCGGTCGTGAAAATCTCTATTGCTCAGTTTGTGCGAATCGACCAGCTCACGATGGAGCGCGTAGAACTGCAGGCCGCCGATCAGATAAGCAATCTGGTAGAGAGGCCCATAGCTTCCGTCAAATGAGCGCCGCACTTCGGCGGTCGCGTTGTCGCGTTCATGCCCGACGCGATTCACCAAAAAGTCTATACATTCCTGGGGCGTCATCTTCTCAAGATGAAAGCTGAGCGAAAAGATGATGCGCGCGCACCGGTGCATGCGCCAGAAAAGCATTCCGATCCGGTTCTCAGGCGTCTTTGGAAACTTCAGATCCCAGAACAGCATTTCCCAGTAGAGTGCGCCGCCCTCACTCCAGAAAGGTGTCGAGAACAAGGCGCGATACGGTTTGTATCGAGCATTCATGAATCCCTGCAGATGGTGCCCGGGAATCAGCTCATGAAAAACAGTAGCGCGCGCAAAGTGCCGGTTGTTCCCGCGCATACTCATCATCTTCTGTTCGTGTGACATGGTGTTGGTCGGAAACGAGACGAGGATCACTTCGCCGCCGAGAAAGAATGGGCTGACCAGCTGGCGCTCGGGAGACATCATCTCCATGCGCCAACTGTCGCGAGCCAGTTGTGGCACGGTGATCAAATCGTGATCGTCGACGAACTTGATCGCTTCCAGGGCTAAATCGCGAATCATCTCGGGTTGCTTTCCCGGTTCGACATACAGGTTCTTTACGTGTTCAAGAGCTTTCTTCCAGTCATCACCGTAGCCGAGATCCTTCGCCGCCTTTTTCATTTCGCGTTCGCACCAGGCCATTTCCTTTTCGGCGATCGCAATCAACTCCTCGGGCGTGTAGGGAATCATCTCCGACTCAAGTTCGCTCAGCAGCGCTTCGCGGCCAATCGGGTCTCCGACGATGTCGCTGGTGTCCCCGGCTCGCGCGGTGGGCACGGTGCGTTGCGGTGCTTGCCCCTGGCCTCCTGGTCCTGTCCCGGTACCTGGTCCGCGGGTGGCCGCCGGGCCGCCGGCGGTAGGTGCTCCTTCGGGGCGTAAGCCAACCACGCGCTCACCCAGGAAACTCGCGTAAGCGGTCATAGCCTGATCCAGCGCTCGGTAGGGCTCTTCGTTCCACCAGGTGAAAACCGGATCGTAACCGGAATAAAACGTGTACCAGCTGCGCAGAGAGGCCCGCAGATTGTTGGTCGCGCCCACCGCGCGGAAGGCCAGGGTCTTCTTTACCTTGATTGGCTCAACACCCTCTGTGCGGGCTTCGACTGGGCGTTGCGGAGTCAGACCCAACTCGACCGCTTTGCGAGTACTCTCGAGCTGTTTACGCAAATCATTTAGAGCGGCGGCCGCCTTCGCTGAATCAATCGGTTCCATGCGGCGGCGGGCCTCTTCGAGCTCAGTAATGCGTGGGGCGAAGGGAACCAACTGGGCAATTTCGCCAACTTGCCGGGTGTGAATGTCGAGCTGCCGCAACTCGTATTCGAGATGCTTTCTGAAAAGAACGTAATCAACTTTGCCTTCCTGGCTCATGCCGTCGAAATTGAGGGCCTTGATTCGCTCCAACGCGTCCGAGTAGAACTTTCGCAAGCGCTCCTGACGCGCGGACGAGCTAGTAACCGGATAAGAACGGAACAAGCTCCCTCTATCGACCACGTAGTATTCGATAATCGGGCGCATCTCGCTTTCAACTTGTTTGTCGTCAGCGTTGAGATCGGACGCGCTGGTGTTGGCGGATGGCTGTGTTTTCGAGAGCGAGATTGGTTGCTTGCTCTTCGGGGATGTCTGGGCCGGAATTTGAATCAACAGGCCGGCATTCAGAACCAAAACAAAAACCATTGCGGTTGACCAACGTCGTCCTGCAGTCATCTGTTTCTCCTTCAAATGGATCTAAGACTTGCCTGATGGCGGGCTCTGCCGCAGCACATTGCGGAAAGCCCCCGGCTTTCCGTTCGATGTAGTTTTTTGTCGAGGCTCCGCCTCCGACGGCAGATACCGAAGGCATAGCCTCTCCAACTATTAAGGGCCCGCCAGACGGTAAGCCTGAGGCTTACCGCAATGTGCTGCGGCGAAGCCGCACAGCCATCGCGCGCCGAGCCATCTAATCCGCGCTAGTATATCCGTCCATTCGCCGGGTGTTAACAGGCCCTTAATCATCGAATTCGAATGTCCTGCTGCTTGCGTGACTCAGAAGACCTCTGTTAAGATTCGGCTTCGTAATTAATGCGACGGGCGAGCCAAAAGCTCGGCTGACTCGAATTTTGATAGGATGCTCCGGAAGACCTTCGCCATGAATCGAACATTCACTCGGTTCACATTTTAGTTGCCGAACCCCGGCTAAAGTCGGGGTCGCGGCGAAGGCGCTCCTATCGAATCCGATCTGTTTGCTTTAGTAAATCTTGAATCGTAAATCGTGATGAGAAGGAGCGAAGGCGCTTCCTTTGTTCGGCACGGTCGCGCGCTGGGGGCGGGTTTCCCGCCTGATGTGCGAGAGGCCTATGTGCTTTAGGGCTACACGGTTTCCAGGCAATGAGTGACGTCAACGTACAACTTAGAGATGGCGCGGCGGTGCAAGTGCCCGCGTCCACGACTGTGGCCGAAGCTCTAAAGAAGCTCGACCGCGACGTCGCGAAACAGGCGCTGGCGGCCCGGGTCAACGGCCGCGAGGTTGACCTGGCTTATGCGCTCGACGCCGACGCCAACGGCGATGCCATAAAGATTGAACCGGTCCTGCCACAAACCCTGGAAGGCCTGGATGTGCTGCGTCATTCGACTGCTCATCTGCTCGCGGCCGCCGTCCTGGAGCTTTTCCCCGGCACCAAGTTGGGCATCGGCCCGGCTTTGCTTGAAGATCCTCGTTACGGATTTTTCTATGATGTGATTGCGCCCCGGCCTCTGACCGAAGCGGATCTCCCGGTTATCGAAAAGAAGATGCGGGACATCGCCAAGCGCAACATGCCTTATCGCCGGGACGAGATTGCGAAAGCCGAGGCGCTGCGGATCTTCGCCGAACGTGAAGAGCCTTTGAAGTGCGAACTAATCGATGAAAAAGCCGGCGACGTGGTCAGTGTCTACTATATTGACGGATCGCCTTTTATCGATTTCTGCCTCGGTCCGCACGTGCCGAATACGAACCGGTTGCGCGCTTTTCGTCTGTTGTCGTTGGCCGGCGCCTACTGGAAAGGCGATGCCGAACGTCCACAGATGCAACGCATCTATGGTACGGCCTTCTTTACCCCCGAAGAGCTCGATGCCTGGCTGAAGCAACGCGAAGAAGCTGAGAAGAGAGATCACCGGCGGCTGGGGCGCGAACTCGATCTGTTTTCGATTCAGGAAGAATACGGGCAAGGTCTCGTGCTCTGGCACCCGAAAGGCGGCGCGATTCGCAATCAGATGGAGAACTATCTGCGCGAACAACTCGAACGGCGCGGATACGGATTGGTCTTTTCTCCGCACATTGCTAAGCGCGCCTTGTGGCAGTTGAGTGGCCACGAAGAGAACTATGGAGACGTGATGTTCGCGCCGACCGAGTTGGAGGAAACGGAGTTCCGGCTCAAGCCGATGAATTGTCCATTCCACATCGGCATTTACAAGTCGGCTCAGCATTCTTATCGTGATCTGCCGCTGCGCTATGCGGAACTCGGGACGTGCTATCGGGCGGAATTATCCGGAACTTTGCATGGGCTGATGCGGGTGCGAGGCTTCACCCAGGACGACGCGCACATTTTCTGCACGCCTGAGATGGTGCGCAGTGAAATAATCAGTTGCATTCAGTTTGCCTTTGCTCTGCTCGGCGCTTTTGGCTTTGATGAATTTAAGATCGAGCTGTCGGTCAGGGGAACCAATTCAACGAAGAGGTACCTCGGAGCCGATGAGGATTGGGCGCGCGCAGAGAGCGCTCTAATCGACGCCCTGGAAGAGCAAAACCTGCCCTATGAGCGCATGGAAGACGAGGCGGCGTTCTATGGGCCGAAGATTGATATCAAAGTGAAAGACTCGATCGGGCGTCTGTGGCAATTGACGACCGTACAGTTTGACTTCAATTTGCCGGAGCGCTTTCAGTTGGAATATATCGGTGAGGACAACAAACCGCATCAACCGATTATGATTCATCGGGCGCTGTTTGGATCAACTGAACGGTTCTTTGGTGTGCTCATTGAACATTACGCTGGAGCTTTTCCGATGTGGTTGGCGCCCGTGCAGGTGACGGTGCTGCCCATCACCGATCGAATCAACCAGTACGCTGAAAGCGTCGCCGCGCAGTTGCGAGCGGGCGGTTTGCGCGTGGAAGTCAATCTTCGCAACGACAAGATCGGGGCTAAGATTAGGGACGCCCAATTACAGAAAGTCCCATTCATGCTGGTGCTGGGTGACCGCGAAATGCAGGAAGAAAAAGTCGCGGTCCGCGAAAGAGTCAAAGGCGACCTCGGTGCGATGTCGCTGAACGAATTTGGAGAAATGGCGCGGCGATTAGTCGAGACGCGCGCGCTAACAAACAGCTAGTTTCAAGTTTCAAGTTCCAGGTTTCAAGTTGGAAAACAAATCTCCGCTAACTTGAAACCTGAAACTTGGAACTTGAAACCCATAACTGAGGAGGTGCAGCAATAGCTACAGGTTTTCGAGGCCGTGGTCGTCCGGACCATCGTCGCGCGCCGGCCACGCGCATTAACGAACGCATACGCGTCCCACAAGTGCGCGTTGTCGCCGAAGACGGCGAAGAATTCGGGGTAATGGACACCCGCGAGGCCATTCGCAGCGCGCGAGAGAAAGGCATGGACCTGGTCGAGGTGGCCCCCAATGCCGACCCGCCGGTGTGCAAGATTATCGATTATGGAAAGTTCCAGTACCTCGCGAAGAAGAAAGCGAACGAGGCGAAGAAGAAGCAGGTCGTCATCACGGTTAAGGAAGTTAAGTTTCGCCCCGGTACGGACGAGCATGACTATAGCTATCGCATGAAGCATGCACGCGAATGGTTGCAGGGCGGCGATAAGGTTAAAGCGACAATCTGGTTTCGTGGACGTGAGATGACCCACCGGGAATTGGGTGCCCGCATCCTGGAAAAACTCGAGAAAGACCTGGCGGACGTCAGCGAAGTCGAAATGCGACCCCGGATGGAAGGGAACCAGATGTTCACCATCTTCGGCCCGAGGAGACATAAAGGGGGCGGCAAACAGGAACGCCCACCCGCTCCGCCGAATCAGGGCGCCGCTCCGCCCCGGACGGAACCGGCGCCGGCTGCAGCAGCGCCGGCGGCGTCCGCGAACCCTTCGGGTTGCGGTGGGAATACGTCGAGTTGATCGAGCGGAATCAATTGAGTTAGCAGAATTGTAGTACAAATATGAAATGGAGCA
>JBBPID010000118.1:0-11645 GCA_038040505.1 Acidobacteriota bacterium | reverse complement strand
CGTAATGAGGCAGCTAGTTCGACTGCGCCATTGAATGCTTCTGACTCAATCCAGTGTTCATGTTCGGGCTCGACGCAGGCCGGATATCGATTGGGTTTCGCTTCATCAAGAATGCCGACCAAAAACACCTGAGGATCTGACCGCACATCTATCCTTTCTAGAGCGAACTCGGCTGCTACTTTTACGTGAATGCGATAGTTGGGCTGATAGCCCCACATAAAGTATTGAATTCCGTTCTTCATCTATTTCACCATAGGCATTAACTGCACGTTGTCTAAGGTACCCTCGTTAACTTTTGAGCAACTGGAATTCTCAATTGTTGCATAGACAACTTTGAATCATCGTTCATCAGGACGCCTAAGCAGTTCCTGATGCGCTAGAAATGGTGCTGTTTTGATCCATCTCGATCCGATCTGCAACGCCGAGTCGCCGATACAGCTCATAAGAAATCTCGTAAAGAAATGAGTCTCTAAACGTCAATCCTGTCTCACTGAGGAGTTCGCTCAACAACGATTCAAACGTCTTGTTTTCCAAATCTTCAATGACCTTGTTTAAGCTTAGGCCTTGGGCTAAGTAGGGCTGTAACTTTTCTAACTCGTCGACTGAAAGAATGCGCCAAGGCAAGTTTACGTTTAGTGCTGCCAGTTGATCGTCAAGATATTCGCGAAAGAAGTGGCTGTTGATTAAGTACAAGGGCTCCAGCGTGACAAGTACGGGTCTGAAGGTTTCGCATTTGTTCAATTTCTCGATGCCCGTCCGCTTTGCCAAGCAAGCATTTCTGAAATCAGCAAGTTGACCGAGGCCTTTGATAACTTGTTTCAAGCTGTCGTTGATCGCAGATTCCGCACCTGTCAATAACGCCGCGCGCGAGAACCGTGTTGCTTTACATTCCACAAGCATCGCGGAATCTCCGTCTACAATTATCCAGTCAGGCGTTTTGCCCTGTTCTGACGGATAGGTTTCGCGGACCCTGCTTTCAGGAATCAACTCTATGGATTTACCGCAGTGTTTCAGAACGATGCCAACATACTTCTCAAAAACTTCACCGAAGTAATTCGCAAACTCTACTCCGTAGCGATTAAACATTTCATAAAAAATTCCAATCGAATTTTTGAGTACGACGAGATTGGGTGCGGGCGCTGCTAGTCGATCCTCGTCTATTGAAACATGCTTCTTTTGTCGCCAGGGTCGTACCAGCGGTCGGAGAATTAACGGGTTGAATCCATACATTGCGAAGCGAGGGTCAGCGGGCTGATACTTACGATGAAGATTTCTTAATTGGATTGGATCGGCTGCCAGCCTATCAAGCGCGGATAGTAGTTTCCTGTCACTTGGAAGTTTTATGCCCTGCTCACGTGCCTTGCGAAAATAGCCTCTAGTAAAGCCGGCTTTGCTAAGAGCCGCAACGGACGCTGTGAAACCGATATTGATGAACTCGCGTGTTGATGTACCGTAAAGGTCTCTAAACGATTCTTCGAAGTTGAACTTCTGTGGCCGTGAAGTCGCGGCCAAGCTTTTTGGAATATCGTGGTAAAGCAACAATGGTTGGGCGTGTTGCCCAAACAAGCCTACGCTGTAGGGCATCTGGCTTCCCACAATGCGTAGAAATGCGAAAAATGGATTTGTATTCTTATATTCTTCCTGAAGCTCTTGGTCATAGCCGAGCGGATCAGCCAACAGATAGCAAGTTACCAGATGAAGCCAGTGCGCCAAGAAGTCTTTTGCGGGTACTGCTACTCGCGGCGTCCGCCGTCCAGCATTGCAAAACCTGACTGCGAATAACGATGCACCTCCAATTACAAATGGCTGGTATTCATCAGCAACTCCTCGGAGTCCAAATAGTACTTGGTCGAGTTTGTAAGGTTCAATTGCGTGCTTGATTAGAGACTCAAGTCTATGTAAAGAGGCGGTACTATTGACTTCCATAGTTCTAGAGTAGTTCGAATGTTCCCTGGCGTGAAGACGGACAGCACACATCGGTAGCTAAAGATGAAGTGGTTTAGTCGACCAGGATTGCTAATGATTACTTTTCTCGGCGGCGTGGTTGGCGCTGAGCTTTGGCAACGCCGCAAACTAAAGCAGATTGTTCGTCAAATCGCCCATCACGGACGCCTAACGCAGGCGGCAATTCGAATTACAAATGAGATCAGGGGTTCGGTAGATGTTTCCCAAATTCTCGGAAGAACGACGCTTGAGGTGGCTCAAACTCTCAACATTGAACATTGCTACGTCTTACTCTTCGGGAAACGCAACAAAGAAGAAGAGTCTGCTTGTTCTTGCGAATCTCGTAATCACGAACGCGAAATCGAAATCGCCTTCGCTGACGCTATTAAGTATCTCCTGCATGAAAGCCGCGATCGATTTATTACCCACAACGATCCGAATTCGGCGGACGCCAAAGCAGAACGAACGAGGTATCCGGTTTGTGGCTTGCCGATTACGCGAGATTTGGACGGTTCGGGTGGATTTCTTTTAGTGCTCTCCAACGATCCGACACGGCTTTGGTCGGAGAGTGAGATCCAAATGCTGCTTGCAGTTGCTCATCAGTTGTCCCTATCGGTGAATCAGGCTCGAGTGTTCGCGGCAAAAGAGCAAGAGACGCTTACAGACTTTCTGACGGGTTGTCTAAATCGCCGAGGCTTTAACGGGCAACTGCAGGATCATTTCCGAGCAGCTACGGTAAGCCACCGATCAATCTCGCTCATAATGTGCGACCTTGATCATTTTAAGGCTATAAATGACAACTATGGGCATGACGTGGGCGATGAGGTTATTCGCAGTCTCGCTGGAGTTCTACTCGAAGAGGCCGCCAACGGAGCGATCGCCGCTCGAGTAGGCGGAGAAGAATTCGCTTTGCTCGTCGTAGATCACTCCCTTGAAGAAGCCGCCGCGATTGCCGAGCGACTTAGGCAACGAGTTGAGGTTATGGCTGTTCCAAGGTTGGATCGTCAGATCACAATATCCTCTGGCGTAGCCTCTGCGCCGGTTCACGCTAACTCAACCGCGAGTCTATACGCATTGGCAGACGAGATGCTCTACCGCGCAAAAGCGTCGGGGCGAAATCGTGTTTGCGTGTGTGAGGCTGGCACCACTACACGAAGCTAGAAAACGACACTTACCAGCTGGTGAGGTTCAAGCTTATCATCTAGCACGTGAGAGACGATTTCACCATTGAGGTAAAGAGAGCAGTGGCGGATCGCGTCAACCACTTGTGCTCCAGCCCTGCATGCCGAGCGCCGACCGGCGGGCCTCAGCTTGATCCCTCGAAAGCTTTGAACGTTGGCGTCGCCGCCCACATCACCGCCGCGTCTCCAGAAGGACCCCGGTTCAATCGTCATCTCACTCCCGAGCAGCGAAAGCACGCCGATAACGCCATCTGGCTATGCCAGAACTGTGGCAAGCTCATTGACAACGACCCAGAGAGGTTTACGGAAAAAGAGATAAGGCACTGGAAAGAAGAAGCAGAAGCCGAAGCTTTTAACAAGATTGGCAAACCCCTAGCTCCTGCTCGTGCACACCCAACCGTTTCAGAGGGAGAGCGGTTGACCGCGTTACTTGGTCGAATCCGCGCCGCGACTTCAGAGCTAACAGGTGCTTGGATTCAGAGTCGGCGACTTCTTGAAAAGCCCCAGATTGCGTTGCGCGCTGTTATCCAACAAAGAGAGGATCGACTTACCGAGGCGTCAATTGACCTTCAGGGTATCCGCAAGCTGTTGAACGAAGGTGTGCGGCTAGTACTTGAGGCGCCAGCCGGAACCGGCAAGACCACGACTCTTCTTCAAGTAGCTCAGCTGTACGCGGATGAGGGCGAGCTGTGTTTCCTTATCGATCTGCCATTATGGGCAAAGTCTGGGAACGAAATACTCGAGTTTATTGTGGGGAGACGGGAATTCCTCTCTCATGGCATATCAGCGCAGGAGTTGGCCAGCTTCTATCCCAACGAGCGATTCACGTTCCTCCTGAACGGCTGGAATGAGGTCTCAGATAATTACTCCGAGGACTCGATCGTAGCCCTAAGGGAATTGGAACGCAGTTTCCCAAGTGCTGGCATCATTGTGGCGACGCGAACTCGCCATATCAGTCCGCCATTGGTTGCGGCCATCCGCGCCAAACTCCAACCGCTTACCAGAGCTCAACGGGATCAATATCTCACTGAATCACTCGGGAATCGGGCGTACCTGTTGGGCTCCACGCTGGATAGTAATGCGGTGCTTGATGACTTGACCCGAACACCTCTGATCCTCTCCGAGGTAACAACGATCTTCGCATCTGGAAAGCCAATACCGCCAACAAAGATGGGCGTCCTTGCCGTGATGATGAGTCTGATCGGTCAAGCAGACGAGCATCGAGACCAATTGCAGCGGGTACCACTTTGCGGGCACGCCGCTGACTATTTGGCAACCCTCGCAATCGAAATGACCGCGCGAGGGGCCAACACGGTTCAGGAAGAGGATGCTCGCTCGATCTTGCGATCTGTGAGTGTTGGATTAAGAGACCGGGGACAAATCGAAAACATCCCAGAACCAGCAGACATCCTGAAGGCGCTTGTCGACCACCATGTAGTTGAGCAACTCGATTATTATCCCGCTACCTTCCGTTTCAAACATCAGCAGTTTCAGGAATTCTACGCAGCAAAAATGCTTGAGCGGCGCCTCTGGGACTTGAAAGATCAAGACTCGAGTGAGCGTCGGAACTTCGCAAGCCAATATGTAGATAGCCCCACCTGGGAAGAGCCGCTACGCATGGTGGCGGAAGAGATCGGGGAACTGAGCGCCGATCAAGTTGATAATGACGCGGCCAGGGTCGCAAGACTTCTGATCGAAATAGCGCTGACAGTCGATCCCGTTTTCGCGGCGGACCTTTCGCGCCTCTGTGGTAGCTCGGTTTGGAGTCAGGTTCGGCATTCCGTCGGTGAGCGATTACGTCTCTGGTACCAAGTCCCTGACGAAAACCATCAACAATGTGCTCTCGCCGGCATGCTGGCAACTGGTTCGGATGATTTCATCGATGTTCTCCTGCCTCTGTTGACCAATGGCGACCAACACGTACGCCTCAGTACGTATCGAGCCGGATCTGCTGTTCATCTTTCTAGTCTTGGCGTCGATTGGCGCGGTGTAGTTCGAGGATGGCCGGAGAAATTCAGGATTGAATTCATTTATGAGTTGACTCACAACCGGTGGGATCCAGAAATCGCGGACGCGTTCGCGCTGGGTGATCCCAGCCAAGACGTTAGAGTCCAAGCAATCGACACGTTGAGCTGGGCCGGGTCTGAGTCCAACATTGTTCGTCTTTTGGAAGCACAAGACGAAGAGACTTTCGAGAGAATGGTCCAGAAATTGTCGGTCGAAAGAATCCCACCATCACTGCGAGAACGTGCACTTGCAGTTAACGAGAAAGCCCTGGACATGTCGAGCGACACTATGACGCGCGTGCGGCTTATGATTCGTGCCAGTGAACTAGGTAACGCCAGCGTGTGGGAAAAGATCAAGGAAGAGCTTGGTCTCGTGCCCTCTGGCCGAATTCAGGATCACGACAGCGAATACGTCATCCGGCCGGCGCTAAATATCATCAGGGCACGAGATTCCCAATGGGCCAGCGATTGGTTGGCACGTCGAATCGCGGATGGCTCGCTACGGCGGGAAGGATGGATAGATCTAGTCCTACAGATTCCAGAAGACCTTCGAGAAAGGCTGGTCCACGGTATTTCTGACGAAGAACCTGCGCAGATCAGGACAGCCGAATTCGTGTCTTTGCTGCCGATCATCGCGGATGCGCCGCTTGCTGAGACGATTTTCAACAAGTTGTGTGAGATTCGTCGCACGATTTCTGATATCTATGACGAAGTCAACAACGCAAAACGAGGAGCACTAAGACTATTGGAAGACCTGTTCAGGTCTCTTCCGGCGAATGACGCGGTTGCGGGCCTCTCAAATTGTTTTGCAAAAGAATACGACATCACTGAGTTTACTACTGTGATCGAGCTATTCAGCCGGGTCAATAGCAAGGACTCAGACCTGCGAAATGAATTGAGTGAAGATCTACGTCAAAACCTAAGGTTGTATTTGAAGAAGGGCCTACAGTTTGCACTTGGCCAGGATGATTTCCGCGGTGAGTTGAAGGCGCAACTGGCGACTGCTCTGGCTAGAATTGGTGATCCGGGAGATATGCAAGAACTGAATGAGCTGACAACTGCTGAAATTCAGAGATTAAGGACTGGACGAACGGCGCTGGCTCAAGGTGACCGAAGCCCCACGGCCAAGGGTGGATCGATAACTTACGCTCGATGGCATCTTGAAGCCGTGGCTTCTCTCGACGCGGCAGAGGCCGAACCGGTCCTTCTCCGTGCCTTACAGATACCAGAATCAGAAATCGATGCGGCATCGGCTCTGGTGGGTTTGGCTACCACTCAAACCGCCGGAGGACTCGCAGGCGCTTTTGCTCACAGAGAAAGAGATTATTGTCGCGTATGGGAGGCACGAGAACAACGCAAGATTGCTGGAGTTGACTCGGAACGCTGCCAGCGTTATGCGACCGCAATGAAAGAGCGAATCTCCGTGCTGCTGGAGGAACGTGAAGAGAGTCTTCATCCAGGCCACTTCGATTACAGGCTCATTGAACTGGCAAACATGCTCGCTGCCCTCGACGGCCTAGGTTCAAGCGAGGTTGTTTTCAAAGTTTTATCGCTGCCGGTGAAGTTCTTCGTTCACCAGCGCATCGACGCTTTAGAGAATCTGCTCTTCGGAGGGGTCACCTTGCCCACTCAATCGATTCTAGATGTGCTGAATCCGATCATTGATTACATTCTAAGCGAGACGCAGGACTCGCACTTGGCGATCAGGGGTCTTTGCTTGCTTCCGTTTGTCGATAATCCCCCCGTGGGAATTGATAGAGTCCGGCAAGTAATAACTGATAAGAGTTTTCCTCGTTACGAACTACGAGGAATATTGCCCGCGCTTGCGTGCAGCCGCTGTCCGACTGCGCTCACCTTGATTGGCGATATTGCGGGCACATTGGAAGGCCCGGAGTACCTCCTCGCCGAATGGATCAACGCCGTTTCGACGTTTGGTGGAACTGAGTCAAAACAACTGATACTGAGTTTTCTTGATCCAGAAGCAGCCGCAGTTGACGGCGGGATGGATTTGAAGTCCCACGGTGGAGATCTCTTGGCGAAAAAGATCGCCGAATTGGCTGCCTCCGACCCAATAATCAGGGTGCGGATTCTTGAACTCTGCGATGTTCTGCTTCCCGCCGAAAAGCGAGCTTTGTTAGCGAAGGTGATTGCCGAGATCGGGAGCGAGGATGCCATTTTGGCTGGCCTTAACATCCTGGACGATGGCGTGACCTCGAACCATACCGCTACTTCTGCTGTTCCTTACCATCTATGGAAAGCTATCGAGAGTTTATTTGTCGAGCATCGTCCTCACAAAGACAGGGGCACCACATACTCGCTCATTCCTCGCAGTTCGAACCCCATTAGGGCGAGACTCCTCGAAATGACTTTGACAGATGACCAGCGATGGAAATCGGCATTTGGCCTTTTGGGACAAATTGAAGTTTGGCGCCTGGATTATGGAAAGCCTGAAACCGAGCCTCGTCATCCAGCTTTCGAGCGCAAAGTACTGTGGCCTCCGGATGAAGTTCTCCGAAAATTCGGCACCACTGTGTAGAGAGGCCTCAGGTATTCATTATGACCAGTTTGACGACTGATTGGTATTTGAATTTGCATGTGATATTGAATTTGAGTTTTGCGTCTGACCAGACGACCACTGACCGTAAGGTAGCAGTGCGATCAAGATCATCGTAGTCTACGGGAGAACGCGCCCCCTAGACTTGCGCGGATAAAACTTTCTGAGCGTAAGTGATGAGTTGTAAAGGTTGAGCGTTACGCGAGTCCACGCTCCGTTCAGTCCTACGTATCAATTAGGAGCCTGTACTACTCCCGCACCAACATCGACTGGATTGGCACCTACGTTAAGCGCGAACTGTTGGAGCAAAGTAACTAGCCTCTGGCCACGTGCCGTAGAGTCAGCCTCGGCGAAGAGGGCTGCGATACCGGCTAAAAGGGGCGTCGCTTGGCTAGTGCCGCTATCGCGGAAATAGCTATCGGAGCGGAAACTTGAGTGTATGCTCTCGCCGGGCGCAGCGATGTTAACCTCACCCCCGTTGGGGTTTACGCCGCCGTTGGAGAATGTCGAGACGGCGGCCGTCTGCCCCACCGAGCCCACCGCGATAATCGAAGGAGAGTTGGCGGGCGCGGAGACCGGTCGCGCGGGCCTGAGGCGGCGATTGCTGCCATTGCCAGCGGAGGCGATCACAAGAGCGGAGTTCAGTAGGGCACGCCTCCCAGCGTTCTCGTAATCCGCCTTGAAAGGCTCGCCCGGCGAGACATCCTCTTCTATCGAAATCGAGATGACTTGGCAACCCTTCTTGATCGCCCAGTCGATGCCGGCGATGATTCGCGACTTGGCGCCGATGCCGTTGTCGTTGATAACCTTCCCTATGTGGACTCCAACATCCGGCGCGACGCCGTAGCGCGGGCCTTCAGCCGCACGCGCCGGCCCGCAGGCGATCCCGGCGCAATGGGTCCCGTGCCCGAGATGATCGAGCACGTCCGACCCTTCGACAAATGAGATTGTATTCATCGGGTCAACGCGCCCCCTGAAGTCCCGATGGTTGAAATCGAGGCCGCTGTCGAGTACGGCGAGGCGGATGCCTCTGCCCGTGAAACGCGAATTGACCACGCGCGTCGCCTGAAGGCCCCACGTGTTCAGGTCCTCGCGGAAGGCGAACCTCTCGACGGCGGCCGCCGACATGATGCTCGAGGGCGTGGGAACGCCTCCGCGCAGGCTCTCGATCAACTTGTGCACGGCGTCGCTGTACCCGTGCAGGTACGCGTCCAGCTCGGCGACGCTGTCGTGCTGCCTCGACTTCCCCGCGGCGTAGACCACCGTCTCTGGGTTGACCGACAGCACGGGACTGTTCGGGTCGCTGCCCGCGCCTACAGCGTGCACCTTCTCGTACTGCCCCTCCTCCCCGGATAGCAGTGCCATTTCCACGCGCGGGAAGATGAGCACGTCGGCGCCAACCGCGTCCTCTTCGCGCAAGATGCCCTCGGCCGTGTCGTCGGCGTTCGCGACGATAAACCCGACCGACTCAAGCAGCCGCCGCCCCTCTTCGACGGCACCGTCGCGGAAGATGATGATGTAGCGCCCCGTGGTCTCGCTCGTCACCTCGCCTGCGGACGCTCGCGGGTCGAAGATCGGCGGCGTAGTGCGCGCTCTTGCTGTCGGTAACTTCGGCCTCTTCATTTTTGCGAACCTCCCTTTCATGTGCTGTTCGTCTGTTCCTACGGAAGCGGCAGCCTGTAGGAGAGTCCGACTGCGAGCCGCATCGTGTAGCGGCGCTCAATCGGAACGCCTGGGAAGTTGGCGGGCACCGTCTCGCCGAAGCCGAAGCCGCCGCCCAACTCCTGCCAACGCCCGATGTGGCCGCCGATCTGCACGTACACGTTCTTGAAGCCGAGCGCGCCGCCTGCAAAGAACTCTGCCTGGTTCTTGCCGTTGTTTGGGTTGATGCCGATGCCGCCCGTCAGGTTCAGGTTCATCCGTCGTGTACCCGAGAGGTAGACGTTGAAGAAGGAGAATGGCACCAGTTGGCTGCCGGAGCGGTCCGTCTCGGCGAACGTGTTGCGGAAGGTGGGAGTGCCGTCGGCGGCCGTGCCGGTGCGCAAGGCCTGCGTGCCGATCTGCCGCTTGTTGAGCGTGGTGAAGAGGACGCCAATCGTAACCGAGGCGCGCGGGAGGTCCTGGTAGGTCACCGTGAACGGGATGGCCTCGACGGAAACTTGCTTCGTGAAGAAGTTGGTGCACGTGACCGTGCCCGAGACCTTCGCGTTGTTGTCCTCCGGCAGCACCTTTTTGTAGGTGGTGAGCGGGGCCTTCTTCGGGTCCCCGTCATCGAACATCTCTTCGTGCGCCGCGATGAGGTCGGCGAACTTCTCCAGTTCCGCCCTCGAAGCCTTCAGCGAGTCGATGGTCTGCCGCAAGGAAGCGATGTGCTGGCCGAGGCAGTCGAGCCTGGTGTTGACGCTGGCGAGCCAGTCAATCTCTGCCTGCGTTGGCGAGGGATTCGGCGTTTTGAGACGCTCTTCGAGAAGCCTCTTCACCCCCACCAGCTGTAGCTCGACGCTATCAATGACCGGCAGCTTTTCGGCGAGCACCTCCGCCACCTTCTCTCTGAGTTCCTCTCTCTCAGTTCTGAACGTGTTTACGTTGGAGCAGATGTCGGTACCGTCGAGCTTCTGACAGGCGACAAACTTCGCGACACGCTTGCCGAGGTCTTTGTAAATCTTCTGGCTGTCCTGCACTTTGGAACCGCTGTCCTCTGAGCTTCTTTTGAGGCTGTCGAGCGCGCTGTTGATCCGTCGCGCGCTGTCGTCAGGTCCCGGCTTAAGATCGTCGGGACAAACGACGGGGAATGTAGCCGAGGCAGGGATGGGGATGCCGGTGAGAATCTTGATGAACTGCCCGAGCGGATTCGGCTCCGGCTTGAGTTCTTCGCGCTTGGTCGCGACGACACAGATTTCCACAGGGCTCTTGCGACCGGTGACGGTCACGCGCGTCCCGTTCATGACTTCGACGGGGCTGGGGATCGCGGTGCTCGGCGTGTCCACCGTGACCGTCTTCGCTTTGCCGCCGGGGTTGCGGCGGAAAAGATTCGATACTGCGCTGCCGTCTTGGGCCATAGCAGCAATCGGGCACAACACGAGAGTCACAATCCAAAAGCACCTTTTGAGGCTATACATTTTTTTATCTCCTTTTGGGATTGGGTCAGGAGATGATCCTCACGCTCGCTTAAGGCAAGTATTGCTCACTTGCGCGCGTCAATGACCATTCATCTGTTCCCTCACACTGTAAAGGGCGCTATTGGCAAAACGTTTTTGTAGAGAATGGAATTTCTTTGGCGAGTGGCTCGCAGAGAAGGAGGGTGGCCCAAACAGATAAGACGACAGAAGTCAGTGTTTTTATGACTGGGAAATTCTAAACAAACAGTTTGCGTTCACCGGCGTGGGCAATATAATGCCTGCGCATCTGCGACCTGTGTCAGCCGATTGCCTGTGCGGCACAAACATGGGACAACTCGAACAGCCCTTTAACCTCCTTCTCTCATTGCTGTCCTCAGACCGAGATGCAGCAGAGAAGAAACTGAAAGACATCCGACGGCGTCTGGTCATAATGCTGGACTGCCGTGGTTGCACCTGCTCTGAGGATCTGGCCCATGAAGCGATGTTACGCTTCGTGCGCCGACTGCCGAACATGGATCCTCCGCTCGCGGGAGATCCAATCCCGTATCTTTATACAGTGGCCTATAATCTCTATCTTGAATATGTTCAGAAGGAATTCTTGCCACTGCCGGACGACATCACGGAGATACCGCAGCCTGACGAAGAAGCCGTGAAGACTAAAGAGCAGCTCCACAAATGCCTCGATGCCTGCTTGGACCGGATGGACCTGAACAGCCGAGAACTCGTGCTCGACTATTACCGGTTGAACAAACAGAGCAAGATAGATTTCCGCAAAACGCTTGCACGAGGATTAGGAATTTCGGCCAACGCCCTCAGGATCCGACTCCACAATATCAGAGGT
>JBBPID010000117.1:0-11744 GCA_038040505.1 Acidobacteriota bacterium | reverse complement strand
AAACAAAAGCACCATGGCGATCCCGAACAGGATCAGATTGGCCCAGGGAAAATCGCGCGTGGCCGGCCAATTAACAAAAACAAATGGGTAGCTTACGAGCGCAATCAGGCTGAGGAGGAAGCCTGCCCAGATGGGCCAATTGATTCTTCGAAGATTCACTCTGTTATCCAGCCACAGACTAGCGCACCAGAGCGTGACGCTGTTTGCCATCGCTGACTCGCGCGTAGTCAGGATGCAGATGCACCACGCGACCCGCGACGATCGTGGCCACCGCACCGCCGCGGAATGTATATCCATCGAAAGGTGTGTTGCGACTTTTTGATTTTGCTCTGGATGCATCGAACGTCCAGGTCAGTTCCGGGTCGATGATAGTCA
The DNA here is from genome assembly GCA_038040505.1 of Acidobacteriota bacterium. Lineage (GTDB taxonomy): Bacteria > Acidobacteriota > Blastocatellia > Pyrinomonadales > Pyrinomonadaceae > UBA11740. The sequence goes on along the minus strand of JBBPID010000117.1, from coordinate 11,369 downwards.
GGTCCGCGCGCGTGCCGGCGCGCAGGGACCCGCGATCTTCCAGGCGCAGGATCCGCGCCGGGTTCGTCGCGCAGAGTTCAACCAAACGTTCGAGCGAAATCGCACCTTCCCTGACCAATCGGTCCATGGCTAACCCGACTGCTGTTTCGAGCCCGACGATTCCAAATGGGGCCTGATCGTATTCCAGAGCTTTTTCGTCTGCGTGGTGCGGGGCGTGATCGGTGGCAATCGCATCGACCGTACCGTCGCGCAAGCCGGCAATAATTGCTTCCAGGTGATCCGGACTGCGCAGCGGCGGGCTCATCTTGGTGTTGGTGTCATAGTTTTGGACCGCTTCATCAGTCAGCGTCCAATGATGTGGCGCGACTTCGCAGGTAACGGCCAAACCTTTTTCTTTTGCGCGCCGGACAGCGTCGATCGCTCCCCGCGTCGAAAGGTGCGCCAGGTGCAGCCGGGCGCCGGTCAATTCCGCCAGCAGGCAGTTTCGCTCGGCATCAACTTCTTCAGCGGCAGCCGGCATGCCGCGCATTCCCAGGACCAGAGACCAGTGGCCCTCGTGCATCATGCCGCCGCGCGCGAGCGATTTGTCTTCGCAGTGATCGATCACGGGCAAATCAAAACCGCGTGCGTATTCCATCGCGCGCCGCATCATCCCCGCGGTTGGCACCGGCCGCCCATCATCGGACACCGCGATGATCCCAGCGTCTTTCATCTCGGCCATTTCCGCCAATTCAGTTCCGGCGGAATTCTTGGTAATCGCTCCGATTGGGAAGACACTGGCGAGACCGGCGCGTTCAGCTTGTTCAATCACAAACCTGGTAACGGCGGCATTGTCGTTGACCGGATTCGTGTTCGGCATCGCGCAGACGGTGGTAAAGCCTCCGGCAACTGCCGCCGCGGCGCCGCTGGCGATCGTCTCCTTGTACTCCTGACCGGGCTCGCGCAGATGGACGTGCATGTCGATAAAGCCCGGGGCAACGACCAGACCGGTGGCATCAAAGACTTCGCATTCGTCGGGCACGCCGTCGCTATGACTTGAGAGGCCGACTACCCGGCCGTCTTCGACGAGCAGATTCTTGCCGGTGTTGACCCCCTGCGAAGGATCGATTACGTAGCCGTTCTGAATCAGTAAGCGCATTGGAAGAAGGAAGTATTGACAGGATTAACAGGATTTACACACCGGAGAACTTTGCGTGTTCATCGGGTGACTCCTGATAGCTATCCTGTCAATCATGTAAATCCTGTCTAACTTCTTTGTCTTGATCTCGCGGTCTCAGTTTTGAGCGCCGTTAGGCGCGCGATGTTTATAGCTCGCCGTCGCCAAGTTGTTTCTTCATCTCCGTAAGGAGCGAATCGGCACCCCTCGGGCCACGACACTACTTTCTGTTTCTTTCTTTCTTTTCTTTGTTCACCGGGCCTTCCCTAACTACCGGGCTACTGCCCCTGACTCCGTTCTTGCCGTTTTGAGCACGCTTCGATCCGTTTTCGCTTTTTCCGGCTCCGGCCAGGAGATAAAGCACCGCCATTCTTACGGCAACTCCATTGGTCACCTGATCGAGAATCAGTGAACGCCCGCCGTCCGCAATCTCGGAAGAAATCTCGACACCCCGATTCATCGGGCCCGGATGCATGACGATTGCGTCGGCCGCGGCATGACTGAGATGACTCAGGTGCAGACCATAATGCACGGCATACTCCCGCATCGACGGGAAAAACGCTTCGGTCTGGCGCTCGCTCTGAATGCGGAGAATCATCACCACATCCGATTCCGCGATCGCATCTTGAATGTTTTGCTCAACCCGGACACCCTGCTCGATCAACTCTCCGAATTCGCGCGGCACGAGCGTGCCCGGACCGGCAACGCTGATGGTCGCGCCCAGCTTTGACAGCAGGTAAATGTTCGAGCGCGCGACCCGCGAATGCAGGATGTCGCCGATGATTGCAACTTTGAGTCCCGCGATACCGCCTTTGCGTTCGCGAATCGTAAGTGCGTCCAACAGCGCCTGTGTCGGATGCTCGTGCGAGCCATCGCCGGCGTTAACAATCGCGGCGTTGCAGAATTGGGCAAGATGGTGCGGCGCGCCGGCCGAAGAGTGACGGATGACGATGCAATCCGGCGCCATCGCTTCGAGGTTCCGCGCAGTGTCGAGCAGCGTTTCGCCTTTCGAGACACTCGAGGTGGCCACGCTAATGTTGATGGCGTCGGCTGAAAGGCGCTTGGCGGCAATCTCGAACGAAGTGCGCGTGCGCGTAGAAGGCTCAAAAAAAAGATTGATGACCGTGCGGCCACGCAAAGCCGGCACCTTTTTGATCTCGCGCCGCGAGACGTCGCGAAACGTCTCAGCCGTGTCGAGTAGATGGGCAATCTGATCGACCGACAGCTCGCGGATACCGAGCAGATGTTTCAAATTGAGGTTAACGCTCAAGTTTTGTACTTCGTGTAGTGCTTTGAACTTTGTACTTTGCACGCTATTCGACCTCGAGTCCTTCAAGGCTAGCGAGCGAACAAAGCACCAAGTACAAAGCTCAAAGATCGTCTTCCAATAAAAAAGCGGCCTTTCGGGCCGCTTCACGCTGCAGCTTCTGCTGCCGGTCGCTCAACGATTACGACTCCTTCGTCTTCATCAAAATCGGTCAGCATCACCTTGATGATTTCGCTTTTCTTCGTTGGCACCAGTTTGCCGCTGTAGTCCGCCTGGATTGGCAGCTCGCGATGCTCGTTACCACGGTCGACCAGCACCGCTAGTTGTACCCGCCGCGGCCGGCCAAAGTCGATCAGTTGATCCAGCGCCGCGCGCACCGTGCGTCCGGTGTAAAGAACATCATCGATCAGGACAATCGTGCGGCCTTCGATATCGCCGGGCAGTTCGGTGCCGCTGACGATCGGCTTAGCCCCGACGGTCGATAGGTCGTCGCGATATAGGGTGATATCCAGGATGCCTACCGGCGGGCGCTTGCCTTCCAGGTCGGCGATTTTGTCGGCGATTCGATTGGCGAGCGGGACGCCGCGACGGCGTATGCCAACCAGAACCAGATCAGTTAAGCCGTGGTTTTCTTCTACGATCTCGGAAGCCAAGCGCGCCAACGCACGGTTGATGCGCGCTGCATCCATGATCCGAGCCTTTTCAGTGAACTCCACCGGCGCGAAATATTAACAAGAACGCGAAGGGGTTACAAGCGGGCGGGCGGGTTAGTGGTTTCTATCGTGAGATTATCGCTCTTCAGGTACAGAGGATCCACGAAAGGCACACGAACCAGAGGTCTGTTTGTGCAGTTTCGTGTGATTTCGTGGATCGCCTTTGCCGTAGCGAGAAAACACGACTTCAAATCTGGACACAATCCGTGGGTTATGTGCTGATCCGGGTTCGCGCTTCTCCCGCCTGGTGCGAAAACGGCCTTACTCAAACCAAGACCCCATGTGACAACCGACTCGTGACGAGATAGAATTCCGGTTCGCGGATAGCTTCGATTCTCGTTCGCCAATTGTCACTCTACACCTCAATCGTGCGTCCGATTCTGTTCAGCCTACCGGCAGAGTCAGCGCACGAATTTGCTTTGCACTCGCTTTCCCTGGCGCTGGGCAGCCAGACTGCGCGGAACGTAGTCGAGCGCCGTTTGCGAAGCGAGCCCTTTGGTAAGTTACGCCGCTTCGGACTCGAGTTCAGTAATCCAATCGGACTGGCGGCCGGTTTCGATAAGAACGGAACTGCCGCGCAAGCGCTGGCCGCGCTGGGATTTGGCTTTATTGAAGTTGGTTCCGTAACGGCCGAACCGCAACCCGGAAATCCGCGTCCCCGGCTTTTTCGTTTGCCCCGAGATCGCGCGCTCGTCAATCGCGCCGGCTTTAATAATTGCGGAGCTGCCAAGCTAGCCGAGAACATCAGACGAAACCGGCCGGATTGCATCCTCGGAGTTAACATCGGCAAAACCCGCCGCGTCGACGTTGACGCAGCGATTCCGGATTACCTGGCCAGCTTTGACGCAGTCTATGACGTCGCCGACTATCTGGTCGTAAATGTCAGCTCGCCAAACACGCCAAACCTGCGCGAGCTTCAACGGCCCGAACTGCTCGCCGACTTACTGAAGAATCTGCAACTCCGGAACCAGGAGCTGGCGCGGCAATCATCACTGGCTGAACCAAAACCTTTGCTGGTTAAGATTGCGCCGGATCTGAACGAAGCTGAGATTGAATCGATCGTCGAAATCGCCTCGGCCGAGGCCGTCGCCGGCATTGTCGCGACCAACACCACTATCAGCCGAGACGGACTGCAAACTTCTCGTGACGAAATTGAGGCTTGTGGTGAAGGTGGTTTGAGTGGCGCGCCTTTGCGCCCTCGATCGAACGAAGTTATTTCGCTGCTGTACCGCCTCACCCGGGGAAGACTTCCGATCATTGGCGTCGGAGGGGTGTTTACGGCTACCGACGCCTGGGAAAAAGTTTGCGCCGGCGCCAGTCTGATTCAGCTTTATACGGGATTCATTTATGAGGGGCCGGGCGTCGCGCGGCGCATCAACGAAGGCCTGGCCGAGATTCTGCAGAGGGAAGAATTTAGTTCGCTGGATGAAGCGGTTGGATGTCGTGTCAAGTAAAGTGGCACGGCCGTCCCGGCCGTAAAATCACGCGCAAGCTGCGCGTGCCACATCAAGAAGGGGTTTGAAAGTGAGCAACGCCAAAGACAAATTGATCGTGGCCCTTGATGTCGACTCAGCCAGTCAGGCGCTTGATCTGTTTGACGCGCTGCTCGATGTCGTCGGCATGTTCAAGATCGGCTCGCAGCTTTTCACAACCGCCGGACCAGACGTGGTGCGGCAAATTGTGGCGAAAGGTGGACGAGTGTTTCTCGATCTGAAATTTCACGATATTCCCAACACAGTCGCCGCGGCCGGAGTCGCAGCTACCCGGATGGGGGTTTCGATCTTCAACGTGCACGCATCGGGCGGCGAGGAAATGATGAAGCGCACCGCCGCCATCGTCGACGAAGTCTGCCTCAGAGAGGAACTGGCAAAGCCAAAAGTGATCGCGGTGACGCTCTTGACGAGCATGGACGAAAACACGCTGGCTCAGATTGGCATCCCTAACCAACCACGTTCAGTGGTTTCCGACTGGGCCAGGTTGGCGGCTGACTGCGGGCTTGACGGAGTGGTCGCATCGCCCCAGGAGATCGAAGTTGTTCGCGAAGCGGTTGGGAAGCGCGACTTTCTGATCGTCACGCCCGGGATCCGCTCGTCTGCCAACTCGACGGACGATCAACGTCGCGTCCTTTCCGCCGCGGAGGCTATCCGCGCCGGGGCGGATTATCTGGTAGTGGGACGACCGATCCTAAACGCCGATAATCCTGCGGAGGCGGCCGCTCGGATCGTTGGCGAAATCGCGACGGCATTGGACAAACAAGAATAGCTGCAACTCAAAGGAACAAAAGTGAGTCCAAAGCGTTCAAATGGAATGAGTTGTTGCGCACCGCAGCGACTTGCCATTATCATTCGAAGGTGCAAGGAAAGCTGAACTTCTCACTCAAAACTGCGCAACTGCTCGTCCTCCTCGCTTCGCTGACCTGCACAATCGCCGCGCAACAAAAGACCGAAGCAACCCAGTCTCCGTTTAATGCAGCTTCATATCGCGTGGGCGAGCGTCTGACTTATAACGTTGCTTTCGCAAATTTCATCAGTGCTGCCCATATCGAAATGTTTGTTGCCGCGCGCGGGACGTTTTTCAACCGCGACGCAATCCAACTGCGAGCTCACGCCGAAACTTCAGGATTAACCAACGTTGCGCTGCTGGCCCTGAATAATGACTACACGACTTACGTCGATGCGCAGACCGGCTTACCGTTTCGCGCTCAACAGGTAGTTCGCGAAACCGGACGCACTTCTGAAGCCTCGAATGATTACAACCAGCCAGCGGGAGCTACGGCGATTCCGCCGAGGTTGCGGACCGGCGAGTTTCCCGGCACTTACGATCTGCTTTCCGCTCTCTACCGGATCCGTTCCACGCCGCTGGCTGAAGGAACGTCGTACTTGATCACAATCTTGCATGAAGGTGAAGTTTACCAGGCGGAAGTAAAGGTTATCGGGCGCGAACTAATTAAGACGAACGTAGGCTCGTTTAATACTTTAGTGACGCGCGTAAGTCTTAAGAGCCGGCACGATTACGGCATGCGCGCCTACTTCACCGAAGATGAGCGACACGTTCCGGTGCTGTTGACGGCAAAGCATCCGTTGGGACAAATTCGCGTCGAGCTGGCCGGGTCGCAAATTGTTGGTCCCGCCGGAAACCCCGCGTCTGATTCCAAAACAGGTATCACGTCACCGCCGACGCCGCTGGGAATTCAAAGCTCAGCTACGCCGGTTATCCCCGCCGGTCGGGCTGGCTCGTCGCCAATCTCGACCTCGTCGAACCTGGCCCCGTTGGATCAGCCATTCAAGATCGGCGAGCAACTCAATTACCAGGTCTATCTTTCGAACACTACGGTATCGGTCGGTTCGCTTACTCTGGCGGTGCGTACACGGGACCGCTTTTTCAATCGAGATGGTTTGCAGTTTTCCGCCACGGCGCAAACAACTCCGCCGGGGGCGCGGGTGTTTCCGGTAACCGATCGCATTAATTCGTACGTGGATCCGACCACCCTGCTGCCGTTTCGAACTGAGATTACTTTGTCTGAAGGAAAGTACCGGGCCAACCGCGCCTACAATCTCGATCAGGATCGCGGAGCTGCAACTCCGGAAAAGGGCCAGCGAGTAGAGATTCCGGTGGGCACCCACGATTTGCTCTCGCTGGTTTACGCCATTCGGACCTTTAACCTGATACCCAAGAGGAGCACCGCCATCTCAATTATGGCTATCGATCGGCCAAGAACGCTGGTCATTTCCTGCTTGAGTCGAGAAACAATTGAGCTGAACGGCGAGAAGATACCTGCGCTTTTATTGTCGCTCACTACGGACGACCCCCAACCTGACCGCCTGCAACTGCGAATCTGGGTCGGCGACGACGCGCGTCACCTGCCCTTGCGTATCGCTGCGGTCACCGAATTCGGCGCTGTCCGTGCCGACCTTTCGATTAATCGAGTCGGCCCGTAGTAAACCGATGACGGATCCCTGGGACGCATAAAATGAAACGAGGCTTCCTTAATCCGCGCATCGTCACCAAAATTTCTTTCTGGACCACCAGCGCCTGCATCCTGGTCGCCGTCGTCGCCTGCCTTTTAGCCATCTGGAAGTTTGCCGGGACTGATGTACTCTGGCGCACGGTGGCTACTTGTGTTGTTATCGGCGGCGGGATGATCGCCTTTTATGTAATCAACGCCATCTTTGACCGGCCTTCGGATTAGCCTCGTCGCAGAAGCCCGCGCGGAAGCAAGGGCTTAACTAATTTCTTCAATTGAGTCCTAAATCGTAATGGCTGGCCATGCTGATGCGGGTCGACCGCTCCATTCTCGGCTCGAAATTGACAATCATTTTCAATTTGAGGCATACTGCATTCTGGCCGGTTGCAGCCGCCGAAAGTCAGATCTTCGAGTCAGGTTTTTATGCTTCAGTCTTTCATCATCGTTCTGCGCGAGGGCTTTGAGTCCTTTCTGCTGGTGGCAGTCATTCTCTCCTACCTGCGCAAATCACAGCAGCGCCACCTGGTACCGGCTGTGTATTGGGCCATCATGATCGCCCTGGCGCTAAGCACCGGCCTCGGTTACCTGCTCTTTCAAATGCAGACCGGCAACGATTTGGTGGCGCAGTACTTTGGCCCCAACGTCGCCCAGTTCCTCGGCAATGAATCGCTGCGCGAGGGCGTACTCGGAGTGGTGGCCATCGTGATGGTCGCCTCGCTGGTGGTTTACATGTGGCGGACCGGACCCAAGTTGAAGGAAAAAATGGAAGAGCGGCTCGGTGAGGTTTCTGCAAAGCGGTCGTCGTGGACTGCCTATGCAGGCATCTTTCTGTTCACTGCTTTAACCATCAGTCGCGAGGGTATGGAAACCGCGTTGATGCTTTTTCAGGTACGCAGCCCGCGTCTGATCTGGGGAGCTTTGCTTGGACTGGCGGCCGCGGTCGGCATGGCCTGGGGCTGGGCACGTCTCGGTCATTTGATTAACGTGCGGCGCTTTTTCCAGGTCACTGGAATTTTCCTGCTCCTGTTCATGATTCAGGTCGCGATCTATTCCTTCCACGAGTTTTCCGAAGCCGGGCTGTTTCCCAACAGCGAGGCAATCCATGCCGCTACCGAAAAAATCTCACCGGATGGAACTTATGGCCAGTGGTTTTCATTGATCATGGTCGGGATTTGTGGAGCGTGGTTGCTGGGAGCCTGGCTGGTAGATATCCTTCGTCGACGCAATCACAACCATGGCGGCTTGAGCGATGCGCGACCCGGCATGCTTTCAAGCTGAGCAAACCCGCAGACCTAAAACGAAAAAGCCCCGTTTCAAAAACGGGGCTTCGTTTCTCTGCAAGGCATTTCTTAGGGCGTAGCAATGAACGCCCTCAATTCAAAGTAGCCACTTCCCGTCCCGGGCCGAATCCCATCAGACTATGATAGCGAAAAGCTCCTGGCCAGTTCCCTCTTCAAAAGCTTTCCGGTCGGGCCTTTGGGAATTTCTGTCACGATGCGAACTGTCTTTGGGCATTTATAATCGGCAAGTTCTTTTTGGCAGTGCGCTATCAATTCCTCCTGACTTGCTTTGGCTCCATCTTTCAGCACGATAAAGGCAGCAACCTCTTCCCCATAAAGTTGGTCTGGAACACCGATGGTGGCGGCCGCCGCGACTGCGGGATGTTGATAAAGCACTTCGTCAATCTCGCGCGGATAGATGTTCTCTCCACCGCGAATGATCATGTCACTTTTGCGATCGACGATGTAGAAGAAACCGTCCGGATCGCGATACCCCACGTCGCCGGTGTGAAACCACCCGTTACGAAAGGCGTTTGCTGTCGCCTCGGGATCTTTATAGTAGCCTTTCAGAATATTCTCGCCGCGCATCACAATCTCGCCTAACTCGCCATCGGCAACTTCCTCGTCGTTATCGTCAAAAACTTTCATCTCGTTTCCAATCGGCATGCCGCACGAGCCGGGCCGGCGCCGCTGGTCGGCCGGATTGAAAGTCGAGCGACAGGTCGATTCCGAGAGTCCATAACCTTCGACCACCAGACAGTTGAACGTCGCTTCGAACTTTTTCATCACTTCCGCCGGCACCGGGGCTGAACCACACATCGCAAAGCGCAGCTGACTCGTTTTCAATCCTTCAGGCACGCCGTCCGGATACTTATTGAGCAGCATCGAAAGCATCGTCGCCACCGAACCGAACGAAGTGATTTCATATTTCGAGACTATTTGCCAGAAGCTCTTCGCAGAAAACTTAAGACTGACCACGGTCGAGCCGCCCGCGTACAGCGCGGACATAGTCGTAACCGACACTGCGTTCATGTGAAAGAGAGGCATGATGGTAAGCAGCCGGTCGTCCGGCGTAAAACTTAGCCATTCGCTTATCTGTCGTGCGTTAGCAATTATGTTGCCGTGAGTTAAGAGACATCCTTTGGGCTTCCCTGTGGTGCCTGAGGTGTAAATGATAATCGCGTCGTCGTCTCTTTCTACACTTGTAGCGGGTTCGTCTGTGTCTTCGACGTGGTCGCGGAACTGCTCGGTCGCTTTCGCTTCGTCATCAAATGTGATGATCGATTTCAGGTGGGGCAGCTTGTTCCGAATTCGCTCAATCAAATCTCGAAACTCGGAATTTACCAGAATGGCCTTGGCTTCCGAGTTGTTTACCACGAACGCGGTTTCGTGCTCTTTCAAAAGCGAATTCACCGGCCCTGCCAACGCGCCCAATTTCCAACACGCAAAGTACGCGATGATGTATTCCGCGCAGTTGGGCATTAACAGACTTACCGCGTCGCCCTTTTCGACTCCGTGCGAGCTAAGCATTCGGGCCGTACGGTTCACCGTGTGATTGAATTCTCCGTAAGTAAACTCTCGACCGTCCGTTTCGGAAAAAAGAAACGGCTTATCGGGTGTCAGTTGGACCCTCTGCTGAAGTAGTTCGCTGATATTTTTTGGTTCGCTCAAGATTGAACTACTTTCAGTAGAAGAACTCGCTGCTTCGATTCATCGAAAACGATTCCACAAAATGCCACGAAAACCACGAACAGAATGTTTGTGTTCCCTGGGGTGATTAGTGGACCGTTTTCTTATCTCTCAAATTCGCCACTATCTGATTTGCGCTTTGAGCGGACAAATGGCGGCTCCGATGATATATTAGGCCGCGTTCCGGACACCAATTCCAAGTACTCGTTTTAATTCCTTTATGGATACATATCGCAATTTCATCGGCGGCAAATGGACTGTCTCCAGTTCATCAAAGACCGTCAACAACATCAATCCCGCCAACACCGACGAGATTCTCGGCACAGTGCGACAGGCCACCCGCGATGAAGCCCGCGCGGCCGTCGAGGCAGCCAGCGAGGCTTTTCCCGGCTGGCGCGCAACGCCGGCGCCGGCCCGCGGAAAAATCGTCGCCAGGGCTGCGCGGCTTCTGGAAGACGCCAAGGAAGAGCTGGCCACAATTCTCACTCGCGAAGAAGGCAAGACAATTTCCGAATCGCGCGGCGAACTGCAGCGGTCAATCAACGTCGCCGAGTTTTGCGCCGGAGAGTCACGCCGCATGAACGGGGAAACGATTCTCTCTGAGCTCCCGTCGAATTTTGCCTACACCCTCAGACAGCCCCTGGGAGTAGTCGCTTGTGTGACGCCGTGGAATTTTCCAGTGGCGATTCCGATTTGGAAGATTGCGCCGGCCCTGGTGGCAGGCAACTCGGTAGTTTTCAAACCAGCCAGCCTGACGCCGGCCACCGCGGTACGCATTGTTGAAATATTCGAGGAAGCAGGTATTCCTCCCGGCGTTCTTAACCTGGTGTTGGGATCGGGATCTGAAGCGGGCGACGAGATCATCAATCACCCGGCCGTAAAAGCGATTTCCTTTACCGGATCAAACGAGGTCGGCATCCGTATGTACGAGCAGGTTTCGCGGCGCGGCGCCAAGTGCCAGTGCGAAATGGGCGGCAAGAACCCAGTCGTCATTCTGGAAGACGCGGATATGGATTTGACGGTTGAATCCACCGCGCAGGGCGCATTCGGATCTTCGGGACAACGATGCACCGCTACCAGCCGCGCAGTCGTAGTGGATCAAGTCGCGGATGAGTTCGTCGAACGACTGACGAAGCGGGCCCAGTCAATGCGCATCGGCGACGGAATGGATCCGCAAACCGAAATGGGGCCGAGCGTCGATGAAGGCCAGTTCAAAACGGTCTTGCAGTATATCGACATCGGCCGTGAGGATGGTGCGACCCTGGTCTGTGGCGGTGCGCGGGCTACGGGTGATGGATTG
>JBBPID010000013.1:28594-79098 GCA_038040505.1 Acidobacteriota bacterium | reverse complement strand
GTTAAAAGGAGATTGACCAATGCCACTCTCACATAAATCTCGCCCTTTACGACTATTGGCGATCTTTTTCTTCACCTCGACCCTTCTACTGATAGTGAGCAGCTCTCGGCCGTCTGCGGAAGACGACGTAACGCAGGAGGGATGGCGAGTTGAGATTGAAGAGGGGAGGTCAACCCGTTCGACACTAACAATTAATAATCGCTGTTCATCACCTCATCTTTTCCGCATCAACAGTAGTGCTAAATTTCTTCATTTCGAGCAGCCAACAGACTCTATCCAGATTCAGGCAAAGTCAAACAAGCAGATTGGGGCACAATTTGAGGCGACAGGGCTCAAGGTCAAGGTGTATCGGAGCAAGGTGATTGTAGAGTGCCTTGATTGCAAGAAAGAGCCGGGATGTAACCAGGACCGAGATGAATTACCGGTCGAGATGATTGTCGTAAAGGCGAATCAAATCGAGGTGCCAAGACCTTTAGGCTCCATCAATGGCCGAGTTGTTGACCCGAGTAATAATCCTATCAGAGGGGCCGAGGTGCGCACTCCGGGACAGCCTATGGTGCTAACGAACGGCGAGGGTGAGTTTTATATTCGGGAACTCGCCGTGACCGAGCGTTTGGCCGTGAGTTTTAGCGCACCTGGATTTATCGACACTACGAGAATCTATAAAGTGGAGGGGTCGTCTCGCGTTACCGGCAACGTCGTCGTCATCTGGCCCAGAGCCAAGCCGATCTCATTGGACGCGACGCGAGGCGGCAAACTGACTTTTCCCGGCGGCACTGTCAGTCTTCCACCCAATGCCCTGGTTGATGATTTGGGCCGTCGACTTCAAGGCAAAGTTCGCGTCGCCTTCTCAGCTCTTGATGTTGCTAACCGAAGACAAATCAGGAGCGCCCCCGGCGATTTCACCGCACGTATGCTCAACAAGACGATACGTCAGCTGGAAACCTTCGGCATCTTTGAAGTGTTCGTTGAGGGCTCCAATGGACGGCGCGCCAACCTCGCTCCGGGAAAAACCGCTGCAGTCGAATTAACCATCCCACGGGCGCGTCGTAATACTGCGCCCAACCTAGTTGGGTTGTTCAGCTTCGATAGGAACAGCGGTCGGTGGATTGAAGAAGGTACTCTTAGGCGCACTCCGGGCCGAGTCTCTTATATAAGCTTCATAACTAACCTCATTACAAGTTGGAATGCTGACGACACACTCAACACCACTTGTATTAAGGTGCAAATTCTCGATTGTGGTTGTGGACTTCCATCCGGCACACAGAACTCTCATGTTGAAGCATACGGAGTGGACTATTCAGGTTTCTCCGAAGGTGATACTGATGCTAATGGGTACGTCTGCCTGTCGGTCAAGCGTAATGCGATCGTCAGCGTGGTAGCTCATCATCCATCTCTCCCTAACGTACAGAGCATCCCTCTAGAAATCACAACTCCTGGCCAGGTGGCCAGCGCGTCGGATTGCGCCAATGCCTCGCTCTGTCCTCTCGCGGCAACAACTCACTTTGCAGCCACCGCTTTCTCTGATGACTTAACTACGCACGACACACTACTCTGGTGTAAATCCGACGGGTGGGCCAACACTGATCCTAACTTCGACGTCGGTTGGCTTGCCAGCCACATCAATTTTCAAAGTAGCGTAATGAGCTTGATGCTGAGTGATTTCGGCAACACTTCTCTCAGCCCTTGTTCCACTAGCAGCGATTGCAGCAACGAGCCGTTTGCTTCAGGTGAATACCGAACGAAATGTTTCTACGGCTATGGCACATATCAAGCAAAGCTCAAAGCCGTTAAAGGAAGTGGACTCGTGACCGCTTTCTTTACTTATGCTGGGCCTTCTGATGGCACTTGGCACGATGAGATCGACATCGAGATTCTGGGCAGACCACCAGACCCTCAAAAGCCGCAAGAATCGCAGTGCGCGTCTACTGATACTTTGATGCAGACCAACTACTTCGTCCAAGGGGTAGGCGGCCACGAACACATCGTTTGTCTCCCTTTCGACGCGTCTCTGGCTGTTCATGCATACGAGTTTGTATGGTCGACGAGTGATATCAAGTGGTACGTCGACAGAGCAATTAACCCGAACCCGGTGCATACCGAGACTCGTCAGCTTAACGCCCCATGGCCGAGTCAGCCGGGCCGGATCATAGTTAACATGTGGGCCGGTAGCTCATCTGCGATTGGCTGGCTTGGGCCTTTCGCTTATCTCGGCACGCCGGTTTACGCGGATTACGATTCGATTCAGTATTCACCTTGATGGTGCCAAGGATGACCCTGTTGGCTTTGAATTCTAGCTCCTGAGATCACATGTCAAACTGGGACTTGCAAACGACGGAACTCGACACGACGGGTGTTCACGCTGCGTTGCTGCCGACCGGCGATGTTCTGTACTTTTCGTATGACGCGGAAGACGAGAATAATGTTGAGCGCTCAAAGTGGCAGATTTGGAGAGAGAGTCAAGGGCCGCTAACGCCTGTGGCTAATGTTCTTCCTCGCAATCTTTTTTGCGCTGCCCATTGCTGGTTGGGTAACGGACAGCTGCTCGTTGCGGGTGGTCAATCGTGGAACTTTGCTTCTAGTTTCCAGGGAGCGGATCACGACATTCACACGTTTGATCCTGACACACAACTCTGGAACCGGCACCGGGACATGCCTGCCGCACGTTACTATCCGACCTGCGTAACGTTGCACAATGGAAATGCATTTATCATCGGCGGTCTATGGACACGTGTGCCGCAGAATCGCGTCAACCACGAGGCAGAAATCTTCGATTGGCGGTCACGCACGCTGTCAGCGCGGATTCCTTTCAACCCCGGCTTCATAGAGCAACTCTATCCCTTTACTCAATTACTGAACGACGGTTCTTATGAGGGATTACTTTGGGTACATTCCGGTGAACGTGCTCGCTTGTATTCGATGGCGCGGCGAGAATGGCTGGAGCCCACTTTTAGAACCCTCACTACCGGCAATCGAAATTACCCCAAACAAGGAGCCGCTGTCTTACTGCCGCTCCTGCCCTCCGAAGGTTACCGCTCGCGGGTCCTCCTCGTCGGCGGCGGCAGTGACAATGAGGAAGCTGCCGCTTCCGCACAGATTTTCAGCTTCAATAGTACGAATCCGAATGAAAGCTATTATCGCGACCCCCTCGGTAGCCATCCCTCCAGGCGACGCTTCATGTCCGATGCCGTTTTACTCGCCGATGGTACGGTTTTAATCTGCGGCGGCGCCGGCAGCGGAGTTGCCGACCATTCTCACGATCCAGTTTTTGAGTGCGAGCTATTTGATCCCGTAACAGAAACGTTTCGCTTAGATAGTCGTATCAACCATCCGCGAATGTATCACTCGTCGTCGCTTCTTCTGCCGTCTGGGCGAGTAGCGTTGGCGGGTAACACCGTTCATTGGAACCCCGGCAATCCGGTAGAGGACGAAAGCGTGGAGGTCTATACACCCGATTACCTCTTGCGAGGCAGTCAGCCAGTACTCACGATAGCACCGACACGGGGCTGTTTGCTTTGGTCTTACTTGCGAAACAGGACGTAGCCGTCTTTGACAATGTACTCTCATGAGTTTTGATATCGATCTTAGTTTGATTAACGATGCCAGCAAAGAACTCTCCGGCGAGAGTGATCGAAAAGCACGCGTCGTAAAACACCGGTAGACATTGAGTAATGAAAATCTTCCAACAAATCGATCCACCGTCCAAACAGGCAAGACTCAAGATAAATCGTGAAGCAACGTGGTATACATGGTCGCCAGACTTTCGCTGTCTGTTTAAAGCTTGGAATGAACAGGTTGAGAAGCTAAGGTCTCCCGTATCCATACATCTTCTTAGAGGTAAGGAATACGACGACACCTATTCAATACCGATTTCTTTGATCTCTGACAAAGTTCTGTTGCGTGACCTCTTGGTTTTTGCGGAGGATCTCTATGCCTTGGAGATAGGTGATCAATTGATGCTTTTCACGGGGTTGATTGACGAAGATCTTTGTAGTAGGAGTTTGCGCTATCTGCTTGCGTTCTTGCGCGCCGCTCTAGTCTATTGTTCAGGCGATCCACTCTCCGCACTCTGCCAACCTATAAGCAGAAGTCAAAAAACGGGAAAGGAATTTCCGTTGCATTCCGATTTATACATTCCAGCAATTCTCTTTAATGTGTTCGACGACGCTGAAAACGATTCGAGCGGCGCCTCACTTTTCTTGTCAGTAGCATCGGTGATTGAGTTGTTGGGATCGGTAAAATCCCTCCCAGACGATGTTCGGCAGAGAATTACGGCGAATTTGACTCGAATGCATGACAGGGATTGCTACGAAGAAAATTACGATCTGCTACACGGCTGCGCTCATAAATGGACGCAGGACTTAGAACAGCGAATGACGAGACGACAATCGAAGATCAAGCTGTATTGTGGCCAAGGATACATGATACATGACCGTAAATGGCTGCACGGCCGCGAATCCTTGCGAGGCAAGTTATCGACCAAGCGCCTTCACCGACTTATTTTTAATACAAAGCAAACACAGTGTGCTTCAATAGCCAGTCGATCTCAAAACAAATCTCTAGCACTTCCGGCCCGAAAAGACTTTCACAACAACAGTTGACCACGCATCACCGTTACCGCGCTGCCACCGATCTTTACTGTGGTGATATCCTCGCGAGGGCCGACAATTTCTACAATTGCCTCGCCTGGCCGATTCATCCAATGACCTTGTTCGGCGACAAATGTTGGCCTTTCGATTAGATTGTAGCGCCACAAATAGGCGGCCATCCCACCTGTTGCAGATCCGGTGAAAGCATCCTCGGGTAAATCAGGCGCCGTCCCGAAATGGCGAGCAAAGGTCTGTCCCCTAGAGGTTGCTCCCGTCAGACAAAAAAGGTGGGGACTAAAAAAGTCGGACGTCTGGTGAAATAATTCGTAGGCTGCAGTATTCAACCGGGCCTTTTGCAAGGCTTCCAAGCTCCGCAAAGGAACCATCAACTGGGGTGTGCCCGTACTGACAGTCTGGATCGGAACGCCCGTCAATAGGTCACCTTCGGAAAGCCCAAAACTTGGAAGGACGTTGGAATGTTCGTAGGTTCGCATGAACTTTGGTTTCAGCTGCGACATAACAATCCGCATTGGCTGGTGATCAAAGGCGTGAATCTCGACTTCAATGACGCCCGCCCGCAATTCCAAAGTAATAATCGTGGCGGCCCCACGAAGCTTTATTCGTCCCGTTTCGACCAAGGCAAAGACAGTAGCGATTGTGGGATGGCCGGCGAGAGGAATTTCCTCTGCGGGCGTGAAGAATCTGACGCCGAAATCCGCCATCGAGGAGGTGCGCACAAAAGCAGTCTCAGCCAGGTTGAACTCGCGCGCAATCTTGAGATTGGTTTCATCAGTTAGTTCATCGGAATCCAACACGACGGCACACGCGTTCCCGTGAAAGCGTTGATTTGCGAACGCATCAATCTGCAAGAATGGGAATTCAGGCATTGCCGACCTCATTAAGGTCGCCTACTTAATCGTTTGTTGAGGGCTGCGCCTTCGCTTACCACGACCGAGCAAA
Source organism: Acidobacteriota bacterium (assembly GCA_038040505.1). GTDB lineage: Bacteria > Acidobacteriota > Blastocatellia > Pyrinomonadales > Pyrinomonadaceae > UBA11740. Next base: position 73,549 of record JBBPID010000013.1, on the reverse strand, counting down.
CCTACTTCCTTTTCACAACTAATTGTCGCAGCACGAACCGCAAAAGTGAGGCAGCCAGTGGCAAATGAATTGGTTTTGAAGGTCAAAGTTGAGTAATGTCATCGCTGACCTTCAAATAGTTTTCCCAACCGAGTAGGTGCCCCATTGATTTTGGTGACATCAACTTTTTGTATTTATCCTTGGCCGCTTCCGTCAACGGGCTCACGAGAATTTTGTTGTCTTCGGCAACGTCTATCGTCAATTCGGATGACGTAAGCGGGTCTGCATCCTCCGTAAACGATAATCTTCGGAACGAGTGGCGATCCCAATCCTGGAGCGTATCTGCTAGGGCCGTTAAATAGGAGAGCGGGTTTTCGTCCAGCGAGATCGCGTAGCCGGCCGATGTATTGGTAGGCTCGGGATAAAAAGCTTTTGCAATGCCCTCGCCCGTCCGTTTGTCAGACGCGTCAAACTTCGCGCACTGGTCCTGCCGATAGAGACGAGGCGAGATGTTATGTAACGCGATCGCGCCGGCGACATGAGAAAACCGAACGAAGAACTGATCCGGATTGAGATGATTCATTGTCTTCTTCTCTCGTAGAATCGTGCTGACCTCCGGGTAATTATCCAGCTCTCCAGCGAAGGCCTGGTCACTTAGTTTTTTCAGATAGTGCCGCTGAATATCGCTAGCCTTGAGAAGAATTAATGCGCTCATGACCCCGTGATCGTAAAATGCGGTACGCTGCTGCACCAGCTTACCGTCGCTTTCTTCGAGAACCTCGGTGGCGCCACAGAGGTAGAAGTAGTTCTTAATTAAGTCCGGTCCGATATGTCCAGGTTTTACGAACTGCGAAATCAGCTTAAAAGAATCTCCAGAGTGACCGCCTGTAGACAGGTTCTTGAGTTCTTCTTCGCCGGTAACTTCTTCCGGGTGGGGTCCCAGACGTGCATACATTGTGTCAGCGAGTTCTTTCACTTTCTTTTCGCGCGCGCGTTGTGCCTGTTTCTCATCCATCCCTGGCGACCTGGCAGGCTCGAGGGTCTGCATGAAATAGTCTGAGAGAAAGTCTTTGCGAAATCCGTCAATTACTTGCCAGGATTTCTTAATCAAATCGCTTTTCTTGTCCGACTTATCCTTGAAAGGATCAACCTCAAACAAGTAACCGATGTCATGGAATGTGGAAATGAGCTTCCACCTGAATAGAAACTCGTGCGGAAGGTCCTTACGATCGAACTTGATGTGCTTCTGATCATAGATCTCCCGCATTTCGTCGTTTATCTTTTCCTTGAAGGTCGAGCAGTTGTAGTAGATGTAGGCGCCGAGCAGGAAGAGCAGCAACGGGTGATTAAGGTGGTCTCGATAGTACTTATAGAAGGCTCGATCTTGTTCGAGAACCGACAGATGTTCAATTAACGGCTTGAAATTCAGAAAGCCATCAGTATCCCAGAGCCTCATAATAAGGTTATTAGACAACTTGCTCCGGGTTTCAGTTAACGTCGTGGAAAGGCAACGCCTTAGATCTTCGAGGATCTCATTGCGCTCGTTATCGAGCGACGTAGTTGAACGGCCGCCAGTAAACTCTTTGAGAAATTCGTCATTTTCAGTTTCTTTAAGGCTCTCGTAAAGCTGGCTGTTAACTCCCAGCAATTCAATGGCATCCTCTCCGCGACCTTCGAGTTGCTTACGCGCGTTCGTTCTGATCTGCTTGAGGAGTTCCGATTCGCTTTCGTTACCCGTCCCGATAGTCTCCAAAAGACCAAGCTGTTTTGTCCTCTGAGTAAGTGCTACCAGCGCATTCGGATAAATATCATGAAGACGAAACTCGAATAGCTTTTGAAATGCAGCCAACGCGTTGATTGATCCCTTTGGATCTACAAGTTCCCCTTCGGAAGACTGTCTGAAAGTGGCCAAGAGGAACTCATGGGCCAAGCGAATATTCTCAGAAGCCAGGAATGCCTTGTCCTTGGTAAGAGCGTAGCAGGCAGACAATCCTCTTACTGTAAAATAGACTTGATACTCCGGCGTCTGCCATCTCCCGTTATCATCCCAAACGCCTTTCTTGTTTTGACTGCTTTTCAAGTTCTCAAACAGGTCATTCATTATTTGCTCTAATCCCGAAGGATCAGAAGTTTTCCCGTCATGCCAGGTAACCAGGATCTGTCCGGCATGCCACGCAAAACGGTCGTACCACTTCGGGTCGCCGGGACCTTTAGATCGCTCGCTGAGCATTTTTCCCACTGCGGTAGTCAAGTTCGAAACCATATTCTCCGCCTGGGGATAAACCTCCTTCACAGCCGGGTGTGCGAACAGTTCGATCGCCGCCGCGTAGAAACCCGGGCCGTACCATTCAGCTCCCGTGACGCTCTTATTCTTAAATCCTTTTTCGTCAAACTGCCCTTTAAACCAATTCAAGCTCTTTACCAGGTTCTCCTGGAATCGTTTTCTCAGTTTGGAATCCCATTTCTGGACTGTATTGCTATCCATGTTTGGTAGCACCTGAAGAAGCGCCAGCAATATATAGCAGTCATCCCAAACATCGGTGCCCCACTTGGCAGTTGGTTTTCTTGGGTTAAATGCATTGATTAGGAGTTTGGCAGCCCTGAAAAGGTTCCCTTCTCCGCTCGTCGACCCGACCAGGTTCCAGCGCGCTTCAAGCGGTATGCCAATTTTGTGAAGATGACGAAGAGCGTGGGCGGTAATAACGTTTCGCAACGCATGACCCGGGTTCCACCACCCAGCCTGAGTCTGATTGGAGATTACGTAAGTTAGCAACTGAAAGAAGTAATCCTCTAGTTCCGTAAACTCCGCCTTCCGCTTCTCGTTCCCTTTGCGATTCAAGGAGCGCCCAATTCTGTTATATCTTTCTCCTAGACAAGCCTGTCTCACCGCACCTATTTCGGGCATCAGGTCGCCATTCATAAAAGCCTCCTTAGTTGGGAAGTGAGAATTAGGGTGCACAAACTCTCCCAAGGCTTGAGTTGAGATGGAATGGACTGAGCCGGCGAGTGCGAGGGCAAGCTCGTGGGGAATCAGCCACTCGTTAAAGGTGAGGAGAGATTATGTTCGGTAGTACTAAAAGTCAATAGAGTGACGAGATTTCGCGACGTCTTCAGCAGTACCATTAGCGCCTTGCGAGTGGACTGAGCGCAGGTCCTTCGAATGCCGGTCGCGTCTATTGCCGCCGATTCTTGTGCGCGCCCTGAGATTAATTAGCAACCAACCGCAATCAAACCAGATAGTGAGAGGCAAGCTGAGGAGGTTGCGTGGATTATTAGGTTTCAGCCCTTTCGTTCATAATTTCTTCTTGGATGCTTCCTGCTGTTTTAAGCGACGCGCTGCTTGTACTTCTTTCACAATTCCCTTAGGGACCAAACCGTAGGACTTACGACAATAGGCTAAACGTTCAGCCTCTAAAGGGCGTGTTGTTTCGATATACCACTTCACAAATCCAGGAAGACTTTCCGAATTTATCAAGTCGGTGATCTTCATGGTATGTAAGTACCCGTACCGTGAAAAGTAAATACATACCTGATTCACTTCGCACACGTCTTCAACGTAGTTGATGCGACGCTGGCGTCCCACATCAATGCCCTCAAGAGATAACAAAATGTAATAGTGGACAAGTTGATGAAGGTGTCGGCGATCCAACACAAGATCCTTAGTTGTCTTTATGTCTATAAGCCTATCATCAATAATGAGGTCTGCGGTTGATCGTGTTGAGCCAAATGTTGGATTTAGATAACAAGCTTGTCGAGCTGTGAAATCCTGCTGTTGTACGAGCGACATCAGTTCCCTTAAATCAGCAACATCTTTTTCGTCAAGTGTCTTAAGGACCGCTTCATGGAAAGAACCGCTCCGACGCGTCCCTTCAAGATGGGACAAGCAGAGTGCTGCTGAAAGTAGCTCATCCGTCAGGAGGTCTGGATGTAGAAGGATTCTCAGGCCGGGAACGCCGCATCGCTCGGTCTGGTATGCACGCACGATGCCGGTTCCCAGGAACCGAATTTCGACCCAGACATAGATGGACAGCCTCATACGGCAACTCTATAATCTCGCCTTTCGCCATAGGAGAAAAAGGAGCGGGCAACAATTAAAGACGACTTGAGCAACTCGACTCCAGTCCAAGAGTCAGGCAGAACGGAATAACTCCTAATGAGAAACTTCTATCAATACTCAGGACCTCGCGGTCAGACGCTTCATGGTTATGAGCGTCAGTACAAAGGTAAGAAACTCCGCAGGCAGGGGTTTGCCACGAAGACCGAGGCGGAAAGAAGTCTTCGACAGGCGATGAACGACATCGACGCTCGCGAGCGCGGAGAACTTCGTTGCAAACCAACTACGGCACAAGAAGCGCTCACCATTTATCGAAGAGCCTTGGATATTAAGGCCAAAGAGAAAGGATATCAGTACGCGCATAACGTCAAATCGAACTGCAAAGTGATTCAGGAGTTCGTTAATTACTTTGGCCCGAATCGGCTTATTCGTGAATGCACCGAAACAGAACTTCGTGAGTTCTATCAAATTCTTTGTTTTCGCCGAGGTCTAAATAAGAACAGTGCTGGGGTTTTCATAGGTCGAATCCAAGGCATGCTTAAGGCTGCTCAGAAAGCGAAACCCGATCTTATTAATTGGTTACGGCCAACGCTAAAGGTTAATCGGAAACCTGAATTCGAAAGACGTGTCGTCGAAGACTCAGAGTATGTAGCTCTGGTAAACATCTTGCTCAATCCACCGCTTGCGCCTTCTCGACGTGACGAACGCAACGCCCTCTGGCGCGAAGCTGCCGACGCAGTGCAGTTGCTTCGTATGACTGGAGCACGCTTTAATGAGTTGCTCCGAATAAAGCTCGATCAATTTCAATGGTCGAAAGGCAAAGTAAGACTCAACGCTTCAAAAACAGAAGATGAGCGTGAGCTGCCCCTTTGGGATTGTATTCGTGACGTCGTGCAGCGTCGTATCAGGGAAGGACTAACTGATGAACAGTACCTGTTCCCTCGTGCCAAGGTAAAGACCTTTGATAATGCGATCGCTCGCGCTTGTCGGAAGGCAGCTAAACTTGCGAAAATCAACTATGGTCAAGCGAACGGTTTTACGTGTCACAGTTTTCGTCACACGTTCGTTACCGACATGATGGAAGCGACCGGCAACGACGTAGCACTGGTCATGGAATACAGCGGTCATCGATCAATAGAGTCCTTCAAAGTCTATCTGCATCCCACTCGGCAAGGCAGTATACTTGCTAACCAACGCATGAATTCCGTTGGGGAGTTGTTGGGGACTTTTACGGGAACTCAGGGAACTCAGGGAACAACGGGAACTGAAACGGCAGTCGATAAGCCGTTGCAAACTAAGGAACTTGTGTTATAGCTTTAACTTAGTTAAAAATATAGCCCGCTTGGCTCAGCGGTAGAGCACTCGCTTCACACGCGAGGGGTCAGAAGTTCGAATCTTCTAGCGGGCACCAATTTTCCGAACAGAACGGGCGATGCTGGAACCAGCGTCGCCCGTTTTAGTTAGTGCTCACTTTCGCGCTCATCTTAAATTCAAAGCGATCCCGATTTTCATCGAATCGACCTCGTTGACCCGTGTTTGCTGTAGGCTTTGTTCGGACTGTATCGCACTCTGCGCACCGGACTGTTTGAACAGGCCGCTAGACCCGGCCCGTATTATGCGAAATGCACGGAGGTCAGATATACTGGCGCCCCTCGCGACAGTCTGGAATTCCCGCCGAACGTAATCGGTGGAGTGTCGTTCATGACCTAAACCTCTCAAATCACCATGTCATCAATAATCGTCTGTCGACCGAAGAGTCTGCCTCTCGCCAAGCTTGCTGCCGCTGAGCGGCGCGCCATCGAAGTGAATCCCGAAAACGCATCAGAGAGGCGCACCGTCGCACGTTCGCCCATAGGCCGCCGCGGAGGGCCACGTCGCATTGCGGTGGTCACTGCGCGGAGGTGGCCGGCCACGGGCGTGCGGTTAAGTGTCTCATTCCTTGACACTCCCTCCACTGCGTTGCGATCGCGCATTCTCAAGCACCTGAATGCCTGGGGAGAGCACGCAAACGTACTGTTTTCCGAAACTGAGGGTGTTGGTCAAGTGCGCATCGCGCGGTTCGATTCGCCGGAAGACATGGCGGGCTACTGGTCGTATGTCGGCACTGAGATCCTTGAAGCCAAGCTGGACGAGCCGACGCTCAACCTTGACAGCTTCACCTTGCGCACATCCGAAGCCGAGTATCGGCGCGTGGTTCGTCACGAAGCAGGACACACACTCGGTTTTGATCACGAACACATGCGAAGCGAAATCGTGAATGGAATCGACCGCAAAAAGGCTTTTGCGTTTTACGATAAAGACCAGGGATGGTCGCGCGAAGAAGTCGAGGAACAAGTCCTCACCCCGCTGGCTAAGAAATCGATTATGGGAACAACGGAAGCCGATCCGCTCTCGATCATGTGTTATCACCTGCCGGGAAAGATCATGAAGAACGGCAAGGCTATCAAAGGTGGGATCGACATCAATCCGAACGACTTTGCTTTTGCAGAATTGATCTATCCGAAGCCGGAACCGCACAAGGCGGAAACCACCGCACCGGCGATGCTTCAGTCGCCTGCGCTTGCCGACCGCGTTGACGAGATCGACGAGACGTTCGAGTTGGTAGTGATGGACCAGTTTCATTCGGGGATTGAAGTACGTCAAACCGCGAGCTCGACGCCCAGGTTCGCACAGGTCTTTGCGAGCTATCGTGGCGCGCGAGTGACGTCTGCTATGAGACTCAGAGCCGACACATCACAGGAGCAGGCATTACTGAAGAAACAAAAGAATCGATTAGGAGACGAGAAAACTCGACTCGAGGAAAAGAAGACCTGGTTCGAAGAAATAGACGTCATACATAAGCAAATCAAGGCTTATACAAACCGTGAAAAAGGGTCGTTACCGGATGACGATCAGATGATCACGTTCGGAGGACAGCTTTTTGATACGCTTTTTCACGGTGACGTGCGGCGTCTCTATGACGAAGCACGCACTCGCCAGCGCAGCCGGCTGGATCTGGTACTAACATCAATGATCCCGTGGATCGCCGAGAAGCCGTGGGAGTTTGCGTATGACCATGGGCGTCAAAGCTTCCTCGCGACTGAGGAAATCCACTTCGTTCGGAACGTGCTGACAAACGTTCCGGCCGATCCGATCGGTCTAACAGATGGCCCTCTACGCATCCTGGTGGTATCGGCGCAGCCCGTAGGGTTTGGACGGCTGTCGATCGACCAGGAGCTCGCCGTGATCCAGCGTGGTTTCAAGCCACTAGTCGACGCCAAACTAGTTGAAATCGAGCCGGTCGCACGGGCGACGCCGTCGATGATTCACGAGTACCTCAAAACAGAGAAATACGAGGTGGTCCACTTCATTGGTCACGGCACATATGATGAAGATCGCGACGAAGGTTGCCTGATCTTCGTTAATGAAGATGGAGGCGAAAGTCGTCTGGGTCAGCGGTCCGTGAGGGAGATCTTTTGTGGACGCGGCCTGAGCCTCGTGTTTCTGAACTCCTGCGAGAGCGGCCGTGGCGGTCAAGCTGACTTCAATAAGGGTGTAGCGCAGTCGCTGGTCGCGCACGGATTGCCGGCGCTGGTCGCTAATCAATACAGCGTGCTCGACTCATCTGCCACCTCGTTTGCCCAGCATTTCTATTTGTCGCTTGCGCACGGTATGTCGCTCGGCCAGTCAGCGCGCGAGGCACGCATCGCAGTTAATTATCAATTGCATGGAGAACCGATCGACTGGGCAATACCGGTTCTTTATGCTCGCGATGCGAATCTGACTTTGTGCCCTCTGCGGAAAACTCCCGCGAGGGCACCGACGCCGAGCGTTCTTGCATCCACACGCCGTTCGACGAAGACCGATGTTACTCGGGTTGCCTTCTGGGACATGGACAGCGTTTTTCCGGCGTTGGAGAAAACTGTGGACGCAATGAATCAAGCCCAGGGTGTTTTCGGATTCGAACTGGTGGATTTGTCAGCGCCCCTTGGCGTATGGGACCTCGAATCAGAAAAAGGCAAATCGTATCTATGGGCCGAGCGTCTTGCTGACAGGTTTCAAAGGATGCCCATGGAGCTTGGCGTTGAAGTATTGGCGTGTGTGACGAGACATTGGATGCGTGACGACATCTGGTTGAATACCTATGGATGGTGGCCAGTCGACCGCAAGCCGCCGCTCATCATTTTTTCGATTGCCGGCTTTGAGGACCTGGCTGCCGAGGGGCCTGAAACAGATCGCGCGATAGCAAATGCAACGGTTACCGGCCTGGCTGGCTTTTACGGAAACATGGATGGACACACGCGGGGACCGAAAGACTGTCCCATGTGGTTCAACGAAGCCAGGTTTTTCAAACATCTCGTGGGCCAACAGAGATTCGACCCGAAGTGCCGCAGCAAACTGAAACCCAAACTGGGCTCGAAGTTCGGTGCGCTCGAAGCATTGCTAAAGGCGTTCGCTGCCGAGCCATGACACCAGGAGGAACCTTGGCAACGAAAAAGAAATTCCGTTGACTTTGCTGCGTAAAGTAATTTACACTGCACGGCACTTTGAGGAATGCTGAGACGCAGGTCACGACTTTGAACTTGAGAAAGTCGCCTAAGACGGTGCTTACGAGATCGCTCCGAAGCGTCAAGTTGATCCTGCCCGCGCTGACTGAGGCTACTAGCCCGTACTGGCGGCCAATCAAGTATTCGCTCTTCCCTCCCCTCGGTTTGGCAACTCTCGCGGCTTATCTTGATCCGGATCTCGAAATCTCTCTGCAAGACGAACACGTCGAGAAGCTCAATCTCGACGACCGGCCTGACCTGGTGATCATTCAGGTCTACATCACCAACGCTTACCGGGCATATCAGATCGCCGACCACTATCGGGCGCGAGGTTCGTACGTTTTGCTCGGCGGACTCCACGTGACGTCGTTGCCCGAAGAGGCAGAACCGCACGCAGATACGATTTTTATCGGACCGGGCGAGCACATCTTTCCGCAATTCCTGCGGGACTTTGCCGCCGGAACGCCGCAGGTCCGCTACCAGTCAGCCGTGCGGACTCTCGAGGGACTGCCGCCGATTCGTCGAGATCTGATTCAGCGCCACCGCTATCTGGTGCCGAATTCAATTGTCGTCTCGCGCGGCTGTCCGCATCACTGCACGTTCTGTTACAAGGACGGTTTCTTTGAGGGCGGGCGCTCGTTTTATACCCAGGTCGTGGATGACGCGCTGGCCGAGATTGCGCGCCTTCCCGGGCGGCACCTGTACTTCCTCGACGATCATCTTTTCGGCAACGTGCGGTTTTCGCGCGATCTTTTCCGCGGCATGAGAGGGATGGGCCGCGTCTTTCAGGGAGCCGCGACGGTTGATTCAATTCTGCGGGATGATCTGGTCGAAGAAGCGGCGGCCGCGGGCTTGCGGAGTCTGTTTGTCGGGTTCGAAACGCTTTCGAACAGCGGGCTCGCGGGCGCCGGCAAACGCCAGAATCTCGGTCGAAGCTATCGCGACGTGGTGCGACGCCTCGACAGCCTCGGCATCATGATCAATGGCAGCTTTGTCTTTGGGCTGGACGGTGACGACAAGGATGTCTTCTCTCGCACGGTTGATTGGGCGGTCGAGGTGGGAATCACTACGGCCACTTTTCATGTTCTGACGCCGTATCCCGGCACGGCCCTGTTCACGGAGATGGACGCACGTAACCGAATCGAGACGCGGAACTGGGATCTCTACGACACGCGCCACGTTATTTATCGGCCGTCGTGCATGTCACCTGAAGAACTGAAAACCGGATATGACTGGGCCTATGAAGAGTTTTATCGCTGGCGCTCAATCTTTCGGGCTTCATCAGCGCATGAATCCCTCAAGCACAAGCTAAAACATTTCTGCTATAGCGCTGGATGGAAAAAGTTCGAGCGCGCGTGGGACTTCGCGATCCGCGTCAGGCAGTTGTCTCAATTACGACCTCTGCTTGAAGCCGTGCTCGCTCCGGTAGCGACATCGGCAAACGATCTCGCAGCGGACCGACTAATCGTCCAGCCAAAGCTGACGGGTGCGTCTCTTTAACAGGAGGCGGAAAAGATCATTTTCCATTTGTCATTTTCCATTTCTCATTCGCGAATTCAACTTGGAATGTCTTTCGTGCAATTTCGTGTGACTTAGTGGATCGTCCTTAACGTTTCGACCGAGGAGATCCACGAACTCACACCAAATTTACACGAAACAAGATTCGAAGATGGCGAAATGACCACTGTCAAATGACAAATGGAAAATGATCTTTTCTACCAAGGCTTCTGGCAATCTGAATTACTGCAGGATCGGATGTCCGCCGCCACCACTGTGGTCGGCAGTCCGTTGATAAAGGCCCCGGTCGTTGTAGTAGAGAATGATATGCTCGCCTTCAAAGCGAACGACATTCGAGATGCGACCAAGGTCGCGATCGTGTTCAGCGATTACGAAAGCAGACGGGTTAAAAGCCAGGACCATTCCGGCCGCATAGATGAAACCGCCCTGGTCGTAAAAGCCGCCAGCGTACTGCCCGGCCGGCACAGCGATGTCCGGCGAATATTGTCCGCTGCTGTCTCTGTTGCGGTCCGCGCGTCCGATAAAAACTGTGTAGTCGCTAAAGTTCAAGCGGTTGCGATAACCGTGACGCTGGGCCACGGCGAATAAGTCGGCAAATCCGCGATCGATCGCGCCAAGGATTTCCGGCTGCGGCATGGTGCGCGCCAGGACATTCACCCCGCGCGGTGTTGAGATAGCCACCGGGAAACTGTCGCCGGTAATCTGCTCAGCCCGCGCCACCAAAGCAGGATTCACATAGCGAGACGCCAGCGCCGGGCTCTGCATTGAGAAACCCAGAATGACCAGCGCTAACAATGCAATTATTGAAACAAATCTTAACTTCATAATTCCTACTTCCTAACATGACGAGACCCATGCAAAAGAGCATGGGTCGCATCTTTCAAGCCCGCAATACCGGCCTGCCGTCTGGCGGGTCAGAATTATTCAGGCTTCTTATTGCTGTTACTTGGCGGGGGCTTTTGCTTGTCAACCACCTTCCCAGGATCTTTCGGCGGCCGATTGGTGTTGTTGTTGCTACCCTTCTGCGCAAACACGCCTCCCACCACGAACACCGCGCCAATTAGCACTGCAATCAAAAATCGTTTTATCTCTTTCATTACTGCTTACCGCCTCCTCGCGTCCTTTCCCAATTTACGCATTAGGGAGAGGCGGAGAGTTACGCTGTCCTGAGGTTTTGCAAGATCGATGCCAGTAGTCTCCACTTAGACGCGGATTTGGCCGCCGGAGTTTGCGAAACACTGAAGTTTCGTCGATTCAGCTCTCAAAGTTCTTTTCAGGACACTTCTACTTCGCTGTGAAGACCGAGGGTTTCGAACCCATTTCGAGCCGCTCTCGCACCGTATCGTGCACCAAAGCAGAGCCATTTTCGGCCTATTTTCGCACTGTCACGCTGATATTGCCCACGTTGTTGCTGTTGTCAAAGGCCCGCAGCGAAATCGTGTGTTCGCCCTCGCCCATTATAGGCATATTAACCGAATAGGTCTCGCGCCGGCTGTCGGCAATGCCATCGTCGGGGAAAACTTCGCGCCAGGGGCCGCCATCCACGCTGATATCCGCTCGTTTGATGCGACCCGTTCCGTCCTCGACCTCAAACACGGCCCGGGCGCTCGTCCCGACAATTTGGGGCGGAGCCGCGGCCCGCACGGACGGCGGTGTATTGTCTATGTCAACCGGCTCGCTGGTTCGCTCGCCCGAAAGCGCATAACCCTGAGGATTATCGAGGGCATCTGACGCGACCACCCTAAAGACGTACCGGCCGTCGGCCAGACTGGCGCCGTCAACCGTAAAGTAGTTTTCCCGCAGGCGCTCTTTCAGCAAGCGAAAGCTGGTCTCGTTCAAAGAGCGATAATAGACCGTGTACTCCAGGGTATCGCCGTTGCGATCCTCTCCCTGCCATTGCAGCGACCGCGCGCCGCGTTGATAGAGCCGTCGCGGCGGAGCCTGCGGCACCGCGCCAAACAAGGAAGCATCAAGACCCGCCGCTTCGATATTAGGGTCCGTCTGAATCTGAATCTGCTGCTGGAGCGCTACACCCGCGGGCAGAATGTTGATCGCGAGCACTTCAGGAGCGACGTTGCGCGGCAGGTAAGCGACGCTCACGTCTTCGAGCCTGGGCTCCGGCAAACGGCCGCCAGCCGCCGCGCGCAGCACCGCGCGCCACTGAACAAAACGGGCCTTAGGGCTGGTGACCTGTGAACCGGTAGCGTCGCTGTAAGCGGCGCTCCAATCACTCCAGGTGGAATCCGGCCTCTCGCTGTTGCCACTCCTGGTCTGGAGCTCGATCGGCCCGGCGCCTCGCCACCAAATTTTGCCCCACGAAGCAACCAGCTTCCCGTCGCGGACAGGCGATTCGTAACTGCCTTCTTTGACCGTTGATCCGCCGAAACGGAAAAGTTTTCCCTGATTGCTCGAGGCGGCATACACGTCGGTCCCTCTGCCAATCAACGAAGAGATTTGTCCTTCAGTAGATTGCAATAAGAGCGTGTCCCGCCCATCGTCTGTCACCGAATAGATGCGCCCTTTGTCGGAAGTGCCGATCAGAACGCCACCCTGTCTAGCCATGATCGCGAAGCCGGTGACTGAGTTTGAGCTCCACACCACATCGGTCCCGCCGTCCGGCAAGATTCGGAAGACTGCGCTCCGCACACTCGACAGATCATTTCGGCTGCGAGAACTCGTCGTCTGACCGCTGTCATCGGTCGCGCTGGTAAGGGTAGTTGTGGCCGTGACTGTCGTGACGACGTCGCCTGTTTGCGCCGCCGCCTGACTGGCCTTGGTAGTCGATGCCGCGTCACTCAAAGCCAGGGCATAAATCGAACCGTCGGGCGCTGAGGCGAGCGCGTGAATCTCGCGCAGGGGAGCATCGTACAAACCGAAAGCTTTGCCGTCCGGAGAGATCCGCAGGATGAGACCACCCGGATCGGTTCCGGCTATCAAATCGCCTTGCTTACTCACGACCAGAGAAATCACATGGGTCTGGTTGGTATTAATCAGCAGCGAGCTCTCAGGCTTGGCGCCGGCGGTCCGCACTCGATAGAGCTTGCCATTGTCACCGGTGCCGACCACCAGTGATCCGTCATTTAGAATCGCGAGCGACCAGATGTACTTGTCGCCGGGATCAAAATAGACGGCGGCGTTGCCATCCGGTGTCACCCGGTAAACTTTTCCATCGGGCGAAGTGGCAGCAAAGATCGCGCCGTCATTGGCGACGACTACGGCGGTCACATCCAGCTCGGCGGCCTTATAAAGCAGACTGCGCTTGCCGTCGGCCGCGACGCGAAAGATCTTTCCGTCGTGCCCCGTTCCCAGATAAACATTCCCAGCAGAATCGATGGCTGTGGCCCAGACATAGGCCTGCTCAGTGTCGGTAATCTGGCTGAACGCCGGCGCCAGTGTCAGCACGCCATTGTCGGTGACGGACACGCCGCGGGCTTCACCCCTGAGTAGTTCGTTGCGCGAACTCATCTCCCAAACGACCGGTTCGCCGGCAAGGGCGCTGCGGGCTGAGCCGGAGCAGACGAGGAACAAGACCGCGAGAAAGTGGAAAAACGTTCTGTGTTTATGCATGAGTGACACTATGGAGATCTGGATTCAGTTGCCGATGTATTTGGCATAGAGCGAACGCGCTGTGGCAATGTCGTCAGTGCCGCGAATGATTGAACGCGCATCCTGGAAAACCGTAAGTTCATAATCGCCGGTGCGAAATCGAAGCAGGTACTCGTTCAGGTTAACATCGCCGGACGGTTGCAGTCTTTTCCTGAGCGCGGCCAGGTCGATTTGCACCGGACGTCCCGGCGAGATTTGCACCGCGTGGCGGCCGCACATAATCGCCGCCAGCTCACGGTCTTCGGCGTCCAACGTTGTGAATTGTCGCCGGACACAGGTCGCGCAATCCGGGGCCCTCTCAGTCAGAGCGAGTCGCCGCCACTCGTTCTCCCAAACGTCGAACTGCATCAGCGAACCGTGCAGCTTCTCTGTTTGACCGGTCAAGAGCTTCAACGCCTCAGTCACTTGCATCGCGGCGACTACACTTATGATTGGCATAATCACGCCGGCTGTGTCGCAGGTAGGCGCGCTGGCCGCCGCCGGCGCTTCGGGAAAGACACAGCGCAGGCAAGGCGTGACGCCGGGTCGAACGGTCATGGTCACGCCATACGAACCGACTGCGGCGCCGTAGATCCAGTCAATCCCGTGTTTTACGCAGGCATCATTGATCAAATAGCGCGTCGCGAAATTGTCGGTACCGTCAATCACTACCTCAAAGCCTTCGATTAGACGTTCGATGTTCGAATGATTGACGTCGGCAATTTCGGGCTCGACATCGAGACTCGAATTGATCTCATTAAGGTGGCGCGCCGCGGCAATTACTTTCGGCAGACGTTCGCGTGCATCGCTTTCGGTGAACATTGCCTGTCTCTGCAGGTTCGAGAATTCGACAAAGTCTCGATCGACAAGGCGCAGTCTCCCGACTCCCGCTCGGGTTAGGGCCTCAGCCTGAGCCGAGCCCAGTGCCCCGCAACCGATGATCGCGACGCGTGAATTCAACAGACGCTCCTGCCCTTCGCGGCAGATGCCGTCGAAAAGAATCTGGCGGCTGTAACGTTCGTGCTCGTTTTGAGATTTCAAGGTTCTTAAAAAGCTAACTTGAGATGTCTTAAGTCGACGGATTGTTTTCCAACGCTTTCATGGCCCCCGCCCGCATCGTCTCAACCGGGGGCGACTGGCCCGTCCAGAGCTTAAACTGCTCGATTGCCTGAGCGACCAGCATTTTCAATCCACCAACTGTTTCGCATCCAGCAGCGCGAGCCTCTCGCAGAAAACGCGTTTCCAGAGGATTGTAAACGAGATCGTAAGCCAACCGCACGTTTCGCAGTTGGGCGGCGACCGCGGGCGTTTCGTCGACCTGCGCGCCTTTGGTCCCCAGCGGCGTCGCATTGATCACGATGTCAAAGCCCGCGAAGTCTGCTCGGGCAAGTTGAGAACAGCCGGCGCCAAACTCTGTAGCCACCGATTCTCCGGCCCCGACGTTACGCACAAACAGCTGACTGCGAGCGCCCGCTTTTCGCAGTGCCCACAGCACCGCCCGCGCTCCCCCTCCCGCGCCAATGATGGCGCAGCGCGCATCTCTTAGAGAACCAAACTTCTCACGCAGCGGTGAGATGAAGCCCGGCGCGTCAGTGTTGTAGCCATGAAGCTCGTTCTGCTTAACCACGATCGTATTAACGGCGCCGATCTCTTTCGCGGCCGGTTCAATCCAGTCGAGCCTCTCTATCACCGCCGACTTATGCGGTGAAGTAACGCTAAGGCCCCGCAGATTCCAATCCAATTCGCGGGTTTCGACTCGCACCATCCGGCTGAAGAATTGGCCGGCGTCGAGGACTTCAAAGGTCAGATAGACGGCGTCGAGGCCCACTGCCGCGAAAGCCCTGTTGTGGATGTGCGGCGAGAGTGAATGGCTGACCGGCCGGCCGATCAAACCAAAGATTTGCGTCTCTCGATTAATTTGATCGACGCGATAGAGCGCGCGCAGATCTGACGCGTCGAGCTGACCCGGCGCGGTCGTGCTCGACTCGTCAAGCGAAGCGTAGGTCAGAAACGACCCGCGCGATGGACCGAGAATTCGGGTGGCCATTCCCGCTTGACCCATGGCGATGGCAATCATTTGGCGACCGTCGCGTTGGGCGCGCTCCAACAAGCGAAAAACCGTCACGCAGTCGGTCGCATCGTTCGCTTGCACTGCGATCTTGAGAATTCCAGCGGGCGTGGCCGCCATCCGCTGATAAATCTGCTCCAAATCCGCGGGCACGCCGGTAAAGTCATGATGCGAGCAGATGACTCTGTGCCAATCGAAAGGAAGTTCGCCGTGCCGCTCTTGCGCGAATCGTTCGGCAAGATTCAGTTCAAGATCCATGAAACTGTCGTTTGGAGTTTTGTGAAGCGACATCCAAAAGCGCGCCCGGGCCTCGTCATCAAGTTCGCTTCTACCTCCCTGTTCAGACGCACGCAGCGTCAGGACTACGGGCGCGCCGAACTGATTCAACCATTCCGGCAATCGATCGCGGGCGATGTTGAGTTCGTCCGCGTCCAGACAATCGAGACGCAGCTCGATCAGGTCAGCTGCTCGCCGCGCCCGCTCCATGGCCGCCGGTATTTCTGCGGCGCGACGGACGCAAATAGGAACGCAAATTCCTGGCGCGGCTGTTTTCATCTCAGGCTCGAAGCGAACACTCCTGCGAATAAAAAAATAAGCGAGCGCAAGCCCGCCTCTTAACTCCCCCTCGATCCGCGATCAGATCAGGACGGTCCCTAACTTTCCCATGGATCCTGGCGTTTAGCCGGCGCTTCGACTCCCAGATGACGTGTCGTCCCTTCAGTCACGCTCGGCAGCGGTGTTCGCAATTCGTTAGTTCGCGGGGCTGGCAAACTTTCCACTCGTCCGCCAGTCATTTGCGGCTGCGCAGTGTCAGCCGCCGCCGGCTTGAGCTTTTGGGCGCGAATAAGTTCAGAGATACCTCGGGCCAAAAACATCGCCGCGGGGATCAGCATCCAGTACCACCAGGTCCAGCCTCCCGGGCTGTATCGACCGACGAGCGCCGAAATGATCACAAACGCGACTCCCATCGCCAGATGTCTGATGCCATCATCAGGGCTGGGTTCTCGCCGTCTTCTGCGACGCGACGAGCGATCCAAATCGTCGGCCGGTTCCGCGGCCGGGAGTTGTCCGCTTAGCGCTTGAGGTATCAGGCTGATATTCGCTCCGCACGAGCGGCAGTAGCTGGCCCCATCGACATTCTGGGTTGCGCATTTCGGACAGAACATCTTAGTCCCTCAAAAACACCGTTCAGTTCTTTGAAACCGCTCTTTCCAACAGCTCTAAAACGATTAGCGACCACACCGTGTTTCACTTTTGAGCTGTTTTTTCGGCGGCCATTCGCTGACGCAAGGCCTCGTAGAGAATGATTCCGGCTGCTACCGAAACATTCAGCGAAGCAATCCTTCCCTGCACCGGGATTCGCACCAGCACATCACAGTGCTCACGCACCAGGCGATGCAATCCCGCGCCTTCTCCGCCCAGAACCACGGCCGAGGCCTTGGTCCAGTCCCATTCGGTGTAATTCAGTGGAGCGTCAGCCGCCGTTCCGACGACCCACACGTTACGCCCTTTCAACTCTTCAATCAAACGCGAAAGATTTGTAACCCGAGCGACCGGCAGATGTTCGATGGCGCCGGCGGAAGCCTTGGCCACGGTTTCACTTAGTCCGGCGGCGCGACGTTCGGGCACGAACACCCCATCAACTCCGGCGCATTCCGAGGTGCGCAGGATTGCACCCAAATTCCGCGGGTCTTCAACTCCGTCCAGCACCAGAGCCAGCGGCTCAGTTTCGCCACCCACCAACGAAGCAATCGAACTCAAAAGATTGTCAGCGTCAGCGTAGCGCGCGGCCGGTATCCGCGCGATCACGCCCTGATGGTGCGAGTTACCAACCGCCCGATCGAGGGCAGCCCGCGGCGAGCGCCTGACTGTAATGTCCTTCGCGCGCGCCAATTCGATCAGTTCCGCCAGGCGACCGTCGCGAGCCCCCTCAGCGATTACGATCTCAGCCGGGATTCGATCCCCAGCCCGCAAAGCTTCCAGGAGAGGATTGACCCCGTAGATGAACCCTGAATCCTGCTGCCGGTCCGAATTTTTCTTCTTCATCGCCGCTCTTTCAGCTCCAGCAGATTCAGACAATATCGCAGCCGAGAATACCGGGTGAATTGGCCTTCGTTGTCTGTAGTGGTAACGGTCGCGCTATCAAATTTGCCGGCGCCGCTGCGGCGGAGACCGCTTTTGTCGACTTGTTGCCCGAGCGGCCAGAAGGACTCAAGCAACGGACGAACGCGGACATAAGAGTCGTCGAACTGTGCCGTGGCTGCACGCTCGCGTAGAAAACCGATTAAGGCAACGAAGTTTTGAAAGGTGGTTACGGCCTTGGCTGGTCCCAAACAGGAGAAATCGAAAGCTCCGGTGACGATTCTCCAGTTAGCCGGGTCGTTCCCAAAATAGAGATCCAGAACCGATTCATCTGACGACAGGTGCCGTGAATCGACCGTCTGTTTCCGAACGCCGCGGCCTCGCTCTTCGACCTCGACCCGGTTTGACAGCAGCCGTCCGGCGACGAGCAAGGTAACCTCACGCCAATCGAAAGAAATCGGAGCGCGCCCCAACGTAGTAATCCCAGTCAATGAGTCTTCGGAACATTCCAGTGCACGAATTTTTGTTTGCGTCGCCTCAAGATGCAGATCGTCGTGCGAGACAACGGCGCAGGCGATTCCCAAACTGCGCCAATGTTCGGCATTCGCTCCCGCTTCCTCTGAGGTCGCATTCCGAGCCAACGGGAGCGGCTGGAAGGCAGTGAGAGCCCGTCTTAGATCCTCCGGCTTCAGCTTAAGAGAAACCGTCGCGCCAACCAGCGCCGATTCATCTACCTGAGTATCCGGCCCAGGCAAAAGCACTACGTAATATCCGGACTCTTGGGTCGGTGGACGCAGCGCAGCGAGATAGGCTTCAGGTAGCGTAGTTAGCGATCCTCCTTGCGGCAGATTATACGATGCAGTGACTGGCCAGTCGTAGCCCTACTTGACCACAAGCGTATCCGAGCGGCATTCTTAGTCGGCACGTATTCACAAAACTATTAAGCGGAGCTTACTACCGTGAACCACTTTGATTCGGCGAACAACATTTCGTTGCAGTTCGGCCATCGCGGAAAAGTGGCAATCTTTATTGACGGGAACAATCTGTTTCACGCCGCGCGATTTCACAACATCGATATCGATTACAACAAATTGCTGCGGGTCCTTTTAGGCGATGGTCGTTTGTTTCGGGCTTTCTTTTACACCGGCGTGGACGCCGGTGCTGAACGGCAACAGGGCTTTCTGTTGTGGATGAGGCGCAACGGTTTTCGCGTCGTGCAGAAGGAACTCAAGACCTTTTATGACGGCACGCGCAAGGCAAACCTGGATGTCGAGATCGCTGTCGACATGCTTTCCCTCGCCGGTCGTTACGATACGGCCGTGCTGGTGTCCGGTGACGAAGACTTTGTCTATGCGGTGAATGCCGTCGCTTACAAAGGCTGCCGCGTCGAAGTCGCCGGCTTTCGATCGAATACGGCGCCCAAGTTAATCGACGTAGCAGACTGCTTCATCGACCTTGGCGAAATCGCTGAACGGGTCCGCAAGGACTTCCCGCACGGCCTGAAGTACGAGGACCGAGAGCTGCACGTCTCGCAGCAGCCGGCGCCACCGTTCGTCGAGCCTCAGCCGCCTCCCTGCTCGAGTGCGCCCGAGTTAACGGCGCCGGAAGTTCAAACCTTTCATCCGGCGATAGGTTCAATTATTGAATCGAACGAGACGGAAGGGTTCGAACAGTTCGGACCGGGCGGCGATTTTATCCGCGTGACGGACGACCAGTAATCACTGCTGAGTTAGCTGGAGGTCGCGTCCCGTGGCCTCCAATCTCTTTGGCCAATCACGCTTTTTGATTCCAGCGCCGAAGGCGCGAAATGCGTCAGCCCAGGGCATTGCCCTGGGTACAATAATCAATTAGAGCCAAGCGCTGAAAGCGCGCAATTAGACTCCAGGGGGACGATCAATTCTGCGCCTTCAGCGCCTCTCGGACGATGGCGTAGACCTGGGCCGCTGGCCCAGTTGCTGCGAACAGCAAGACCCTATCAAAGAAGTGTTTATCTCCGGCGGCCGGCGCCGCATTTCTGTTGACAGCCGGTTTCGACTTCTGATAAAAGCGCCCGCGTAACTCAAACAAAGCGGCTTAGGGCCTCCCGATCCTCAGATCTCTAGACCCGAAAACCGACAACCCAAAATCGAACAGGTCTCCAGCTAATGAGTGCTTTGTCGGTACTGGCGAAATACTTCTATAAGTTCCGACATTCTAGTTAAAGGCGTTCCGCTATTTTGCCAAGAACACAGTCGAAAACGATAAAAGTCCGGCGGAAAGAGACTTACTCGCTTACTCAGAAAAAGGAACCCCCAAAATGAAACGCTTAGTTACTTGCCTCATGTTACTGATTTGCTTTGCGTGTAATGCGTTTAGTCAGGACAAAGCGTTGGAGAAAGCGGCGAGCAATGGGAAGCCGGTTCCGACCCAAATTACCGTCAGGAATAACGTGAGCGCCGAGGCGGTTCTGATTCCTCAGGATGATGTGCGCCGGATATTCGGTAAGGAAATTGCCAACCACTACGCCGTGATTGAGGTCAACGTGGGGAACAAGAGCCCTGACGCGGCGCTGATTATTCACGGAGTCTTTATCGACTACACTGGCTGGGGACTGAGCGGCACTGGCGGGCAGGCGCCTCCGGCAACCGCCGCCAACTCGGGAAACCCCTTTGCAAATTTTCAATCGTCAACCAATTCGGGCCACGTTGCCAGCGAGGAATACCGCATAGTTCGTGACCAGGCGCAGAACGCATCACTTTTCTCAGGTCGGAGTTGGACGATGCGCGCGCTAACGCTCGCGGCAAACATCGCCGGAGCCTACCCTTTTGGCTTGAGCAAAGTGGAGGTGAGGTATTTTAGTGCCTTTAGCGGGGTTTTAGTTCCAGGCATTGAAAAGCTATGGCCGGATGACACATCTCAACAACTTCTTCGCATTAGCGACTACGGTTACAGGACTAACAAAGTGATTCCGAAGGAGAGCGCGGAGATCGTTGTCTGCTTCTTTCCCATTGACCGGTTCCTGACCCCAGGTTTTCGTACCCTTTTCCTGAGGTCACCCGCGCTATTCTTTGCTCCACTCCAGATGTTAGTGGACAGGAAACTCGGAAAGAGTGTAGACGGTCTTCTTAAGACTATTAATAAAGATTTGGACCGACGGACGTTGGCTGGAGCGATGCCGTGCTATATCCGTATTATTCGAGATTTGGAGTATGGCCCACGCTCCAAAGACACGAGTGTACGCGGTCAGATTAATAGAAATGCGGATGAGACCTGTCTCGGAATTTTCGGACTAAGAAGAGATCCTAAAGATAGTGTCAAGATCGATCTGATAGAGGATTCGACTGCCGAGGCGGGTCACAAAACCGATAAGAGTAAGAAGGAGTTCGAAAAGTTTCTGGCACTTGATTTCATCGCTCACATGAGTCTCAACTACGTAACAGTGACCGTCGACGGAGCCATGACTATTGACACTAGTTCTATGGCGCCCAAGCTCGAAGGCCTCAAGTTTGACTCCGCGGAGAATTGCGGTGGGGATCAGATTCCTTGCTTCTGGTCGGACTTAGCTTCCGATGCTGGTATTCGCACGGGAACTCTTTTTGGCTCGTACCTGACTGGCGGGACAATAGAGATCGTTGAAGCAGAAGATCTCGGCCTCAAGGACGTGACGACCGTCTTTGAGGGATCGAACGACCAGATGTTGAATTTTTCGCTCACGTTGACTAAGCCGGTTCCTTCCGGGACTAAGCTTCATTTCAAGGTTACCAAACCGCTGACAGGGGTCGCTGCTCTTAACGCCAAAACAACGGAAAGCCGCCAACTTGAATACGTGGTAAGCGGACCTGCGATTAGCGACATTGCTTATGACTCGGCCACGCGGATTCTGACACTCACGGGAGAAGGATTTGCCGGCGCGCCCGCGAACCTTGCTATCAAGCTTCATCCGCCTACTGGCGATGACCTCGATATAAAACCCTTCATGGATTCCTCTTCGACCGATAAGTTAGTCGTGTTCAAGGTCCCCGCCTTAACCACGGCCGGCTGCTGGCGGATCCAGCTTTCGATGGGAGCACAAACCGTGCTGATGCCCGAGGATAATGGTCTTCTGGTTTCCCCGGCAGTCACCAAGGCCACGCTCGGAGGCACTGCCGAGGCAAAACAGATCATAATTACCGGTACCGGACTTGATAGTGTCGATTGCGCCGGAGGAGCGCTAAGCTACACGCTCGCGAACGCCGACGAGAGCAAAACCTTTAAGCTCGGCAACCCAACAGCGTCATCAAACTCAACAAAAGTGACATTCGCGCTGCCTGCGCTTGCGACAGGCGCAGACAAGACGTGGAAAGTGAAGGTACTATTCGGCGGCAAGCCTGCAGTCGATCCCATCAAGCTGACGGTTCCAGACTGATGGAATGGGTTCGATCTTCGTCGATAGGCAGGACGCGATGTGAACAAACTCGCTTTGGCGGGGAGATTGGAACAACGGGAAACCGGTTTTAACCCTTCCTGAGGCTGCCAAAAAAGACAAATGGAAGGTACAGGTCTTTCTTAACGGCAAGCTCGTCGCATCCAATGGTACAGTCGAGCTCAAGTTGATCCAGTAGCACAGTATTGAGAGCGTCACCGCTTTCAACGTGGCGCTCTTCGATTTTTTTGATTCGTCTTCACCTCGCCTTGAGCCGCGCGACCCAAACATGGTGCGCCAGCCGGAGAACCGTCTTTGGTTCTCTCGACAAAACCTTTCACGATTGAGAATCCCGGAGGCAAGATGGCAAACCAAAAACCAAACCGGATCATCGACGGGTTCGCCCGCATCGCGGCCAAGATCGGCAAGGGTTTGGTGGCCCTCGCGGATTGGATAAGAGAGTTTCATAGAGTTGCGCGTCTGGCGCGCTTTAGCTTCTGGATTTCGGTATTAGGCTCAGCGGCTTTCTTTGCCACCAGCCAATCCATGGAAATCCTACGAATCATTGGAGAGGACAGCGAGCATCGGACCCGGGCCCTGATATTTTTTTCGACTTCGGCACTTGTCCTCTCGTTGATGTCCTGGTATTGGGCCAGAGTTCTAATCTATCGGTTCGAGCCTGACAAACTGGATCTCCCTCCCCGCGATCCGGGAGCGATCGCGGCACGTTGGGTGCCGAGAGTGTGCGGCATCATTCCCTTCGTCGGAATCGGTTATGCGCTTTTGCGCGCAACCCACTGGTTGCACAGGGAAGACGAAGCTGATTCATGGCTGGTTTTTCTTTTTTGGCTCAACCTCGCTGAAGGTGTAGCTGTCCTCATCGGCCTCTACCTTCGTCACAAGATTGCCAAACGGCTGCGGGCGCGGTTTTCGAGAATTTGGCCCGCGAAGGTTAAGAGTAAAGGCACTACCGGTATCACGGATCTGCCGAGGATAACGTGGGTTGTAATTTTGCTTACAGTAGTAATTTCTACAATTCTGTTCTTCCTTTTCATGACTTCGGCGGGTCAGGTCAGTGTTTCGGGGTTTCTTGGTCCAGGACCAATGATTTTGATCTCGGTGGCTTCGTGGATCGCCTTCGGCAGCTTCTTTGTCATTTATTTCGGTAAGTTGATACGTCTTCCCATTCTCACTCCACTCTTAATTCTGGCATTCCTCTTCAGCTATTTTGATCTAAATGACAACCACGCCATCCGTCCCCTCGATGACGAGAAGATCGAAAAACAGGCGATGAAGTTCGATGATGCTTTTAACGAATGGTTGATAAACAGAAAGGACACCGATGGTTTCAAAGATCGGCCTTATCCCGTTTTTATCGTCACCGCTGAAGGAGGCGGAATCACTACCGGATATTTTACCGCGACCGTGTTGACCGCCATTCAAGACCGCGCGCCTAATTTTGCGCAGCATGTGTTTGCGATCAGCGGTGTCTCAGGGGGGAGCATTGGGGCCGCAGTGTATGCAGGACTGGCAAAAAGATGTGGGAAGAACGTCGCGGCCGCGGAATCAGGAAGGACTACACCTTTGGGTACTTCCGCCGGCAAACTCCAGAAAAGCGCACATGAGGTGCTTAGTGATGATTACCTCTCCCCGCTGCTTTCAGCCTTTCTCTATCCCGATCTACTCCAGAGGTTTCTGCCGTTTGCGATACCGAGTTGGGATCGCGCGCGCGCGGCTGAGGCGAGATTCGAAAAATCATGGGCCGAGCACGCGAGCTGTGATGGGAAGCCATTTTCAGGCCCCAACGAGCTTTCACATTCCTTCTACAACTTCTTTACTGGGTTTCCCACGGACACCACACCGGCGGTTTTCTTCAACACCACCCGCGTGGAATCGGGAGAAAGGATGTTCGTTACGAATCTCCGCCCCCCAGACGTCCGCTTCGATACGCTGCCCGCGCTGGCCGATATCGACGAGTCTTTCAATTTGCGGTTCAGCTCCGCCGCTCTTTTGAGCGGGCGCTTTCCTGTTATCACGCCGGCAGGTTTTATCAAGGCACACGGAGCAAAGCTACGTTACGTTGATGGCGGGTACTACGAGAACTCCGGGGCAGCCACGGCCTTCAACATTCTAATGTCGCTGAAAGTTGAGGACCCGACAATTAAGGACGAACGGGAGCGCAAAGAAAAAGCTGTCTATGTTTATGACGCATTGCTCCAACGTGATCCCCGGATAAAAATCATTCCGGTCATAGTTCGCATCGGTTTTCCTGTCCCTGAGATCAAAAGTGCGAAACCTAGCAAAGAAAGCTCGAAGGAAAGCTCGAAAGAACGATCGAAATACAAAACTCAGGGGCTCAACGAGGTCTCGTCCCCAATTAAGGCGCTTTTGAATACGCGGGTGGCACGCGGCGACGACTCAGTTCGACAGTTGGAGACTGCGATAACGAATTTGCAAATTGCAGCCCACGCGGATCAAAACGGGTGCACAGCCGGCTGTGTAATCAATATCGTGATCGAAGAAGAACCGGGGACAAAACTGCCATTGGGCTGGCTACTTTCGGACAAGTCCCGATGTGTGATGCAACAACAGGTCGGCTCGGTCACAGAAAAGTGCGATCCGGGAAATAGTCGCTCGGCAAGCAAGAAGATTCAGGAAATCATCGCGATGCTGGCGCCGAAGCCTTGATCAAATTTGGGGAACGCTCGCTGGCCTACCGCTCATCAATCGGCACGTAAGGAACGTCGCGTGGTCCGATGTAAGCCGCGCGTGGCCGGATGAGTTTGTTGTCGGCGTACTGCTCCAGGATGTGCGCGGTCCAGCCGCTGATGCGGCTGATGGCAAAGATTGGCGTGTAGAGGTCGAGCGGAATTCCCATCATGTAGTAAGTTGAAGCTGAATAGGCATCAACGTTCGGCAGCAAACCTTTCTCGCGCTTCATCACTTCTTCCAGCTTCGCGGTCATGTCGTACCACTTCGAGTCTCCCTTGCGCTCGCCCATCTCTTTCGAGAAGCGGCGCAGGTGAGTCGCGCGCGGATCCTCCGTCTTATAAACGGCGTGACCGAATCCCATGATCTTCTTCTTCTTCTCGAGAGCGTCCTTAACATAACCCTCGACCCGATCGATGCTGCCTATTTCCAGCAGAATTTTCATTATGGCAGTGTTCGCGCCGCCGTGCAGTGGACCCGATAGCGCTCCCAACGCGGCGGTGACGGCGCTGTACATATCGGCGAGCGTGCCGGCGACTACGCGCGCAGTGAAGGTCGAAGCGTTCAGCTCATGATCGGCCTGCAGGATCAGCGCCACGTCCAGCACATGCGCGTCGAACTCATCCGGCATCTCGCCTTTGAGCATGTAAAGAAAGTTGGTGGCAATATTCAGATCAGGCTTGGGCGCGATCGGTTCCAGGCCATTGCGCGTGCGGTCTATCGCGGCCACGATCGTCGGAAATCTGGCCGTCAGGCGGGTGGCAACCCGGATACTTGCCTCACGTGAAAGGTCGCGCGACTCCTCGTCGAACATCGCCAAAGCTGAGATTACGGTGCGCAACGCGTCCATTGGTTCGGCACTCGCCGGCACGCGCTGATACATTCCCTTAATCAATTCAGAAATTTCATCCGGAAGTTCATACGAGGCGGCGATGTTTTCTCTCAACTCATCCAGTTCGGCCCGTTTGGGAAGACGTCCGTTCCACAACAGAAACACCACCTCTTCGAAGGTCGACTTGGTGGCCAGGTCGTGGATGTTCACTCCCTGGTAAATCAGTTCGCCCTTTTCACCGTTGACGTCGCCGATCGACGAGGAAGCCGCCACTACGCCCCTCAGTCCGGTGGACACCGCGCTGCCGGCCGCGCTTTCCTTCGCTTGGTTCATTATTTGGGTCCTTTGAGTTTTAGTAAGTCGAAGATATCAGAGCGTTAAGAGAGAGACAAGCCAGCAAGAGTTGCCGTTTAGGTTCGCGTTTTTTTGTAGCGCCCCAATTTCAGTTTCTTCCATCTGCGTGTCCGCCAACTCGGCGCAAAAGTCAGGACGATCCACGAAATCACACGAAATAACACCAATTAATTCGTGTCTTTTCGTGGGAGTTTCGTGGATCACGCTGTCTCCAGTAAGACATCTCTCAAATTACGGCATTACTTACTTGATGTAACCTTGACCCAGTCGGTCAACTCGTTCCAGGAGTTAGCAGAACCTGATCGCCTCGCCGTGCGTTGAGCACCGCGGCAGCCGAAGAGTTCTGCTTCGCGATTTCCAGAAAACCCGCACTCCCGAAAATACAGAAGAGCTCTTCGGCTCGCGCGCCGGCTTCGGCAAAGAAGCGCCGGTAGCTCTTGATCTCCTGCCCGTTAACGGTGAGTTGAGCGCCGGCGACGAAGGATTCTTCCTTTAAATGTTCACGGGTAAGGTTGGTTACGCAGTTGCCAAAGCGATCGATGTGAATGATGCGAGCCTCAGTCTGGCGATCAGCGCGCGGTCTTAACGCCAGCGACTCAAGACGAACATAATCGCCTACCTGGTCGCCCATCTCCTCAACCGGGATTCCGTTCGAAAGCGCCGCGGCTACTGGAGCAAAAACATCGCGGCCGTGGAAGGTTGTGCTAACCGGATGATGGAAAAACTCCTCGGCTTTCAGGTGAATCGCGCGGGCCTTCCCTTCGCGTTCGCAAATCCAACTGAAGAGGCCATTGTCAGGACCGACAAATGACTGCCCGGCACACTCGATAGCCAGCGGTCTTCGCTCAGAACCAACCCCGGGATCAACGACAGCGACATGAATCGTTCCCGGAGGGAAAGCGGTGTAAGCGGCGAGTAGATTGAAGGAGGCGGCGTGGATGTCCTGCGGTGGAATCTCGTGGGTGATGTCGACGATTTGCGCGCGGGGATTAATGGAAAGGATCACTCCCTTCATCGCGCCGACAAAATAATCCTGCGAGCCAAAGTCCGATAAGAGAGTGATGATTCGTCGGGGGGACAAAAGCGGAGTTTCCATTTGTCATTTACCATTTATCATCCGGCCATTTTGCGGATTAACGCACACGTGAATCACGCCTACAACCGGCTAAACGATGACCCAATGTCAAATGAAAAATGACAAATGGAAAATGAATTAAGTGTTTCCGTTAAGCAGCTCGACTACTGAAACTGAGCGTCCGCTGCCGTCCGGATGCGCAGCTGCTGGCCCTGGTAAAGGCGAATTTCGCGACCACGATCGGTGAGGACTCCGGCCGTACCCACACCCGCGCCGATGGTCGCGCCAATCGCAGCGCCCACCCCTCCGCCGGCAATCGCGCCAATCACGGCTCCGATGCCCGCCGCGGCGCCCACCTTTCCCACATCGCCTTTGGTTGAATCACGACCTTGCACGCCGCCTTCAGAATCCACTTTGCCGACGCCTTCACCGCCACCATTGGGAATAACTTCGATCACCTGAGCATTCAGCTTGGATGAACGTCCGTCCGGCAGCTTGATCTCTTCGAATGTCAGTTGCAGTTCGGCAGTGTTCTTAACGCGTCCAGGACGTTTTACCTGAGTCACGTGGCCCTCGATAATGGCGGCCTCAAACTCTTTCGGCTCGATCACGCGAGCCTGAAACTGATCGCCCTTCTGGCTGACGTCGGTGGAAAGATTGCTCAACAGCTGGACGCGCATGATTGTGTCGCGGGGAATCATCAGCGCACCACCAGTTTGAGACTGAGGCTGAGGCTGGGGCTGTGGCTGTGGTTGAACTCCGGGATCCTTATTTTGATCGGTCGGATACTGGACCGTTGTGTCTTCAGTCCTGCGCGCGAGATTCGCCGGAATACTGGAATCAAAAGTCTTTCGGTCGTACCCGGCGTCGTAGCCCACTTCAAATCCCTGCCGGTAACCGTCGCGATACTCCTCAAGGGCACCGTAAGTAGTCACGTAAGCGCGATCGCCACGGTCGTATTCTTCCTTGGTCCGGAAATCACGAGTCGCCTTGGTCGCGGAATCCTGAAAACCCGCTTGATACCCGTCGGAATAACCCGTGCGATAGCCGCGCATGATCGCGGTGGCCTGGTTTTGAGTTTGGGCGTCCTGCGTCTGGGCAGAAACGTTTAGGACCGGCGCTCCGAACAACGTAAGCGCGGCAATGAATGTCAAAACAATCCTGAAATTTTTCATCGTTCAACCTTTCCTGTCGACCGCTTAGAATTACCACGCGAGCGTCTGATCGACTTTCGAAAGGGAGAGCTGGTTTCGGAGCCTTCACGCTCAGTGACTCCGGTTCCTGGCTTCAAATGCTAACACCGACTGAAAGAGCTAACCAAACCGTGGTGCTTGACGCTCCTGTTGGCTAAACCTAGACTCGATCTCGCCAAGCACAGGTTTTCAGATGCGCTAAACTTCCGGTCCGTTGTCAGGATTACGTTTGGCGGCGGGTTACCGCCCGCCGAATTCGAGGAGAAATCGGCGATTCGTCACAAACGGGGCGCTAGCCCGGCTTTAAATATATAAGACTTACCCTGGTCGAATGATGCGAAAAGTCTATCTCGATCACAGTGCCACGACCCCGGCGGACCCGCGGGTCGTGGAATCGATGATTCCTTACCTGACTGAGAAGTTTGGTAATGCGTCCAGCGTTCATCAGTGGGGCCAGGAAGCGCGAGCGGCAGTGGATCGGGCGCGACGACAGATTGCCCACCTGATCGGCGCGCGGGCAAACGAAATTGTTCTGACCTCAGGCGGCACCGAGGCGAACAATCTGGCGATTCGCGGGGTTTGCGAAAACGCGGCAGGGCATGGCCGGCATGTCATCACTTCGGCGATCGAACACCCTTCAGTTCGCGGCGCGCTGGAATCACTCGAAAAACGCGGCTGGGACGTAACTCGCTTACCCGTCTACGACGACGGGATTGTTCGAGTTGAAGATGTACGCGCGACGATGCGCGCCGAGACGACTCTGGTAAGTGTGATGCTGGCCAACAATGAGATCGGCACTCTGCAGCCGGCGGCAGAGATAGGAGCTTTAGTTCGCGCAGAACGCGCGAGCGGTCACCGGCATCTTTGGTTTCATACCGACGCCGTCCAGGCGGCAGGTCGTCTGCCCATCGACGTTGAGTCGCTCGGCTGTGATCTCTTGACGCTTTCGGCTCACAAGATCTATGCGCCAAAAGGCGCAGGCGCACTTTACCTTCGCCGCGGCGTGCGTTTGGCGCCGCAACAAGTTGGCGGACACCAGGAGCGTGAGCGCCGTGCCGGGACAGAATCCGTGGCAAACATCGTCGCGTTTGGCGCCGCCGCCGAGTTGGCGCAGCGTGAAGCTGATGCTCGCAACGAACACACTCAGCGCCTTCGTGATCGGTTTGAAACCGAAGTCAGCCGCCGGATCAGCGAGATTACTTTTAACGGCGATCGTGAACGTCGCTTGCCTCATCTCTCGAACATTTCTTTTCGCTTCATCGAAGGCGAAGGCCTGCTGATTCATCTCGACATGCAGGGCGTCGCGGTATCGACCGGCTCGGCTTGCTCTTCGGGAACCCTCGAACCGTCGCCGGTAATCCGGGCCCTGGGTCGCGACGAAGAGTTGGCGCGCGGCGCGATTCGTTTCAGCTTTGGCAAGGACAACACCGAAGCAGATGTCGACTATGCGTTGGACGCGTTGCAGCGCGCGGTTGAGAGTCTGCGCAAACTTTCGCCTCTATCGCGTGACGCGGTCGCGATGGTCTAGTGTATCTTCTAATTGCGGCCTTGTTGCGATGACGGAGTCAGTACCGGGAGCGGTAGCGACTGGGTTTCGATCCACGCGACCAGTCGAGTTTGCCAGGATAGCAACCCGGTCGTTACCGCTCCCGGTACTGACCTCATCCCGACTAAGACACTGCCGGTGGCGACTTAACTTTGTCATACTCAGAAGTCTTCAAAGATCACCTCGCTCATCCACGACAGGCCGGAGAATTAGCGGACGCCAGCGTGACTGCCGAAGAGACTAATCCTGTTTGTGGCGATCGCCTGCGTTTAAGTTTGAGAATTCGGGATGACCGTATCGAGGCCGCGCGCTTTCTCGCCTATGGTTGTCCGCCGACGCTGGTTTGTGGTTCCGCAATGGCGGAGATGCTGGAAGGTATGACACTCGAAAGCGCGTCGAGGCTGACTAAGAAAGATGTGATTAGCGCGATCGGGGGGGTGCCGTCACGAAAGCAGCACGCGGCCGCGTTAGCGATCGAGACCCTGCAAGCGGCGATTGCGAATTGGAAAGCGTAATCTTGAACACCGTGTCAGAAGCCCGACCGTTAGGGATGGCAACGCGGCCCTAGCTCACGCGCGGGCTTCTGATACTTGCTTTAAGGATTTACGACGCGCGATCGAGTTGCCGCAGCAGGTGAGGGTTGCGGCTTCTTATGGTATTCAGGTCCGCAATACTTCCTTGGCTCCTGTCCGATAATGAAGGTCTTGGTCCGGATCACGGGACAGGACTCAACCGCAATAAGTCCGGTTGTAGGATCGACATCCAGCGTGATCGTCCCTTGAAGCTTTGGCGAACCGTCGTCATAAAAGTCGCCGCCGTCGCTCTTCGTTCGTGAATTTGGCGTTGGTCTGGCTCGCGGTGGTTCAGGCGGCGGAGTATCAGGAAGCACGGCCGGTTCGATATTTGGATCTTTGTTAGGCTCCTCGCCGTCAGTAGCCGGCTGCTCAGCCATGTCCTCGGATGTCTCGGCTGTGTCGGAACCGGGGAGACTTCCGTTAACAAAGAGCTCTGCTCGTTTGTTCGGTGAATCAGCCTGCGCCAGTTGACCCGTCGTGGGATCGATGTCTTTCTGCTGCACGCCTTCCGGCATCTGCCAGTCGCCGGTCCATTCCGGATGAGTCGACAGTGCAGCGTTCATGAAGTCTGCCCAGATGGGAAGCGCCGAAGCGGCGCCCGTCAGACCCAACTGCGATCCGTCATCGAATCCCACCCAGACCGCGCAGACCAGATTCGGCGTAAAGCCGACAAACCATCCGTCACGCGACGTTCCGGTCTTTCCGGCGACGTTGAACTTGAAACCGCGAGCACGAATCGGCGCTGCGGTGCCGCGGTTGACCACGTCTTTCATGAACGAGGTCATGATGTAAGCGATCTCCGGTCGCAGCACCTCGTTCTTTTGCGCGGTGGGCTGGGCCAGGGTCGTTCCGTTTCCGGTGGTCACTCGATCGATCGCGATCGGCGCGGTCCGGGTGCCATTCGCCGCAAATGCGGTGTAGGCGGAAGCGATTTGCAGCGGTGTTGCTTCAGCTGTGCCCAGCGCCATTGCCGGATAGGCGTGGGGCACGCGCGGCAGTCCGGCTTTGGCAGCCAGATTCATCACCCGGCCGATGGTTACTTCCATGGCCACATCCACGGTGACCACGTTAAGACTGCGGACCATCGCATCACGCAACGTGACGGGCTGCATGGAATACTTGTCGCCCATGTTGCCCGGCGAGTATTCCTGATTGTCATACGTGAAGGTCTTTGGTTCGTCCTGGAAGATTGTTGCCGGCGTGATCACGCGCGGTACGGGATCGTAAGCAGTGTTCAGCGCGGTGGCGTACACGAACGGCTTGAATGCCGAACCAGGCTGGCGCAAAGCTTCAGCACGATTAAATTGGCTTTTCGAATAATCACGGCCACCAACCATCGCCACGATTTCACCGGTGCGCGCGTTCATCGCTACCAGGGCCGCCTGCACCGTGCCTTCGGGAAATCGTTTCGCTTCGATCTTGTCCAGCGTGGCCAGTTGCTTCGTTACTGCCGCATAAGCCGCGCGCTGCAAATCCATGTCCACCGAAGTGTAAATGCGCAAGTGATCGGCGCCTTCTCCGGTGACTAAGTCGCCCAGCTGGTTTTGCACATAGTCGGCAAAGTACGGCGCGTCCGAAATGTCTATGCGACCCTTGGCCGGCGCCATCTTGAGCTCGGATGCTTCCGCCTGGCTGGCCTGCTCGGCGGTGATGGCTCCGGTTTCGGCCATCGACTCAAGCACTTGGTTGCGGCGGGAACGCGCTGTTTCCGCGTCATGAAAAGGATTGTACCGATTAGGGCTGCGAATTAAGCCGGCCAGAAAAGCTGACTCAGAGAGTGTCAGCGTCGTCACGTCTTTGTTGAAGTACGCGCTGGAAGCCTCTCCAAAACCGTTGATTGAAAAGCCTGACTGTTGCCCCAGATAAACCTGATTGCAATAGAGCGCGAAGATTTCTTCTTTGGAGAGACGCGTCTCGAGAATTATCGACATGTACGCCTCAGCAACTTTGCGTCTCATCGTACGCTCAGGTGACAGCAGCAGGTTCTTCACCAGCTGCTGAGTAATGCTCGAGCCACCCTGACGCGCCAGGGGAGAACTTTGATCGGTGTCATAACGTCGCAGCAGCGCACGGATGATGCCCCGAATATTCACGCCGTGATGTTCAAAGAACGCGCGGTCTTCAGTCACCGTGATGGCCTTGATCAGATCGGGCGGTAAGTCGTTGAAGCCAACGACGCGGCGCTTCGCTCGTTCGCGTCCAGTCACTGAGCTAATCAGTTCGGGTTCGAGTTGAGCTCTATCCAGACGCGTGCCGCTGTCCTTCTCAATAATCGCCGCGATTGATTTGCCGCCGCGAGCAAACTGAACTCGTAATGGTTCGTAGGCACGGGCACTATCAATGCTGGCATCAGCGCCGGGATCAATCTCGACCGTAGAACCGTCAAAGGCATAACGCCCACGCGCGCTCTCACCCTGCTGGTTGCGTTCGACGTAGCCCGCGCGTTTCAGATAAGCAAGCAGATCCTCGGAGGAAAGACCTTGACCGGCGCGAATCTGTTTGGGTGCGGCGTAAATCCCCGCTGATCGAGTAAAGACCTCGCCCTTCAGCAGATTGTCGATGCGGGCCGAGAAAACCACCCAGTAATAGGCGAAGGCGCTGAAGATCAGTGCGCCGGCGAACAATGCCGGAAAAGCGATGTACGGTCGCAGCAGAAACCGGAAGACTCGCTGGAAGAAGCCTCGTTGCGGCTCTTCATAGCGGATGACGCGCGGTGGTGGCACACGACCGCCGCGAACAAAGTTGGGGATATGATCGTCAGGTGGTCGCCGAATTGCCATGAAATACTGGTGACGCTATCGGCCCGGGGGGACGCCACACTCTCAGATGCTAAACACTTATCCTCAAGGTGTCCACTATCAATTGACAGCTGGCACGGCTTTCGTTAACTTAACGCCGGCTTTCCCGATAGTGCCCCCGTCGCCGGTGACATCCGCCGGCTTCCAAAAAATGAAAGGAAATTCCCCCATGAAAGTCAGACTCATCGGACTCGCGGCGCTGGGTTGTGCGCTGGTGCTTATGGTCGGCTTCTCGAATTCGGATCTGGGTCACTCACAGACTCAGAAGACCACAAACGCATCCGGACTTCCCCAGGCTGAAAAGGATCTGCTCACCGAGATTAACCAGGCACGCGCTAATCCCACCGTCTACGCAACCTATCTTGAAAAGCTCAAGCCCCTTTTCAATGGAAGAGAGTACCGGGTCGCCGGCCGTCAGGTACTGATGACTGAAGAAGGTTGGGCCGCGGTAGACGAAGCGATCAAATTTCTGCGCGCAACCAAACCTCTGCCGCCGCTTGCCGAGTCCAACGGACTTAGCCTTGCGGCACAGGTTCATATCAAGGATCAGAGCCGCTCGGGCTCGACCGGGCACACTGGCTCAAACAGCAGCATGATCGAACAACGGGTGAAGCCTTTTGGGAACTGGCAAGGCGCCATCGGCGAGAACCTTACTTATGGCAACGAATCTGCCCGAGAAAGAATTCTCACCTGGCTAATTGACGATGGCTTTGCCAGCCGGGGCCACCGGAAGCGTCTACTGAGCTATGATTATAAAGTGGCGGGACTGGCTTGCGGTCCGCATCCGCAGTTTGTGTCGATGTGTTGCCTGACTCTGGCCGGTGGTTTTACCGATCTGCAAACCGCTAAGCCAAAGACCACGACACCCACAACTACGACGCCGGCAAGCTCGCCAACAAACAAATCAAAGACGACGAGCAAAGGCGTCCAGTCGCGGAAGATGTAAGAACTATTTTGAGTCGCGCGCGACTGATGAAAAGAGAAAAGGCTTCTCGTGTAAAAGCGAGAAGCCTTTATTTTTGATCTGGTCGGGACGACTGGATTCGAACCAGCGACCTCACGCACCCCAAGCGTGCGCGCTACCAGGCTGCGCCACGTCCCGTCAAAAGCCTTTTCAGTATGACCCGAAAAAACTCGTTGTCAAATCTGCTGAGCACGGAGTCCTACTTTGAAAAAGCCGTGTTCAGAGTATCGACTTTAGTCGGGGGTTTTGTGAAGCAAGAAAGAACCCAACTAAAGTTGGTACTCTAAACGCCACTAGTTACGGTGCGGTGATTTTCCCCCGCGGAGCCAGCGCGCGGGTTCACGGGCTGGGCAGTGACCACCATCAGCGCTTCTTAGCGCGGGCCGCCAAAAGCTCGGTCTCGCCCTCGTCGAGCAAATCCAGAATCTCCCGAAGTTCTCGGGCGACCTGAATCAAGGCTGTACGCTGATCTTCATTGGGCGCGCTGGCCGGCGCAGCCGGCGTGGAACCTGTGCCAAAACGGGCAGCCAGCGATGGTGGCGGAGACAGGCTTCGGGCCGGGGTTTTCGCGGGTGTTGAGGCGGAAGCGTCCCGCGCTGAGCCCCCACGAATCTCGTTCGCCAATTTTTTCTTGGCGCCGGCAATCGTGTATTGCTCGTCATAAAGCAGTTCTTTTATTCGCAACGCCATTTCGACGTCGCGACGGCGATAGGTACGCTGTCCCGCGCGGTTCTTTTGCGGCGCGAGCGTCGGGAATTCAGTCTCCCAATATCGCAGCACGTGCGCCTGGACACCGCAAATGTCGCAAACTTCGCCGATCTTGAAGAAGAGCTTTTCGGGAATCGCGGGATGACTCATTTTCTTCAGAGGGAATTCTGTTTGGCCGGGGTCGCCGGGCCGACTTTTCAATGGCAACGCTAACTGAAGGGGGATGTTACCTGTGCGGAGATCTCGGTGTCAACAGTTACATTTAGCAGCTCATACTTCAATTGAGAGATTTAAGGTGTCTTCTCAGGTAGCTAAAGCGGCGCGCGAGCCTGATCGGCGTAAATGTGTGGCGATGAAGAGCGAGGAAAGCGTTTTTCCTCCGCGTGCCTTTGCGAAATCCCTGGCGGCCTTTGCGTTTAGGATTTTTCAACGCAGAAGAACGCAAAGGTATCGCAAAAGTGCGCAGAGTTCACACGTTTGAACCACCGCTCCCTTTTCAGGGACACGTGCCCACGGTCCGCCTGCTGACCCTACCCGATAGACGCGCCGAAAGTCGGCAAGCTATAATCGCGCGTTCTCAAATTCGAGCCATCATTTGTCCGGAGGTTCAAACAAAAAAGTGCCCGCATCTGCCGCCGGGTTTCGCCTTGCCGCGCGTTTCGACGAAGTAGGCTTTTCCGACATCGTCAATATTCGTAATCGCGTGATGAAGCTGCGCGCTGAGGGTGCCAACGTCTATCAATTCGAAGGCGGCGAACCTTACCGGCCAACTCCGGATTACATTAAGGACGCCATTCACACCGCCCTACGCGAGAACAAGACCCGCTACGCTCCCTCTTCGGGAATTCCTGAATTGCGACGTGCGATTGCCGACAAGCTGAGAAATCGCAACCGCATCGACGCCGAGGAAAAGGATGTAATCGTCGTCACTGGCGGCATGCAGGGTTTGTTCGGCGCGTTCCAATCCGTCGTCGATCCGGGTGATGAAGTATTGATCTTCTCGCCGTACTGGACTCCAATAAAAGATCTGGTCGCGCATTGTCAGGGAAAGCTGGTGCCAGTCCCGACAGATGAATCTCGACGCGAGGGTTTCCGCGAAACGCTCTCTCGCTATGTGACCGAACGAACGCGCGCAATCTATTTCAACACGCCCACGAACCCGACCGGCGTAGTTTTCACTCGCGAAGAAACTGAAGCAGTGGCCCGCTTTGCCATCGATCGCGATCTGGTGGTGATCGCCGACGAAGCTTATGAAGACATCGTGTTCGAGGGCGAGCATGTTTCCATCGCTTCACTCGAGGGAATGAGGGAACGCACGATTACTTCGTTCACTCTTTCGAAGTCTTATGCGATGACCGGTTGGCGCCTGGGTTATGCGGTTGCGAGCGAGCCGTGGATGACCGGGCTGAAGAAAGCCGTGCTCTATTCCTCTAACGGTGTTTCGACTCCGACGCAGTGGGCCGCGCTCGCGGCATTTACCACCTCATCGGACTTTCTGGAAACCTCGCGCGCTGCTTATCGCGAACGACGCGACTTGTTGTTGTCAGGTCTTAACGAGCTGGGCCTGACCTGCGCGTCGCCCGCCGGCGCTTTCTACGCTTTTCCCGACGTTACCAGAGTCAGCCAGAACAGTCGCGAGGCGGCGGAAGTTCTGCTCAATCGCGCCAGGGTCGCCACCGTTCCCGGCGTCGTGTTCGGTTCCCAGGGCGAAGGGCACGTGCGCTTTTCCTTCTCAACTTCGCTTGAGACGATCGAAGCGGGCCTCGAATCGATGCGCCGGAACCTCATGGTTTAGTGACCGGGCTTTGGCTTGGTATATTTAGCAAGCAAAGGGTTGGACTCTGAACATCCCACATGAACGAATTCGACTTCATCAAAAGCCTTCGCGAACAAGTCCGCTCGCGCAAGCATTCCCCGCGACTGGTCACCGGCATTGGCGATGATGCTTCCATAATTGCCCAGGCAGCCAATCGAAATTTAGTAGTCACGACTGATTTGTTGATTGAAGGCGTCGACTTCTACCGCGACGCGACGCCACCGCGCTTGCTCGGCCACAAAGCGCTCGCAGTTTCGCTTTCCGACATTGCGGCCATGGGGGCGCGGCCTTTCTGGTCCTTCCTTTCGTTCGGTCTACCGGCCGATATTTGGAAGACTGATTTCAAAGACTCGTTCTTTGCCGGATATCTGGCCCTCGCTGATCAATACGGCGTGGGTTTAGCCGGAGGCGATATTTCGGAAGCGAAGGCAGGGATCGTCGTCGATTCGATAGTTTTGGGTGAAGCGAGTGACGGCGCGGCCGTCCTGCGCTCAGGCGCACGTTCGGGCGATCAGATTTACGTCACCGGAACTCTGGGGGGAGCGGCTGCGGGTTTGAAATTGATCGATATGGGAGCGCGCGGCGGTGAGAACGGAATTACTTCCCTGCCCCGAGCGGGAACGCGAAGCCCGATCGTGACGGAGGGCACGCAAGCAGATCCCCCCACCGGTCCCGAGATCAAAGCGATCGAAAATCTGCTTTTGCGCCAACTACGTCCGTCGCCCCGAGTCGGTTGGGGCATCGTGCTCGGCGAAGAGCGCCTGGCGACGGCGATGATCGATATCAGCGACGGCTTGTCTTCCGATCTTTCACATTTGTGCGCTGAGAGTAGCGCCGGGGCGCTGATTCAGTCAGCCCAAATACCAGTCGATCAGGATGTGATCAGGTTGTGCGGTCGCCGCGCGCTGGATCCGCTGGCGCTGGCGCTGCACGGCGGCGAAGACTTTGAATTGCTATTCACGGTGCGTCCTGAAGACGTCGCGCGTCTCCCCAAACGGGTGGACGGCGTGCCGGTCTCTCATATCGGCGAGGTTACCGACGTGCCCGGATCAATCAAGATCGCCGAAAAGAATCGTTTCTGGGATTTACCAGCGGAAGGGTTCGAACATTTTCGGCGGTAATCGATTGTGAGTTGCGGTGGCCTATGTTGGCACGGCTCATGCGACGCTTATGTTGTTCATCACGTCGAACGACTCCTGCTCCAGTTGAAATCTAATTCGAAATTGCTCAAAGAAACCACGTTGACCGAGCAATCCCGTCCCCACCGCCATTGAACTTGTAAAGCCAACGTCCACGGTTATTGAGTGCAACCCTCGCACGATAAGGTCAACCCGATGAAGATACGCAACTTCCCTCACGCCGGATATACCCTGGAAAACCAACTCAGGGGCGGCTTCAATCTCAATGCCGAGCATGCGCCCAATGTCAGAGTGAAACAGGCAAACGTCGGCGCCCGGAATCAACCAGCGAAACGACGTCCTTGTGTCTATCGCCATTGACGAGACGGACGATTACGTACGGTCTTTGAAACGGTTTCTGAGGATCTTGATGGTTATGAAGATTGGTGTAACGAAATCTCATGCCAGTGGGATGAAGGCAGCATCGAATGAAGGTACCTTGAATAAAATGGTATCTGGATAGCCCTCGAGTTCGGCGTTCTTCGTAGCTTCAAAGGCATCATCACCGACTCCCACGATTCTTGCTTCAGATTCATCGATGGCCACCCACTTGCTCTCGTACTTTTCAAGTTCTGCGGATATAGTTGCTAAGTCCATCGTAGAGGTACCCTAGTGGCCGAATTATGGCCCCACTTGGCAGATGTGTAAAGGCTACTTGAAGATAAAGGCTGGAAGAAAACTCACAAGTCCTCTTTCATGGTCAGGCTTCTGACACAAAAACGCTCTGTTTGACTCGCCCACACTCCTTTCTTAGACTCGCAAACAATGCTTCGCATACACAACACGCTGACCGCCCAGCTCGAAGAGCTTCGCCCGCTGATCGAAGGCGAAGTCCGCTTCTACTACTGCGGCCCCACGGTATGGGATTACGGGCACATCGGGAATTTTCGCTCGGCGATTGCCGCTGACGTCATTCGTCGTTATCTGAAGTTCAAAGGCCTGCGCGTGACCCAGGTCATGAATATCACCGACGTGGACGATCGCATCATCACGAAAGCACAGGAAGCCGGCGTTGGGATCGACGAATACACCGGCCGCTACATCGATGCGTTCTGGGAAGATTTTGACGCCCTCGGCTGCGAGCGGCCGGAAGTCGCACCGCGCGCGACCCGTCACATTCCGGAAATGGCCGCAATCATCGAACAACTCGAACAACGCGGCCACGCCTATCAATCCGATGGGTCGATTTACTACCGCATCAAGTCGTTTGCGGAATACGGAAAGCTTTCCAAGATCAACTTTGCCGGCAATGTGGCCGGCGCCAGCGAGCGCATCGACACGGACAAGTACGAGAAGGAAGACGCGCGCGATTTTGCTTTATGGAAAGCCCCGAACCGTCCCGATGAAACCGCCTGGGACTCGCCGATAGGTCGCGGCCGTCCGGGCTGGCACATCGAATGTTCGGCGATGTCGATGAAGTACCTGGGCGAAACTTTTGATCTGCATCTGGGCGGCGTCGACCTGATCTTTCCGCACCATGAAAACGAGATCGCCCAAAGCGAAGGCGCCACCGGAAAACAATTCGTGCGCTACTGGCTGCACTTTGAGCACTTGAAGGTCGAAGGCGAGACAATGTCCAAATCGAAGGGCAATTACTACACGTTTCGCGATTTGACGGCCAAAGGCTTTTCGGCCGCCGCCGTTCGTTATTTCCTGCTGAGCGTCCCCTGCCGCAAACAACTCAACTTCACTTTCGACGCGCTGCGCGGAGCTGAGAAGACGGTCGAGAGCCTGCGCGATTTTCGCGCGCGCCTGGAAGAAGCCAAAACTGAACCCGGCACCAATCCGGATTTACATGACGCCACGGAACAGGCGCTCAGGGATTTTGAAGCCGGGATGGACGACGATCTCAACACATCCGTAGCACTCGCGGCCGTTCACGATCTTACGCGTCAGGTAAACACCGTCCTCGCCCGGCGCACGTTGCGCGAAGAAAACAAACGCGAAGTCAGTGCGGCGATTGACCGCATTGATAGCGTGCTGAATGTTTTTGGAGAGCCCCAGCGACAGATGCTCGACGATCAGATTCAACGTCTGATTGACGAGCGTCAGGAGGCCCGTCATCGTCGTGACTTCGCGCGCGGAGACGAAATTCGCGACGAACTAGCAGCCCAGGGAATAATTTTGGAAGACACCAAAGACGGCGTGCGCTGGAAACGAAAGTAGCGATAACGCCGTTCAGAATACCGACTTTAGTCGGGCTTTTCGAACAAATACCCAACTGAAGTTGGCACTCTAAACACCCGACACGTTTCCGACCTATCCCGATGCCTGCTCTTCCCCGAACTCGGCCTCGTCGCTTTCGTATTCGCTATGCGCTGCTGGCGCTGGCCGCCGCGATTCTTTTCGGCACTGCCGGTTTCTCCCTAATCGAAGGTTGGTCCCTGACTGACAGCCTTTATGTGACTGTCCAAACGCTGACCACGGTCGGCTATGGCGACGTACCGCCGCGCAGCAGTCTCGGCCGCGTCTTTGCTGTAGTGGTTATGCTGCTGGGCGCCGGCGGGGTTGCGCTGGCTGTCTCGACCATAGTTCAATCGGTCGTACAATCGGAATTGGTCGCCACCTTTGGGCAGCGCCGGCGCTCAAAAAGAATGAGCAAGCTTCACAATCACTACATCATCTGCGGCTCAGGCCGCGTGGGCTCGCATCTGGTGCGCGATCTATCCCGGGCAAACGAATCCTTCGTGGTGATTGAGCAAGATCAGCAAAGGGCCAGCGAGTTCAGTCAACGCGGCCTGAATGTGCTGGTCAGCGATGCCACGCTCGAAGAAACGCTGCGTGAAGCCCGAGTAGATTACGCCCGCGGATTGGCGGCCTGTCTTCCGGACGACGCCGATAATGTGTACGTTGTGCTTACCGCGCGGGACCTGAATCCAAAGCTGCACATTGTCGCCCGCGCTGCCGAGGAACAAGCCGAGTCAAAGCTCCTGCGCGCCGGCGCGAATCACGTTGTGGCGCCGACAATTATTGGTGGTCACCGGATGGCGGTGGCCCTGACCAAACCCGCAGTCGGTGAGTTCATGGACTCGATTATCGCGAATGAACTTGGCCTGGGATTTGAGCAGGTCGAAGTTCATGCGGCATCGCCGCTGGTGGGAAAACAATTGCGTTCGACGCCAATTCGCTCGGAACTGGATGTGGTTATC
Source organism: Acidobacteriota bacterium (assembly GCA_038040505.1). Taxonomy (GTDB): domain Bacteria; phylum Acidobacteriota; class Blastocatellia; order Pyrinomonadales; family Pyrinomonadaceae; genus UBA11740. Next base: position 32,459 of record JBBPID010000013.1, on the reverse strand, counting down.
GTGGGCATTCGAAGACAGGGCGGAAAGATGCTCTTCAATCCTTCCGGAGCATCGCAACTCGAAAACGGCGATACTCTGATTGCGATCGGACGCGGTGAGTCACTCGTTGAACTTAATAAGTTGGCTCGCGGCGTTAGCTAAGTTCCAAGTTTCAGGTTTCACGTTTCAGGTTAGTACGAATCTCATCGCTAACCGTGACTGACAAGCTGAGCAATTTCAACCTGAACTTGAAACTTGAAACCTGAAACCTGGAACCTTGAAAGTCTTAGTCACCGGCGGCAGCGGTTACCTCGGCACGCATGTGCGCCGCTTCTTTCAAGCTGACGATTTTTCGCGCCGCTCGCAGTTAGACGTGCTCAGTCCGGCGGACGCGGCGCAAGCCGGTTCGTATGACGTCGTAATTCATCTCGCCGCCTTTTCCAGCCGGAACCCCGCTGACGCGGAAAACTGTTTTCGCACCAACGCCGAAGGCACCGTAAATCTGCTGCGAGAGATGAAACCGAACTCGGTTTTCATCTTTGCCTCAACCAAGGATGTTTACGGCGCGCACGCCGACGATTATTCGGAAGTGCCTGAGACCTGCAGCACGGATTATCAGAACCACTCAGCCTTTGAATGGTCAAAGCTAATTGCCGAAAAGTACGTTGACTTCTATGCCTCGGTGCGAAACTTTCGCGCCTGCGTGTTCCGCTTGTCGGCGACATACGCGCGGCCGTCCGAAGGGAACGAGAACGGTTTCGTGACGCATTACGTCGAGGCGGTTAAGCGCGGGTGGCCGATTCGTCTGCCGCTTGAGGGCCAGCCGGTCCGCGACATTCTGCATGTGGATGATTTCTCTAAGGCCTGTCGGGCCTTCATCGACTCCTCAGTCACGCGGGGCCTGTATAATCTGGGCGGCGGCCGCGCAAATGCCCGGTCGTTGCGCGAGCTCATCGACAAATCCGCTGAGATGATTCAGTGCAATCCGGTGTTTGACGAGGACCATCCGTTGCCAACGCCCGTACCTTTGAATTACGTTTCGGATTTGACGCGAGTAACTGCGGAGCTCGGTTGGCAACCGCAGATAGGAATCGAAGAGGGTTTGCGCAGCTTGTTTTGAAAAGACCTATGAGAGGCGAATCTTTCGTGATTTTCGTGTGGTTTCGTGGATCGCTTTAAAGGTCGAGGCAGATTCGATCCACTAAACCACACGAAACGCACTAACTTGGTAGACGCGGGAGAACATGTGTGAATAAGGCGCTTTGGCAAGCAGTCTCAAAGTTGTGCAACCTTAGAATTCATTAATTTTGAAAGTCGACCAGCCACAACCTGATCAAATCAAGCGCGTCGTCGTTCGTGCCCCAAATTGGGTCGGCGACGTAGTGATGAGTGTGCCGGCGCTGCGTGCGTTGAGAATGCTGTTCCCGGATGCGCGCATTACGGTCGTGGCGCGGCCTGGCGCAGCGGACATTTTCGCCGGCGCAGATTTCGTCGACGATGTTTTGATCTTTGATCGCGCGGGCCTTGGTTCTGTCTGGAAGCAGATTAGTGAATGGCGGCGGCAACGATTTGAACTAGCTGTCCTATTTCAAAATGCGTTTGAAGCGGCGCTGATTGCTTCTCTGGCGCGAGTCCCGATTCGGGTTGGTTATAACACCGAACGAAGGGGCTTCCTTTTGACCAATCCCCTTCCCCAACCTGAATGGAAAGACCAGCGACACGAAAGCTTCTACTACCTGAACATCGTCGCTGCGGTCGAACAGCTTTGGAATGAAACTTCATCGATTGCGAGTAGCGAGCCGCGGTTTGATCTCGAAGTCGCCGGAAACCGAAAGCAACAAGCGCGTGACTTGCTTCAAGGTAACGGCGTAGTTCCGGGGGCGCCTCTGGTCCTGCTTTGTCCCGGTTCAATCAACAGCCGCGCCAAACGCTGGCCGGCGGAACGATACGCCGCGCTGGGAGATCGGCTAAAGGAATCCGGGGCCCAGGTCGTGCTGATTGGCTCGGCTGGTGAGATGGACGTGTCGCAAGAAGTTTGCAGACACGCACAACATCAACCGTTAGTTCTTACTGGACAAACAACTGTGGCCCAGGCAACGGCCTTAATCAGCATCGCTGATCTGTTAATTACGAACGACACCGGCCCGGCTCATATCGGCGCAGCCCTGCGAACGCCGACCCTGGTCATCTTTGGCCCGACGAATCCATTGACTACTTATCCAATGTCTCCGCAGGCCGACCTGATTCGTCATCCACCCGACTGTGCCCCATGCATGCTGCGCGACTGCCCGATAGATCATCGCTGCATGACCGCGATTTCACCCGACGAAGTATTCGCCCGCGCATCTGCGGTCCTGGCGCGACAAACAGAGGAGGTCAGCGCATGAGCGGTTTGGCGGAGCTTGTTCGCAATTTTTCGGGAAAGCGCATTGTAGTTATCGGCGATGCGATCGCAGATCAATTCATCTATGGAGAAATCAGCCGCGTGTCGCGCGAGGCGCCCGTTTTCATCCTGCGGCACGAGCATACCGAAACGACACCGGGCGGGGCCGGAAACTGCGCGGCTAACCTGGCGAGTCTGGGCGCACACGTAAGTCTGGTCTCAGTTGTTGGCGACGACGAGGCAGGACAAGTGCTGCACCAAAAACTTCGCGACTGCGGTATCGACACCAAGCATGTCCTGGTTGCGAATGACCGCCGCACGACTACCAAGGTGCGTGTCCTGGCCGGACAGATTCACTCAACTCGGCAGCAGGTAATTCGCATTGACTATGACGGCGACGCGGAATTCCCTTCTCAACTTAAGAGTGAATTAAGGGCGGCGGTGAAACTGACCGCCGGAGATGCCGACGCGGTTATTGTTTCTGATTACAACTATGGAGTTGCGGCGCCGGAAATCGCCGAACTAATTCGTGAAGCGATTCAGACGCGAAAGACTCCGGTGCTGGTTGATTCGCGCTTTCGCCTTTCACAGTTTCCTGGTTTCACTTCAGCAACGCCCAACGAGGATGAGGTTGAGGAGCTGCTTGGCGCTGAGCATTCCGACGAGGCCGCACTCGCCGCAGCAGCCGAAGGGCTGCGCCAGAAACTCGGTTACCAGGCGCTGCTGGTGACGCGTGGCGGCCACGGCATGACCTTGCTCGAAGCCAACACTATCCCGCTTCACATTGATGCGGCCGGCTCGCGGCAACCTCTGGATGTAACCGGCGCCGGAGATACCGTGATGGCTACTTACGCCCTCGCCCTGGCTTCCGGTGCTTCATTCGCAGATGCCGCCAGGTTGGCGAACTTCGCGGGCGGCATTGTTGTAATGAAGCGCGGGACGGCAACCGTAACTACCGACGAGTTGCTCGCGTCAATTGGCGAGATGACCAGCGAGTAATGGGAAATTCGAATCGCACTCAAAGCGAAGCCAAATCGCGTATTTTCGGCCGCGCTGAACTGATTACAGCCGTCGGCGAAGCCAGGACCAGAAGCCAAAAAATCGTCTTTGCCAACGGATGCTTTGACGTCCTTCACGTCGGCCACGTTCGATATCTGGAAGCGGCCAGGGCTTTGGGTGACCTGCTAATCGTCGGCGTTAATTCAGACCAGCAAGCGCGCAAATTGAAGGGAGAGGGACGCCCGCTCTTACCCCAGGATCAGCGCGCGGAAATCGTCGCGGCTCTCGAGGCTGTCGATTTTGTGACTATCTTTGACGAACCCACGGTCACCGAACTGCTGCTGGCCCTCAAACCGGACATCCACGCCAAGGGGACTGACTACACCGAAGAGACGGTTCCGGAACGCGATGTGGTACGATCATTTGGCGGACGAGTGGCGATCGTGGGTGATCCAAAAAATCATTCGTCATCCGAAATGATCGAGAAGTTAGCAGTGAGCCGTA
>JBBPID010000013.1:0-28584 GCA_038040505.1 Acidobacteriota bacterium | reverse complement strand
ACCGAAATGATTGAAAAAGTAAGCAGTGAACGCTAAGCAGTGAGCTCCTGAGAGTCCGGAATCAGCCATTGTTGCTCACCGCTCACTGCCGTCTGCGCACTGACTTATGCGTATTTTGATAGTCAAACTGGGGAGTATCGGTGACCTGGTCCACACGCTGCCCGCCCTGGCGGCTATCCGGAACGCCTTACCTCAATCTCAGATCTCCTGGGCTGTAGAACGTGGCGCCGCTGAAATTTTAAGGGACAACCCGCTTCTGGATCGCCTCATCGAAGTCGACACGAAGGCCCTGAGGCGCGGGCTGATGTCTGGGGAGACGCTGCGGGCACCGCGCCAGCAGTTACGTCTGCTACGCGCCTCGGCCTTCGATCTAGCCTTAGATTTCCAGGGATTACTTAAATCAGCCATGGTTGCGCGCCTTTCAGGCGCGCGTCGCGTTTTTGGCTTTGCCCGCGACTCGTTGCGCGAGCCGGCCAGCCGCCTGCTACTTCACGAAAAGATCCAAATTCCTGAACACCTCCACGTGATTCGGAAGAATCTGGCCCTGGCCGGGAGCGCTCTGGACATTTCCGTGCCCGACGAGCCGAAAGATTTTCAGTTTCCAATAGCGCTTGATTCCCGCCATGAAGCCGAAGCCGAAGCGGCAGCGGCGGGAACAGAAGGACGCTTTGCGGTTCTAAACCCGGCCGGTGGTTGGCCAACCAAGCTTTGGAGCGCCGAAAAGTTTGGGGCGCTGGCCGACGAGCTGTGGAATCATTTCAAGTTGCGTTCGCTGGTCCCCTACGGGCCCGGCGAACTCGAGCTCGCGAATCGGGTGCTGGAAAATTCAAAGTCGGCTCAGACGAAAGCGATTTCCCTCTCTCTAAAAGGGTTTTACGCGCTAGCCAAGCAGGCAGCAGTTTATGTCGGTGGCGATACGGGCCCGACTCACCTGGCCATCGCGGCCGGGACGCCGGTGGTGGGACTTTTCGGACCGACCGAATGGTGGCGTAATGGCAGTCCCTACCCCGAAGACATCTGCGTCGAGCGGAACGACATCGGTTGCCGGGTCGACTGTCATCGCCGGTCTTGCTCGCAGTGGATCTGCATGGACATTGATGTCGAGCGGGTGCTGCATGCCGTCACTGATCGGTTGCGGCGCGTGAATCAGGCGTTGCCGGCAGAATTGGTGACCCTTGGCTAGAGGCGGAACATGGATGCAGCGCTGGCGCGTGCCCCTGGGCTTTGTATGCGCGGCGCTTTTTTTTGTTTTTGCGCGGCCGAGCGCCATGACTCTGATGATTGGCGCTCTGGTCGCGATACCTGGGCTCGGGTTACGCGCGTGGGCCACCGGACATCTGCGAAAGAACATCGCGCTGGCTACCACCGGCCCTTATGCGTACACCCGAAATCCTCTCTACCTCGGCAGCTTCCTAATCGGGCTCGGTTTCACTATCGCCGCCGGCAGATGGTTTCTGGCGGCAATCTTCGTGGCTTTTTTTCTGGGCATCTATGTGCCGGTTATGCGCGTCGAATCCGCGACGCTGACGGAATTGTTCGGCGAGAGCTATCAAAAATATGCTCAAGCCGTGCCGCTCTTCCTGCCGCGGCTCTCCCGTTATAACCAGGCGAGCGAAACCGTGGGGTTCGACGCGACCCTGTACCGGCGATATCGCGAATACCGTGCAGCCATCGGGTTGGTGTTCGCGTGGTTGCTGCTGGCGATCAGGGCTTATTATTTCCGATAGGAGTTTTATCAGTTGCAATGAAAAGGTTTTTCTCAATAGCCGCTTCGGTTTGCTTGCTCCTCGCTTTGACGGCGCCGCTTCGGGCGCAGCAGCCTGGTGCGGCATCACTCCCATTCGCGAAAGGCGAAGAACTCTTTTATCAAGCCGAGTTCAAACGAGCGTTGCTGCGCGGCGTTGATGTGGGCGAGTTCCGTTTCCGAGCCGAACCTGTGCAGGCCGGCAGCAACGGAGCCTCCGATCCTCTGGAATTAACCGCCGATGTGGTTAGTAAAGGCTTCTTCGCCAAACTTGCCGGCTTTAAGTTCCACCAGCGTGTCGAGTCCAAGGTCGACCCGGCCCGATTTAGCGCGCTCAAGACAAATAAGCTGGATGAGCAAGGCAAACGCGTGCGAATCAGCGAGGCTCTCTTTGATTACGAAAAACGCCTGGTTACCTGGACTGAACGAGATCCTAATCAGAACCAGCCGCCGCGAGTCACCTCGCTGGATTTCACCGTCCCAATCCAGGATGTACTCTCGATGATTTACTTTCTGCGCACTCAAAGTCTCGAGGTGGGGAAAACCTTCGAGATTACGGTCGTCGATTCGGGACGCATGTTTAAGGTGCCGGTGGCCGTGATCGAACGGAAGCGAATCAATACCGCGCTGGGGCGCGTCGACGCAGTGCGCGTCGAACCGGCGATATTCGGGCCGGAGAGCATGATCAAATCAAACGGAAAGATCTCCATCTGGATCACCGACGACAGCCGTCGCTTGCCGGTCTGGGCTGAGGTTAAGGTCAATCTGGGCACGGTCGACATCAAACTAAAACGCGTCGGTAACGATAAGGACATGGCCAGCACGAAGAAATAAAGCTTCGTCTGGCTTGCCTAAAGTGTCATCGGCCGGTTCTCTTTGGAAAATCTCCGAACAGCTTCAACCCGCAGACCGCTAATAATCGCTCATCGCGGAGCTTCCGCGACGGCTCCGGAGAATACTCTGGCGGCCTTCTCGCGGGCGTTGCGCGAAGGTGCGGACGGATTGGAATTGGATGTGCGGCTGGCGCGCGACTGTGTGCCCGTGGTGATTCATGACGCGACCCTGCGACGCACGGGGCTCTGCGCCGGAATCGTATCGGAAATGACTTCCGGCGAGCTAAGCCAGGTTAGCGTCGGTAAGTGGTTTAATTCGGCGAACCCGCGCCTGGCTCGCGCTGAATATGAGCATGAAAAAGTTCCTTCACTCCAACAAGTATTCAGTCTCGTCAAAGCTCACCCATCTGTTAGGCGGCCGGTGATCTATGTCGAGATCAAACTGGAGAACAAAGGAGTGGAGCGCGCGGCCCTTGCCTCTTCAGTCGCGGACCTGATTGTTCGCCAGGATCTTCAGAAACAGGTTGTGGTTGTCAGCTTCGAGCTGAAGGTGCTTACCGAAATTAAGGCGATTGAAACTTCTATTCGGACCGGGGCTTTGTTCGAACCTAAACGCAGCGCCCTACAAATGATCAGCGGGCGACGGTTAATCGACGCCTCGTTGGAATGCGGCGCTGAGGAAATTCTTCTGCATCGACTCATGGTAAATCGCCGGCTGGTGAGGCTGGCTGCGGACAAAGGTCTGATTCCGGTAGTTTGGACAGTTGACGACCCAAAATGGCTTAGCCGCGCCACTCGCCTCGGAATTCACGCCATTATCACAAACAATCCTGCGGGGATGATAGTTGGGGGAACCAACAGTTAGCCGCGACGTGCGAATCATTCTCGTCTCATGTATCATCGTCGGTCTTGTCAATCAAACGATTTTGAGCTGGAGGTAACTGAACGGAATGCCGGTAAAGAAGGGCGCAGAGATCGCGCCGGCGAAAGGCAAACTTGGCGTGCTGCTGGTCGGACTGGGAGCAGTGAGCACGACTTTCATCGCGGGTGTCGAGGCTATTAAGCAGGGTTTGGCCGAACCAATTGGCAGCCTGACCCAAATGGGCACTGTTCGTCTAGGCAAGCGAACCGACAACCGCGTGCCGAAGATAAAAGACTTTCTGCCGCTGGCCAACCTCAAGGATCTCGTCTTTGGCGCCTGGGACATTTTTCCTGATTCAGCTTTTGAAGCCGCTACTCACGCCGGAGTTCTGGAAAAAGAGCTGCTCGGCAAATTGCGTAAGCCGCTGCAGAAACTCAAGCCAATGAAAGCGGTCTTTGATCAGACTTACGTGAAGCGCTTGTCGGGGACCAACGTAAAGAAGGGCAAGAACAAGCTTGATTTAGCGCAGCAGCTAATCGCAGACATTGCGGACTTCAAACGCCGAAACAAGTGCGACCGGCTGGTAATGATCTGGGCAGCTTCAACTGAAATTTTTCTGAAGCCGCACGCTGTTCATCGCAACCTGCAATCATTCGAACAGGCGATGCGCGACAACCATAAAGCCATCGCGCCCTCGATGATCTACGCTTATGCCGCGCTGAAGTCCGGCGTTCCGTTTGCGAATGGCGCACCGAATCTCACCGTCGATCTTCCGGCGCTAATGGATTTGGCTAATAAACAAGGCGTGGCTGTCTGCGGCAAGGATTTCAAAACCGGTCAGACCTTGATGAAAACGATTTTGGCGCCGGGGCTGAAGTCGCGCATGCTGGGTCTGCATGGCTGGTACTCGACCAACATCCTGGGCAACCGCGACGGCGAGGTCCTCGACGATCCCGACTCGTTCAAGACCAAGGAAGAGTCGAAACTCTCGGTGCTGGAATACATTCTTCAGCCCGACGTCTATCCTCAACTCTACAAGGATTTTTCCCACGTCGTCCGCATCAACTACTATCCGCCGCGGGGCGACAATAAAGAGGGCTGGGACAATATCGACATCTTTGGCTGGCTCGGTTACAAGATGCAGATCAAGATTGACTTCCTCTGCCGCGACTCGATCCTGGCGGCGCCCATCGTTCTTGACCTGGCTCTTTTCCTCGATTTGGCCCAGCGCACCGGCATGAAAGGCGTCCAGGAGTGGCTTTCCTTCTACTTCAAATCGCCGATGACGGCGCCCACGCTCTATCCTGAACACGACATCTTCATTCAGTTGATGAAGCTCAAGAACACGCTGCGGCACCTGCGCGGCGAAGATTTGATTACCCATCTGGGTCTTGAGTATTACGACTGAAGCCGCCGGATCCGACGTTTCAAGTAATACCGAATCCGTTTCGGTGTGCTCTGCGACTACCGTCTGCGAACGCCTGCAATTCCCAACAGGAAATGTCACCGCTTTTCTGCCGCTAAATGTCACGTATGTACTTTCGGCGTAACCGGGTTGTGACAACTCTTTTAGATCCAGCCCTAATATTTTGGGTGACATTTTTTCCAGAGTCGTATATATAGCGTATGCGACCTGAGATGAGTGCGTTTTGCTCGCGTTTTTCCAAAGGCAAACTCGCCGCCTTCGTCACGCATCAATTGTCGCAGCGGATCGTTCTTTGCAAGCGGGGTCGTGGGAGGATCCCGTAGCAGCGAAAACCCGGCAAGAAGATTCGCTGCAGCAAGGAGAAAAAGCCGTGATTGCCGAAATGGAAATAGAAACGATGAACGCCCCGGAAAAAGAGCTTGATGATACGGTTCTGCTTGACCCTGAGCAGAAGAGCCCGCGCGCGCAGGATTTTGAAGACCGCCTGGGAGCGCGCATTGTTGGCCAGGAGCGCGCGGTGCGCCGGATGAGCGGCCTTTATCAGATTTTTCTGGCCGGCATGAATCCGCCGAACCGCCCAATCGGCACGATGTTGTTTCTGGGTCCGACCGGCTCAGGAAAAACGCGCGTGATCGAGGCTGCGTCGGAAGTGCTCTATGCCGATCCGAATGGCGTGGTGAAGATTGACTGCGCTGAATTCCAGCATTCACACGAAATTGCCAAGCTGATCGGCTCGCCGCCGGGATACCTGGGCCATCGCGAGACTTCTCCGATGCTGACGCAAGAGAATCTCGATCGGATGCACACGGAAGACTTAAAGGTCACTCTGGTACTGTTTGACGAGATCGAAAAGGCGTCAGACGCCTTGTGGCAGTTGCTGCTGGGCATTCTCGACAAAGCTACTTTGACTCTGGGCGACAATCGCCGCGTAGACTTTTCGAAATGCATGGTGGTGCTGACTTCAAACCTCGGCGCCCGCGAGATGTCCGAATTGATTTCCGGTGGCATCGGTTTCGCGCCCGGCAAGGGCGTCAAGAACCCCCATGACACGGAAGTCGATCAGAAGATTTATCGCACCGCGGTCGAGGCCGCGCGACGTAAATTCTCGCCGGAGTTCATGAACCGGATCGACAAGGTCGTCGTGTTCCGCTCTTTGAAGGAACACCACCTCCGCGCGATTCTGGATCTCGAGCTGCAAGCCGTTCAGGACCGCATCATGATGTCGGCGGGCACCAAGTTCGTTTTCCAGTGCACTCCCGCGGCCAAAGACATGCTGCTGGAGGAAGGCATCGATTTCAAATACGGCGCTCGGCACTTGAAGCGAGCCATCGAACGCTTTCTGGTCTATCCGCTGTCGAATCTGGTTGCGACCGGTCAGATCGGTTTGGGCGATTTGGTGACCGTTGGGTTTAATCCCAGCGAGAAGAAACTGATCTTCTCGAAGAAGTCGGGCGGCGCCCTGATTCATGAAATCGCCCCTGAGCTTCCGGACGAGGAACCGCTGGCCGCACGCTCTGGCAGCGTCGGCATCCCGATTCCGCAGGCAAAAGAGAGTAAGGCTGCGCGCAAGGGACAAGGACGAGGCGAGAAGAACGAAAACTAGTGGCCCGCGCCACCTCCAATAAACATCAGGCGTCGGAGTTGAGGCTCCGGCGCCTGATTTCTTTTTGTGAGCGGTTTTTCTGTTAGTTGCGCGAAACGCGAAGGCGACGCAACGCGTCACGCGCCGCTTCAGACAGGTACGGATCATCCGAAGAGAAAGCCGCTCGCAAAGCAGGAACGGCGGCAGAATCTCCGATGACTCCCAGCGCGATCGCCGCTTCGCGGCGTATGTCAGACGGGTAGGTTTCGTTTTGCAAAGCCGCGATTAGCACCGCGACAGCCGTTCGGCTGCGAATTTGGCCCAGTGATCGCACTGCTGCCCGCAAGAGGAATTCATTAGTTTCGGTTTTTGATTTCTTCTTCTTTTGGATCTGTGGCCATCCGCCCAGAGCCTGCGTCAGAGCCGGCACCGCACTCTCGTCTCCAATTTGGCCGAGGGCTACGGCGGCCGCACCGCGGACTCCCGAGTCCTTGTCGCTCAGCAGGAGGTTCGCCAAAACTTCCACCGCAGCGCGACTGTGAGTTTCGCCCAACGCGTATGCCGTCTCCTGGCGGACGAATTCCAACTTATCCTGGAGCAGCGGTGTCAAAAGCGTGACTGCTTCAGCCGGCGGCAGTGACAAGATCGCATGCGCCGCGGTTACTCGCACCACGGGGGACAGGTCATTGAGGGACCCCACCGCGGCCCGGGAAGCATCAGCCTGCTTCAAACTTCCCAGTTTCATCAGTGCGTCACGTCGTTGTTCGATTGAGTCTGAGCTCAACCGCTGGCGCTGACGCTCGATTTCACGTTGCATGCCCGTCATGCGATCGCTGCCCTGCGCAAACGAACTTACGGCTGCGAGGCACAAAAACGCTGTCGAGAGCACCACCAGCGACAGATTACGAAACGATTTTTTCATAATTTGAAAGTAAAGAGTCCTGAAGCCATTCAGCAACAAATTCGCCAACCAGTCACAGTATCACCTAACCCGTGTCGATTCGCGATGCCACCGCATGCATCGTGTCGATTATCAGCACCGCGATTGGCGGATAAAAGAGTAGGTCGGAAATTATCAGCGCGGTCGTCGAATACCCTGGGCCACCCTGATGCGGAACATGTTGGCGAAACAGCAGGGTCAGATCTGAAAAGAAATCCTGCGCGTGCCAACCGATAAAGAGGCCTACGCCCAAACTAATTACATAACCTCCTACCAGAAACGCATAAGCCGAGAAGCGGGTGAATGGCTGCGCGGGCCGGTTCCCTTCACTGGTAATCGAGTAATGTATGTCTTCCGGTTTGTAGGTGTAAATCCTGAAGTATTCACGCAGGCGCCGCGCCAGATGCCACACGCCGGTCATAAAGAGCGCGACCAAAATAGCCCGGCCGGCGAGGCCAAATGATTGCCACAGCGGCGGCTTAATCATGGCCACAAAAAAAGTCGAGAGAAAGAGCGCGACAGTGGTGAAGACCGCGCGCTGGCGCTCGAAATTTTCTTTGCGATCGGTTTCGAGAATCTGATTGACTACCCGGTCCCAGCGAGCCTGCGCCGCAATGTTGCGCGCGCGTTGAGCATGCGGATTGTCCGACTCAAGAATTGAACCTGGCGAAGAGCCTTTCTCGAGCTGCTGATCATGAAAGGCGCGCTCTTGCGGATCGATCAGGGTGTGGTAAGCGAGCGAGAGAATGGCGAACTCGCGGGCGGCTTTCTCTGATCCCTTGTTGACGTCGGGGTGGCGTTTTCGCGCTAACTTACGATAAGCGGACTTAATCTCGGTCGCGGTCGCCGATCGCTTCACTCCCAGAACGTGATAATAATCCGTCATTGCGGGGGTTAGCCTTAATCCGGAGACCAGTTCGAGCGCGAACCGGTTCCAGGGCCAAATCGGAGAAATTTTAGCACTTCAGGAGGGCTGGCGCGAAAGGTTTGGGCCGCCGTGAAGTAGCTTGGCGCATTAGCCGTGTCTCTCGTGCCCTCGTAAGGATCGATCACGCACTTTGGCGAGCCAAACGTTCGACAAATTCGATCAAAGTCCGCACCGCCACGCCGGTGGGCCCTTTCGAGCGGTAAGGTGTCGCGGGATCTCCCCACGCGGTTCCGGCGATATCCAGATGCGCCCAGGACGTGTCCTCCGCAAATTCTTTTAGAAACGCAGCCGCCGTAATAGTTCCCGCCTTTTTGCCACCGACGTTCTTGATATCGGCTATATCGCTCTTGATTTGCTTCGTGTATTCGTTGTCGAGGGGCAACTGCCAGAACTTCTCGCCGACTTCTTTGCCTGCCGAGATCACGTCATCAATGAGCGCTTGATCGGTCCCGAGGATTGCGGTATTCACGTCACCTAAGGCAATCGAGACCGCGCCCGTGAGAGTGGCCATGTCGATTATTTGGGTGGCGCCAAGTTGTTTGGCGTAGGCGATGGCGTCCGCCAAAACCAAACGCCCTTCCGCGTCGGTATTAATTACTTCAATCGTTTTGCCGGTCATCGCGATGAGGACGTCACCTGGTTTAGTCGCCTTTCCGGACGGCAGATTTTCAGAGCACGGGGCCACTCCCAGCACGGGAATCGACGGCTTCAACTGCGCAATCGCGCGCATCGTACCGATCACCGTGGCAGCGCCGGTCATGTCGTACTTCATCAGTTCCATGTTCTCGCCCGGCTTCAGCGAAATACCTCCCGAGTCAAAAGTAATTCCCTTGCCGACGAGCGCTAACAGTTTGTCTTTGGATCCCTTTGCCGGCTTCTTTGGTTCATACTTCATCACGATGAGCCTGGGAGGTTCGTCCGAGCCGCGCGATACGCCGAGCAAAGATCCCATCCCCAGTTTCTCCATCCGCTTCTGATCCAGCACGTCAATGCTGAGGCCGAATTCCTTAGCCACCGCCTTCGCGCGGTCTGCCAGAATGGTCGGTGTCAGGAAGCCACCGGGTTCGTTCGCCTGATCGCGGGTGAAGTTTATCGACTCGCCGATAATCCGGCCTCGGTCGGCGCCCGCTTGCACCGCCTTCTTGTCCGCGCCGTCGATCAGCACGACCAGCTCTTCGATTTCGCGTTTCTCTTTATCCTTGGTGCGATACTTGTCGGGTTCGAACAGACCCATGATCGCGCCTACCACTACGGTCTGCGCGGTTTTCTCAACCTCATTCTCGGTGCGCGGACATATGGCGATGGTTTTCACGTTCTTGCTGCGCAGAAACCGGGTCACAGATCCGGCCATCTGCGTTAACTGGGTGGCTTTGTAAGCGTCGCGATCTCCGCATCCAATCAAGAGCAAGCGCCGAGCTTTCAATCCGCGTCCCGGAACGTGAAAGTACGCCGTCTCACCTTCCTTGCCCGCAAACTCTTCATTCTTGATTACGGTCGCGATCAGTCCGCCTACGGCTTGATCGAGAGTTTTCAACAACCCTTTGCCGACTTCTTCGTCTTTAAAGACCGGCACGGCGAGGGCTTCGACGTCGATCTGTTCACACGACTGGGAACTCCCTTTAACGTTCATTCTTATCCCCTTTTCTAATCACGCTGCGGCAGGCCAACGCCCGCCGCGTTTCACTGGAAGAACCAATAACATTACTTTCTAGCGATTCCGTTCCTTCAATTGCGCTTGCGTCTCGCGGTCTATGACTCGACGCAGAGCGGTTTCCCGCTTGTCATATAACTTCTTACCCTTGGCCACTCCCACCTCAAACTTGATCTTGCTCTTCCGCACATACACGCGCGTCACCACTAAAGTCATTCCCTCGGTTGCCGCCGACTGCTCGAGCCGCGCAATCTCGCGGCGGTGCAGTAAGAGTTTCCGCGTGCGCAGCGGATCGTGATTGGCGCGATTACCGTGCGAATACGGCGAGATATGCGCATTAAACAGCCAGGCTTCGCCTTCACGAACGCTGACGTACGAGTCTTTTAACTGAATCCGGCCTTCGAGGACGCTCTTTACTTCGGTCCCGGTCAGGGCGGCGCCGGCTTCGTACTTAGTCGAAATGTGATAGTTGTGAAACGCAGCGCGGTTACTAGCCAGAACTTTTTCTTCCGTCGCTACTGTCATTACCAGATTGTGCCAAGCGAAAGCCTGACTATAACAAGCAAGGTCGCGGAGGGACAAGCGAACCTGACCTCAGTGCTATCCAAGCTAACAGCTGGGCTTTGCCGCGCCAACGATCCACGAAACCACACTAAGCCAACCAGGGTTTCTCCTGGTGCGGTTTCGTGTGTTTTCGTGGATCGGTTGCTATCAGGGGCAAACACGAAATCCTGAACAGCATGCGGCCCCACTTCGAAGCGTCCGGATTAGCTGCTATCCTCAGCTCCAGGTCTCAATCCGTGCGGCTGAAACGCGATCAAACACTCTTCTGGCTTCTGCTCATAATTTCCGCGATCGCGAGAATCCTGGGGGCTTTTCTGCTCCCCAACGCTTTCGGAGATGCCTACGTTTACATCCGCGATATCGGGGACATGAGCGCAAAGCTGACCGCGAGAACATTTGCGATCACCGATCTGTACGGGTTCTGGCTGCCGCTTTATCAATTCCTCTCAGCCGTCATCAACGTGTTGGTGGGTAACGCGTTTTATGCCGGCAAAGTCGTGTCGGCGATTTTTGGAGTCGGATCCTGCCTGCTGATTTACGGCATTACTCTGCGGTTAACAGCCAATCGCGCTGCGGCCCTGGCCAGCTTCGCACTCGTCGCTATCAATCCGCTCCACATTTTCTATTCTTCCTCAGCGATGACCGACGTGCCACATGCTTTTTTCGTTTTGGCCAGCCTGTATTTTGTTTTGCGGGGCGGTTGGATCGCGGCGGCGATTTTTGTTGCGCTCGCAGGCATGACTCGAGTCGATAGCTGGATGTTCATCGTTTTGATTCCGGTCATTCAATTTCTGAAAGAGCGTCGGGTTTCATTTTTTGCCTTGGTGATCATGTGCGTGCCCCCGCTGCTCTGGTTCTACATCTCCTGGAAAGCGACCGGCGATTGGCTCGCGTGCTTTAGATCCCGCCAGCAATATCACGATTCGTTGATGGTGGCGAATCCCGCTCTCACCAGCGTTTCGGCTGGGGGCATTCTTCGCGACGGCGCTACTTTACTGGTGTCAACCGATGTCGCGGTTCTGATTGCGTCACTGTTCGCCGGATGGTTTGTTTTCAAGAGGCTGGGCGCGTTTATGAGACAGCGCACCGCGGCGGATAAGGAAAAAATCCTGGCGCCGGTGTTCTATTTCTTCATCTTTCTGGGATTTCTGTTGGCGGCTTATGTGACGCGCCAGGCGCCAATCATCTTTCCCCGTTATGGCCTGATTCTTTTCAGCCTCGGGATTCCGATTTTGGCGTGGACGTTTCTTAAGTTGAGAGAACGAAAGCCACTCTGGGCGCGAACGCTATTAATCTCAATCGTCGTCATCTGCGTTTTTGATTGGAGCACTCAGTTCGCGGGCGCGGTCGGCACGCTCAACCAACACCGCGCTCAGCGCGAGGTCGCAGACTATCTGCGCGAGCACTACCGGCCCGAGGTGGACGGACTAATTTTCTGTGATGAAGGAACGGTGCAGGTGCTCTCCGGAATTGCCCCGGAAAAGTTTTTGACTTCGTCTGATGCGCCGAAGGATCGTGAAGCGTTTTTGGCTTTCCTCAAAGAGAGGAACGTTGGATATCTGGTGTTTGTCGCTAATCAGATCTCAACGCCGGTAAAGCTTTTTCCCGACGGCGAGTACGGCCAGAGAATCGACTCATTCGACCCGGTTATGAACAGCCACACCGAATTCGTTTACACGAATATCTGGCTTTACCGTCGCAAGGTGTCAGAAGCCCGACCGTAAGGGAGGGCTCAGTTATGGAACCGGGAGCGGTAACGACCGGATCACAAGCTCAACTGGGAGGCGAAGTTTTGGATTGAACCCGAGATTGAATTGGCGGACAATTATAGCTTACGCGGGACTGCTCGACTATTGATTGAGGAACACGAGAATGAAATCAGAGACGCTTGGCAAAAGCAATTCGGAAGTTGAAGTCACACAGATTTCTAAGCACGGGATCTGGTTGTTGCTTCAAGAGAAAGAACACTTCCTCTCGTTTGAAAACTTTCCGTGGTTCAAGAATGCGCCCCTCTCAGCGATTCGTAGTGTCGAACTTCTGAACGAGCAGCATGTTTACTGGCCCGAACGTGACATAGATCTCGTCGTTGAATCGATCGAGTATCCGAAACGGTTTCCCTTGGTTGCGAAATAAGATTTAGGATTCATCGCGCACGCTTCTACCCAACATGGCAAAGGCTATAACCTCAACCATAAAGTTTGCCAGTCGCAGCGGAAACCCGGCTCACGGCTTAGCGCTCATTTACGATTTAGAAGGATTCTCTAAATTCTTCAATCAACCAGATGTTCAGGATTATGTGCCCAAGTTCTTAAATCACGTGAGCCAAGCAGTGTCAGTAGTATTACTGGGCGGCACCGCCTATTGGGATTCGAGTAAGAAATATCACGCGCTGCCAGCTCCAATACACGAGAAATTTCTTGGTGATGGCATGCTTTATGTGTGGCGGCTCAAACGAAACCAGTTGGACTTCGATCCCGTCTTCATGAGAATGCTGTGCAACCGGCTCTGGAACTTAAAAGATGAGTTCCATGAAGTGTTGAAACAAGCTGCTACTGATGTTCCGGTCCTCGACCTTCCTTCGCGAATTCGTTTCGGCGTGGCGCGAGGTACAATTTATGAACTCACCCGAGCAACTGGGACCACCAAGGAATACATAGGATTTTGCATTAACCTCGCCAGTAGACTCCAGAAGTATTGTGCTGACTTGGGCTTTATTGTCTCTGCGAGACTAGGTCTTCCCGACGAATTTCTAACAAGAGAGAATTATAAACGCGTTGTCGCAACGAAGATTCGAGGTTTTCCCGAAGAGATCGTAATTGTGGATAAGCAAGAATATGAAGCTCTAGCTGAGGAGCAGCGCGCTAGCTTATTCAGGGACTTGTAGTCTGGATTGGTTAAGTGGAAGAGGCAACGCTCGTCAGATCAATCTTCTCCTCAACATATCCAAAGCCGCCTGTGAAGCGCGCCAACGAACCAGCTCGCGATCGCCGGGCAACATTAATTTCTTATGTTCGGTGTGGGCGTCGTCAGCCAGCGCGATGTAAACCAGCCCGACCGGTTTCTCTTTGGTGCCGCCGTCTGGCCCGGCGATTCCCGTGACTGCCAAACCGAAATCAGTTTTCGCGCGATGACGAACCCCACGGGCCATGTCGCGCGCGACTTGCTGGCTGACCGCGCCAAATTCGCGAATCAACTTCTTATCCACACCGAGCAGCCGGGTCTTTGATTCGTTTGCATAGGTGACCAGACCTTCAATGAAATACTTCGACGAACCGGGGACATTTGTCAGTCGCTGGGCAATCAGACCGCCGGTGCAGCTTTCAGCGACCGCCAAAGTAAAACCGGTAATCGCCAGGCGTCGTCCCACAACTTCTTCCATAGTTTCGCCGCGGAAGGAAAAGACTGCATTGACCAGTTCTTTTTCGATCTTCAAAGACAGATCGTCGAGCAGCGTTTCCGCGTCGGCTTCGGTGCGGCCATGAGCGCGCAGATGCACTTCGATCTCGCTGCTATTGAAGAGAATCGTCGTCTGCGGGTTCTCGTACTTCGAATAGATCGGCGCGATCTTTTCGTCGACAGCCGATTCGCCCATGCCCGCGACGCGCAGCACCCGGCGAGCAAAACGAGTTTCGCCGGCCAGCTTTTCCAACCGTGCCTGCACGTGATTTTCGAACATCGGCTTCATCTCTCGCGGCGGGCCGGGAAACAAGGCGACGGCACAACCTTCGTGCTCGAGATAAAGACCCGGCGCGCTGCCGTTGGGATTAGGCAAAACTTCCGCGCCCGCGATCACCATCGCCTGCCGCGAGTTTCTTTCCGGCATGTTCATGCCAAAGCTTTTGAATCGCTCGCGAATTTCGGCGAGCACGGCTTCGTCCAGAGACAGCCGTCGTCCGAGGGCGCGGGCGACAACTTTGCGGGTGATGTCATCTTCAGTCGGGCCCAGGCCGCCGGTGGTGATCACTACGCGGGAACGTTTCACCGCGTCCTTGACCACCTCTTCGAGCCGCGCGTCGTCATCGCCCACCACTGTCTTGAGCTTAACGTCGATGCCGATCCGATTGAGTTGGTCGGTGAGCCAGAGGCTGTTGGTGTCCGTCCGATCAGCAGCGAGCAGTTCGGATCCGATAGCTATGATTTCGGCAGAGAGCATGAAAGAAGATTATTACCACAGAGAATGTGGAGGAAGAAACGCAGGCGCTGAGAGATGAACCCGCGAATTGTTTAGAGTCGGGCTAACGCCCGACGGAGCGGGCAGTAGCCCGCTCCTAAACGGGATCATGAGGGGTCGGATTGACCGTTCTTGTCGATTCTTCGCCAAGTCGCTTATAGTCATCGATTCGTCGAACGACTAACAATGCCGAACAAATCTTATTACATCGTCGCGCTGCCCGGTGATGGTATCGGGCCTGAAGTGCTCGCGTGCGCCTTAAATGTTTTGCGCACCGCGGGCCAGCTATTCAAAATCGAGTTTCAAATCGAAGAGATTCCCTGCGGGGGCCATTACTACTTTGAGCACGAAACCGAATGGCCCGAAGGTTCTTTCGAAAAGTGCGAGCAGGCCGACGCGGTTGTGCTCGGTGCGGTGGGCCACGAAGTTGACGGCAAAACCATCTTCACGAAACCCGGCAAGCCTTATCCTGAACCACAGTTGGCTGGTTTCGCCCAGGTGATTCTCAATCGCCAGAAGCTTGGTCTGTACGCGAATGTTCGTCCGGTGAAGCTGTACCCGGGTGTTAAGCACAAGATTCACGGCGAATTGAAGCAGGTTTGGGAACCGGGCAAAGTCGACTATGTGGTGATCCGTGAGAATACCGAGGACGCTTATACCGGCGAGACCAGTCCGATTCCTGATGGTCAGGTCACGCCGATCCGCATCACGCGCGCGGCGACCGAACGCGTCGTCCGCTACGCCTTCAATCTGGCGCGGCGGCGCGGCAAGCAAAACAAGGTCACCTGCGTCGACAAGTCAAACATCATCGGCGCTCACCGCTTCTTCCGCGAGGTTTTCCGCGAAGTCGGCGCGCGCGAATTTCCCGAAATAAAACTCGACTACGCGTATGTTGACGCGTTCTGCCAGTGGCAGATTCGCAATCCGGAATGGTACGACGTGGTGGTCGGGCCGAATCTGGTGGGCGACATCATCAGCGACAACGGCGCCACCACCGCGGGCGGATTAGGGCTGGCCGTCGGCGGCAACATCGGTGACGAACACGCGATGTTCGAACCGATCCATGGCAGCGCACCGAAACACGCCGGCAAAGACAAAGCCAATCCCATGGCGGCGATCCTCGCGGTGCAAATGATGCTGGAATGGCTGGGCGAGCGGCATGCGGATGAGCGTCTGCAAAAAGCCGCAGAGCAAGTTGAAACGGCCGTGGCGGCGCTCCTCAGTGAAGGTAAACCGCTGACGTATGACCTGGTCGGAGAAGCAAAGGCTGCGCGTTGTAGTGAAGTGGGCGCGGCGGTGGAAGAAAAGTTGCGAGAGATGGCGGCGGAAGTGGCGAAACATTAGGTTCTTACCACTTGTAGACCGCCGCATACGATTTCAGAAGTGGTATAAATGCGGGCGGTAGTCGCGCGATAGTTCGTGTTAATTCGTGTGATTTCGTGGATCATCTATTCCTTTGTGAAGAGAAACGATTCACTAACTCACACGAAGCAACACGAACGGATTTCATATTCACTATCCTTAGCCTTCAACTGACTCTTGGGGCAAGCTGCCATGCAGATGCTTCAGCGTTTATTCGCCAGACGCTCTTCGATCTTCGGCAAACTAACAAGGACAGTGTCGCCGACGATCTTCAAACTCTTAGCCGAAATCTTATCGAGGGTGTCTTCTTTCGTATGCCAGTAGCGCGCGTAGCTGCTCAGTTGAATTATGTCGAGCGCGTCGATGCCAGCCCGCAGGAAGGGCTCGTGATCATCGTCGCCGATGCCTTCGGCTGAGCTGACGAATTGCTCGCCATAGCCAAGTTGCTTCGCCGTCTGCCAGACCAGGTCGATGAGCCACTCTGAACTGAGCTCTTCCGGCCGGCCAAGCTGCAGGTTTTTGTAGCCAACCATGTCCATGAGAATCATCGCGCGAACGCGCTTCACCTCGTTTTTGGCGATGAGCTGATCCACATAGCGGCGGCTGCCGTAAGTGTGATCGGGCAATCGCTCACCACCGGACGGGTTGGGATTTTGGCACTGGTCCCAATCCAGACAGAACGCTTCTTCACCATCAAAGAACACGAACCAGTAAGTCATCCGTGGCTTTGGTTTTTTCGACATTACCCGCGCAATCTCAAGCAGCGCGCCCGTGGATGAACCCCCGTCATTGGCGCCTACAAACTTAAAGTCTTTGAAGTACTTCGTGTCGTAATGGCTGGAGATGATGATTACGTCCGGGGATTCGCCCGGCAATTCGGCGGTTAAATTCACCATTCGTCGCGGACCCATCGGAGTTGTGGGGTTAAACTCGTCGCTCGTGACTTTCAAACCATACGACTTCAGTTCGTCAGTCAGATAGGTTCGCGTTTTCTCCAGCTCGGCGGACCCGGCCGGTCGCGGACCAAACTCGACCTGTTTGCGCACATGTTCAAAGGCGCGCTCGCCATCAAAATCTGAGGTTGGCTTAGGCGGCTCAGCCGTCGGCGTCACAACTGGCTTATTGCCGTTGCTCGGACAGCCGAGCATCATCAGCGGGGCCAGGAACAAAAACGCGAGCGCGAGAAAACGGTTGGCGTAGTTCGACGGTGCTTTTGACGAACGGGTTTGGTCGATAGTCATGGATAGGGCGATAGTGCGATCGATAGTCACCTAAACTGTTTTGTCTTTTGGGGAAGCTTTGGTCTGATCCTGTGTGGCTTGATCAGTCTGCGGCAAGATGCTGTCGAAGATCTTCTTGCCAAAGGCCACCGAGCGGTCGGCGATCGTGTCGAACGCTTCGGACATGGCCATGGTTTCAAGCTGAATCAACGTCGACATCTTGCGTTCGAATGGGAGATCGCTGAATTCCTTTTTCAAGTCGGCCGTTTTCTCTTCCGCGGTCCGGGCGCGTTCGGTTTGCGCCACCAGGCGCAGCGACAATTCACCGCCCCGCTCGGCTTTGCACTGACAAGCGAGTCTCTCTCCGCCGGCCAGACGTTGCGCGGTGAGCTGCGTGCGCTCGCCTTCAGTTAACTCGGACAGCAGGGTCGCGCCGTTGATAATTTTGACCGCGCAGGTGTCACACTCTCCGCGGCCTTCGCATTCAGTCGGAATATGAAAGCCGAGGCGCTTGGCGGCATCCAGAAGCAGTGTACCTTCAGCTATCAAACCACCGGGACCGTCCGGCTCGAATTTTATGTCGACGCTCATTTGATAACACCTCTCGTCAGCGATGGGCCCCACGCGCGGCAGCCGGCGCTGCGGGTTGTTTCGGGCGCTCACGTTTCCGGTCGCGCTCCTGTCTCCGGCACTCGGCGCAAATTCCAATCATTCGCAATAGATGTGAAGTCAGCTCAAACCGATGCTTGGCGGCCATCGCATCCTGAATCGCTTCCAGTTCGGGCGAATAGAACTCGATGATCTTGCCGCACTCTTTGCAGATCATGTGATCGTGATGCTGATGTTTGTAATTGTGCTCATAGTGCGCGCGCCCGTCACCAAAACGAACTTCACGGGCCAGACCGGCGTCGATCAGCAGGCGCAGCGTGCGATAGACGGTGGTTTGGCCGACGCTATGGTCCTTTTCGCGCACCAGACGGTACAAATCATCCCCCGATAAATGCCCTTCGGTTTGCAGAAAGACATCCAAAATAAGATCACGTTGCGCGGTGCGCTTGAGACCTTGTTTTTGAATGTGTTTAAGAAAGACTTCCTGCTCTTCAGTCATTTAACACTCAGGGGGCCGATGATCTGCGAAGACATCTGCATTCTACACCCAGCTTAAGGGTTCAATGAAATGAGTCGTGATTGAGGGGTAGTGTCCGACTTAGTTAAGTGGTGTTCAGAGTACCGACTTTAGTCGGGCTTTTGTTAAGCAAGAAAGAACCCGACTAAAGTTGGTACTCTAAACGCCGCCCGCCGTTTGCCTGCTGCCCTTCTGCTTACTGCCTTCTGCTTACTGCCTGCTGCTTCCTGCCTTGTGATATCTTGACGGAAAGCCGGGGTGGCGGAATGGCAGACGCTACGGACTTAAAATCCGTTGACCGCAAGGTCGTGCGGGTTCGACTCCCGCCCTCGGCACCAGTTTTGAATCAAGTAGTTACGGGCAGTCAGTCGATGTTCTGCTGACTGCCCCGTTGCTTTGTTTTGTGTGCCTATGGTGTGCCAACTTTTACGCGGACGTACTCACAACGTTATTCATGACATGCAAAGCGCTTAATTGGACGATGTATCTATTGTGGAACATCTTCTGAACGAGTGCGGGATGAACACACCGTTCCGTATGGCTTTATGGCGGTTCAGTCGTTCTCCAGGCAAGCTGTAAGAAATGTGCCGACATGACATCGGCCTTTTTCGACAGTTGTTTAAGGGATACTCTGTTTGCCGCGCGTGCTGCTAGAGCTCGGACGCATCATCGCAACCAGCGAGTGAGAAAAGTCCCACTCTTGCTAGTTCGCAATTGTAAGGAAGAAGGGATTCCGGTGCCCTTGGCAAGCACACTGGAAGGTGATTCCACCCCAGTGTTCGAACCTCCTGCATTCTTAGATGGACGCGATTACTGTGGCGGTGTTGAAGCGCACCGAGTGAATGTTACCTGGGTGGGAGAGACCCCTGAAGAAGAGATAGCCAAGCTCCACAATGTTGACGACTTGGTTTTCAAGTTCCGCAATCCCACAAAGGTCGTCTATTCTTTTGCGAGGTTGGTTGCCGAATCGCGTACAATGTCTCTGCATATGGGATTACGTCGGCAACGGAGTCTCTGCTATGACGAGCATCTTCAAACTAGTCCGCCATATAGTGAAGGGTAAGATCGTGTTTGCTGCCCTTTTCTCGGTACTCGCGCTTCGAGCAATAGCCCTAGGTCAAGATGTAACAGTCAGTGGAACAGTGGTCGATCAAACAACAGGAGCGGCGATTCCAACGGCCAAAGTTCGAGTCTATGACAACGCTGGTCACCCGATTAAGGGACCAGAGCCGGTTGGTTTGAATGGAGAATTCCGCCTCATCCTGTCTTCATATCAAGGCGGCGCGGTGAGGTGCGAGATTTCGGAGACCAATTACCTGAAGCGCAGGATTACTCTTCCAATTAGTGGCGGGCGGGCGAATGCCGGCACCGTCAGGATGGTGGCCAACCCTGCCATCCAGCTAAGCAGTTTAACCTTTAGCCGCTCCGCTAATGGTCAAGCTCAGTTTCTCGACATTATAGCCACCAACGAAGCGGCGAATTCCTTAACGGTGTCCTCGGTGCGCCTTGTTGGATCTGCGAGGAAGCATACTGAGTGTGCTGATACTACTCCCGGCGTTATCTTCGAAATCACGGATACTGGGGAGGCCTCCGGCCATAGTACTGCAGTCATCAACGCCCCCGGGAAATCATTTACTGACAATATCGCGATCAACGGTCGGTTGACAGTCCTGGGGTGCGGTCAGATCAGAATGGATTTTCAAATACCCTGGAAAGTTTCCATCTCGCCACATGAAAGCCTGAAACTCCGCGTGACGTTGCCCCGACAGATGAAACAAAGAACGGGCGGAGAAAAAAAGCTGTTGGAACTAGAGAAATGGGAGGCGCTCACCTTGCGTGTGCAGCTTGAAAATGGTCGCACAATAGAGAGCGGGCTCGCTCACTAGCAAACTGATCTTATGGCGTCGATAAAATCCATACCGCTGGTAGGAGATATTTTGGACCTCCGGGCGGAAACGAGGTCCTCCGATCAGAGCTGGTTAGGTGTGTTGAAGATCGCCATTCCAGCGGCGCTGGGAGGCGTGTTTTCGATCACTGACCTGGCTCTGAAGCTTCTCGCCCCTGTCCCTGGGGCGGCGATAGTTTTGTGGGCCGGCGTACCCGTTGGATTAGTCGTAGTTTGTGTGGCTGTAATTTCGTTGACCGTTGACGAACTGTCGGATGGCGGGTTTCCGCATGGCCGGATAAAAAAGTACAGATACCGTTTCACGAACCCAGAGAGGGTAACGGCTAAGATCGCCCTGATACCGCTAATACTGCTGGCCGGTTACTATGTCTGGAGCATCCTGCCCAACCGACTTATACGGCAAGACCACGTAGCAGGCTTTATCTGTAGGCCCGATCAAGCGGAAATCACTGACGGCGTGGTCGAGGTAGTGAATGTTGCTGGCGGCATAGTTTCAAAAGAGCCTCAGCAACTCGACGACACTGGCTTTTTCTACAGCGACTTGAAACCGTGGGGTAGCCGTCCTCACTCACTGCGCGTTTCAAGCGGTTCTTGTGCGGCGGCGCACCTCATAATCAGCGATTCCGCACAAAATGGCGCGGGGTGTCCTCACGATGAGGACCGGCGAATAGATAGACCTCAGGAATACATGATATGGATTATTACATGCAACAAATAAGTTACAGAGGGAAGCGTGTGCGCCGAACGGTAACGCTAACATTGCTCCCAGCCATCTTGTTCCTTGGTTATTGTGTGCATGTCGCGAGTGCGCAGGGGCGGTCCGCCGATAATCAGAGTGCTGCTGCCTCAGCTATGACGGAACCCCACCGTAAGATTCTCGAAAAGGTTGATCGCCTTGCAAAGAGCGGGAACGTGCCCGCAGCTATAGATTTGCTAAAACCGGTGGCGGAGTCAGGGAATGCCGAGGTTCCCTTATTAGCCACGCTAGGAGAATTGTACGAGGCCTCTGGGGATTTGGGTTCCGCTGCTAAGTGGTACAGGCAGGCAATTGATTTGGCCGGAGCTGACGCCGGCAAGATCCCGGGCAATCTCAGAACGCGCTTCGGCGTAGTTCTCTTTCAATTGAAGAGAGATCAAGAAGCGATTCCTGAACTTGAGAAGGGTTGGCGCACTCTGGAGAATCCTGGCGATGCCCTGCTGACTTTCAAGATCCTGGCTGAAGCTTATGAACGGACTGGCGCACTAAATGAAGCGCGATCAGCGAACTTGGCCGTGCTTTCATCTTATCCGTCCAGCCGCGATGCTTGGGCGGCCCTAACGCGGCTAAAGGCTTCCTTTGATGCAAAAGCTCAACAAGAGTTGCGCGAAAACGTTCCTGCGCCACCGCGTATCGACGAATTCTCTACCATTCTCAAACTAGGTGATCCCTGGCAGTGGACGATTAATGAGCTAAGCACTGGTATAGCGGCGTATGTGAAGTATGCCGAAGTAATCAAAGGAATGAACCGTCCGCTCTCCGCCGGAAACGCGCGAAGGGTGGCGGCGCTGATGGCCCTCAAGGTCGGCGAGGACAGCTTGAACGAAGGACGTCCCGCCGATTCCATCCGAGCGTTCGCTCTTCTTGAGCAAGCACAATCCATCGACACGCTAAAACCCGACATTCAACGGTCGGTCTATCGCGACCTTGTTTTAGCCCACCTGCGCGAAGAGCAATATGTTCACGGGATTGCCGCGTTCGAGAAATTGACGAAGATACCATCGACGGAGTCAGAGCATTTTCAGGATAGAGAGTTGCTGATGAGTCTATTGCGAGCTGTTTTTGATTCCGTTTCATGGAATCCAAAAACACTTCAACTGCGTGAAAACGACCCGGATGACTTCGTCGAAGTTAACCCGCCTGAGCCTGGAAGGCCGACTCCTTCACCAAGCCCAAAGGCTAAGAGAGTCGAAGCACCTTATGGTATGGCTAGCCCTGATGAAGACTCAGCCACAATTGGAACCAGGATCGGTGTTTTCAGAAGAGACTTCGATGAACTTTTGATGCTACGAATTAGGCAGAAGAATTTTGAGTTACCTGTAAAGGATTTACTTCATCAACTGTGGGCCGCGCTGACAGGTTTTTTTTCTTACGGAATCGATGACATGTACGTTAAGGCACTCGATCAAGCCATCGAAGAAGCTGGGGATAATGTGAGTGAAACTACCTTGGACGCCTATACAGTGGCAAAGCGAACCATGGCTCTCTTTCCCAAACCCAGCCATCGAGGAAGTGTAAAATAAACAATGAACCTTTGGAAGCTTGGAAAGCCGTGCGAATGCTTTGTCAGTGATCTGGCTATCGGGGTTCGAGGGCTCGATCCATCCCAAGCCCGCTCATGCCCGGCCGCCGAACATCAGCTCTTCGATGCGCCGCGCGGCTTCCTGTTGCATATCCGGCAGAACGTGGGAATACGTGTCCAACGTGAGCACGATGGTTGAGTGACCCAATCGCTCTGAAGCGACTTTCGGATTCTCGCCATTCGAGAGCAACAATGTAGCGTGAGTGTGCCTTAAGTCGTAAAGACGAAACAGCGGCAACTCAGCTTTGACTAACGCTGTCTTGAACCATTGCTTCGTCAGGCTCGGGATGTCGATCGGATTTCCGAACTTCGTCGTAAACACGAGGCCGTGATCCTGCCATTCAGAACCTACGCGCAATCTCTCTTCGCCCTGGCGTCGCCTGTGTTCTATTAGAGCCTTCACGGTTGACACTGGCAGCGGCATAGTTCGCCGCGAGCGTGATGTCTTGGGTTCGTCGAAGTGCCAGCCGCCGCCTTTCTTTTGACTCCAGACTATCGCTCGGCGCACGGTCGCAGTACCCTTGTCGAGGTTCACGTCTGACCACTTGAGCGCGAGATATTCTTGCGGGCGCATACCCGTAGTTAGCGCGAAGATAAACACTGCCGACATTCTAGTGTCGCTGGTCGCCGCGAGAAATTTAGCGGCTTCGTCCGGCGTCATCGCTCGCATTTCCTTTCGCGCTTGTCTCGGCAGATCGACCACAGCCGCCGGGTTTCGGAATATCATTTCCCACTTGACTGCTTGCTTGAGTGCGGATGATAGAACGGCGTGCGTATAGCGAATTACGCGCGGTGAGAGGCCATCATCCTGCATTTTCCGATACAGACGTTGAATATCCACTGGCCGAAGGTCTGAGAGCTTAATAGCGCCTAAAGGATCACGCACGTACCGCTTGAGCAGGCTCGTGTAGTCGTCGAATGTCCTGGTTCGCAATCGCGGCTTGGCGGCTGTGTCGAGCCATTTGTCGAGATACTTGTTTAGGGACTCACCGGCGGGCTCGATGTTGATGCCAAGGTCTTTGTCGCGAAGCTTGGCTGTCAGATAACTTTCGGCATTCTTCTTCGTGCCGCGAATTGTCTTGTTTACGTATCGACGTTTGCCGTTCTCGTCTCGGCCTTGAAAGATGCGAACAAGCCATCTCTTGTCGCCGCGTTTGATTATTTGTCCCGCCATAGCTCACCCCTTATTGCCTTAGCATCCTTGCGCGAAATGTACCACAGCCATATCCGAGTGCGAACACTTCTTTGTTCCGCTCAATCGAGGTTGACGTGTTGTCTTTTACATACGCTGTTGCGTTCTACATACACGGTGGCTCAGCCTCACTCATTGACAGGCAATGCCGCACCCCTCATTGCCGTGTGCTTATGGCTTCCTCCTGGAGAGTAAGTTGGCGGCTATAATGTCCGAACTCTGATCGGCGTCAGCCGTGATCTTCTTCCAGGTTTCTGCCGTCACTGGCTCGGACCCAAACAGCAACCTAAAACCATTTCCAGCCAGGAATCGGACTCGCGCTAATTCTTCATAGATCAGTCGTTGGGCTTTGGTCATTCCCTGCCCCGTGTTTGCTCGCGCGAGCACCACGCTTCGGACCCAGTTGTTTGTGTCGTCGCCAGCCGCCCTAGCCGCCCTCTCGGCCAGAGCGTACTCCTCCTCTGTGAGGCGAAAGGCAATCGTCTTGTTCTTTTTCGTTCCGTCGGATTCGCTCATCTTCTCTCCAATCCGTCGTTCACAATGTTAACGTCGTGCCTACAAAGTTAACGCGCTTGTTAACAAAGTTAACGCGACCACGCTAAGTTCCGCTGACCATTCGTGTTAACAAAATGCGTGCCGCGGTTACAAACGTAAACGCCACAGCCCCAAATTCAGGGGGTGACGTGTCAAAATAATCTCAGGTGCGCAGCACCTACTTTCGATTCGCTCAACTAGAGGATTCAGCACTGCGCGGTCTCAACATTGAGAGTTGGAGCCTCGTCCAAGGAGGCGCTGGATCGCCTCCACTATAGCCACGATGTCTCCGGTCTTCGTCAGACATTCGTTTGCTCCGGCTTGGCGCGCGAGGTCTCCCAAACGTCCGATTACTTCGTCTCCTCCGACTATGATGATTGGCGTAAGGCGTCGATGAGGTAACGAGCGAACCAGCCGGACCCATTCCAGACCTGTTTTGTCTAGCAGATCCAAATCAAAGCAAAAGAGGTCATAGCGAATATCGCTCTTCAAGAAGTGTCCGACGCTGTCACCTCCTGCACAATAAACCAGGCGATTCGCAGGCAGCCCAAGAGCACCTTTTAGTCGACGGAACCAATCCACGTCCTGCCCAACGTAGAGCAACCGATATTCTGATTTCTCGCGGTCGCTTGGTCGTTCATCTTTAGGCGTTGGCATCATGTGAGAGATCTTCGCAAGGGGATTATCAAAGCTGGCCCAGTCTGGTATGCTGTTGGCGCTCTAGTCTTTGATAATCAGCAACGGCCAAATGCGTAGCTCACCCTCTCGTGTGTTCGAGTAATGAGCATCGCCGTTGAGCATGGAAGGTTCCAACTCACGGCGAAACGAATACGCGAACTCAGTCTATCTATTGTTATAGATAGCGTCAAGAGCTATTGGCCTAAGCGCAACCGATCAGGAGGTAACTTCTGATGGGTTACGCTCGGATCAGGCCAAAGCGCTTGGCGGAGAAGCTGCTTGAAATCAGAACTGCTTTGGGCCTCTCCCAAACCGAAATGTATAGAAGACTCGGAGTCGAGGATTTGATGCCTTACACGAGGATTTCGAAATATGAACGCGGCGAACTTGAGCCGCCCTTAATAGTTCTCCTTCAGTATGCGCGGGTTGCCGGCGTTCACATGGAAGACATCGTGGATGACGAACTAGATCTGCCTGAAAGACTTCCCGGTAATGTGAGATACAAGGGCATCAAACGCAAATCTGCGTCTCGGCGAACAAAGCGTTAGAGCTGACCTCCCAAGGCATCCGTCCAACCTAGTGGCACTCGACGCTAAGATGACAGCGGCGCGCGCGTGTCTCTCAAGTGTCCTTCTTCCCCTTTTGGTTTGGTGCTTTTGAAAGGGTGTTTCCCCCCTCCTAGCGACAAAATTGAGCGACTGGGCGCTAGACCGCGCACACGAAGTGCCGTAACGAAGTGAAGGACTTGGAGCGCAGCGCAAAGTTGTGCGGGCGGGCTGTCGCGGACAATGAGAATGAAGCGGGGAAACTGAACAATCGTCCGCGATGCGCGGACAGACAGCACCTTCGCATATAATACGGAAGGTAATGGCGGCTCAATTTGCAGCTCAAGAACGAAGAACCAGCTTTGTCGATCGAAGAACAAATTATTGAATGGGCAGCTACACGCCCGGCGTGGCAGCGGGTCGTACTTCGCAGAATCGCTCATGGCGAACAGATATCTAACGACGGGATAGTTGCCATCGCGGATGGGATTCTCAATAACACATGGGCCGATAGCGAGACCTTTGCCGTTTCAGACATGCCAACGTCTTCATCGTCAGGGCAAACGGTTCGATTGTTGGAGATAGGGGACGTTCAATTTGTGAATGCGTTGGCACAAGACCAGTCCCTTAAGTGTGAGCCCGATGGTTTAACGATCGTCTACGGTGACAATGGCAGTGGCAAGTCTGGATATGCGCGATTGATTAAGCGAATGGTCCGGGCACGACAAGTTGAGCCGATACTGACTGATATCTTTACAGATAGGGGACGTTCGACCCCAAAAGCCAAAGGTGTAATAAGGGTAGCGGATCAAAGATCAGAGTTTAACTGGCCCACCGAGAATCCTAATGAACTTGCACAGGTGAGTTTTTTTGATGAAGCTTGCGGTGATGCTTACATCACAACTGAGTCAGACATTAGCTATCGACCATCCGCGCTGTTTGTCCTTGACGGTCTAATAGAGACCTGTGATCGCTTACGCGAGGAGATCGATCGACGCATTGCGCAGAACCTCTCAACTACACGCGTACTGCCAACGGTTCCAGTGGGTACGCGCGCAGCGAGCTTTCTGGCCTCGCTCTCGGGAGAAACATCTGACGAGGCTATTGATGAGGCATTGCACATTCCGTCAGACCTGAATGTCCAGATAGCCCAGTTTGCGGGTGAAGAGGCCCGACTACGCGCCAGCGACCCGTCTCAAGAGAGGAAGCGCCTCGCGGAAACTTCGGCAAAGTTTACTCAGTTAGCGGAGCATAGCCGCCTTTGTGAGTTGAATCTAAGTGATACCGTTGTTGAAAACGTCCGCAATTCGAAAGACCAGTTGGCTATCAAAAGGCAGGCAGCGGCGCTAGCTTCTCAACAATCGTTTGAGAACGAACTGCTCGCTGGAGTCGGGGATTCCTCGTGGCGCGCAATGTGGGAAGCGGCTCGATTATTTGCAGTCGAATCCTGTCCTGAACATCCCTTTCCTGATGGCCCAGGTTCGCGTTGCGTACTTTGTCAGCAGGTTCTTAGCGAAGAGGCATCGACAAGGTTAAAGCGCTTTGAGGATTTCGTTCGTAACGTAACCCAACGAGAGTTGGATGCTGCGACGAAAGAATGGAATCAACTTCAAGAACGAATCCAAGATTTTGATCCGCAGCCAGCCAACGTAATTAGAACGATAGAAACTTTGGAAGGTGCCTATGCTGAATTTGTCGAGCTCTATCGCAGTTCTCTCGGCCAACACGTGACGCGTAAGCAGGAGATTCTTGCTGTGGCTCAGGAAGAAGATTGGCGCGACCTGACCACTCCTGTTACTGCCGGTCTTACGGAGGGCGCCGAGCATTTCGCTACGGAGCTTCGTGCGAACGCCAATGCCGTGGACGATTCCACTTTTGCCGAACAACTGGCAAGTGTCACGCGTGCTCGTACAGATCTCGAAGCCTCACAGTCGCTGAATCTCGCTGACGAAGCTGTACGAAGTGAAGTATTGCGGCTGAGGGCTAAAGCAAGACTGGACTCAGTTAAGGAAGCTACGGACACGAGAGGCATTTCCAGAAAATCGGCGGATCTCACTCGTGACTACGTAACTTCGGTCATACGCGACCGATTCACTCGAGAATCTGATCGACTGAGATTGGAACGGGTCACGCTAGAAGATATTGGCGGAAGAAAAGGAAGCTTGCATCATCAACCTGCCTTCGTCGGAGCGGTTCAAGAAGTCGAGATGACTCGCGTTCTTAGCGAAGGTGAGCAGACAGCGCTGGGTCTCGCCGGATTCTTCACAGAAGTTTTCTTTGACGCTTCGAAATCCGCGATCGTGTTGGACGATCCGGTCAGTTCATTGGATCATGTTCGGCGTGGCTATGTAGCCGCTCGCTTGGTTGAATTCGCGAAGGAGCGACAGGTTATTGTGTTTACACACGACATCGCTTTCGTCGCTGATCTGCGTACCTCAGCTGAACGCGAAGGCGTTCCAGTTCATGAACGATCAATCCAGCGTCGTGTCTCTGGACAACCTGGTGTTTGTCAAACTAATCATCCCTGGAAGGCGAAAGATGTTGGTCAGCGCATGCAGGTTCTTACTGAAGAACTGGCGCGCATAAGACGAGATCGCACGGGCTGGAATCAAGAAACCTATGAACGAGAGACCGGGGAATGGGCGGGTAAAGCTTCGGAGACGTGGGAGCGGATGATAAATCTGGAGGTAGTTGGGCAGTTAGTTGATCGGGGCACTCAGGAAGTCCGACCTAGAATGTTTCGCTTGCTCGCCAAGATTACCGATGACGATGACCGTGAATTTCAGGCAAGCTACGCTAGTTGTTCGCGCTGGGCTCGAAGACACGATAAAAGTATTGAGCTGAATTATGTTCCTCCAACGATCGAAGAAATGGAGTCAGAACTACAGAACATTCGAGTCTGGTGGAACAGAGTGAAGGGCTACAATAACGGTTGAGAAATGGATGATTCCATCTCTCCACATTAAATTTGATTTGTGTCA
>JBBPID010000116.1:0-12131 GCA_038040505.1 Acidobacteriota bacterium | reverse complement strand
GGGTCCGGAAATAAAATTGCCCAATTCCAAAACCTTGATGCCGTCTAAACAACCACTCATGCTTCTGTCTCCTTAATTAATTTCTTACTATCGGCCGATGCATCGTTCCTCTTGGCATTTTACATTTTTACTTTTGCGTTTTTACTTTTAACATGTCCCGTGGTTCTCGGAGAGGTGCAAGAGTGGTTGAATTGGCAGCACTGGAAATGCTGTGAACGGGGAACCGTTCCGTGGGTTCGAATCCCACCCTCTCCGCCATAACTAAGGCAAAAGTAAAAAGCAAAAAGTAAAACCTAAAGAAGGCAATCTTCGATACGCAGCGCCCTCAGACGTGGTATAAGCGATCTATCTTTTCTTTGGCCTTTTTACGTTTACCTTTTTCCTTGTTTTCGACCCCCCCTTTCTTAGGAGCGCAGATGAGTTTTCCCCGCATCACTCTGGCAATGACCCTGGCGGCGCTTGTTTTACCGAGCTGCTTTGTTCTGGAAGCCTCAGCACAGCGACGCGGTCGTCAACGATCGCACTTTGCTGTGTGTGGCAATCCGAATCTTCCCTGCAAGAGCTACCGGCCTTTCGAGCCATTTGAACTGCCCTTTCGGCTGCCGGAGAATGCGGTCATTTGGGACACGGAATTGTTCTATGCCTTGATCCTGAAGAGTATGAAAGCCCCCGCGGACAATTGCGATGTCTTCGTCCCGGAGAGTGAGCGAATCGCGGCGCAGGCCCTGTTCCCAAATAACAAGGTCTTCGCTACCCGATGCTTTGAACCGGGCGGCATCTCGTACACCAACACCAGCGCCAACGCTCAGTTCATGGCAGTTTATGCGGGCACGACGCTGGCTGACGCCAATCGCATAATCGCGGCGGTGAAGGCGACCGGAAAATTTCCCGGCGCGAACCTCCGGCGCATGCGAGCCACGGTCAATGGCACCTAACGATCTTGACCAGGGGGAAAATTATGGATGACGACAAACTTGCCATCGAAGAGGCGCGACGCGCTGGACAGCACAGCTCAGTCAAGTCGCAGGTCGAAGGTGAAGTGCAAGCTGAGATCGCCGAGAGCGCGGCCGTTCAGCCGGCGCCGGAAAGCGGGCGCATAGATCAGTTGGCCGGCGAGTTTCGCGCCAAAGCAGTTGACGAGGTCGTCGAGACCGAGCGCGAAGTCGAAAGGGCGCGCGGCGTCGCTCGCATTTCGCAAATCGTCGATTACATTTTTTATTTAATTTACGCGTTGCTCGGATTGCGGTTTCTGCTCGCCCTGCTGGCAGCGCGAAGCGGGGCCGGGTTCGTTCAGTTCATCGTGGCGGTAACGAATCCGTTCTACGCACCCTTTCGCGGAATCGTGGCCAGTCCCACCACCGAGGACGGGCACACGCTGATGTTGCCGCTGGTGATTGCGATCATCGTTTACGTCCTGTTGCATTTGGCGATCAATGGCTTGTTGCGCATGATTGCCCATCGCAAGACCGCAGTTTAATTGTATTCGGTTGCGCTTGCTGGCTGGACGATTCGTGCTTGGTTCTTTGAACTTTGTACTTTGATCTGTAGCGAAGATTATTCACTCTTCCGGGGCAGGCATTTTCAAAGTACTAAGAACAAAGTACAAAGACCAACCCGCAATTGGCAATTGGCAATTGGCAATGTTCTAATGAGTTATCAGACTTCGGGCTCCGCACAACGTAGGATCGGTGAACCCCGCCAGGCCGGGAACGGAGCAACGGTAGCCAGGTTCGCGTGTGTTGCGGGTAAGTCCGGAGTCTGACCTGATTGATATTTGCGATTTTTGATTTTTGATTTGCGATTACCCGGAGTTTTCTGGTGACATTTCAAATCGAAAATCAACAATCGAAAATCTAAAATTGCAAAATGGCTTATCAGGTAATCGCCCGCAAATGGCGCCCGCAGAGATTTGAAGACGTAACCGGGCAGGAGATCCTGACCCAAACGCTGCAAAACTCGATCGAACACGGGCGGCTGCATCATGCCTATCTGTTTTCCGGCGCGCGCGGCGTTGGCAAAACTACGACTGCTCGCCTGGTCGCCAAAGCTCTCAACTGTCATAAGTCCAGCGGTCCGACTGCCAGTCCCTGTGTCGGCACGGACGAAACCGCCTGTGCTTCCTGTCGAGAAATTGCCGAAGGCCGTTCGATGGACGTGCTGGAGATCGACGCCGCCTCGAACACCGGCATCGACAATGTGCGCGATGTGATTATTAACAACATCGGCATCAGACCCGCGCGCGACCGCTTTAAAGTCTTCATCATCGACGAAGTGCACATGCTCTCAGGCGCGGCCTTTAACGCGCTGCTAAAAACGGTCGAAGAGCCGCCGCCCGGTGTGGTCTTCATTATGGCCACCACTGAAGAGCAGAAGGTCCCGGAAACGATCTCGTCGCGCTGCCAGCTTTTTGAATTCCGCACGATCGCAACTGCTAAGATTGCCGAAAGACTGCGCCTGATTGCCGACGCGGACGGCGTATCCATCTCAGATGAAGCGATTCGCGAAATCGCCCGCGCCGGTGACGGCTCGATGCGTGACGCCCAGTCGGCCTTTGATCAGGTCATCAGTTTCGCCGGCGAAAAAATCAAAACTGACGATGTCGAGCGGGCTCTGGGCATCGCCAGCGCCGACGTGCTGGCTCGCGTGATCACTGGCATAGCTGAGAACAAACCGGCTGAGGCGCTGGCCATCGTCGACGACCTGGTCATGCGCGGTCATAACCTCCGCAACTTCTGTCGCGACGTGCTGGGTCATTTGCGTGATCTTCTGGTGGTAAAGGTTTCCGGCGATCCAAAACTTCTCGAATCATCTCCGGCCCAGGCGGACGCACTCGCGCAACAGGCCGCGCTTTTTTCAGAATCCGATCTCGTCCGCTTTTTTCATGCGCTTGCGGAAACCGAAACTTCTTTGAAGGAGGTTGCGAATCCGCGCTATCAAGTTGAAGTTGGGCTGGTGAAGTTGATGGAGCTGCGCCGGCTGGCGCCGCTCAACGAGCTGGTCGAGCGCATTGCTGAGCTGGAAGCCGCGCTGCGGACCGGTAAGCCCTCAGCGAATCGACCCGCGCCGCCCACGGCTCCGGCTGCCGATTCAGGAAAAGGCTCGGCCCGGGCCGCTTCCGGTGGTTCAGGCAAGCGCGCCAGTGCACATGACGAATCAGAAGAAGTAAACACTGCGCCGGCGCCCGAAAGGACGTCGGGCTCGACGACTGACCAGATTAAGGCCGCGCTGGAAAGGAAAAAGCGTCGCCTGCTGATTGCCGCGATCGAAGCGGCGGTACGGACTGAGCTGGACGGCGACGAATTGCTGATCGAGTTTAATTCTGAGGGAAAACACTCTCGCGATACGCTGGCTAAAGCTGAAAACGTCAAGGCCCTGCGCGAAGCCTGCGCCGAAGTTTGTGGCCGCGATATAGGGATCCGTTTCGCGATCAAAGATGACGGGGCCGAAGAGTTGTCTGCTTCACCTGAAGAAGAATCACGCCGGGCCAAACAGATGGCCCGCCAGGCCGTGGCCCAGGATCCGGCCGTCCAGCAAATCCTCCGCGCCTTCGGTGGCGAGATCGTCGATATCAAGATGCAATAGCGTCAGAAGCCCGACCGTCTCCACAAAATCACACGAACGGCGCCACTCACTTCCGGTTCGTGTGTTTTCGTGGATCGTCCTATCTCGAGAACGGTCATTTTCAAAATACGACCCATCCCCGCCGAACAAAAATAAACTTCAGATCGTATAGGGTCGCGGAGGTTGATTATGGGCAGGCGCGATCCTTATCTGGCAGGAGTTCTCAGTCTCTTAATTCCCGGGGTCGGACAGATCTACAATGGCCGCATCCTCATCGGCATCATCTGGCTGATTGTCACCGGTATATCCTGGATTGGCTCAGTGGGTATTCTCGGTTGGGTCGTGCACTTGATCTCAGGCTGGTGTGCCTATTCGTACGCGAAGGACCATCCGGTGCGAACTTGAGCTTGCGCAAACACTCGGAACCAGCGGTAACGTCTGTCTCGCCGATTTAGCTCTGCATAAAAGCCCATTCTCATTAACACCCGGCTTCAGCCGAATTTCGTGAATTGGTTTGCAGGAGAAGATCCGATCCACGAAACCACACGAACCAACACGAAGATTTGTTAGTGGTATTTCGTGAGATTTCGTGGATCGTCTTGATTCCGGCGACCATCACAACGATCCGCAAGTGAAGTAGCGAGCCTCGATAAAAGGCACACTTGCTTAGATATTCAGAAAGTTCCTGAGTACCTGCTGACCGTGTGGATGCTCTTCATCAAAGAGCTCCGGATGAAACTGTACGCCGAACAATGGTCGAGAGGTGTGTTGCATCGCCTGGATTGGTGACACGGGATTGGTTGCGGTGCGGACGAACTCTTCAGGCAATTCCTTAACCTCGTCACAGTGCGATTCCCAGACCGTGATAGTTTCGGGCAAGCCGGCGAAAATCGTGTCCGGCTGTGCCTCTAACTGGACCTCGGAAAAGCCGCGCTCGCGAAACGCCCCTTCGTAACCCCGGCCCGGCGCGATGCGCTCAATCAAGTCAACTCGAGCGCCAAAGGCGAGAGCGATCTGTTGCTGGCCGCCGCATACTCCCAGGATTGGTTGCGGCGCGGTGCGAATCACATAAAAAATTCCGGCCAGCGATTCGCGGCCGTACTCGTCCCAGGGATGACTTTGGCCGCTGAGTATGATGTGCGAAGGACTCAGCGTCTTTACAAATTCCGGCGAGATATTCTTAAAAGGCTCAGTCACCACCCGCAAGTCGGGTTCGATCTTTTGCAGCGCCGAGCGGATTTCCCGCGGACTCGAACCGACGCCTTCAATAGTGTTGTCGATTAAGAGCAACATACGATTCAGACGGTCATCGCATCGCGGCGACCATCGTCCCGCATTT
This sequence comes from Acidobacteriota bacterium, assembly GCA_038040505.1. GTDB lineage: Bacteria > Acidobacteriota > Blastocatellia > Pyrinomonadales > Pyrinomonadaceae > UBA11740. The sequence continues at coordinate 7,231 of JBBPID010000116.1, read as the reverse complement.
TTGCCTGGTATTGATTTCGCGAACGCATCGCAACTTTTCTTTGGATGCTCTCAACCAGTTGGGGAATATCTTCGCTTGTGAAGACCGCTAAACCGTCAAGGCCTAAATCAATCGAGAGACCATCGCGCCAGCTGGCGAACCGGGCTCGCGCGGTCGTGGCGTCACAATCGTCAATGGTCGAAAGGTAAAGCCCATCGGCCTTGCCGAGGGTGCGGCGCGCCGAGGCTTTCATCTTGTTTTCGCCCGCGCGCGCGCAGGTGATCGCCAGGTCAGCTTCAATGTAATCCAGAAAACTGTTGCCCTCTACCACGACGCCAGCCGCGGTAACTCGGCTTACCGCCTGCCTGATTCCGTCTTCGACCTGATCTTCGCCCACAATCACCCAGTGAACATTCGCAGCGCCCGCGTCCCAGAAGCGGCCCGTGTCTTTGCCGGCTTCATAATTGGCTTCGCGTCCCGAGCGAATCAGCGGTTCATCGCGAAGCAGATCGCTAACGCAACAGCCCTGCGGGTCCTTGCCGCACGAACGATAATGGCCGCGAGTCAGCTTGATTGCTTCCCATCCGGGCAGACGGCTCAAGAGGTCGCACACCAGCGTCGATTTGCCGGTGTTAGACGACAAGCCGCTAACGGCCACGATGATTGGTCTCTGGTTTGTCGTTTCAGTCATCGCGGTTTGGTTAAGCCCCTCAGCCTAAGCCAGCGTCTCAATCAGCAAACTGGCCAGACGATGCAGCCCTTCGGCGTCCGTTTCGTCAAATCTTCCCGGGACCGGACTGTCGAGGTCCAGGACCCCGAGAAACTTCTCGTCCTTGATCAACGGTATCACGATTTCCGAATTCGAAGCGCTGTCACAGGCGATGTGTCCGGGAAAGTCGTGCACATTCGGAACAATCGTGATCGCGCGCCGGGCCGCTGCTGTTCCGCAGACACCCTGTCCCACCGGGATGCGCACGCAGGCAGGTTTCCCCTGGAACGGTCCCAGCACCAGCTCGTCGTCTTTGGCGAAATAGAATCCCGCCCAATTCAGGTCCGGCAAAGAATGAAAGATCAGGGCAGACAAGTTAGCGGCGTTGGCAATTAGATCGCGTTCACCGGTGAGCAAACTGGCGAGCTGAGCCGCGAGCTGATCGTAGAGCTCGCTCTTCGAAGTGGGCGTTGGTTGATTTGATTCCGCGAGGCTCATGATGTTCGAGGCTTTGCCTCAGCACACAGCGGTAAGGCTCTGCCTTACCGTAAACGTCGTTGATTGAAAATGGAGGCTACGCCTCCGTCCGAGGCGTAGCCTCGGAGAGAAAATACAGCATCGACGGAAAGCCAGAGGCTTTCCGCAGTGTGCTGCGGCAGAGCCGCGGGCTTTGTTCCGGCCACCTCATCGCGGTTCAGCCAACTAAACATTTTGCGCCGGTCTGATACTTATCACCACCGACTTTGATGCCGGCGTCCGGCTCTTGTCCGCAAAGTGCCGCACCGGAACCAGAACGTTGGCTTCCGGAAAATAGGTGGCGGCGCTGCGCCGGGGAATATCGTAAGGCACCACCCTGAATTGGCGCGCGACGCGTTCCTCGCCTTCAAAGTGGCTGATCAGATCGACGAGCTGACCTTCCTTCAGCTTCGCCATACTGATGTCGATGCGATTGAGCAAAACCACGCGCCGGCCATTGTGAATTCCCCGATAACGATCGTCCAGTCCGTAGATGGTGGTGTTGAATTGATCGTGGCTGCGCATCGTCATCATCAAGAACTGGCCGGGCTTCAACTCGATTGACGGCAGCGGATGCACGGTGAAATGCGCCAGGCCGTCTTTGGTTTTGAATTCGCGATTACGGATCGGGTTGGGTAGATAGAATCCACCGGGATGTTTGGCCCGCTGGTTGTAGTTTTCGAATCCCGGCACGACGTGTTCGATGTGATCACGCACCCGATCGTAATTGGCGATCAGGTCGTCCCACTTTACGGTCGATCGATTGCCTAAGACCGCTTTTGCCAGGCCAGCCACAATTGCCGGCTCGCTCAGGAGATGTTCCGAAGCCGGAGCCAGCCTTCCCTGCCACCCTTCCACCACCGCCATCGAGTTTTCCGTGGTTACGAACTGCGGTCCGCCGGCCTGACGATCGACTTCTGTGCGCCCAAGACACGGCAAGATCAAAGCCTGCTTGCCGGTAATCAAGTGCGCGCGATTGAGTTTGGTGGAAACGTGCGCGGTCAGGCGGCAACGCTGCAAGGCGGCGGCGGTGTATTCGGTGTCCGGCGTCGCTGAAAGAAAATTACCTCCCAGGGCAAAAAACACTTTAGCCTTGCTATCGTGCATTGCCTGAATCGCGCCCACGGTGTCCAGGCCGTGCGGGATTGGCGGTTCGAAGCCAAATTCCGCGCCCAGCTTGTCGAGAAAATCCTCGCTGGGTTGTTCCCAAATCCCCATCGTGCGGTCGCCCTGCACGTTGCTGTGCCCACGCACGGGGCACAAACCGGCGCCAGGCTTGCCCATTTGTCCGCGTAAGAGCATCAGGTTAATGACTTCCTGAACGTTGCCGACGGCGTTCTTGTGCTGCGTCAGACCCATTGCCCAGCAAAAGATCACGCGCTCAGATTCGACAAAGATGCGCCCGGCGTCTTCCAGTTGGGCTTTGGTTACTCCCGCCTGATCGAGAATGTCACCGAGATGGATCTTGCTTAACGCTGCTTTGAATTCAGCAAACCCGGTCGTGTAACGATCGATGAAGTCTTGATCGAGAACCTGGCCGGGCCGGCGCTCTTCCTGATCAAAAACTTCCTTCATGATCCCTTTGAGCAGGGCCACGTCACCATTGACACGGACCTGGACGAAGAGATCAGCCAGCCTTGTTCCTTCACCCAGCAACTTCAAAAACTCCTGCGGATGTTTGAATCGAGTGAGACCCGTCTCGGGCAAAGGATTGATGTGGACGATTTTGCAGCCACGCCGTTTGGCCTGCATCAGCGAACTCAGCATGCGCGGATGATTTGTGCCGGGATTCTGGCCGATCACAAAAATCGCGTCGGCCAGATTGAAATCCTCGAGCGTCACCGTGCCTTTGCCAAAACCGAGCGCCTCTTTCATGCCGGTGCCGCTGGATTCGTGACACATGTTCGAACAATCGGGCAGATTGTTGGTCCCGAATTGCCGCACAAAGAGTTGATAGAGAAAGGCAGCTTCGTTGCTGGTGCGACCTGACGTGTAAAAGACGGCTTCATCAGGCGACGATAAAGAGTTCAGTTCAGCGGCAATCAGTGCGAACGCATCCGGCCAGCTGATGGCTTCGTAATGGTCGTTTCCTTCGCGCCGCACCATCGGTTGAGTCAGCCGTCCCTGCTGGTTAAGCCAGAGATCGGACTGTTGGGCCAGCTCGGTCACGCTCCACTGCTGAAAGAACTGTGGAGTGATGCGCTTGGTGGTGGCCTCGTCGGCCACGTGTTTCGCGCCTTCTTCACAGAATTCAAAATGAGAACGCTCGCCATCAGGCTCGGGCCAGGCGCAGCCGGGACAATCGATTCCGTCCTTCTGATTGAGCTGAAGCAGCGTGCGCGTTCCGCGAATCACGCCCATCTCGCCAAAGGCGTACTTTACCGCGGTCAAGGCGGCGGGAAAGCCGCCGGCACTCTTGCTGATTGGTGTGAGCTCGGGAGCAGAGAGTTCGTTTGGCGGCTGCGCTCCAGGCGTGGCCGCCTCTTCCGGTGCCGAGGGAGGACTTTCTTCGCTGGGCTCTTTCACGTTATTAACTGCCATTCGGTCTCGAGTGTTCGGTTGATATTTTGATTTTAGAACCGCCACAGAATTTTGCAAGATGAGGGAATCTTGGGAAGCAGTGTCCTATTTCGAGAATTGCTTTTGCCTGAGAAGGTCCGATCGACGAAACCACACGAACCACCACGAAGATTTGTTCGTGTTATTTCGTGAGAGTTAGTGGATCGTCTTGATTCCTTAGGGTTTCGTAACGCAGCGGAAGCAAAGGTATGCGCAAAGGTAAGCGGAGTCCGTCATCTGACAGGGAAGGTTCAATCATTGACTTGCCGCTCGGTTTAGCTTAAAAGCATTTTCTCTCTTTTATTAATTCGTAATCTGAATCAGAGCGCGTCTTTCGGCCGCACTTTCGGAGGAGTCCAAATGAATCTCAAACCGTGCAGTCGCTTGCTCCTGGCAGGCTTGTTTTTGATTTCCGTTTCCGCGCTTTCAGTTCGCGCGCAAAACGGATTTAGTCGCGACCCGGCCCAGCCTGTCGATGACGATTACGGCAAGAAGATTCGTGAGTACACCACCGAAACCTTCTTCAATTCGCCGCTGACCGACTATTTGCCGGCCTCACCCAACGTGCCGACGCCCAAGGCCGTGCTGGGCGACGTCGCCGGCGCGCCGGGCAAGTTGCCTTACGCTGAAGAGGTCTATCGCTACATGCGGATGCTGGAAAAGGCCAGCCCGCGCGTGCGGGTCTTTTCGATCGGGACAACTGAAGAAGGACGGGAAATGATTGCGGTCGCGATCGCTTCGGAATCGCTCCTGGCCAAATGGGAAGAGAACCGCGCGCGCCTCACCAAACTTGGCGATCCGCGCATGTTCAATTTTGATGAAGCTGAGGCCGATCGCCTGGTCGCCGATTCTTTCCCGATCTATTACATCACCGGAACGATTCATTCGCCTGAGACGGGATCACCCACGGCTTTGATGGAACTCGCCTACCGGCTCACGGTCGATGACAGTCCTTACATCAAATCAATTCGCGACAACATGGTCACATTGATCACGCCCGTGGTCGAAGTCGACGGCCGCAATCGCATGGTTGATGTTTACAACTGGCACCTGGCCCATCCGAACGAGAACTGGCCGCCGCTGCTTTACTGGGGGCACTATGTCGCGCATGACAACAACCGCGACGCGATGGGCCTGTCGCTGAAACTCACTCGCAACGTCCTGAACGTCTTTCTTAGAGAAAAGCCAATCGTGCTTCACGACCTGCATGAATCAGTGCCCTACCTTTATGACAATACGGTTGGAGACGGGCCCTACAACGCCTGGGTCGATCCGATCTTGACGGACGAGTGGCAGATGATCGGCTGGAAGAATGTTTCCGAAATGACCAAGTTCGGCATGCCCGGCGTTTTCGCGCACGGCACGTTCGACACCTGGTCGCCCGGCTATCTGATGTTCATTGCGGCGACGCACAACGGTATCAGCCGGCTTTACGAAACCTTTGGCAATGCGGGCGCCGACACTTTGACGCGCACGCTTTCGCCCGATGAATACTCGCGCACCTGGTACCGGCAGAACCCGCCGCTGCCGCGGACCAAATGGTCACAGCGCAACAACAATAATTATCAACAGACAGCGCTGCTGATCTCGCTCGACTATTTCAACAAGAACAGCAAGCTGTTTCTGAAAAACTTTTATCTAAAAGCCAAACGATCAATCGAGAAGCCGAAGAACGAAGGTCCTGCGGCCTACGTTTTTCCCGGCGACGATCCGCGTTTGGGCAACCAGGCATCAGTGCTGCGAGTGCTGCAAGCGCAGGGATGCGAAGTTCATCGGGCGACGGCGCCGTTCACGGTCACGATGAAAAAGAAAGCGCCGGCCCGAGGCGGACCCAGAGCGAGCGCATCGCCTTCGCCATCTCCGTCAAAATCTCCGGAAACTGAATTGCACACTTTCCCCGCCGGCAGTTATCTGGTGCGCATGGATCAGCCCTACAGCCGCATCGCCGACGCGCTGCTCGATTATCAATATTGGAGTCCACGCGACCCGCAACAGAACGTTTATGACGACACGGGCTGGACTTTCGGCGAGCTGGGCAATGTCCAGGTGGTGCGCGTGACGGATGTGAAAGTCCTCGACGCGGCCATGGAGCGCGTCAATGGCGACGTGCGCTCAGCGGGTGGCGTCAACGGCAACGGTCCCGTCTATCTGGTAAATCACAACGCCGACAATAATCTGATCACTCTGCGTTATCGTTTGCGTCGCCCGTCATTCGATGCGGCCGAAGAGCCATTCGAAGTTGCAGGTAAGAAATTCAATCGCGGCTCGTTCATCATTCGCAACGCGACGGCAGATGAAGTTAACAAGGCGACTTCCGAACTCGGGATACAGGCACTCGCCGTGGCGCAGGCGCCTACAGTGAAAACTCATGCCATCAAAGTCGCGCGGGTGGCGATCATGCACACCTGGCTGAGCACGCAGGACGAAGGCTGGTGGCGCTTAGCTTTCGATCAGATGGGAGTCCCTTTCGATTACATCAGCACGCAGGACGTAGCGAAAGATTCCGACTTGAACAAAAAGTACGACGTAATTCTGTTCGGGCCCGGCGGTGGCAACGTCAATGCGGTGATCCAGGGAAGACCGATGTACGGCAACCCGATTCCATGGAAGACCACGCCCTTGACACCAAACCTCGGCAAGATTGACTCGACCGATGATATTCGTCCCGGCCTTGGGTGGTCCGGAGTGATGAACCTGCAAAACTTTGTTAAGAACGGCGGGGTGTTGATTAGTTCGGATGATTCGGCTGATTTTGCCGTTTCGACAGGATTCACTCCGGGAGTTTCGATTCAGCGGTCGACGCGGCTGCGCGCAATCGGCGACGTCTTGAAAACCAGAATGGTTGATGGCGCCAGTCCGATCGCCTATGGCTATAGCGACACGCTTTCGGTCTACTGTTTCAACGGGCCAATCTTCAACCTCAGCAACGTCGCCGGCGGTGGCGGCGGCCGTCGCGGAGGCGGCGCCGGTCCACGAGCGACCGGGCGCGGCACAGCTGACGATCCCGACGTGGTGCAGGGCCGGCCTCCGGCAGAATTGCCTGAACCGCCGCCGAATTCCGAAGTTTGGGAAGCCGCGCCGATCATGGATGAGCAGCGCCGCAACCTGGTCGGGCTGATCCCGCCGGCCCTACGGCCGCGCGTGATTCTCCGTTGGGGTAATGCCAACGAACTGTTGGTGTCGGGCCTACTCGATGGCGGCGACGAGATCGCGCAACACGCGGCGGTGATCGATTCGCCGCTCGAGCGCGGCCACGTAGTGCTCTTTTCAAACAACCCCATGTGGCGCGGCCAGACCGCAGGCAGTTACTTCCTGGTTTTTAACGCGATTCTGAACTTCGACAATTTGAATGCGGGAAGAAAACTGGCTGAGAAGTGATTAAAGACTGACGAACCTGGGGCCGCGGCCGAACGTCCGCGGAGCAACTGTGTTGAAAGTCAACCAGAAAGTGAGCGGACATTGAGTTTC
>JBBPID010000115.1:0-12168 GCA_038040505.1 Acidobacteriota bacterium | reverse complement strand
AGACTCTTTAGGAAGCGTCGAACAGAACTCGTCCAACTTAATTCTCAGAGTTATTCCTTTTTCGCATTCGGCTGCCCGTTCGTAACTCACCAACCTACGAATCAAAGCATTGTAGCGCGAGTGTGCGGAATCAGGTTCATCCTTCGCGAGCAATTCATAGAGACGATGTTCCGGATTATCAGGCAGAACATCGGGCAGTTGAATTTCTAACCGGCGCAGACGTGGCGCTCCAATCGCGACCAACAGCGCGGCCACGGTCTCACGCTCTTCCCGCAGATCTCTGACACCTGCTTCGATCAGATCTTCTCCCCGCAAAACTGGATCCATAGTTTGAGATGTTACTTCGAAGGTTCGCCGGCAGTCGAGGGCGCTGCCGCCGCGGCTGCCGGTCCGCTGGCCGCCGAGGGCATGAGCTTCTGCGCCAGCACGATGAATGGCTGCGGATAGATACCGATGAAGAGGATGCCAATCAAAGCTACCGCCAACGCGGTACGCAAGGCCGGAGACATCGTCAGCGGCTCAGTGTCGGCGACGCGGTCGCCCAGATACATCACGCGGATAAACCTGATGTAGTAATAAAAGGAGACTACGATATTAATAACGGCCCAGGCGGCCAGCCAGTAGTACCACGACTTATGTTCGGTATCGCCGCGTGCCATCAGTCCCCAGATCAGAAAGTACTTGCCGATAAAACCGCCCGTACCAGGCAGACCGCCCAACGAAAGCATGAAGATGCCCATCATGGCCGCCATGCCCGGCGCCTTTTGCGCAAGCCCGGTCATGTCGTCGACGTTGTCGCCGATAATGCCTCGCCGGCGCAGACTGATCACCACGCCAAAGGCGCCCATGTTCATCAACGTGTATACCAGCAGGTAGATCACCAGACCAATGTTTCCGTAGGTATTGTTCGCCACCAGTCCCAGCAATAAATAGCCGGCGTTTGAAATCGAGGAGTAGGCAAGCAGCCGCTTGGAGTTCTCCTGGGTAATCGCCGCCCAGTTGCCGACCACAATGGTGAGCGCCGCGACGATTCCCAGCAAGGGCGCCCAGTCGATTTGCATCGGCCCCAGCGCCGCGAAAAAGATCCGCGCATACAGAGCGAAGCTCGCCGCTTTCGATCCGGTGGAAAGAAAGGCGGTGACGGAAGTCGGCGCGCCCTCATAGGCATCGGGCGCCCACATATGAAAAGGAACCGCCGCAATCTTGAAGAACAATCCGGCAGCCAGGGCAATCATTCCCAGCAGTAACATGGGCCGGAGACTTGCGAGGTCGCTATCCTTTGCCGCGCTCATGATGTTGCCGACGCTCTGGCCAATAACGGCCAGATTAGTCGAGCCGGTAATGCCGTAAAGCAGAGACATTCCGTACAGAAGAATTCCGGACGAAAACGCGCCCAACAGAAAGTATTTCATGCCCGCTTCATTCGAACGCTTCTGACGTTTGGTGAACGCCACCAGCACATAAAACGTCACGGCCATCAATTCGAGAGCGATGTACAGTGAGATCAGATCCGAGCCGCAGCCCAGAAACATCATGCCCACAGTCGCCAACAGAATCAGCGCATAGTATTCGCCGTGCTGCTCGCCCTCGATGTCCAGAAAACGTGTCGAGATCGCCACCGCCAGCCCGGCCGCTATCAGGAAGATGGCCCGGAAAACCAGCGCAAAGCCGTCAATGCGGACCATGTTGTAAAAGCCGTCCGCGGGAGTGACGCCCTGGAGAGCAGCCAGACTGAATGTGCCGCCCATGCTGGTGAATTGAGCGCCGAGCGAGATCAGGGCCAAAGCAATTCCCGCGAGCGAGAACCATGCGGTCCACTTGCTGAGCTTGTAGGGAAGAACGACCTCCATCACGAGCGCGAGACACGCCACGAGCGTGAGGATCAGCTCAGGCGCGATCAATTGCAGATCGCGAACGTTGATTAGGCCGCTGGTTTGTAGGAAAAGTAACATTTCTCTAATTGAACTTTGAGCTTAGTGCTTTGTACTTTGAACGCTACCTTTACAAGCTCGTAAATCTTCGAAAACCGCTTGGAACAGAAAACAAAGCACCAAGTACGAAGCACAAAGCACTAATCGATCACTTCTGTACTCTAACCGGCGCCGGAGTTACGGTCGGCGGCTCACCCGGGATCGGATAGTTGGGCTTAATCTGTCTGACGATTGCATTGACCGGCTTCTCGATGTAACGAAGGAATGGCCCCGGATAGACGCCGATCCAAAGTGACATGATTACCAGGGGCAGCATGTAGGCCCACTCGCGCGCGTTCAAGTCTGGAAGCAATGTGTTCTTCTCGTTATCAATTTCGCCAAAGAACATTCGCTGATACAGCCACAGCATGTAGCCCGCGTTAAGGATTATTCCCAGGGCGGCCCAGCCCGCCCACCAGGGATTCGCTTCAAACGCGCCGCGCATGGCCAGAAATTCAGAGATAAAGACCGCCAGCAGCGGCAATCCAATCGCGGTCATGGCCATGGCCAGAAAGACGGCAGCATAACCCGGCATCACGTGCGACAACCCGCCAAACTCGGAAACCTTGCGGGTGTGCCGGCGCTCGTAAATTATGCCTACCAAAAGAAAGAGCGCCCCGGAATAGATTCCGTGATTGATCATCTGCAGGACCGCGCCGTTTAGGCCGTTCGGATTGAGCGCGAACAAGCCGAGCATGACTATCCCCATCGACGAGACAGACGAGTAGGCGACCAGTTTTTTTACATCGCCATCTTTTTTCACAACGAAATACATCGCCGCCAATGCGCCATAAATGATCGAGACGATGGCCAGAAAGATCATCACGCTCCGCACCCCAAAACTTCCAAAGAACTGTTCGTCAGCGGATGCTTTGGGAAACATCGGCAGATTGAAACGGTAAAAGCCATAGGTGCCCAGCTTCAACAAAATACCGGCGAGAATGACCGATCCGGCGGTGGGCGCCTCAACGTGCGCATCGGGCAGCCAGGTATGAAACGGAAACATCGGCACCTTGATCGCAAAGCCCAGCGCAAAGGCAAAAAACAGCAGCACCTGCAACGTTCCCAAAGGCAATACCGAACCGATCGCCTGCATGTAGAGAATGCTGAAGTTGCCGGTGCCATGTTGGGCCGCCTGCTGCAAGGTGTTGGCCACCATTGCACTCGCTTTCGCGTTGCCGGCCAGCAGATCCACGGTTGCCTGAGTAATCTGTTTGGTCAACGCCACGTCCTGCGTCAGGAAGTACATCTTCAAAACGCCGAGCAGCATTACGACTGAACCAACCAGCGTGTAGAGAAAAAACTTGATCGCCGCATACAAGCGGTTCTCTCCGCCCCAGATCCCGATCAGGAAGTACATCGGCACGAGCGAAACTTCAAAGAACAGATAGAAGAGAAACAGGTCCATCGACGAAAAGACACCGAGCACCATCGTCTGCAGGAGCAACAGCAGGATGTAATATTCCTTCTCTCTTTTGGCGATGTATTTCCAGGAGGACAAGGCGGCCAGGATCCCCAGGAAAGTGGTAAGCACGATCAGCAATACCGACACGCCATCGACGCCCATCTGATAGCGCGCGCCAATCACCGGAATCCACTGCCGGTCTTCGAGGAACTGCATGCCGCCCATGGCGCGGTCGTATCCCAACAGCCACAGCGAGGCAATGAAGTCGAGCGCCAGCCAGGCAGTAGCGAATTTCTTTATCAGGCCGCTCTGCTCTTTCTTGAAGAGGGCGAGGATTAGAATACCGCCCACGACCGGCAACCAGGTGATGATTGAGAGAATGTTGTTCGTGATCATCTATTCCTCGCGAATCTGAAAAACTCTTTAGAACGCCAACGCGAACATGCCCTTAATCTTTGCCACTATGTCAGGCCCGAAGAAGATGGCCATCACGATAAACAGTCCGATTATCATCACCAGCGCATAGTTCGAGGTGAATCCCGTCTGTGCGGCGCGCACAATCGGCGACATCAGACGAACTACGAAGTTGGCGATCGCGTTCACTAAACCGTCAACTAAATATTTGTCAGTGCCGCCAGTGATGCGGCTCCACAGGCGCGTCAGCCACGCGGTACCATTGACGGCGCCGTCAACCACCTTCGAGTCAAACGCAAACACTGCCCGCGCCAAATCCATTGTCCGCCGCGTAATTGCTAGGCCGTAGATCTCGTCAATCCAGTACTTGTTGTAGCTTGCAAGATAGAGCGGTCTGAGCCGCGCTGCCCAGACCTCAGGCAACCTTGGGTTCCTTATATAGAAGAGCAAGCCAAGACCAATACCAATGCCCGCCACAACCAGCGAGATGATTATGAAAACCCATTCAGTCGCTGTTTCGCTGTGCAGTTTGCCTTCGACTGCGTGGGCTAAATTGAATCCAGCGGGCTCTGCGGTCGACTCAGTGAGACGCAACTCAGATTCGTGAGGCGTCTCAGCAATTTTGGATTCTTCCTCCGCCGTCAGCGGCTCGTCGCGGTGGAACGACTTGGTCGTTGGGTTCCAGATCACCGGATTCAACCAACGGACGATGTTGAGCCTGCCGCCCACGTGCTTCCCGCCCGTGAACGCAGTGCTGATACCGACGAATCCACCAATCGTCGCCAAAATCGCCAGCACGACCAGCGGCACCCACATTGATTTTGGAGATTCGTGTGGCACATGCGGGTGATGGTCGTGTTTGCCGGGCGCATGATCGTCACCATGAGCCTCTTTCCCGTCGTCACCGCGGTAACGGCCCCAGAAAGTCATCGCCATTAGGCGGGTCATATAAAACGCGGTGCAGGCTGCGGCGATTGTGGCGACTATCCAGAGAAGCCAACCCAGCGGAATGTGGTTCGTCGAAGCTGTCTGCCAGAGAATTTCGTCTTTCGACCAGAAACCGCTGAATGGAATGATGCCGCAAATGGCCAGCCATCCGGCCAGGAAGGTGAAGTACGTGTACGGCATGAACTTTTTCAGGCCACCCATGCGCCGCATGTCCTGCTCGTGATGCATGCCGTGAATCACGCTACCGGAGCCGAGGAACATCAGCGCCTTAAAGAAGGCATGCGTCATCACGTGAAAGATGCCAATCACAAACGCGCCGACGCCGCAGGCCAGGAACATAAAGCCAAGCTGCGAAACGGTTGAGTAAGCCAGGACCTTCTTAATGTCGTTCTGAGTGATGCCGATGGTCGCGGCAAAGATCGCGGTAAACGCGCCCACTACCGCCACCACCAGCATCATCGTTTGCGAGTGCTGGAAGATGACATTCGTGCGCGTCAGCATGTACAACCCGGCGGTCACCATGGTGGCGGCGTGAATCAGCGCCGACACCGGCGTGGGACCGGCCATCGCATCCGGGAGCCAGACGTGCAGCGGAAACTGTGCGGACTTGCCGCAGGCGCCGATCATCAGACCCAGCGCGATCCAGGACATTAGTCCCCAGTGACCCAGGGGCTCGATTGGATAGCTCGTCGCCTGAACAATCACAGTCGTGTATTGCGCCGAACCGAACGTAGCGATAATGCCAAAGATAGCGAGAATGAAACCAAAGTCACCGATGCGATTGGTTATGAAAGCCTTGCGCGAAGCGTTCGCTGCTTCGGCGCGATTGAAGTAATACCCAATTAAGAGGTACGAGCAGAGACCAACGCCCTCCCAACCGACAAACATCATCACGAAATTCGACCCCATGACCAGCACGAGCATCGAAAACATGAACAGCCCCATGTAGGCAAAGAACCGGTAGAAGCCCGTCTCGCCGTGCATGTAGCCGGTGGCAAACACAAAGATGCACAACCCTACGCCGGTGACCACCAGCATAAAGATCGCCGACAGAGGATCCAGTTGGTAGCTCCACTCAACGTTGAGCAGGAAACCGCGTTGAGCTTTGACGATGACCGGCTGGTCCGCAATTCTGATCGTGGTTTCAGGCGCGTCGCCCAGAGTGGTTCGCACGGTGCCGCCCGGAATCCAGTTGAAGGCGGTCTGGGTCGTGACATAAGGATTTGGCCACAGAGCGTTGCCGCTAAAACCGTACGAGTAGACGGCCGCCACGCTGATCAAAAACGATAACGCCACCGAACCGACGGCGATGCCGCCGATCAGTCTTTCCGGAAAGCGAAACCAACGCCCGAAGATGCCGTTGATGGCGGCACCGGCGAGCGGCAGCAATGGAACTAACCAGATGTACTTATACATAAAAACGTGCTTTGTACTTTGTACTTCGTACTTTGTCGCGCCTGCTGACGATCGAGTTACGGCGAACGGCGCGCAAAGCACCAAGTACAAAGAACAAAGTTCCGCTCCCTACCATTTCATCAAATCAATCTCATCGATCCAGATGGTTTCGCGATTGCGATAGAGCGCGATGACGATGCCCAATCCGACGGCTGCTTCGGCAGCGGCCACCACGATGATGAAAACCGTAAACACCTGGCCGGCCAGAGCGTTTCCGCTGCCGCTGTCCTGCAAGTAGCGCGAAAACGCTATGAAGTTCAGGTTAGCCGCATTCAGGATCAATTCAATCGACATGAAGATCACGATGATGTTGCGGCGGGTGAGCACGCCGGCGACCCCGATGATGAAAAGGATCGCGGCAATCACCAGAAACTTCGAAAGGTCAGGATGCTTTACAGCGTAAAGCGTATTCGCCAGGCGATCCGTCTCCTGCAGCAACAGCGCAAAAAATGGCGAAAATTGACTCATTCGTTCGATTAGCCGCGTAGCGGCGCAATGTTTATAGAATTCAATTTAACTAAGAACGCTAGTTCCTTTAGGAGCGAAATGTTTCAGTCGCCCATAAATGGGCTCAGAAAACATCAGATACATCTCGGTGCTATAAACATTTCGTGCCTAACGGCACGAGTCACTGGTGAAGCAATAGCCTCACTCACCGGTCGAAGTTGGCTCCGTCTTAAGGACCTCGGGATCGACATCGTCGACCGCAGCTTCCTGCTTAAAGGTCCGCGCCAGCATCACCGAACCAATGATTGCCACCAGCAGCAGCAGGCTGGCGATTTCAAAAGGCAGCGAAGCGTACGTGTACAGACTCGTGCCGACGCGTTCGGTTTCTTTGCTGACCCGGCTGACGCCGGTCGCCCCAACGTCCATTTTTTGTTCGCGCGCAGCGCGGGCAGCATCCACCTGCTGCTGTTTTTCTGCCCCGTTGGCTTTTGACTGCGCCTGCGGTCCTTTGGGAATCACATAGACAATCAGCACCAGGGCCAGCAGCGCCAGGAACACCAGAGTGGCGACAATCTGCGGCGGGCGATTGAAAATCGCAGCGCGGCCTGCTTCCTCAGCGCCCACGTTGACCAGCATGATGACGAAAAGAAACAGCACCATCACGCCGCCGACATAAACCAGAATCTGCACGCCGGCGATAAATTCTGCGCCCAGCAGAATGAAGAGCGCGGCCACGGAAACCAGGGAAGAGATTAGGAACAGCGCAGAGTGCACCGCGTTCCGCGCCATGACGGTCAAAAGTCCCGCCAAAATCGCAGCGATTGAGAAGATCCAGAAAAAGACGCTCTCCCAGCCAGATAAAATCATGATCTTGAATTCTTAGTCCGGGCCGCTTCGGCGAAGTTCATTTTCCATTTGTCATTTCTCACTTGTCATTTTTCATTTGAGAGCCCGTTGTGCTCGCGAACATCGAGCGAGTCAAATGGCAAATGAGAGATGTCAAATGACAAATGGAAAATGATCTAATAAACAAAACCGGAAACGAAGCTTCACGACTCGTACTTCACGGTCTCGCGACCCTGTTCGAGCATCTCGCGGTTCCAGACAAAGCCGGCGCGCGAATACGTCGCCAATTCAAAGTCCTGAGTTAGCTCGAGACAGTAAGTCGGACAAGCTTCCTGGCAAAGTGCGCAGAACATGCAACGCGATGTATCAAAGATGAATTCGTCCAGGACCTTTTTGCGGCGCGGCTTGCCGGCCACCACGACCTCGACGTCCATGGGGATGACATCGATGCAGTCCTCGGGACACGCCAGCGCGCAAAGGTTGCAGGCGATACAGAGCGTGTCGTGTGTTTCCGGATCCATGTTCAGTCGCGGCGCGCCATGAAAGCGCGGCGCCACGTCAGGACGAACTTTCGGATACTGTTCGGTGTAGATTCCCTTCCCGGCAACCGAATCTCGGTCGGTGAGAGCGCCCACGTTGAACTTCAGGGTCAGGCCGAGTCCTTTTAATAGGTCGACCATAAAGAAGCGCTTGAGCTTATGAACCAACGTCGGCTTGGGAACTGGAACTAATGGCATAACGTGATCTTAGGTTTCGAACTTCAGATTTGCAATCCGGTGTCAGAAGCCCGCGCGTCAGCAAGGGCAAGCTTGCCCTCCCTCACGGTCGGGCTTCTGACACGATGTCCGAGCTCGCCACCGGCGTGACTGCCGGCTTTCCTTTCGGCAAATCCACCAGACGAATCTTGCTTCGTTGCTTCTTCAAATTGAAATCACGCGAGCGCCAGTTAATTAATGAAAGAATTGCCGCCGTCAGAAACAGGTTTCCGACACCGAATCCGATAGCTATCGCCTTTCCAGTGGGCGTCAGTCCAAGACCGCTGGTGACCGATCTGATCGTGTCGATTCCACGCCAGCCGTCCAGACCCTGGAGCGTCCCAACGCCGAGCGCGGAAACGACGATGTTAACGAGGGCCGCCGGCAACATCCATTTCCAACCAAGATCCATCAGCTGGTCATAGCGAAAGCGCGGCAGAGTCCAGCGCAGCCAGAAATACAGGTAAAGCAAAAGGCCGGCCTTCGCTAAAAAGACGATCAAACTAATCACCACGTACGCCGTGTGATAACCCTTGGCTTCCGTCAGCCGATACACGAACGGAAAGTACCAGCCGCCGAGATAGAGGGTCGTGGCCACCGCCGTCACCACCACCATGGCGGCGTATTCAGCCATGAAAAAGAGCGACCAGCGAAACCCGGAATATTCAGTGTGAAAGCCGGCCACGAGCTCCGACTCGGCTTCCGGCAAGTCAAAGGGCGCGCGATTGTTTTCGGCAATGCCGCTAATCAGGAAGATGACGAAACCAATCGGCTGGTACAGCAGGAACCAGATCGAATCTGAGCCCTGCGCATTGACGATCCCCGACAGAGACAACGTCCGCGCGAACATCAGCGCGCCGATGATCGCCAATCCCATGGAAACTTCGTAGGAAACCATTTGCGCGCTCGAGCGCAGCGCTCCCAGCAAAGCGTATTTCGAGTTGGACGACCAACCGGCGAGGATCAGCGCCAGCACTCCCACGCTGGACACCGCCAGAACGAACAACACTCCGATGTTGACGTCGGTGATCACCGCCCAGTCGGGACCAAAAGGAACCACCGCCATCACGACGAAGGCCGCGACGACGGCAATATAAGGTGCGACGAAAAAGACCCAGCGATCGGCGTTCTCGGGAATGAAGTCTTCTTTAACCAGTAATTTCAAACCGTCGGCAATCGGCTGGAGCAGTCCCCACGGGCCCACGCGCATAGGACCCAAACGCGCCTGGATAAAAGCGGAAATCTTTCGTTCGAGGTAAGTTGCGTACGCGACCCAGCCGGCCGTGATGGTGACGACCGCGCCTACCTGGATAAATGGCCAGATGACATAGTTGACCATCTGCTCGCTGAAGAACTTGAGCAGCAGATCGTTGATAATGTTGGGCGCTGCTAAGAAAGCTAACATAAGAAAGTGAACTCAAACCGCGAAGCGGTTTGATCTCTACCTATCAATCTCGCCCAGGACAATGTCCAGCGTTCCGATGATCGCTACGACGTCGGCCACCAGATGTCCGATGCTGAGTTTCTTCAGAGCCTGCAAATTGATGAAGCACGGCGGGCGCACGCGCATGCGCCACGGCTGCTGAGTGCCGTCGGAAACCAGGTAGCAGCCAATCTCTCCCTTAGGACCTTCGATTGAGTGATAGTAATCGCCGACCGGAGGCTTAATCAGTTTCGGCACCTTGGCGTTGACCGGACCGTCCGGCAGGTTGGCGATTGCCTGCTTAATGATTCTCAGGGACTGCCGCATCTCTTCCATGCGGACCAGGTAGCGATCGTATGTATCGCCGTTCTCACCCAGCGGCACCTCGAAATCCATGTCGGCATAGGCCGCGTATGGCCGCGATTTGCGAATGTCCCAAGCGACGCCGGAACCGCGCAAGGCCGGACCTGACAGACCAATGGCGATGGCGTCTTCACCTGAGATGACCCCGACGCCGACAGTGCGGCTTAACCAGATGCGATTCTCGTTCAGCACCGTCTCGTACTCATCGAGACGGTTGGGAAAATTATCAGTGAAGCGAACTACGTCGGATGCAAAACCGTCATAAGCATCGTTAGGCATGCCGCCCACGCGCCACGCGTGACAGGTAAGCCGCGCGCCAAATTGCCGCTCGAAAATCTTGAGAATCTCTTCCCTTTCGCGAAACGCCCAAAGCAGAATCGTGACCGCGCCGATGTCCAGGGCGTGCGTGCCCAACCAGAGCAGGTGCGAGGCAATCCGATTCAGTTCCGTAAGAATCGTGCGAAGGTAGTGAGCTCGCTTCGGCACGTCGAGGCCCATCATCTGCTCGACCGTCTCGACCCACACCAGGCCGTTTGAGACCGCCGCAATGTAATCAAGCCGATCCCAGTAAGGCGCGATCATCGCGTACATGCGGTTCTCGGCAATCTTCTCCATGCCGCGATGCAGGTACCCGATATCGCAATCAAGATCGATGACCGTCTCGCCATCCAGCTTCAGGATCACGCGCAGCACTCCGTGCGTGGACGGATGCTGCGGCCCCATGTTGAGCGTCATCTGGGGCGCGTCGAGCAACGCTTGCTGAGTGGTGGCGATTTCTACCTGATGCATCTTCTATTCAGCTCTGGTTCCCTCCCCCATTGGGAGAGGGTTAGGGTGAGGGATGTTACGGGCGTCTAAGCCCTCTCACCAGCCCTCTCCCAGAGGGAGAGGGAGTAATTCAAAATCTAACTCAGTTGCGCATTCTCATTCGGAAGATAGCAACCCGTGACACTCCACGGTTCGATCACCAAACCGATTTCTTTGACTTCGCCCTTCTCTCTCTTATCACGAAGTTTCAGCAGCAGAGACTGAGCCGCGCTGGCTTTGTTCCAGACATTTCGCGGCGTGTGTGTTTCAGTCAAAGCAAATCCCGCAGTCTCAGCCGCGTCCGGCGAGTCAAAGACTTTCGCTTCGTAATGAACTGCAATTTCTTTTGGCGACATTGATCTGTTCTTTGATCTTTGGTCTTTGGTCTCGATTTTTCGAAGCTCTCGAAAGGTACAAAGATCGAAGGTCAAAGATCAAAGACCAAAGATCAAAGACCAAAGATCAAACCGCTTACCTGCCCACTGCTCACTTATCCTTAGGCATTACTTCTTTGCCGCCCTTGAAGATCTCACGCACTTCGCGCTCCTGCGGCATTGACAGAACCTCCAGGCCATAAACGCGCCGTTGTTCCAACTGTTCCTGCTGTACTCCACTGAAATCGGGCAGGTGATTCTCGGTCCAGCGATTCTCAACAAACTCCAGTGGATAATCTTTTCTGAGCGGATGTCCTTCCCAATCGGGCGGCAGCAAAATTCTCCGCAAGTCCGGATGATTGCGAAACTTCACGCCGAACAAATCGTAAACTTCGCGCTCGAGCCAGTCAGCCGCCGGCCAGACGCTGGTCACGCTCTCCACTCCCTCGCCGTTAATCGCAACGTTCAGGCGGACGCGCTCATTCGCCGGAATCGAATACAGGTTGTAAACGACTTCGAACGGCGCTTCTCGCTGATCGGGAAAATGAACGCAGGTCAGGTCTGATAAGTAATTGAACGGTGTTTCCGCGTCATCCTTCAAAACCTCGCACACCTCAACGATGCGTGAAGGTTCGATGCGAATTGAGAGCTGTCCCAAAAACTCGCTCGCTTCAGGCACGGCGTCACCAAATCGATCGCGCAGCTTCCTGACCAGTGGATGTCCTGAGGCATCAACCGGCTTGGGTCCTTCTTCTTTTTTCTTTACTGGAGCTTTCGGCGCGCCGGCGGGTGGCGCCGCAGCCTTCTGGGCCTGGTCTTTGGCCGCCGCGACACGCGCTTTGGCGGCTTCAATCTGGGCGTCCTTTTCGTCGTCGGCGCTGAGTGACGAAGGGTTGGCAGCGCGCTGTTTATCCTGCTCGCGCTGTTCTGACGAAATGTTTGGTTGTGAACCCGGTTCGGG
>JBBPID010000114.1:0-12173 GCA_038040505.1 Acidobacteriota bacterium | reverse complement strand
GTTTTTGAATCTCGGCTGCTGTGCAGTTATCGAATAGCGGATAGGTGGAGCCATCTGAAACACTCTGACCCGCGAATTGGATGAATTCTTTAACCAGGCTCGAAGTAGTCTTCGGTACCTCAGAGTAGAAGCCCTTGTTCTCAATGTCCGCAGACTCTAAGGTTTTAAAACTGTGTATATGCAAGAGATCTGCCTTTACGGCCGCACTAAAATCGTCAAAAGCCACGTCTTGGTTTAAGGGTTTTGATTCTTTCTTCAGGCGGTCCCACTTCACGCCAAGTCGCTTCTGAACCCTTTGTCGGTTGAATAATCTCTGTATTACGTTGCCTTCTGAGAGCAGTTGCCTCTCCGTACGTACTCCTTCAAGGGCAAGTTCCTTCTGTAAATCGCTCAGCCCGGAAAACGGAATGGACCTTTCAAGAAAATCGAGTTGCTCCTCAGGCTTAAGCTTGCCCAGCCGCAGCAGTGGCAACAATATCGAATAGGCAGGGCTGCATAATATTGTTTTATCGGCGTAGAGGATTGCCGTGCGTACTAATGCGATGTCGTGCGCAAGATTCAGAGGAGTCTGTGGCGAGGTCGCGATGGTGATTTGCATGGTTCTGTTTTTAGCCGTCATTAAAGCGCTGCGAGTCTCGAAAGTTCTGGGTCCAGGTTAGCGGATTGATCGGCGGTCCGAACAACGAGACCTCGCATATTCACAACTACCGCCAGAGATCCTCCTCGAGTTCCGCACTGAGATCTTCCCGTTTAGCATCCCCGTCGTAATTTTCTGCAATCCGCCTCAACATAGCCGAAGTTCGCGGATAGCGACCGCCAACAGTTCTCGAGTAGTTCCTATAGCGTTCAGCAATCTGTCGTTCTTGAGCGCCGCCTTCGGCGATTGCTCGTGTAGTGACACCACGATTATTAAAAATTTGAACTTCAATACCGCGTTCGATTTGACGGCTATCCAATTCTTCGATCAACGCTCGAACGGCTTCATGTGGATACGCACCATCGCTACCAAAAGGGGCGAATGCCAAGACATGACCAATATTTTGATCTCCAATTGCAGCGCGCTTTAGGTCATGCAGTTTTTGTCTGGCCTGAATAATCCAATCGCGCATCGCGTCGGCGTCGAACACCCCGTCTTCACCTTTTCCGGGACAACCACGCCAGGAATTGAGCAACTTGTAACTTAACTTACCGCGAGTGCGGCTAGCTTCAGTCATTGCCTTAGGTTCTTCATCTTCAGCTCTGTATACGTAAGAGACAACTTCAACGAAAAAATCTGGGTTACGCGAAAGTTCACGATGCAAGATTGTCGGTCCCCTGCCATAGTTTTCTAGTATTGGCATGTAAGCCCACTCAAGCCTGGCGATCTGGGTTTCTTCGATTTCGGTTGAGTTGTCGAGTAAACCAATAAGATGCTTTACGTTATATCCCAAGTCATTCCAATTGATTTGCGATTCACTTGATACAGATAGAAGCTGCATAAGAACTTCTACAATTAACGTGGCGGGAACAACTAATTCTTTCCTTCGAGTCAAGAATCCTAAGAACTCGATCGTGCTCTGAGGACGCCGGTATTGAAGCAGGGTTCTGACTGCTCTCTCTGCGTCGTAATTTTCCGGATAGCTGGGATTGACGTGGATCCAGTATGCCTTTCTAGTAGCTTCACCTAACTTATCGACGAAATCCCAAGTTTGCCCGCTAAATGGCAAACAACTGAGAAACTCACCACACTGTTCGGGTGACCATCTTTGGGTGTTTTCAATCGCCAGTTTATCTACTGCCCACGACCAACCGTTTGTGTGAAAACGGCCAACAACAAAGCCACGTACAAATAAAGCGATTGGAGATTCGACCGAGTTCAGGTGCTGTAGCAGTAAATCATTCTCAGCGCTGCTAACTAACTCGATCGTCCCGAAGGTCAATCCAAATTGAGCCGGTTCGTCTACTCTCTTTGTCGCCTCGAGAATCATCTCTAAACCACCAGCTCTGAACATTTCTTCGACCGCTTGCAGTCTCTCCTCTTTCATTCGGGCCTGCTTATTCTCGTGGTAGGTGTCAAATTCCCGTTCGTCATAAGCAACCGGCTTTATTAGGGATGCATGGTGAGAAAAGATCCAGGCCTTCCGAGAAACGATATCCTCTGGTGTGAATCTGTTGTAGATCCTCTCAAGTTGATCGGATAGCTCGATCGGCATCGCCCAGTCTGCAGTCTGATATTCTCGGTGCCGTGAGACTGTTTGGCGTATGGTGTTCCACACTTTCAGCCGGTCGTCGGATGAGAATTCACCAGCATCCAGAGTCGAGAGTCTTCCGAGAATTGCGTTTTGTTCGCCTTCTGGCAGTTCGGAAACACGTACAATTAGCTCGCTCCACTTAACCGCATCAACGCCGACGTCTGTTAGAAGACGCGAAACGATCTCGCACGTTGAGCGCCCTAATTCAGCGTAGGTGGGTCTAGGTCGCGGTTCCGAAACCCATTCACGCCATCGAGGACTGGGCGTTGGATGGCCGATGCTATACGATTCGGGTAAGAGTGAGTACATAAAACGCCAAGCGACTTCCGACTCCTTTCCCCGGATGGCGTCAATCACTTCCAGACGTTGATCGAGGGTCGCCATCGTTTGTGGATGCCAAGGAAGAAAGATTTCACGGAGTGAGCGGATCGGTCGATTAACGAGTTTCCCACCGGGATCCAATCTCGTCAGTTTCGCCAACAACAAAGCGGAGTGCGGCAAATAATCAGGATGCCACGCCAAGCGCTCTAACGCCCACAGTAAACCAGTGTGGGGTGAACTTGACGTAAGTAGGGTGTCCCCCTCTGAGAACATATTTATCAACAGAGGACTGTCACCCGACAGTCCGGCGTCAACGGCTTCAAGGAAAACAATCGGACTCGCTTCGGCCAGTAGAGGAAGCTGATAAGCGAGGGTGGCCCATAAATGCCAATTCTCATTCGCCCGGCGAAAGAGTTCGCGCGCGATTCTATCTGCGCGATCCTGCCCGGACATCGAGTCCGACCAGTGTGTGACTTCGCTTCGGGCTGACATGATCGCCAAACTTTCAGCGATCCCTTCGGTAAGCAAACCGGAGTGCGACACATCCTTGGGGAGCAGGGCGGCTCTCCAGCGTTCAGCGGGCGAAACATCGGGAGTGGCTCCTATTTGCCCTAATACTTCGAGCACAACGGTTTCAAAGTTTTCCAGGTCTTGTCGTGTGAGATATCGAGCAATCAATGACCACGAGTCTTCCTTGGACGTAATTAGCCAGGTATTGCCAACTCGACGAACCGGAGGGTCGGGCTCATTCGCCCACCTGACCGCAGCTTCATTTATGCTCTCGTACGACGCTTGGACCAGCCTTGCAATGGCGCTCCGGTCCTTTTCATTTGTGTCATTCCACCCGCCGGCAAGCAAAACAGGAAGCAATGCTCTGGCATGTATCGGTGTAGCCCAGGTCGGAGTATGAACGGAAGCATTGATGGCAAGTTTTCGCCTAAGAGCCAAAAAACTGCGCCTGGCCAATGTCGCCAAATCTTCTGCCTGCTCCTCAGGTGTTCCCATCGCGAGCAGCGCTTCTTTCGCATTCGCGCGATGCAGTCTCGGAACATTAATCGTGTCTGCCAATTCAGCATCAGATTTCCCGAGAGGAATCAACACGCGATGACCGCCCTGTACAGCACGCGCTACCGTTTCACGATCGGAGAAGTTCGGAACGAGAATAAGCGCTTCATCGCAGGCGATTAGCTGTCGCCACGCGGAAATATCCTCGACGACAAGACACCTAGAAAAAACGCGTTCCCTATGCCCTGTAGGCAAGCGACGGATTGAGGCAGCCAAAAACGCAATCGCCTCACTGCGTGATTCGAGCCGGAGTGACACAGAAGAAACCGGTTGACCGAACCATTCGTGCAGGCCCTTAACCGTTTCTTCGCGCCCCGATATCAACAGATCGGCGCTGAGATGGGGTTGAGTCACTTCTGTCCATCCAGCCCAGAAGTTCTCTATGTCAATCGCGGTTTCTGGGTGTTTGCCGAGTAGGATTGAAAGCCAAACGTGAACGGCGGGCGCCGATTCAAGCCATGTTTCTACATCATCCGCATCATAGACCCGCACTTCACGCCAGAACCCCTCAGCCTGTCGCGCCTTCATCCAATCGGCCTTTTTTCTCCACCGCCGGGGCGTCACAAAAATAAACGCGGTGTCCGAAGGAACGACGCCGCGCGGATTATCTCGACGGTTTTCGTATTCTTTATCAGCCTTAGCCTTGATTTTCTTATCTGTGCCGAACTCCCAAACCGATTTTCCGCTTGGCACAAACTCGTTTCCGGCCTGGACGTCAAGAATGCCGTCGAAACCTTCAAGGTGGATGCCTTCATCGGCTCGAACACTAATAAATTGAATCTGCTCTGTCGTTGCCCGGATCACCCGCCTTAGTAGCCTTGGAAGTTGGTCCTGGGAGTTTCTCTTATTTGCCCAAGAGCCGAGGTCGGTTGCGTTAACAAACATTAATGAGGACATTTCTTACCTTTTATCTGTGGGCCACGGCTAATTACCGAAGGAGCATACTCAACCTTACCGCAAATATTTATCGAACCAGTCGAGAGTGCGCGCCCATGCCAGCTTGGCGGCGGCTTCGTCATAACGCGGCGTGGTGTCGTTGTGGAAGCCGTGCTGTGTCCCCTCGTACATGTGCACCGTGTACACCTTGTTGTTGCTTTCAGCGCGGCTAAAGTCTCGGCGTAGTGCATAGAACAACTAATGCTTCCTTGCGACGGTAATCCGCGCGCTCATCTCCGCTTGCTCGGTTTCGCGAAGCGATTCTTCGTCGGGTGGTGGTCATTCGAAGAGCACCGGACTTAATTATCCTTTATTAGGCTGTCGTAATGAAAAAAGCCAACCACTGACTTGTGAACCAACAACTCACTACTACTATAGCCGCAGCAAAATTCTTCGAGTCAACATTATCGTCAGTAACAGGTGCTCGAACCATATCCATCGCAACGGCGAAGAATAGAAGCGGAAAGATGACTCTGAATAACACGTTGCTCGCCACATCCGATGCGATAATCCATCGCATAATCACGCTTACATTCTCTGGTGACAAGAACCAGATAGGACTTGAAAGTAGTGCTCTCATCGGGCGGTATTCTTTCACCCCACCAAGCCCGGACAGTATCAACAAGAATCCTCTAAAAAAACTTACAGCTCCAACGACGCCCACTGCCTTCAGGAAAAAACCCGGATTTCTGATGGACTTTCCACGTGCTGCGTCAATAAAGGCGATAGATAAGGAACCTAAGGTAACAACTAAAGTTGTTTGCACCTGTTTAGGAATCTCGGAGAGCCCACCGTCGATCAAAGTCGAAAACAAATCAATTACGCCTGATGCGGCGGCAAGAATCAGCGCTCTAAGCACGCCGGCAAAGCCAATAGGGATATCCCAAGCCGAATCAATTTGCTTCCTGGTTTCGTTAGTAATGCGGGGATCTGCGGCGAAATGTTTGTAACTCAATCGTCCTTCGCGAAAGGCCTTCAACCAAAACAACAGTCGATCGGTGAAGGCAAAAGCGACGAATAAAGGAAGTAGCCAAATGAGTCCGGCGACGCTGATTGGCGCCACCGACTGCGTTATTAAGCCGACCGATACAAGCACGAAGCTCGTTATTAGCGGCGAGAGGAGAAGAAGTAACCTTTTTCTCGAGGTGTCCAATTTACCGAACGGAAGCCACCGAGCTGGCCCGGCGGTTTTTACAATTTCTTGCGGGTTCAGATTGTCAGCGCGTCATTCTGTTGGAGTTTCAGGAATCACGCGTTGGGCCACGCCAGAATTCTCTACAAATTCCTGCAAATGCAAGACCTCTTTGGAGCAGGGTGAAACTTTGTGCGCTTGCGCTTCTTTAAGTTTGGCAATGACGTCCCACTTCTTCTTGGTGGGAACAGTGTTGCGGTAGAAAAACCAAAGCGGTACTAAATGTAAGAAGCCAACAATCAAAAACAGCCATCTCGCCACACTGAAGACAGATTGGATTCTTTCAAGCCGAAAACTCACATCAATTGGTGTTATGACCGGCGTAGGAACGTTCGGGTCAGGATAGGTGATGCTTTTCTGGGTTGTTCGTCGGCTCTCCTCGATTTCAGTGAGCTGATTTCTCAAGGACGCTTCCGACGAGAATATTTTGATTCCGGAAAATAATAGCAGCATGAGGGCCATAATTGCCGGCAGAAAAGCTAAAGCAATGAAATAAGCCGTGCGAACAGGCTTCGTAGCGCTGTATGTGCTCCGTCTCCAGTTCTCCCAAAATGTGTAGACGCTATTTGGCTGCGCGAGAACGGTTATAAACTGCGTCGTGTCGTGAACATCAAGACTCTTGTAGATCAGGAATGTGATGAAGAGCGCATTCACGACGGAGATTATTAGAAACGCGAAAATATTGTATCCATCGTTCCCTAATGCCATTTCGTTGAGAGGCTTCGACTGTGGGCCGATAATCCAACCGAAGACAATTACAACGCCGGAAAGATAGACGCCAATATAGCGCTGTATCTCCTTTTCTCTTTCAAGATATTCTTTTCGGAAGGGTGCTAGTTGTCTGTCATCGAGTAAGTTCATGAGGAACCTCGTGGGGCTGCTTGTTGGGTCCCGTGAGGGACCAGATCTGTGAGACTAACGGGCCGAAGTATATTTACTTTGCGTCGAATTACAAGTTTTTCTTGACCTTGCG
This sequence comes from Acidobacteriota bacterium, assembly GCA_038040505.1. Lineage (GTDB taxonomy): Bacteria > Acidobacteriota > Blastocatellia > Pyrinomonadales > Pyrinomonadaceae > UBA11740. The sequence continues at coordinate 5,455 of JBBPID010000114.1, read as the reverse complement.
CGATCAGAAATCTGAGAGTGTTTGGAATAAATGCTCATATCAGCGAGCGACAAAGGATTTGGCTAGCTTCAGCGTCCTCCCACAGGCACAGGCATCTCAGTGGTGAGAGGCTCTACCTCGTAGAAGCTGCCGGCGTCCATGCCCCATAAGAAGAGGTGCTGGTCATTCGATTGAGTAGGAGAGAAGATTTGCCCGGTGGGTGATGAAGTAGAAGAAAATACGGGTCTGGCCTTCGATTCTGCGGTTTAGACTAACGCGGAAGATCCTAGCGACCATGCGGCTAACCTTACCGCAGGTACTTATTGAACCATTCGAGCGTGCGAGTCCAGGCAAGTTTGGCGGCGGCTTCGTCGTAACGCGGCGTCGTGTCGTTGTGGAAGCCGTGCTGTGTGCCTTCATACATGTGCACCGTATACACCTTGTTGTTGGCTTTGAGCGCTGCTTCGTAAGCCGCGATGCCGGCGTTGACGCCTTGGTCATTTCCTGCGTATTGCAGCAGCAGCGGCGCGGAGATCTTGGGGACATCATCTACGCCTGCCTGGCGGCCATAGAAGGCAACGCCGGCTTTCAGATCAGCGCCCAGCAGAACGGCCAATTGATTTACCATGCCGCCACCGAAACAGAATCCGACCGCTCCCATTTTGCCCGTGGAATCTTTACGGGCTTTGAGCCACTTGGCTGCCGCCACGAAATCTTCGGTCATCTTCTTTCCATCCACATTTCGAAAGGCGGCGCGAGCTTTGTCCTCGTCGCCCGGATAACCGCCGACTGAAGTCAATCCATCGGGCGCAAAGGCGATGAAGTTGGCGAGCGCGAGGCGACGCGCAACGTCTTCGATATAGGGATTGAGCCCGCGGTTTTCGTGAATGACGAGAACGACGGGCAGCTTTCCATCTTTTGCCGGACGTGCCAAGTAGCCTTTGATCGTGCCGTTCCCCGCCGGCGACTGCACGACCTCGTAGCCAACCTTGATGCGCTTGTCATCCGGCGGTACCTGCTGCGCCCAGGCGAAGTTCGGTGTCATGCTCTCGTAAATTGCCGCGACCGTCAGGCCGCCAACCGCAAATTTAGCCGCGCCATCAAGGAAAGCTCGGCGGTTGATGTCGCCGTGCTGATATTCGTGAAAGAGGTCTAACAACTCCTGCGGGTATTCGGAGGCTGTTTTACGTTCCATGGTTTCTCCTGGCAGTCACAGAATCATCCACAGATTACACAGATTTCACAGAAAAGAGTAAGCAGTGAGCAGAAGGTGATAGGTCAGAGGTCAGATATCGGAAATCAGAACGCTCATTCACGCCACAGGAGCTGACATAGTCAACAAGCTGCGTAGCAGCGGTCGTAGTTAAGCCCAAGGCGAGGCTTTGCGAGCCTTGGGTCAACCACCCTGGGGTATCGAGCCCCGAAGGGGCGACAGCGATCACTGGTAACGGGAGCTCTGTCTACGCACTCTCTGTCGCCGCTTCGCGGCTCCGGCGAATTCAACGAAGCAGTCCCAAGGCTCGCAAAGCCTCGCCTTGGGCTTAACTACGACCGCTGCTACGCAGCTCGCTGAAGGTTCATACTGTCAGGACAAATGCACACTAGAATCGCTTCAACTATAATTGGGAAATGAAAATTCAGAAGCGCAGACTTGGAAAAAGTGACCTTGAAGTCTCGGCCATCGGGCTCGGATGCATGGGGATGAGCTTTGGCTATGGCCCGCCCAAAGACAAGCAAGAGATGATCGCGCTGATTCGAACGGCAGTTGAACGTGGCATCACGTTCTTCGACACTGCTGAAGTGTACGGCCCGTTCACCAACGAAGAACTGGTCGGGGAAGCCCTCGCTCCGTTCCGCGAGCAGGTGGTAATCGCCACCAAATTCGGCTTCAAGCCTGGCGCCGATGATCCGTCGAGATGGTCTGGGTTAGACAGCCGTCCGGAACACATCAAGGAGGTTGCCGAGGCGTCACTCAAACGACTGAAGACCGACCACATCGATCTCTTTTATCAACATAGGGTTGATCCGGACGTGGCTATTGAAGATGTCGCCGGGGCGGTCAAGGATTTGATTCAGGAAGGGAAGGTCAAGCACTTCGGACTTTCTGAAGCAGGCGTGCAAACGATCCGGCGCGCACACGCAGTCCAACCGGTCACTGCGCTTCAAAACGAATATTCGTTATGGACCCGAACGCCTGAGAAGGAAGTGATCCCGACCCTCGAAGAACTCGGGATCGGCTTCGTCCCCTACAGCCCACTGGGAAGAGGTTTTCTCACGGGTAAGATGGATGAGAAAACGACCTTTGATAGCTCCGACTTCCGCAGCACCCTCCCTCGCTTTACCCCCGAAGCGGTTAAGGCGAATCAAGTCCTGGTGGATCTGCTTAGCCAGATCGCAGAACGGAAGCAGGCGACGCCTGCTCAGATCGCGCTCGGGTGGTTGCTGGCGCAGAAGCCCTGGATTGTGCCGATTCCAGGTACCACGAAGCTGCATCGCCTGGACGAAAACATCGGCGCAACTTCCGTCGAACTTACACCCGACGATCTCCGCGAGATTAACGACGCCGCCGAAAAGATTACGGTCCAGGGGGCTCGCTACCCGGAAAAGCTGGAGCAGATGACCGGTCGCTGAACGAATCGCGTACCCTCAGCTTGGTTTCGTGTTAGCTTCGTGTGATTCGTGGATCGTGTGCTTAGGATTGGCAGCCATACGATCCACGAAATCACACTAAGCGACACGAAAGAACTCCAACGAGGAGTTTTTGGCCAATCATGAGCTCTGTCATTCATTCTCTGCCACCCGAGATTCGCGACGCCTCGGCCTGGTACGGCCGGGATTTCGCCGGAAGCACTGATTGGATAGAACACCTTTCGGTAAACGAAATCGCCGAAGTAGAGAGTGCGGCCAGGGAATTGGCGGAATCAGACCGCGACCTAACTTTGATAAGCAGTGCTGACGTTCCGCTTCCTACGCTGAAATCGCGCCTTCATCATCTACTCGACGAAGTGCTCAGCGGTCGTGGCTTTGTGCTGATTCGAGGCCTGCCGGTCCAGGGTTGGACCAGACGCGAAGCGGCGATTGCGTTCCTTGGGATCGGGACTCACCTGGGCAACCTGCGAAGGCAAAATGCCGACGGACACCTGCTTGGGCACGTTAGGGATCTGGGTCGCTCCAGCCAGGATCCCGACACGCGAATCTACCAAACACGCGAACGCCAGACCTTCCACACAGACTCGTGTGACGTGGTGGGCCTGTTGTGTTTGCGGGCAGCGAAATCGGGCGGCTTGTCGAGCCTGGTATCATCCACCACGATCTTCAACGAGATGCGTCGCCGGCGGCCGGACCTTGTGAGAGTCTTGCTCAATCCGATCGAGACGGACCGGCGCGGTGAAGTTCCCGAAGGCGGCAAAGCCTATTTCTCAATTCCGGTTTTCAACTGGCATGAGGAGCTGCTTTCGGCTATTTACCAGAGGCAATATATCGAGTCAGCGCGCCGCTTCTCCGGAGTCGCGCCGCTCAGCGCTCTTCAAATCGAGGCACTCGATCTGTTCGATGAGCTGGCGAACGACCCCGCGCTAAACTTGATGATGGAGCTTCAGCCCGGTGATATGCAGTTCGTGCACAATCACACCATTCTGCATGATCGAACCGCGTTCGAGGATTTCGCAGAGCCTGAGCGCAAGCGCCACTTGCTGCGACTGTGGTTAGCTCCGCCGAACGCGCGCCCACTGCCCGAAGTTTATGCAGAGCGGTTCGGTTCGATCACGCCAGGAGATCGCGGAGGCGTCGCGGTAAAGGGATCGAGGCCGGGGATACTGTTTGACGGATGAAGGCCTAAGTCGAGAAATCCGGAAGTGGGATCTGGTGGCCCTGCTGGTGAATGTTACGGTGGGCGCCGGCATCTTCAGACTTCCGGCAGACGTGCAAAAGATCGTAGGAAACTACAGTCTGGCGGCGTTCGTTGTGTGCGCGTTGATAATCGGCCTGATCGCACTTTGCTTTGCCGAAGTGGGCAGCCGCTTTAGTGGCACCGGAGGTCCATATCTTTATGCCAAAGAAACGTTCGGGGCCCCGCTCGCCTTCATGGTGGGATGGTTGATGTGGTTGACCAGGGTGGCAGGGTTCGCCACTCTCGCGCAAGTCTTCATCGCTTACCTTGGTTACTTCTGGCCGCCGGCCCAGACAGGGCTGACCAGGGTCGCAATCATCACGGGGCTCGTAGTTCTTCTCACCGTCATTAACCTGGTAGGCGTGAAAGAGTCTGCTCGAGTCAGCGACATATTTACCGTCAGCAAGCTGATCCCGTTGCTTGTGTTTGTGGCCGTAGGATTGTTCTTCATCAGCCCAGACCGCTTCACGCTTGCGGCCAGACCAAGCCTAGGATCATTCTCGGCCGCCGTGTTCATACTGGTCTATGTTTTCTCGGGCTTTGAGGCAGTGCTGGTGAACTCCGGAGAGATCCGCCAACCTCACCGAGTCATACCGTTTGCGCTGATTGTGGCACTGAGCGCCGCGGTCGTGCTGTTCCTGCTGATCCAGGTTGTGTGTATCGGCACTTTGCCCAACTTAGCAGATTCGGAACGGCCGCTGGCTGAAGCCAGTCACAGTTTTCTTGGCGCCTTAGGCCCTCCGATCATTTCGGCCGGCGCGTTAGTCGGAATCTTCGGGACGTTGAATGTGATCATGCTGGCCTGTACGCGACTGCCATTCGCGATGGCAGTACAGGGCCAACTTCCGGTCGCGTTGGCGCGGGTTCACCGTCGATTCCTCACGCCTCATGTTTCCATCCTCATTTCCGCTGCTGCCGTCCTCGTGCTCGCGTTGTCAGGCACCTTCATCTATGCGGTAAAAGTAACCGTGATTACCAGAGTGCTCGTTTACGCCAGCACCTGTGCGGCTTTGCCGATTCTGCGACTGAGAAACAAGACGCCCACGCCGGATCCGATTACCGGTGAAGCGCCTCGTTCATTCAAACTGCCGGCAGGGATTCTCATCTCGATAGTATGCATAATTTTGTGTCTCTGGCTGTTGGCAAACAGCGGCTGGCGCGAGGCTCGGGACGTCGCTATAGCAGTGGCCATTGGCATCGCGTTCTACGTGGCGACTCGAATCAGTCAAAGAAGACAAGGAAGGGAAGCCCCCGGACTTGAATGAGATCGCCGGCGCGGTACGGGCTGGTTCCGTTTTGAAAAGGGCGCGGCCAGGGCTTGCCCAAAAAGCCACGGCCGGGAGCGAACAAACTCGTCGAGCTGCGAAGCAGCGGTCTTTAGCTAAGCCCAAGGCGAGGCTTTGCGAGCCTTGGGAAACCATGCCCGTTTTGATCAGCGGAGCCCGCGAAGCGGGCGACATTTCAGTCTCGACTTCAGAGTTTGAGCTTCGAGTCAGAACCAACGCGACTGCCCCGTTGAGTGATTGGTCGCCGCTCCGCGGCTCCCGCAAATTTTGTTTACTGGTAACCCAAGGCTCGCAGAGCCTC